>DAIDHN010000118.1 GCA_027459665.1 Chthonomonadaceae bacterium | reverse complement strand
AATCATCGGCAGAGCAGAGAGGGAGATTTTGCAAGCGGATCCTTTCAAAGCGGCGATTGCTCGTGGTTATGATTCCAAATGCGATTGCCGTGCGAATCCATGAGAGTAGAGTTTGCTTGCGCCAATCACTTAAGTTACCGTAAGAGCTAGAATTCCGTTTCGAGTATGGAGGTCCGCAATCCGATTCTTTTCGGAAAAGTTCGGCGGGCCACCTATATTTGATTGTTGAACTCAACCTCCGGGTACAGCATCTACTCATTTGCTGCTCGCGCCCCGCACAAGGAGGCTTTCGATGAGCGCCGAGATTATTGACCGGCTGCATTTTGCCTTCACTGTCACTTTTCACTACCTGTTTCCACAGCTCACCATGGGTCTGGCCCTGCTGATCGTCGTTCTCAAGACGGTAGCGCTCCGCACGGGCAGCGAAGACTGGGATCGCGCGGCGCGTTTCTGGGGCCGCATCTTCGGCATCAACTTCGTCATGGGAGTGGTCACGGGCATTCCCATGGAG
>DAIDHN010000117.1 GCA_027459665.1 Chthonomonadaceae bacterium | reverse complement strand
GGCTTCGTCTTCCTTCACCAGAAAGCCGATGGACATGGTCTTGAGGCCGAATTTCTCGATCGGCTTGATCTTCTTGCCGTCGCTGTCGGGCTTGTGACGAATGCCCAGAAGCCTGGGCAGGGACGGTCCATAAATGTCGGCGTCGAGAAGACCGACCTTGAGGCCAAGCCGGCTCAGGCCCAGCGCCAGATTGACCGCGACCGTGGATTTCCCCACCCCGCCCTTGCCGCTTGCCACGGCGATGATGTTGGCGACGCCTTGGATCGCCTGGGACGGCGGCCGCGGCGGCGCCGGTTGCGGGCGATGCGCGGTGAGCACGGCGCTGACCGAAAGGATGCCTTTCAGTTTCGCCACGGCCTGCTCACAAGCTTTGCGCAGCGGCTCGGCTTTGGGCCCCTGATCGGGCGGCACTTCCAGGGCAAAGCTCACATGGCCTGCCCGCGTTTGGAGGCCCGCGATCATGTTCTGTTGCACCACCGAGCGGCCCGACACCGGGTCGATCACTTGGTCGAGGGCGTGGAGAATTTCGTCGCGGGAA
>DAIDHN010000116.1:294-565 GCA_027459665.1 Chthonomonadaceae bacterium | reverse complement strand
CACCGCCCGTCACACCACCCGAGTTGGGGATACCCAAAGCCGCTAGACTAACCTGCAAAGGGGGTCGGCGTCTAAGGTATGCTTGGTAAGGGGGGTGAAGTCGTAACAAGGTAGCCGTACCGGAAGGTGCGGCTGGATCACCTCCTTTCTACGAGAAAGGTAAGCTTGGTTAGTCAGCCAAGCGCAATGACGAAAGGCTTTTTTGCCCAAAAACTCTCTCCCCTAAGTTTCTTTTAACCTTGAAAGAGGTTACGGACCAGTAGCTCAGCTG
>DAIDHN010000116.1:0-284 GCA_027459665.1 Chthonomonadaceae bacterium | reverse complement strand
CTGGTTAGAGCACCGCTCTGATAAGGCGGGGGTCAGAAGTTCAAATCTTCTCTGGTCCATAACGCGAAAGCGTTTTTTCTTTTGTAATTGGTTGTTCTTTAACATGCATAGGGAAGGGTGAATTGATAATATGGTCAAGCGAGAAAGGGTCCATGGTGGATGCCTTGGAGCTATCCGACGAAGAAGGCCGCGGTAAGCTGCGAAAAGCCCGGGTGAGGAGCAAACATCCTATGAACCCGGGGTAGCCGAATGGGGTAACCCGGCGGACTGAATGTCCGTCATCT
>DAIDHN010000115.1 GCA_027459665.1 Chthonomonadaceae bacterium | reverse complement strand
GTCAAGCCCCGCAGCGCACTGTCTTTTAACCGCACCATTGTGGAATGGAAACGTTCAAGGAAACCGGCCAGCTGTAGTCATCACACAAGCTTTTAACCGCACCATTGTGGAATGGAAACCTCACCGCTCACCGCTCACCTGCCTACACGCTCACCTGCTTTTAACCGCACCATTGTGGAATGGAAACTCAGCTGCCATTCAAGCTCCTCAATGGCAGCGCGCAACTTTTAACCGCACCATTGTGGAATGGAAACCGCTTTGGCGCAGTGTAGACTGGAACCCCGTTCCACTTTTAACCGCACCATTGTGGAATGGAAACCTGAGTAAACGGGGCCGGAGCGTGCCGAATGAGGGCCCTTTTAACCGCACCATTGTGGAATGGAAACAAGGCAGGCTTACGTAGTTCTGATTGTAGTCTACCGCTTTTAACCGCACCATTGTGGAATGGAAACCGGCATGGTTACAGAACCCCCACAGCAGGATAGAATCTTTTAACCGCACCATTGTGGAATGGAAACGATAGCGTTACCAGTCCGGTTGTGGTGTCAACCGCGACTTTTAACCGC
>DAIDHN010000114.1 GCA_027459665.1 Chthonomonadaceae bacterium | reverse complement strand
GCGGGTATACTCCTGAACGTTCATATGGTGCTCAAAGTTTACCTCGTTGAGCACTTCCCACCAGGCAAATTTATAGTGATAGCCCGAAGCATGCCAGCGACCATACTCATCGCGAAAGCCACCGCGCGTATACCAACTCACCAATCGTGCATAATACCCGGTCAGCGTCTTAAGGCTTGCATCGCGAAGCTGTGTACCCTGCTCATAATTCCACGTCACCTGGTCCGGATTCTTTGGCCAAGTCACCGGCTTCTTTGTTTTGAACATCCATTCAGGTATGGTGCTGAAATTCATGATCACCGGCCGATCATCCGATGCATGCATGAATGCCCGCACCATGGGATCAATAAGCTTAAAATCCCAAAAAGTCTTTCCCTGCGATGGCGGATATAATTCGGCCACCGCCAATTGCGGATATGGCAGCCAGGGCACAAACCGAACATAGTCGGCCTTCAACCGTTGAACCGCCAAAATCGCCCGGCGCGCAACCGGCGAGGGCGGTCGCAGCAGCGGGTTTACTACCACCTGCAGAGTAGGCGTCGCCAGCGAAGCGCCAGTCACCTCGGA
>DAIDHN010000113.1 GCA_027459665.1 Chthonomonadaceae bacterium | reverse complement strand
ATATATCACGGTTTTGTTGTCATTCCCGGCAGGCGGTCGCACTTTGGGGCTGCTTTGCACCAGGTCCCCGCCCAGTCTATCGACCCGGCGCTTGCCGCCGGTGATCCCCAAGTGATTCCTGGGGTCGTAGCGGCCTTTTCGGGAATTCCACCAAGCTATTGATTTGCTTGGTGGGCGCAGTAGGACTCGAACCTACGGCCCGCTGATTAAGAGTCAGCTGCTCTACCAACTGAGCTATGCGCCCGCCCCGACCGCCGGGGCGACACTGTCGCCCTGGCCAACCGGCCGCGCCCTATACCAAGACCCGCACGCGGAGGAAACCCCCTCCGCCCCCGCCTCACCCCTCGAACGGGTCGCGCACCAGGATGGTGTCGTCCCGCTCGGGTGAGGTGGACAGCAGCGTGACCGGCGCCTCGGTCAGTTCCTCGATCCGGCGCACGTATTTCACCGCCTGCGCCGGCAGCTCGGCCCAGGAGCGCGCCCCCCGGGTGGAGCCGGACCACCCCTCCATCACCTCGTAGTCCGGCACCGCCGCGGCCTGCGCCCCCGGCGCGGCCGGCATGCGGCGGAACAGCTC
>DAIDHN010000112.1 GCA_027459665.1 Chthonomonadaceae bacterium | reverse complement strand
GAATGCTATAGCAGTTGGTGGCGCACTGTATTGTGCAGCGTGCATGTGCACTCGGCAGAGCGACTACCCTGCCGCACGCAGGTATTTGGAGCAGGCACTTGCTATCTTCCGGGAGATGGGAAACCACAATGGCGAGGCAGGCTGTCTGTACGGTTTTGGGGTTGTAGCACTGGAGAAGAGCGACTACTCTGTCGCACGCGAGTACTTTGAGCAGGCATTGGCTATGAACAGGGAGATAGGAGACCGTAATGGCGACGCAAACGGTCTGAATAACCTGGGGAATGTAGCGATGCGTACCGGCGACTACCCTGCGGCACACGGGTACCTGGAGCAGTCGCTTGGCCTCTACCGGGAGATAGGAAACCGTGGTGGCGAGGCAAACAGCCTGATGCTCCTGGGGCATACAGCGCTGTGTAACAGCGACCACCCTGCCGCACGCGGGTACCTGGAGCAGTCGCTTGGCCTCTACCGGGAGATAGGAAACCGTAATGGTGAGGCTGCCTGTCTGAACAACCTCGGTAATGTAGCTCGACTAACCGGCGACTACCCTGCCGCATGTGGGTATCTGGAGCAGGCAC
>DAIDHN010000111.1 GCA_027459665.1 Chthonomonadaceae bacterium | reverse complement strand
AATGCCGTGTACGTGATCGTCGGCGATGTCGACGGTCCGTCCACGATCGCACAAGTGAAGAAGATCTTCGGCAACTGGCCGGCGGCCAAACTTCCCGCGCGTCCGGTCGTCAAAATGCAGTCGCTGACCGGGAAAGTCTTCCGCGACACCTCGGATCTTCCGTTCACGCTCGTGCTGCTCGGCTATCGCATGCCCGGCTACGATAGCCCCGACTATGCGGCCGCGCAGATTCTCTCCGATGTGCTCAGCAGTCAGCGCAGCGATCTCTTCGCGCTCGCAGCCGAAGGTAAAGCGCTGCAGACCGGCTTCCAAATGCAATCGTACAGCAAGACGAGCCTTGGCCTCGCCTACGGCATCGTACCGGTCGCGGTCAAACCCGAGGTGATCGATCAGGAGATCCGCTCGGTCATCGAGGCGTATAAGAAGACCGGTGTTCCCGACGACCTCGTGCAAGCGGCGAAGCAGCGCGAGATCTCGCAGCTCGAATTCAACGCCAACTCGATCGAAGGCCTCGCGTTTCAGTGGAGCCAGGCCGTCGCCGTTCAGGGGCTCTCCTCGCCGAACGCGATGGAGAGCGCGTTCGAGAAAGTGACCGCA
>DAIDHN010000110.1:316-619 GCA_027459665.1 Chthonomonadaceae bacterium | reverse complement strand
AAATGGGTGGATGTTGCCACCGGCTCACTGGGCCAGGGGCTGCCCATCGGCGTCGGCATGGCACTGAACGCTAAATATGTTGACAAGCTCCCCTACCGCGTTTGGGTGCTGCTGGGCGACAGCGAAATGGCCGAGGGTTCTGTTTGGGAAGCCTTCGATAAAGCCTCGCATTACAACCTGAACAATCTTATCGCCATTATTGATATGAACCGTCTGGGCCAACGCGGCGAAACAGACCTCGGATGGAACAGCGCCGCCTACGCCGCACGCGCGAGGGCTTTTGGTTGGCACGCCATTGAAATT
>DAIDHN010000110.1:0-306 GCA_027459665.1 Chthonomonadaceae bacterium | reverse complement strand
ACAGCGTCAGTGCGGTGGATGCCGCCTATCAGCAGGCCATCGCCCAGGACAAGCCCACGTGCATCATCGCTAAAACCGAAAAAGGTCATGGTGTCTCATTTCTTGCCAACAAAGACAACTGGCATGGCAAAGCTCTCAACAAAGACGAAGAAGCCAAAGCCCTGGCTGAACTCGGCGCTCCCACCAACATGGTCATCGCCGTAGCAAAACCTCAGGACCTCAAGCCTGCTGTCATAGCGAGCAATCCATCGGCAAAAATGCCGGAATACGCCCTTGGCAATAAAGAAGCCACCCGCAAAGCTTACG
>DAIDHN010000109.1 GCA_027459665.1 Chthonomonadaceae bacterium | reverse complement strand
GGACGCCCCGGGGCCTCGCCGGGCGCACGACGCGAGACGGCGCGCGCCCCGCGAACCCGAGCTCCGCGAGCGCGCGCTCGGCCTGCTCGCCGGTGAGCGCCTTTCCGTGCCAGCCCTCCCGGTCCTCGAGGAACGAGACTCCTGCGCCCTTCTTCGTCCGAGCGACCACGAGCGTCGGACGGGAGGCTCGCTCGGCCGCCGTGTACGCCGCGTCGATGGCGGTCACGTCGTGCCCGTCGAGAACGCACGCCTCCCAGCCGAACGCGCGGGCGCGCGAGGCGTACGCCTCGCCGTCCCACTCGAGCATCGTCGGCCCGCGCTGTCCGAGGCGATTCATGTCGAGGAGCGCCACGACGCGACCCAGCCGGTAAAACCCGGCCGTCTCTAACGACTCGTAGATGCTGCCCTCGGCCATTTCGCTGTCGCCGAGCAGCACCCAGAAGCGGCTGTCGACCGAGCCGAGGCGCTTGGCCGCCAGCGCCATGCCCACCGCCACGGCGAGCCCCTGCCCGAGCGATCCCGTGGCCACCTCGACGTACGGCAGGACGGGGGTCGGATGTCCCTCGAGGCGGCTGCCACGCTTGCGCAGCGTCAGGAGCTCCTCGTCGGAGATGGCGCCCGCCGCCTTGAGGACGGCATACAGCAGCGGTGCGGCGTGTCCCTTGGAGAAGATGAGTCGATCGTTCTCGACCGCCCGCGGCTCGGCGACGTCGAAGCGCAGGTGCGAGGCCAGCAGCACGGCCATGAGGTCCGCCGCCGACATCGACGA
>DAIDHN010000108.1 GCA_027459665.1 Chthonomonadaceae bacterium | reverse complement strand
GCAGAAGCAAACAATCTGCATTTTTTTTGCAAAAAATTGTTGACGCAAGAAAAAAATGCTGATATGCTTATAAGCAGTAGTACCCCTGTTTTTACACGCTGCAGGCATAGCCGCTTTCTGCAGCACAAGGTTAACCCGGGCAACGCGATGTGGGCTGGAGACAGGCGTGACTGCCTTTGCTGCTGCGGCATTTGCTGTAGCCTCTTGAAAGTCTTGATACTATAATGCAAGGGAGTTAATGTAGATGAACCGATGTGCTTTTGTCTCCCGCCAAACGCAAGGGGTAGGGCACACGGCAAGTGACAACGCACGGCGCGCTGTTTTTAGCAGAAACAGAATGCAGCCTACCCCTGTCGTTGCAGGGCAGCTTACCAGCAGATATGGCCAAATCACCGAATCGTTTCCGGTGAGTATCGGCTTTAGTGTAAACTGCGAAGCTGTCGGGTTTTCGGCAGGGGGTACCTGGAATATTGGCCCTTCGCTGGTCTCTCCGGTGAATGCAACCGCACTTCCATCACAGGAAGAATACGACGAATTTGTTGTTTACACTCGTCCCACTGAAGCAGTGGAGTTTCAGGACTACAAGCACTATGAGGCGGCTGGGCGGCATATTCTTGGCATCGACTCTGTTACTGGAGCCGAATACCCGCACAGGCTGAAGGAGATCGCACCGCACACAGGTGCAGTTGAAGCCGTTGTTGTAGTGTTCCAGTAGTACAATCCAAAGGATCCATCGCATTCCTTCAAACTACCGCCAGAATACCCTACGGAGATACAGAACTGTCAGGATGACCCCCAGAA
>DAIDHN010000107.1:359-838 GCA_027459665.1 Chthonomonadaceae bacterium | reverse complement strand
CGGCAAATGCGTGCTGGTGTGCCCCCACAGTGTAATCCGGGCGAAGGTTTACGACGCCAAGTATGCCGAAGGCGCGCCGGCCACATTCAAGGCCGTTCCGGCGCGCTGGAAGGACATGAAGGACCGGAAGTACACCCTGCAAGTGGCGCCCGAGGATTGCACCGGTTGCACATTGTGCGTGCAGGTGTGCCCGGCCAAGAGCAAGAGCGAAGTGAAACACCGGGCCATCAACATGGTGGCGCAGCCGCCGCTCCGCGAAGCGGAAGCCGCGAACTGGGATTTCTTCCTGAAGATTCCGGAGACCGAGCGGCAGGCGCTTGCCATGAACCAGGTCAAAGACGTGCAGTTGCTGCAGCCGCTCTTCGAGTTTTCGGGCGCATGCTCTGGATGCGGCGAAACGCCGTATATCAAGCTGATGACCCAGCTTTTCGGCGACCGCACGTTGATCGCTAATGCGACCGGCTGCTCGTCGATCTACG
>DAIDHN010000107.1:0-349 GCA_027459665.1 Chthonomonadaceae bacterium | reverse complement strand
CAACCTGCCCACCACGCCGTACTGCGTGAACGAAGCGGGGCGCGGGCCATCATGGTCCAACTCTCTGTTCGAGGACAACGCGGAATTCGGGCTGGGCATGCGGCTGGCCGTGGATAAGCAGAACGAATACGCGCGCGAATTGGTGTGGCGGCTGGAGGCGACCATCGGCGAGAACCTGGCCAAAGCGCTGCTGGACGCCGATCAGAAAACCGAAGCCGGCATCTTCGCGCAACGCGAGCGGGTGGTGGAGCTGAAGAAAAAGCTGGCGGGTGTGAACACGCCGGAAGCCCGCGACCTGCTCAGCCTGGCGGACGCGCTGGTAAAGAAGAGCGTTTGGATCCTGGGCGGC
>DAIDHN010000106.1 GCA_027459665.1 Chthonomonadaceae bacterium | reverse complement strand
GGATCGGCGTGCAGCGGGTGAAACCGCAATCGGCAAGCCCGCGTTGCAGCAGCGGGTGCAGGTCGAATTGTTCGAAGAAGGTGTCGGTGAGTACGTGTTCGGCCATGGGGAGTCAACAAGGCGTGCCGGCAGCGGACGCTGCGCTTGAATCGCACGCTGGATTGCGCTGGAATGAGAAACAGCCTCTCGGCTTGGCCCCAGCGACGCCGCCGCAATTGCGGGACGCGCAGTCTAACCGAACCCGCCTGCTGCGGCGACCGCGCCGCAAGCGCCCCCCATGGAGAACCCCGGTGAGCGATCTGATCACGCACGTTTCCGATGCCGATTTCGAAGCCCAGGTGCTGCAGTCCGAGCAGCCGGTGCTGGTGGATTTCTGGGCTACCTGGTGCGGCCCCTGCCGCGCGATCGCGCCGACGCTCGAGGAAATCGCCAGGGACTACCAGGGTCGCGTGCGGATCGCCAAGCTCGATGTCGACCAGAACCAGAAGACCGCGATCGCCTACAGCGTGCGCAGCATTCCGATGCTGATGGTGTTCAAGGGTGGCAAGGTCGCCGCCACCCAGCTCGGCGCGGTACCCAAGAGCACCATCACCCAGATGATCGATCACGCGCTTTAGGCGACCCGGCCCCTGCGACCCGAGAGCATGCCCTCCCGCGGTCGGTCGCACCGGCGGCCTGACACGATCAGGCGGCGCATCGGTGCGACAGCAAGGCCGACTGCATCGACATGCGCACCGACACAGACCCGACCGCCGTCCATCCGCCGCCCGTCGGCCTGCCGTGATCCCCGGCCGTGGCAACCTGGCAGGGATTGCGAAGCGATGGACGCGGTACGAGAGCAGTGCTA
>DAIDHN010000105.1 GCA_027459665.1 Chthonomonadaceae bacterium | reverse complement strand
CGGGTCGTGCAGCACCACCTGCAAAAGTATCAGCGTTACAATGCCGATCGGCACGTTAATAAAAAAACACCAGCGCCACGAGGCGTTGTCGGTAATAAACCCGCCCAAAAGCGGCCCCAGCACCGGGCCTACAACCACGACAATGCCATAAACAGCCATCGCCGTGCCGATGCGCTTGAGCGGAAAGCTGTCACGCATTATGGATTGCGCGCCCGGCTGCAGCCCGCCGCCGCCAAGGCCCTGAATCACACGCATAAGCAGCAGAACTGGATAACTCGGCGCCAGACCGCACAGCAGCGACGAAACCGTGAATACCGTCATGCACCCCATGAAATACCGCTTGCGCCCGAACACCGAGACCATAAAGCCGTTCAGCGGCAGTACGATGGCGTTGGCCAGCAGGTAGCTGGTAAGCACCCAGGTGCTCTGGTCTATGGTGGTGGACATGCTGCCGGCAATGTGGGGCAGGGCCACGTTTACAATGGTGGTATCCAGCACTTCCATGAATGCCGCAATCGCCACGATGGGCGCAACAATCCACGGGTTAATCGCCGGGCGCGGCGCGTCGAGCAAAGTGACAGATGGTGCAGCGGCACTCATTTAGCTTTAACCTCCGGCAGCACTCTCACGACAGGCACCGCCGACATGCCGGCCGCCAGATAGGGCAGATGTTTCAGGTCGCCTTTAAACAATATTTTTACCGGTACTCTCTGCACGACCTTTACATAATTGCCCGTGGCGTTTTCGGGCGGCAGCAAACTGAACGCGGCACCGGAGCCGGCCTGAATACTCTGCACATACCCTTTAATCGTAACACCCGGATAGGCATCCACCGTAATGGTGGCCGGATCGTTCGGCC
>DAIDHN010000104.1 GCA_027459665.1 Chthonomonadaceae bacterium | reverse complement strand
TCGTGGTATACTGGCTTTATCTTTTTAGAGGAGCTCTGCCTGTGTCTGGTCCTTTTGATTCGATATTCAAAGAGCTGCTTTTAGAGCATCCTGAGAGCCTTCTTCGCCTTTTGAACCTTCCTGTCGGCGATCAGGTGACCTCTGAGAACACCGATCTAAGCGCCTCCTCTCGCCGAGCCGATATACTGTTGCGGGTTTCCAACCCCGACTATCTGGTGCAGATAGAGATGCAGACCAGCTACGATGCCTCCATGCCCAAGCGCATGCTTGAGTACTATGTGCTGAGCAGCCTTCGGTATTCGATCCTTCCCGACATGGAGTGTGTACTTTTGCTTCTTCGCCCCCAGGCCGACGGGAAGCTTCTCAGCGGCGTGCTGCGAAGGAAGAACCTTCATTTTACGTATCATATAGTGCGTTTATGGGAACTGGATGTAGAGACAGCGCTTCGCCAGCCTGTAGAGTTTCTGCCTCTGGTTCCTCTGTGTGCTGTGTCAGATTCAGACCTGCCTTCTGTTTTGTCTCGAATGCAGGCTCGTCTTGATGAGAGCGGGGTTTCAGCTTCATCTCGTCGCTAGATATGGGCGCAGACACGTTTTCTGCTTGGTTTGAAGCTGAGTGCAGCGGATGCTGCGATATTGATGGGAGGGATTATGCTAGACTTACGCGACTCTTCGACATATAGAGAGACCCTTCAGGAGGGCATGGCAGCAGGTTTGCAGGAGGGCAAGGCGGCAGGCTTGCAGGAGGGCAGCCTGGAAGAAGGCCGGCGCGTACTGCTGCGCCTCGGACAAAAGCGCTTTGGCGCTGCCCCTGCCGAGGCTGTGCAGCGTATTGAGGCGATGACAAATGTAGGGCAGCTGGAAGCTCTGATAGACCGTGTGCTGGAGGCAGAGGGCTGGAA
>DAIDHN010000103.1 GCA_027459665.1 Chthonomonadaceae bacterium | reverse complement strand
TAAAGAGATTAATAAAGAAAGCGTTAGATGGTAAGGGTAAATTGAGGATGGAGAAGCATCCGAAAGAACCGGCGACAATAAAGATAGAAGATATTTGTGAGAGTTCGAGTACGAAAGAGTCGGCTGAGATTAATGAAGAGAATAATGAAGAAAATAATGAAGAAAATGTGGAAGAATCTCAGGAAGAATTGGAGATAGATTTGGATGAGATAGAGGATTTGGATGAATATGTAGAAGAATTGGAATAAGAATGTAAGATGTATTCAATAAAGAAAGTCCTCAAAGAGGACATTTTTTATTGCTCTTCCGGGACGTTAGCACAAGAGTGTATTAAACAAAGATAAGTCCTAAAATGAGGGAGTATATTAACAGAATAGTTAATTAAAAAGAACTAAAAAAAAAATGAAAAAGAGAATTTTTGGGGAAAGAATAAGATCTTGTGGCGCAATAGGTTAGCGCGTTCGGCTGTTAACCGAAAGGTTGGTGGTTCGAGTCCACCCAAGATCGACGGGATTCATCTAGTGGTTAGGATGGAATTCTTATACAGTTCACACGGCGGTTCGATTCCGTCATCCCGTAAAATGTCTTTTAGACATACAATTTTTTTTTTTGATGTGTGCGATCGTTAGAACACATCCAGACGAGCATCAACCGCGGAAATATTTTTATTATAAATAAGAAGAAAATGAAAAAGAAAAATAATTTTGTAGGATAAGAATAATGTCAATAAAAGTAATAAAGAGAGAGATAAGAAAATATACGGACGAAGAGATAGAGCAAATGTTAGAAGAATATAAACGAGTGAAAATAGATGAGGAATTAATAAGGAAATTAAAAGAATTAGAGAGAAAAACATGGATAAGATATTATGATACGAAATTCAAAGCAGGGGGATTAATATTAAATGTATATCCGGA
>DAIDHN010000102.1 GCA_027459665.1 Chthonomonadaceae bacterium | reverse complement strand
GCGGGCGTGCCGGCGTTTGCAACGCTCGTGCTTGCGGCCGCCAGGCCAATGGCGCATGCAACCGCGATACCGAATATCCGTTTGTTTGCCGACGCTGATTTATTCATAGCGCAAAGCCTCTATGGGGTTGAGTTGTGCCGCCCTCCACGCGGGATAATATCCAAAAAATATGCCGATGCCGGCCGCAATGCTCATGGCGATGACGACGTTGGACGTTTGCACCTGCGCCACGAATTTTTGAAAGTGAATAAAGTGCGAGAGAGCCACACCCATCGCCGCTCCGAGCGCGCCTCCCAGGACGCTTACGAGCACCGCTTCGAGCATAAATTGGCGCAGGATGTCGCCGTTGCAGGCGCCGATGGCCTTGCGCACGCCGATTTCACGGGTGCGTTCTGTAACCGTCACCAGCATGATATTCATAATGCCAATGCCGCCGACCAGAAGTGAAATGCCCGCCACAGCGCCCAAAAACAACGTAAGCGCTTCGGTTACGCGCGAGACCGTCTGCAGAAGTTGCTCCTGGCTGAATATCTGAAAATCGCTTGGATCGCCAAAAAGCAAATGATGCCGCCTTCGCAGAACCGCAATGCACTCATTGAGCACTTTCTTCACGTTGGCTTTGCCGGCCATCTGCATATCTATGTGGTCAAGGTAAGCACGACCGAATATTTGATCCATGCCGGTGGTGTAGGGAATAAGCACCTGATTGTCGGGATTAAACCATCCACGGCTGCCCTTAGATTTTAGAATTCCGATGACCTCAAATTGGTTGCCGGCAATATTGATGGTCTGGCCGATGGGGTTAAGCACACCAAAAAGATCGTAAGCGGTTTCGGGCCCCAGCACCGCAACGTGCGACTCCAGCCGCGTCTCAAAATGGTCGAACATGCGGCCTTTGGCAATGGTGTAGTTGCGTACCACCAGCAAAGTCGCAG
>DAIDHN010000101.1 GCA_027459665.1 Chthonomonadaceae bacterium | reverse complement strand
GCCTTATTGCGCAGTGATGCTGATATACTGTATTCATCCTGCGCTATGAAAGGTTGGTCTGCGCCATGCCCGGTGAATACGACAGTTTGCTCAAAGAGACTTTGCTTCGCGATCCTGTTGCCCTGCTTCGTTTTGTCGGGATAGATGCCTCTGGCGTGATCACCTCAGAGAACACCGATCTGAGCGCTTCCTCTCGTCAGGCAGACATTTTGCTGAAGGTTCACAGCCTTGATCTGCTGGTACATCTGGAACTTCAGATGAGCTACGATGCCCGAATGGCACTTCGCATGCTTGAGTACCGTGTTCTATCTTGCATGAAAGAAGCCTTTCTTTCTCGCATGAGAAGCATAGTGATTTTGCTTCGTGAGAAGGCAGACGGCCCTGGTCTGGATGGTTTGCTGGAATCGGATGACCTTCGTTTTACGTATGATGTGATAAGGCTTTGGAAGCAGGATGCAGAGCTGGTGTTTTCTCTGCCAGTTCATTTCTGGCCATTGGCTCTGTTGTGCAATGTGAGCATCGAGTCTCTTGCCGTGGTAGTGCGGCGCATAGAGGCTGGCATTTCTGGCGAGTATTCTGGTGAAGTAGATCGTCGTGAGATATTGAGTGGTGTACACCTTCTGCTTGGTTTGCGTGTAGGTCGTGCTGTTGCCGAGCAGATAATGGAGGCGTTTATGATTGATCTGGAAGAATCGGCTACCTATCAGGCTATTTTGCAAAAGGGTGAGCAGCGGGGCATACAGGAAGGCATGCAGCAGGGTATTCAGCAGGGTATGCAGGAAGGCATGCAGCAGGGTGAGCGCATGGGCAGCCTTGTAGAGGCTCGCCGCATACTGCTGCGTTTGGGCAGCCTTCGTTTGGGCGAGCCTTCTGCCGAGGCTGCTTCGTTGCTAGAGAGCATTGAAGATGCCTCTGTGCTGGAGGCTATGATAGAGAAAGCGCTGAGCGCC
>DAIDHN010000100.1 GCA_027459665.1 Chthonomonadaceae bacterium | reverse complement strand
TTTCGTTATTAAACGCAAAAGTTTCTCCGAGTGATTCCTGCGATCTGTCTCCCATCCAGCCCTGCCGCTCGTCGCGCTGCGGACAGTCCGAGGGAATCGAACGATAGTTATTTTGCGTGCTCCATCGCCAGTTATGCACAATCTGATTGACCAGTTTGTCTGAACATGCAAAGCCGCCGCTGGTCGGCAATGCATTGTGCACTTCCTGCCCTTCAAGCGTTGCAAGCGTGGGTGTGCCCGGGTAACCGGTCATTTCAACAAACCTGAATCCATGGGTGGTGAATACCGGATGCCAGCGGGTAGGGCCTTTGCCATTGAGAATCAGCGTATCGGTCTGTTTGGCCGATCGCAGATTCGCAACAAAAAGATGCAGGGAGTCCCCATCTGCCGCATTGAGATTAACCGTGTACTTACCATTGCGTGTGAGGCTCTCGCCGTAGCGCAGCACAATGGCGGTTCCGGCCGGCGCCGCAGGCGCCATAATTTGACACCAGCCCGCCATGTTCTGCCCCATATCAAATATCCATTTGCCCGGCGCAACTTCAACCAGCTTTTTGGGATGCAGAATCTGCGTAACGCGAATCGGCTGGGCGAATTGTGACCGTAATGCGCCCCCGGGGGCCGCAACGGTTATGGCCGATTGCCACCCCGCCGCGTTAAAGCCGGGCTGATCCCACCCGGTCATGCGCAGGCGGGCATCATACGTTTCGCCATCATATTCGTTGTTGGCGACAATGGGGCCCCGGTCCGTGGCTTGCCAACTGTGGTTGCTGACTACCAATTGTGTTGAGCCGTCGGCCAGACGTATGTGCAATTGCAAAAGCAGCCGCGGCGCGCCGAAGCTGACCGTGGGCGCAGGAACATGCAGCCGCGGCGCATAAAACCGGCCCTCGCCGAGCGTAACGCCCACGGTGTTTTGTCCCGGATGCAGCAGCCCCGTGACATTATAGGCACAGTAGTAGCAGCGCCGGGGATACCAGCTAAGCGCCGGCGAGAGTTGATCGCGGCTGACCGGGCGGCCATTGATAAAAAGTCTGCTCCAGCCCAACCCGCAGACGTAAACAA
>DAIDHN010000099.1 GCA_027459665.1 Chthonomonadaceae bacterium | reverse complement strand
TACTGGTCTTGTATGCAGTCTATACCGAAGGAGAGGAAGAGATGCCCCAGCGGATCGACAAAATACCATTTGCCTTGAAACCGGCGAGTACGGAAGTACCCTGTGGCATGAAATACTGGTCCATTTGCCCACCCGCCGTATTCATCTCTGTTCGCAAAGGGCGGATGGCTTTGCAGCCATTTATCTTCTGCCTTTCGCTGCTTGAGAAGGTCGGTTGCATGAAGTACTTTGCCTGGCCATTGTTCACCTGTGTACTGCCCGAACTGGTCTGTGCAGCCTTTGAGCGAAGCTGCATTCGAGAGGCTGATGTTTTTGAGCAGAAGCTGCCTGGATGCGGCAGGATGGCTGAGAAAAATCTGTATGGCTACAATGTGTGCGGGGTCAAAGTCACTGGCGCCAATGGAAGCAATTGGGAGAGTGTTTGGCAGTGCCGGCAGGCCTTTGACGCCATAGTCTGCGGGGCGCAGATCGATAGGCATGGAAAATACTGCGGTTTGACCAGGCGCCAGTTCGCCAGTGCCTGATCGGCAGTGATGCCAGCCATCTGCCTTGATGCTGTCATCTACTCTCACGCCAAATTGAATGCTTTTGCTGCCTGGGTTAGTCAATACAATACAGAGAGCCTTGTGGTTCCAGTTCCAGGGCTGTTGTGCCTGAAACAGCAGGTGGGGCCAGTTGGCAGGCTGAAACGTGATGAGGGCGCCTGCTGCAGTTTGCTGAATTTCTGCTGCGTGTGTAACTGCAAGCGCCCTGGGCAGAGCAGGGTATGCAGGGGAAGCAGACGCATCGTGTGCAAAAACAGAGATTATAAACCAGCAGCAGAATACGGTGATAGCTGGCATGTATTTTTTAGAGGGCAGCATGCTTTCTCCTGAATTGCTAGCTAGAGACAGGTGAAAAAGGCAGTCTCACTGTGAATACACTTCCTGCTCCTTTTTCGCTCTCCACCGAGATGCTGCCTCCATGCAGCTCTGCAAGGTGTTTTACCAGATGCAGGCCAAGCCCTGTGCCTGGTATGTTTTTGATTTCATCTCGTTCTACTCTCTCATACTGGCGGAAGAGTCGGCTGCATTGTTCGGCTGTTAGACCAACGCCCTGATCTTTTATGCGTACTTGTATTCCCTCTGATCCATCGGGCAAAACGGAAATGCGTATTTCACCTCCTTCTGGCGAATATTTGATTGCATTGCTCAGCAGATTTGAGAAAACCTGACTCAGCTTGTCTTCATCTGCAGTGAGAGTATCTGGAACGTCTTCGGGATAGTTGAGCACCAGAGAATGCCGAGGGGTGATGTATTTGTAAAACTGATGCCGGCGCACCAGTTTCTCCAGCAGTTTTTTGAGACTGATTTCACGGCAAGCCAGC
>DAIDHN010000098.1 GCA_027459665.1 Chthonomonadaceae bacterium | reverse complement strand
AGCGCAGAACTCATCGCATCTGAATACAACTCCCATAAACGAGAACTGCCCTCTATGTCGGTCATAAAATAGGTGTAAAAGCCTGTGGGCGGCAACGTCATTGCAGCAAGCCTTTTTGTAAAATGGCATTCGTCAGATATTTATTATCAGTTTACTTCATACCGCCCTTTCCTCAGCATGCTTAGGCGGGTTTCACGGCATATCACTAAAAAGCACGTTTCAAAACACAGTTTGTCAAAGGCTGCACCGCTCTCATTTTGGTATATTATGGTATAATTTGTACACGGTAATATAATGAATAATCACCCAGAGGTAATGTTTTTACTATGAGTATGCCCTCAGAGACTCCTTTGCTTACTCCTACTGTTTTGAAAGTAACTTCATCGCTTATAGAACGCATACGCAGCGGCGAATACCAGGAAAATGACTGGCTGCCTGCAGAGCGCGATCTTGCCTCAGAATTTGGCGTGAGCCGCATTATCATTCGTTCTGCACTCCGAGAGCTGGAGGCGCAGAATTACATCGTCTGCAAAGCTCACCACCGCCCGCGAGTTCGCTCGGCAGGGCCGCACCGTCACCAGCGAATTGCCCGCACCAGCCATACCCTGGGCCTCTGGATTTACCCCGACCCCAGCTGGCAAGGCTCTGCCCTGATCATTCGCGGCATACAGGAAACTCTGGGGCATGACTGGAGGCTTGTGCTTGGCAGCCCCACCGACCTCTCGAAAAACGCCATTGTGCAGGCAGAAAGGCGTTTTCTGCAGCAGGTACTGCAAGACGGAGACATAGAAGGCCTCATACTCAACTACCAGGGTGGAGAAAGCAACCTTTCTATGCTTGAACAGATTCGCAACACTGCTCTGCCTATGGTGCTGCTCGACAGCCTTCCGCCCTCCTGCTTTGAAGTAGATTACGTAGGGGTAGACAACCGGCGTGCCATGGAGCGAAATGTGCGCCATCTGCTTGAGCTGGGGCACAAACGAATTGCCTACGTATCTAATTACGACAGTATCTCTACCGTGCAGGAAAGGCTGGAGGGCTATCGCTGTGCCCTGCAAAACGCCGGCATCGACCTCGACCCCGACCTGATTATGCAAGACCCAGGCCCTGCCGGAGAAGACGCGCGCGAAGGCTGCGAGTCGCTTGTAAAACAGCTTCTTAATTTGCCCTCGCCCCCTACCGCGATTGCCGCATTGAACGACATCACAGCGTTTCGTGTAATTCATGCCCTGCGGCTTTCTGGCCTGCAGGTGCCAGCCGATGTATCGGTGACCGGCTTTGACGGCATTGAAAGGTGGCTTCCCTGCACCCCTACTCTCACAACCGCTTACCAGCCCTTCACCCGTATCGGCGCTGAAGCAGTGCAGCTGCTGCGCCGGCGTCTGCGCGAAGGAGAAAACACTCCATTCAGCCACGTCATACTGCAAACCAGGCTTCTGGCGCATACCTCTACCAGAAACATCTGCACAACTCAGCCTCTTTAACACA
>DAIDHN010000097.1 GCA_027459665.1 Chthonomonadaceae bacterium | reverse complement strand
GGTGCACAACGGCGCCTACAGCTACGATGGCGGTGGCAGGCTGGTGCAGGTAGTCGACAGCGCCACGAATGAGATCGAGTCTTACGCCTGGAACGCCGACGGCACGCTTGCGAGCATGCCTGGCAGCTGGTACACTCGCGAGTTTTCGTACAACGAGGAGGCACAGCTGCTCTCGATCTCTCACAGCGGCACGTTGGCATACCAGTACGCGTATGGCGCTGACGGGAACCGCCGGTGGAGCAAGGACATTGCGAACGACCTGTGGACCTGGTACCCGTGCGGGGTAGCGTGCGGCGCAGGCGAGATGGTGGAGCAAACCAGCGACCTGGCAGGCGGCAGCTGGAGCACCAGCGCTCAGTACCTGCGTGCAGGCGGAGGGTGCAGCAGCATGCTGATACGCCGCAAGAGCAGCACCGATGACGAGTACCACCACGCAGACACAGTAGGCGTTTACGGTGTGATAACCCAAATTGTCAATATAAAGTACTACCCTATCCTATGACTACACAAGAAAACACGAGAAAATAATTCGATAGATACAAGACTGCACTAGAAAGCAGAACAACATCAAAATAACTTACACGAAGACTGAACTCTTACCTCTTACAAAACTGATTGACAAATACCTCCAATAGAGATATAATAGTTTTGCCAGGTTCATTGCTGCGCCTGTTAGTGTTCAGCATGAGCAACCAGACTTCGCCTCCGAATCCCCTCTCTTACTGGCGGAGGGAAAAGGGAGGACCGAACCGCCCTGCGGCACGCCGCAACAGGTTCACCTTCCGCAGGGCAGGAGAGCGAATAATGGCCAATACAATCGTAGTTGGCGCCCAGTGGGGCGACGAAGCAAAAGGCAAGATCGTAGATTATCTCTCAGATCATGTCGATATGGTAGTGCGCTATAGTGGTGGCAATAATGCAGGTCACTCGGTAACTGTGCAGGGGGTAGAGTACAAGTTTCATCTCGTCCCCGCAGGTATTTTGCATCCTCATCTGCTCTGCGTTATTTCCGATGGTGTAGTAATAGACCCCGTTATACTCATGCAGGAACTGCAAAGCCTGCAGGCAAGAGGCATATCACTCAGCAACCTCAAAATTTCTGGTGCAGCACACGTCATACTGCCCTGGCATCGCCTGCAGGATGAACTGGAAGAAAATGCCAGAGGGGAAGAGAAAATCGGCACCACCGGCCGAGGTATCGGGCCTGCTTACGCAGATAAGGCAGCACGCATGGGCATTCGAATGGCAGAATTTGTACACCCCCAGCGGTTTGCAGCAAGACTTCAGACTGTACTCGCACACAAAAACCGCCTCCTAACAGGAGTCTACGGCGCCGAACCGCTCAAAGCGGAAAACATTCTGCAAGAGCTGGAAACCGCAGCGAAATGGCTGCAGCCTTTTGTGTGTGATACCGCACTGCTCATTCACAATGCAGCAAGCAGGCATTCGGTTCTTTTTGAAGGAGCACAGGGCGCTCTGCTCGACATAGATCTGGGTACCTACCCTTATGTCACCTCTTCTCATCCTATCGCAGGAGGTGCCTGCCTGGGTACTGGCATTGGCCCCAAAATGATAGACAGGGTGATTGGTGTGGCAAAAAGCTACACTACACGCGTAGGAGCAGGTGCCTTTCCAACAGAACTTCTCAATGAAACTGGCAGCTTTATCCGTGAAAGAGGACATGAATACGGCACCACCACTGGACGTCCGCGCCGATGCGGATGGCTCGATATGGTTGCCCTTCGCTATGCAGCACGCATAAACGGACTGGATGCACTGGCGCTGGGACATCTGGATGTGCTGTGCGGCCTGGACGAAGTAAATATCTGTGTTGCATACAAAGATGGCAGCGGAAACACCCTGGAAGACCTGCCTTCAGATCTCGCCTCACGCACCGACCTGACGCCTGTTTATGAAAGACTGCCAGGCTGGCATACAGACCCCGCTGAAGCTGCATACTGGCATGAATTGCCGCAGCAGGCGCAGCAGTTTATACAACGTGTGCAAGACCTGCTCAACATTCCCATAGCTACACTGTCGGTTGGCCCCGCGCGTGAACAAACCATACTCATGCGGCCAGAACTGCTGTAAAACTGCACAACACAGACTAAATAACCACGGTAGAAAACAGAACTGCCAAAAACACTCATGTTTTCTACCGTAATCCGTCATAATTGCTCACAACATAGAAACAATTCCCACATCTGGGAGTGTCTACTTGCGTATAGTAATGGAGTCGCAGAGTGGTGGTACATTCTTGGGTTTCTTCTCATGCTTCCAGATTTGCCTCTGGTTGTATGCGCATTGAAAGAGCCT
>DAIDHN010000096.1 GCA_027459665.1 Chthonomonadaceae bacterium | reverse complement strand
AATGATGAAGCTGTAGCCGTCGCGCACGGCCTGTGCTGCGGCCTGGCACAGGTGTTCTACCGCGTTTTCGAGGCCGTTTTCCTGTTCTACAAAGAACCACATGGGCAGGGTAATGCTGCGGAAACTGGCTGTGCGCAGGTGGCGCAGGCGTTCTAGTTCACGGTTTTCCAGCACAGGCGAGTCGAGGCGCAGCATTCTGGCATGCTGCGGCCCCGGGTCGAGCAGGCTTCCCTCGCGGCCGATGTAGTCTGCCAGCGACATCACCAGGTCTTCCCTGATGGGGTCGATGGGCGGGTTGGTGACCTGTGCAAAGAGCTGCTTGAAGTAATTGTACAGCAGCTGCGGCCGGTCAGACAGCACTGCCAGCGGGTTGTCTGCCCCCATAGAGCCAAGCGGCTGTTCGCCTGAAACAGCCATGGGCTGCAGAATGAAGCGCAGGTCTTCGAGGGTGTAGCCAAATATATTCTGGCGCGTAGTGAGTGAATGGTGATCGGGATGCTGCTCTGCCGCTGCATCTGGCAGCTGTGAGAGGGTAATGCGGTTTTGCTGCAGCCAGTCCCGGTAGGGGTGTTCGCTGCTCAGGGCGCTTTTGAGTTCTTCGTCAGAAACAATGCGCTGCTGCTGCAGGTCTACCAGAAACATTTTGCCCGGCTGCAGTCTGCCTTTGTGTACCACGTTTGCGGGGTCTACTTCCACCACGCCGGTTTCAGAGGCCATTACAACCAGATCGTCTGCTGTGATGAGGTACCTTGCCGGGCGAAGGCCGTTGCGGTCGAGTACGGCTCCAATCACATTTCCATCTGTAAAGGCAACTGCTGCCGGCCCGTCCCAGGGTTCCATTACACAGGCATGGTACTCGTAGAATGCCCGTTTTTCGGGGTCCATCTGGTCATCGGTATCCCATGCTTCTGGTATAAGCATCATCATGGCATGGGGCAGGCTGCGCCCTCCCAGGGTAAGCAGTTCTACTGCATTGTCGAGGGTGGCCGAGTCTGAACCTGAGCGGTTGACCAGCGGGATGAGTTTTTTTACGTCGCTGCCAAACACGCTGGAGGTAATCTGCGCCTCTCGCGCTCTCATCCAGTTTCGGTTGCCTCGCAGTGTGTTTATTTCACCGTTGTGTGCAATATACCGGTACGGGTGCGCCAGGTCCCAAGTAGGGAATGTGTTGGTAGAGAAGCGCTGATGCACCAGGGCAAGTGCGGAAACCATGTCTGGCTCGCCCAGGTCGAGGAAGTAGGCTTCGATTTGCTCGGCCATCAGCAGCCCCTTGTACACCAGCGTGCGACAGGAGAGACTGCAAACGTAGAAGTATTCTTCCTGTGGAAGGCGCAGCGCAGCTGCAGCGTTTTGAATGCGCCTGCGCAGTATGTAGAGCCGTCTTTCGAGGGCGTTTTCATCCAGGGAATCGGCATCGCAGCCTACAAACACCTGTTTGATAACGGGTTCTACCGTGCGCGAGAGAGAACCAATTTTTGTGCTGTCTACGGGCACCGTGCGCCATGCCAGCAGCTTCAGCCCCTCTTCGGCAACTATGCGCTCTACAATTTGCTCATACTGCAGTCGTTCTTCGGCATCTGGGGGCAGAAAAAGCATTCCTACGCCATATTCTCCTGGGCTGGGCAGAGAGAGCCTTGCACTAAAAAACTCGTGGGGTATCTGAATCAGTATGCCCGCACCGTCTCCGGTTTCCGGGTCGCAGCCGCATGCCCCTCTGTGCGCCAGGTTACGCAGCACTCCAAGCGCTTTCTCTATAATGTCGTGAGACTTCCGCCCTTTTATGTGGGCTACAAATCCTACGCCGCAGGCGTCATGCTCCCATTCAGGGTTATACAAACCCTCCTGCTGATTTTTCTGATCCGTTTCGAAGTCCACGGTCACGTCCTCTCTGTATCCATGTGGGCGCAATTTAAGTGGTTGCGCGCAAAAGTGTCTCAATCTTCAATAGGCCGCATCTTTGAGGCAAAACGTTCACTTCATTGTGAAAAAGGGAATTGTTTATACCTGCAAATCAAGACATAAGTCAAGTTTTTTACGTGCACTTTTGCATCATTCTGCTGCATGACTGCCATCACGGGAGATTCTCTTTGGCTGCGCCTCTGTTTTTTCCTCAGCATCAGCACATTTGGTAAAACCGACTGCATACGAAAATGCGCACCGTATGCTTTTAGGCTTTTTGTTTCAGCCTGCAAACAGGCTGAAACAAAAAGAGTGGGTGTGCTTATCAGTCCATTTTACAGCACAAACCAGGTCAGCAGAAAGCAGTCTGGCAGTTTCGCCCTCACAAGCCTTATTGCGCAGTGATGCTGATATACTGTATTCATCCTGCGCTATGAAAGGTTGGTCTGCGCCATGCCCGGTGAA
>DAIDHN010000095.1 GCA_027459665.1 Chthonomonadaceae bacterium | reverse complement strand
GTTTCCGGTTGGTTCATCTGCCAGAATGAGCAGAGGGTCGGAAGCGAGCGCTCTGGCAATTGCCACACGCTGCTGCTGCCCTCCTGAGAGTTGATTGGGCTTGTGATCGAGGCGGTCGCCCAGTCCAACGCGTTCCAGCGCTGCCACCGCTCTTTCGGTACGGTCTTTTCTTTTGCCGTACATGAGCGGCAGTTCTACATTTTCAAGAGCAGTAGTGCGCGCCAGCAGGTTGAAGCCCTGAAACACAAAGCCTATTTTGCGGTTGCGTATGTGTGCCAGCTCATAGTCATCCATTTCAGAAACTTCTATGCCATCGAGTTTGTAAGAGCCTTCGGTAGGGGCGTCTAGGCAGCCAATGATGTGCATCAGCGTAGACTTGCCTGAACCGGATGGCCCCATGATGGCCACAAACTCGCCGGGGCAGATGTCAAGGTCTACCCCGTCCAGCGCGTTTACTACCTGGTCTCCCAGTGTGTAGATTTTGCGGATGCCCCGCAAACAAAGCATAGATTCTTCGTTCAAAGCAGCATCCTTTCTATTTTTTCTTGGCAGGTTTTTTCTTCTTGGTGAAGGGTGAATTGCCGCCCCATTTGAACTGCTGGCTGGAACTTTGCGTGCCTGCACGCACAATTTCCTCTCCGTTCTGCAAACCGCTTTCGATCTCTGTGTTGGCGTTGTCGCTGCCGCCTGTTACTACGGGCACGTCCTCAATACTCACGCCATTTTTGGTGCGATGTACTACCTGCACGCTGCCTCCGCCCACCTGCAGCTGAATAGCTTCAGAGGGAACCAGAAGTACGTTGTGCAGATGCTTTACTTCTATGGTTACATTGGTGGTCATATCCGGTTTGAGTTCAGATGACTGTTTATCAAGTGCAATGGTGACGTCGTAGGTAACCACTCCCTGCATGATGGTAGACCCGGAAGCAATTTTGGAAACATGTCCCTTGAATACCTGGTTGGGAAAGGCATCTACCGTGATGTCTGCCGTCTGGCCCAGTTTCACCTTGCCTATGTCGGTTTCATCTACATAGGCATCTACCTGCAGGCGGTGCAGGTCTGCCACGATAATCAGCGTAGGCGCCGAAAGACCTGCGGCAAGAGTTTCACCCTGCTGGCTGGCCAGCTGCAGCACTGTTCCTGTGATGGGTGTACGGATAATGGTTTTGTCGAGCTGTGCCTGATAATAGGCAACCTGTTCTTTTGCAACCTGCACAGCATTTTCAGCCTGTGCTACATTCGCGGCCTTGATGGCATCCTGGGCACGGTTGCCCAGCGCGAGCTGCAGATTTGCCTTCGCCTGGTTTACCGCGGCCAGCAGGTCTTTTACATTGGCCTGTGCTGCCTTGACCTGATACGGCTCTGCCTTTGCCGCTACCAGCGCCGCCTGTGCCGAGGCTACATTCTGTTGCGCCTGGGTTACCTGATCGCGTGAGGTTTGCAGGCTGGCTGTCATATTCTGGCGCACCAGCTGCAGGTTCTGCTGTGCAGCTGCCACTTGCGACTGGTTCACTACCGCCTGCGCCCGCGCCGAGTCTACTACGCTTTGCGCAACAAAGCCCTGCTTGAGCAGTTTTTCGTTGCGCTGCAGGGTAAGGTTCGCGTTCACTTCATTTGCCTGTGCCTGGGTAAGCTGTTCTTTTGCGTTGGCAATGTTGAGGTTTACGCTGGCCTGGGTCTGCTTTTCCTGTGAAATGGCAGTATTGAGAGCGGCTTTGGAAGCAGCGAGGGCGGCGCTGGCCTTTTGAATGTCGGTGGGGGTTTGCACGCTTTGCTGGTTGGCTGTCGCCTGCCCAGCCACCAGTTTGGCTTCAGCGCTGTTGAGGGCAGCTTCTGCCTGCTGTATAGAGCTGCTGGTCTGCGTGCCGGTCATGGCAATGCCTTCCTGCTGGGCCTGCAGGGTAGCCTCCTGTTCTGCAAGGTTCGCTTTCGATTCTTGCAGCTGGTCGCGCATGTCGGGCAAATCGAGTACTGCAATGGGCTGCCCTGCGGTTACATGGCTGCCGACATCGGCATACAGGTGCTGAATGGTGCCGGTAATTTGCGATCCAATTTTCACCTCTGCACCGGTTTGTGCGGTTACACTGCCTGTTGCAGTAATGGTTTCTATGAGGTCTCCCCGTTTGACATGGGTGGTAATCATGTCTGCAGTGGGGTTGACGGGCGGGTGTGCGCGCTGCCATCCCCAGTATGCTGCTCCAAGCACGACCACTGCCACGGAGACGGTAGTGATTCGGCGGTTTCTCTGGCGCAGTTTGCGCCTTGCAGCAGCTGTGGAAGAGGGTGCAGATGCCATAAATATGCATTCTCCTGAAAGTCTTTTACAGAGCCTTATGATACAAAATGGTTCGCCCAATGCAACTGGAATTGAACCTTTACAGTGGCGATTTGTCTTCTTATTTACGTTAATGACTACGCAAAGTACTCAGAGTTTCCCTCAATTTTGAAAAAGTTTTCTTTTTCTGAAGTGCTGCTGTTGAACATGAGGGCGCAAGATTTATTTTTTTGAGGATTTTTTCAGACACTAACAAACGTTGTTTCATTGCAAATGCACTACAAAAGACCCTGCCGAGAAAGCCGCCCTCCAACGCCTTTCAGTGTTGCAGCTGGCTCAGGCTTTGGGCAATGTGAGCCAGGCATGTAAACGTGGTGGCATGGACAGAACCAGGCTTCTACGAGTACAAGCACTGCACACATGGCATTGAAGATTTGTTTTTTAACCGCTTATAGACCGCAACGTTGGAAAGGCTTTCTACCACTTGCCTTTACTCCCTCGCACTAATCGGTGATAATGATCTATCCTCATATCCAGATTCACCAGGGGTAGCTTTGTGGAATTCAATACCCCAATCGGGGTCATCTTCTGATATCCATCGAGTGTATTTATCAGAATCTGGAGGACCATGCGGAATCTGGACTATTCCTGGAATGTCCCTTGGGTCATCAGGTAATAAAAAGTAAAATGGTAGCGGTTCCGGGAAAGCTTCTTGCAGCCCCGCCGGGGCGAGCCTCGTCAGCGGGTTGTTGTCGCAGTAGCTGTACCAGTTGGTTCCCGCCTGCGCCGGGTCGCTGCTCAGAAACCGCCCTAT
>DAIDHN010000094.1 GCA_027459665.1 Chthonomonadaceae bacterium | reverse complement strand
CATCTGGCTTTCAAGCATCTGCAGGCAGGCATGATGCGCCGGCGTGTTCAGCACGCGCGGGCCAAACTCAACCTGCTGCTTCAGCAGCTGCATGGCGCGGTCGGCATTGAATGCCGGATGCGCAGCAGAAACCGCTGCAGTCTGGGCAGCCGGGGGCGCAGTCTGAACACTTTGCCCTGCCGGGGGCGGCTGTGCGCCGGAGGGAGCCGCATGACAGCCAGCCAGCAGCAGAAGCATGGCAGAGAGTGCAGCACGCAGCATAAGGTCAGCTGCCTGCCGACAGGCGTTTGGGAGGCATCTGCACCACCGGATGAGCGGCAAGCCAGCGCTGCAGCGCATCTGCCAGCGTGACTTTGGTAGATTTGTCAATGTCGCGTTTGCTCCAGAATTTGAAATAACCCTGCGCTCCGTTTGCAAGTGTAACAGGTGCTGCAACCAGGTAGACGCTGTGCAGCTGCAGGGGTTTGCCCTTGTACTCTATTGCTGTTACGGCAGCCATCCCCCCGCGGGTTTGCAGGGTTGCCCGAAAGCCTGAATACTGCAGATAGCCGTCGTAGCGCACAGGGTAGAGGGTAAATGCCTGCTGCAGGGCTTTTGTTATCTGCTCTCCGCTCAAACGCAGCACGGCAATGGTTTCCTGCGGGTTTTCCAGGGCGCTTTTAAGCGCTGCCAGCGTAACTGGCCCCGGCGAAATGCTCACCGTAGAATCTGAAAATTCTGCCGCGGGCACAAAGGCCATATCCGCGCCGGTATCTTCACGCAGCGCATCGGCAACAATGTCGCCAAGCGCCGTTTCTTCGTGCCCCATATGGGCAGTAGAAAGCGTTATGCGAGTACTGGCAGCGTTCGGCTGGGCATTGGCCGGCAGCCAGAGGCAAAACGCCGCAAGCGCCCACATCAGTATGCCGCCAGTTTTCGCATTCATTTTCCCTGCTCCTCCAGCACTGCCATTTTCTGCTGCTGCTGCCACTGCAAGTACGCCTGTACAAATGGGTCGAGGTTTCCGTTCATCACGCCAATCACATCGCCGGTTTCATAACCGGTACGCAGGTCTTTCACCATGGTATAGGGCTGAAACACGTAGGAGCGATCCTGGTTGCCCCATTCATTTGCCTTCACCGGTCCGCGCAGTGCTGCCTGCCTCTCATCCTGCTTCACCTGCTCCAGCGCCGCCAGGCGCGCCTGCAGCACATGCATGGCCATGGCCTTGTTTTTATGCTGCGACCGCTCGTTCTGGCAGGTCACTACCAGCCCCGTTGGCAGATGCGTAATGCGAACAGCCGAATCGGTCTTGTTTACATGCTGCCCGCCCGCACCGCTTGAACGATAGTAGTCTATACGCAGATCATCCGGGTTGATTTGCACCGGTGCTTCGTCTCCCAGGTCTGGCAGTACCTCTACTCTGGCAAAGGAGGTCTGTCTTCTTTTATTTGCATCAAATGGAGAGATTCTCACCAGCCTGTGCACACCGTGTTCTGCACGCAGGTAGCCGTAGGCATTGCGGCCCCTTACTATAAAGGTAGTGCTGCGAAACCCTGCAATTTCGCCCTCGCTCTCATCTGCGATTTCACAGGCAAAACCACGCTGCAAGGCCCATTTCAGGTACATCTGCTGCAGCATCTGCACCCAGTCGCAGGCATCCGCTCCCCCCGCCCCCGCCTCTATCTCCACAATGGCATCGAAGGCATCATGCTCACCGCCCAGCAGAGTATCTACCTCTAAACGCGCAACTTCTTCCTGCACTGCATGCGCCTCGGAAGCCAGCTCCTGCACTGTCTCTTCCTCAGGCGCTGTTTCTTCCTGAAGCAGTTCCAGCATTGCCTGCAGGTCTTCCATTTTTCTTCTCAGCTGCACATATGGCTCCAGCGAGTCCTTCAGCATCTTCAGCTGCTGCAGGGTCTCCTGCGCCAGCTGCGCATCCTGCCAGAGATCGGGCGAGGCGGCACGCACTTCGGTTTCTTCTATCTGCCGCGAACGTCCGGCATAGTCAAAGATGCCTCCCAAGGTCACTGATTTTCCCTTGCAATTCCTCTACAATGCGCGCAGTTTCTTCCAGCATTTTTTTCTCCTCAATCTGCAAACTATTTCTCTACATTATACCCGCCGCATCCAAAGGCGTGACGAACCTGCCGGGAGCAGCATGCATGCATGGCATAGATGCGGCAGCTGCTATTTTCCCGGTCTGTACGCCAGGCTGCGGTAGAGGGCGGTTACCGTTTGCGCCGGGCGCAGGCCGCCCCAGTTTGAGTTTCCTGTCCAGTCGTTTGCCATAATGGTCATGCCATCGGGAGCAAGCGTCGCATCCGCCAGAGCTAGAGTAAGCAGGGCATGCCCATCTGCATACCATGTCACCCGGCCCGGCTGAAAGTCGATGCGGTATGTATGAAACCCTGCACTTGGATTGAAAGGCAGCGTTATACGCTTCGAACCGGTGCTGTCGCCGCCTGTGCCGTCCAGCGTAAGCCATACCTCGCCAGTACGGCTTGCAGCAGTGTCCCATCTGCCATTGGTAAGAAACTCAATATCAATTTCCAGGGGGGTAAGATGATTGGCAGAAAGCCCTTTCAAAAAAAAGCTCTCTACAGTGCCGTTTCCGCCAACAGAAGAGCCTGCTTTTCCGTTTGCCGGGCCGTATCCGGTCTGCATCTGCACCTGATAGCTTCCATACCCATATCCCTGCCTGCCGTCTGGCCAAGCCGCTCCATTGTCTGGCGACCAGCCTGCATCCGACTGCCATTCACCAGCATTGCATGTGCCCCCCGGCACTTTCAGCTGCAGCGCTTTTCCGCCCTGAACCCAGGCGGCATCCGCCTGGAGGATTTTGCCCTTTGCACAGTAGGGTGACTTCCAGTCGCCGTCTATGTGCACCGTGCCGTCATCTGGAAGCTGCCAGTGCCAGCGGCCAACTTTTTTGAGCGCAAACGGCCCCTGCAGCGAATCACGCATTCCCGGCGAAAGAGGCATGCACAACCCGATTGCAGCAGAACAGAGCAGAAAAAGCCGACATATCATGTTCATGGCTGTCCTCCTTTTACCATACTATGGCACAAGCAGGCTGTTTTGCACTCCTCGTGCGGCACAGGGAGCGTATACAAACCGGGGGTAATTTTATTCACGCTGCCTTTATTACCTTCCGCTGCCGCCGGCGCGCGAGGCCACCTCACCCCGGGCACATGCCACGGTGTTGAAACCCCGTACAACAGCAGGTCAAGGGGGTGAGGTGAACCACAAAACGGCAGGCTGGCGGCAAGGTTCACTGCTGCAGAGCGAGTTCGCAAGCCTGCTCCAGCGTAAGCGTGCTGCCCTCCTGCAGGCAGGCGGCATGCTGCTCAGCCCCCAGCGCTGCCTCGCACGCCTCCCGCCACTGCTTCTGCTGCACAGAATCTGAGGGCGATAGCGGAGTTCCCAGACCAGCCCGCAGGGCAGC
>DAIDHN010000093.1 GCA_027459665.1 Chthonomonadaceae bacterium | reverse complement strand
ACGCCAAAACCGCCGTGCAGGTTCACACCGGCGATGCCCATGTTGGCAAACGAGTAGAGGGTATCTGCCAGCCAGAGCGCAGAGGCGTACACATCGCTGGTGCCGGGCATGCCGCCATCATAAGCAGAATTCATTTCTCCTATGCGCACAGGTATGTGGGTGGGGGCGGCCAGCTTCACTACCCCGCTGGCAAGGCTGGCAGTACGCTGCGACATGCGCATGCTGATCATCTGTTCTGGCGTAGGCTTGTAGGGCCGGCCAGTTGGATATTCGTGAAAGGTGAAAAAGCGCACAGTATTGGCTTCAGTTTGCACAAAGCTTTTAAACATTTTCTGGTTATAGGCATAAGCCGGCCCGGCCACTGGCACGTACAGAGAGCCAGCCTTTACTGCGGCAACACATTGCTCGTAATCCTGCTGGTACTGCGGATAGGCATATGTTTTTGGGCGAAGGCCGTTGCTGTGAAACAGGTCGGGTTCGTTGCCAATCTCAATAGCCTTAAGCACTCCACCGCCATGCTTGTAAGCGTACTTTGTCTCGGCAGTGACCTGAGAGGGCACAAAATGCCCCAGGTTCACGCCCAGTATCACCTTCCAGCCAATAGCGCGCGCAAAGTCAAATACATTGCTTAAATCTTTTTTCTGCAAAACAGCACTGCTTTTTGTAATGCCCGGCGGCAGGCTTTGCCAGTATGTGTATTCTACCGAATTGCCGCCAAAACGAAACCAGCCCGGCCCCAAATTGCGCAGCAGGTGTACGTATACCTTGTTGTTGAGGCTGAAATTAGGGCTGGTAAGCGCTGGCGCCTCATAGCTCAGCCCCAAAAAGCCGTTTTTGTACCAGTGTCCATGCTCATGCAAATGCAATTGCAGGGCATCTTGCGCATTGCAGACAGAAAACGCGCTCACTGTTCCCATAACTGCCAGCAGGGCTGGCAGGCATATTTGTTTCCACTTCATCGCAGCAGTTCCTCCACTATTCCTTTTTTAGAGATGATTCAGCAGCCACACCCTGATTTCAGTTATTCCTGCTGTATAGGCGCTGGGTTTCACTCTGGTGCCAGTCCCTTCTTTTTCCAGTACAGCGCCTTCGGCCCTTGCTGCCTGCACGCCATGCAGTAAAACCTGCCAGCCGCGGCAGTGGGTTTCCACCCGAATGATAACCTCGCTGCCTTCTTTTGTCAGTTGTGCAGTCAGCGCCGGTTGGCCGGTTCTATCTGGCACCACAATTCCTGTGCCTGCACCTTCCTGCAGGGCAAATGCCTCCAGCAGTACATTTTCGGCAAACTCATAGTCGGGGGTATCGTGCCTGCTGCCTGTAGCCAGCAGGCTGTTCGGCCGCACATACAGCGGCAGGCTGAGAAAACCATGCGTTTCTTTTACCCAGCCCGGTCCTTCACGCTCATGTCCAGTCAGCAAATGCGTCCATTTGCCCTCAGGCAGATAAAAATCAACTTCTCCGCTCTCGGTAAATACCGGCGCTGCCAGCAAAGAGCTGCCCAGCATATACTGCCTGTCTGCAGTCTGGCAGCTTATATCGTCTGGAAACTCCAGCAGCATGGCACGCATCACTGGCATTCCTGTAGCAGCTGCCTCTACTGCCGCCCCGTAAAGAGTAGGCATCAGCTTGCATTTCAGACGGGTAAAGGTACGCAAAACCTCTACCGCCTCTTCATCAAACAGCCAGGGCACCCGGTAGGAAGAGCTGCCATGCAGCCTGCTGTGCGAAGAAAGCATTCCAAATGCTATCCAGCGCTTGTAAACATCAGAAGGCGGGGTTCCCTCAAATCCGCCTATGTCGTGGCTCCAGAAACCAAATCCGCTCAGGCAAAGCGACAGACCGCCGCGCAAGCTTTCCGCCATCGATTCAAAACTGGAATAGCAGTCTCCCCCCCAGTGCACCGGAAACTGCTGGCAGCCCGCAGTGGCTGAGCGTGCAAAAAGCACTGCCTCGCTGCGGCCTCTTACCTCGGCCAGCGCTTCAAACACGGTTTTGTTGTACAGATAGGGGTAGTAATTGTGCATTCTCTCTGGGCATGAGCCGTCAAACCACTGCACATCCTCGGTGGGAATTCTCTCTCCAAAATCTGTTTTGAATGAGTCCACCCCCATACGCGCCAATTCCTGCAGATGGCCCGCAAACCATTGAACAGCCGTCGGGTTAGTAAAGTCTACAATCCCCATTCCTGCCTGCCACTGATCGGTTTGCCAAACGCTGCCATCTCTTCGCTTAAGCAGAAAGCCTTTGTTTTTTCCCTCGGCAAACAAAACCGACCTGTGGGCAATGTAGGGGTTGATCCATACGCAAATTTTCAGCCCGCGCTCTTTGAGGCGGGAAAGCATGGCGGCAGGGTCTGGAAACGTGCGCGGGTCCCACTGAAAATCGCACCAGTGAAATTCACGCATCCAGAAACAGTCGAAGTGAAACACATGCAGAGGCAAATCATGGTCTGCCATTCCCTGAATAAAGCTGGTCACGGTTTGTTCATCATAAGGGGTAGTGAATGAAGTAGTGAGCCACAGCCCAAATGACCAGGCTGGCGGAAGGGCTGGCAGCCCTGTGAGAGCGGTATATTTCTGCAGCGCCTCACGGGGGGTTGGGCCGTAAATTACCAGATACTCCAGCGTTTCCCCTGCGACGCTGAACTGCACTCTCGAAACTTTTTCAGTGGCAACCTCAAATGAAACATCACCGGGGTGGTTCACAAACACGGCATAGCCGCGGTTTGTAAGGTAAAAAGGAACATTTTTGTATGCCTGATCGCTGCCAGTTCCTCCATCTCTGTTCCATATATCCACGGTCTGCCCGTTCTTCACAAAGGCGGCAAACCGCTCGCCCAGCCCATACACATACTCGCCCACCCCCAGTCCAAGCTGCTCATGAATGTAGCTGCCTTCTCCTTCTACCTGTGCATAGGCCATTCCGCGCGGACCGCTTTTGGTAAGGATTTTTCCTTCTGCAGCAAACTCTACGCTCCAGTTTTTCTTGTGAATGCGCGCTTCCAGCCTGCCGCTGCGAAAAACGCTCACTTCTTCTTCGTCTTCCCATTGCGGGTTTGTATGCTGCCTGAGTATTGGAAATTCTGGATACTGGCTGCCCTGCTCTTCAAAATGACTGATGCGCACTCCTACCACATCCGGCGCTGGAGTAAAAAACGTAATGTCCAGCATAGGGCCATCCAGCGTATCCCCGCGATGCCGCACAAACCGCGCAGGCGCAGAAACGGTAAGCTGCCCATCCTGCCATACCTGCTCATATGCCTCTGCCGGATAGTGCGCCTTCACCCCCTTTCTCATCATCCAGTTGCCATCTGTAAACTTCATTCATCATCCTCTTTTCTCATAATTTATGTGGCAGCGCTGCCTTGAATGCAGTGCTGCCGGTTTCTTTTATCCGCCCAGTTTTCGCCTGAATGTAACCAGTGCGGCGCTGAGAGGTTTCACCACAATG
>DAIDHN010000092.1 GCA_027459665.1 Chthonomonadaceae bacterium | reverse complement strand
GTCCTCTGCGTCCTCTGCGTCCTCTGCGTCCTTTAGGAAGGATAGCAGATACAGAAAGGATCATACTGCCATGCAGAAAACCGCATCACTTACAATGAGCCGCGCACTCGCTGCCGCGCTCCTCTGCCTGCTCACCTGCACCGCACTGCGCACAGCTTCAGCACAGTCGGTTGCCATCACAAGCTCCAATCCAGGTATCAGCACACCGGTAACATTCGGGCTGGTTACTATCAATGTAGGGGCTGTGCCTGTGAATACCCCATACACCATCACAGTATCCGGCACAGGTTTCAATAACGATCTCAATGCCTTGGGCATAGCTTCGGCTCCCTATTACAATCCTGGTAATTATGGCAACCCGGTTGGGCCGCCTACCTATTGGTGGGCTACAGGGTATGGCCCAAACGCCATTCACACCTTTCATGTAATCAATGAGTCGAGCAATCCCGCATACTGGGTTTGGGATTGTGTTGCTATCTATGGCGGTTACAATGGTCTGTTCAACCCTCAAAACTATGGTCCTTTCGGCCCTCCTCCCACACCTCCTAATCTGGTTTAGGTGTAATTTTCAGAAAGTGTGCGGGTGTTTACACCCGCACAGCACAGAAAAACCAAGGAAACATGTATCATGAAATCAACCTTGATGTTCGCATTCTGCACTCTTCTGCTTGCCGGAACTGTATGTGCATCACCTGGGGCAAAACAGAAAAAAAAACCTCTGGTCTGCCTGGAGGCAGAGACAGTCATACCGTTTACACGAACCATTGAGTATTACACACGTCCCAGGTACAACGGAGTGGTACAGCAAATTACTGTGACAGGGCAAAAAATTACAGTAGCTATTCGTTACCATGGTGTTTTGTGGATTAAAACAGGCAAGAACCTGTACACAGCTTCTTTCCTGTTCCCGAACCTTATCAGAAAGCGCGTCAGGCAGTACGGCAAGCTGGCAATAGAAAAAAAGTGCGGTTGGAACCCCAAAGTGAAGGGGTTTGAAGCCTGGCTGCACCAAATCAGGCCATTTGGAAAGAAATGGCAGAAGCAACAGCCCCAATCTTTACAGATGGAGTATCTGTATCAGTTAGGCAGACACTATCCTCCTATACACACTCTCCGGCTTTACAAAAAAGTTGTGTTCCGGGGAACACTCTACAATGTTTACCTGACCCCAAAAGCTGCCAACGGTGACAGCACACTGCAGTGCAGTTACTATCAAAACCCCGTCACTGGTATAATTGGCAGAGTGGACATTATGGAATTCCCGTCAGCCAGCAGTCCCGCCCCGCCTACCAGATCCATTGAATACATAGCCTTCATAAAGCACATTGCACAGATACCGCCTGCGCTGCTCCGCTTTCCACCGCATACTCATGTCATCGTGCCCGGCTGCATGGGCAGTATCCCGCTGCCGCCTGGAGTGAAACTCCTAAAACTTTCGCCTGACAAGCAGTACCTGGGTTACTCTATCAAACAGTCGATGGATATATTCACAGCAACTTTTCCCAATGCCAAATACAACCAGAAAACAGGCAAAATAACCTTCAGCGCACATTTTCTCGCAGCGCACCGGCATCAATAACGCCCTGCAGCATACAGGCTTGCCCTGCCGTTACTTACAGGATAAAGCAAAATGAAATTCTCTCGTATTTCCCTTTTCACTGCTCTGCTTGCAGCCTTTGCTGCCCTGCAAGCTTCTCGCAGCATGGCAGATGTACGCGGCGTCCCTGCTTCCGACGGCCGCCTGCTGCGCCCGGTGCAGATAGCCTCGCGAGGCATATCGCTGCAAAACGCACTCGCGCTCTTTGCAAAAGAAACAGGGGTGTCACTGCATGCCGACAGTGCCCACGCAGGCTTTCAAAACATCCTCTTTGCACGCCGTCTGCCCCTCAGAAACATGATGATTGCGCTGGCATGGGCAAACAGAATGACCTGGCGTAAGCAGGGCACAGGCTACCTGCTTACGCAAACACCCGCGCAAAAGGCAGTAGAGCAGGCGGCAGTAAATCATCTGCACAGAATGCACTTTTTTTACCGGCAGGCGCAAATTGCCTCCTTCACGGCAGCAGTGCAGCATTATCTGGCAAACCAGCAGCCTGCAAGCCCTGCCTGGCAGATGCTCAATGCCATGGATGCCCCTACCCTGCAGGCACTGGAAACCGCAGGCATCAAAACCATGTCAGTTATACCGGTAGGAGGCAATGCGCACACCTTTCGAAACTATCTCTTCGGAATGACGCATTACAGCCATTTCCCTGCTTTTCTGCGGCAAGACCTGGCACGCTATGCCTCCGGGCAGAACCCTGCGGCAGCCCAGCATGTACCAGCCCTTCCAGTTCGGCCGCCCTTTCTCAACATGACAACCCTGCCAACATGCACCTATGGCTTCTACTTCTACAACGGCAGCCTCAACTTTGCAGCGGCAACAAACAGCAATGCTCAAATATGGTGGTCTTCTTTCCCGCTGGCGCACCGGGCTTTCATTCCCGGCTACGACATCAATGACAACGACTCAGACCCCAACGTGGTCAAGCTGCTGCCCAAAGATCACTTCGACCAGACGGAACCGCTGCCCCCGCGTCTGCTGCAGCCCACTCTGCACTTCACCACCAGTCAGTACCTGCCAGACCTTATGCAGCAGTTTCACACCACAACAGGCCATGCCGTAATTTGCACACGATTTGTAAACAGCCTCGCCACACGCTACCAGGGGCTGCTTACCTTTCACAACAAGTTCACCCTGCCCGATGCCATACAGGAAGTAGACCGCGCCTTTGGCTACCATTCCGCCTGGTTCGGAGGCATGCTGGTGAGCAGAACCACCGACCCAGGACGCAATATCTACAACGAACCGCCTGCCGGACTGCTGAGGCGCATGGATGCCTTTGCACGAGGCAGGGGCTATCTATCGCTACCAGACATAAAAAGGCTAGGCATGCTGCACTACAGGCAGTGGACCAACCTTTGGTGGCATGCAGTAGCTGCTGAGGTTTTTCATATTCCATACTCCATCATCGGCCCAGCCTGGCGTGCTCCGTTTATGCGTCTGCTCGGTTTGCTTACCCCTTCGCAGCTGGCTGCTGCCGAAAGCGCCAGAGGGCTGCCCGCCTCCAGTCTGAATGCCGCCCAGCGGCTGCAGCTCATACTCGCTGCCGACATGGGGCCGCGGCCTGCACACCCCGTGCCAGTCTCCCCCGGAATGCAGCCCGGTCTGCATGTGCACATCATAGGCACGGCACAGCATGTAAAGTTCATTCAGTTCACAGCGGCATACCCCTACCTGGGCAAACTGCGCGTTACCCACTGGATGTTTACGGCGAAGATGGGCGAAGGCAATCTGTAATCGCTATGAGAAGCATGCAATTGTTAAGAAAACATTGATTTTTATGCCACTGCTAATTTTTTTCCTGATACTGTTGACATTGCACTCAGCCTGTGTTACACTGTAATCAGCCTGTACAATCAGGCCGAGCCAGGAGGCTCGGAGATGTATTCTCTGCGTCCTCTGCGTCCTCTGCGTCCTCTGCGTCCTCTGCGTCCTCTGCGTCCTCTGCGTCCTCTGCGTCCTCTG
>DAIDHN010000091.1 GCA_027459665.1 Chthonomonadaceae bacterium | reverse complement strand
AAGCAGGAAGGCATATGAGGGGGGAGCAGCAGAAGGAATGGATGCAAAAACTGGACAAAGACTACGACAACCTCAGAGCCGCTATGGAAACTGCAATCGATATGGGAGAAGATCAGCTTGAGGTTGGAATGCTTATTGCAAACAGCATGCGCACTTACTGGCAGTCAAACGTGCATTTGGGAGAAGGCAGGTATTTTTGCACTATGCTTTTGCAGAAATCAGCGGCAATGCCCGACCTGCATCTGCGTATGGCATTGCAAATAACAGATGGCATTCTAGCCTGGGGTCAGGGCGATTTTTATCATGCTCTGGCACAGTACCGGCATTTGCAGGAGAAAGCCATAGAGAGAAATGATCAGCCTATGCTGGCTGAGGTGTATTCTTGTATGGGATTGGTTACCGGAGACCTCGGCAATTATCGGGAAGCAGCAGAGCTGTACAACAAAAGCCTGGGGATACGCCGCGTACTGAAAGACACTGCAGGAGAAGCGCACTGTTTGTGCTGCATGGGGCATTTTGAGCATGAACTGGGGCGGGAAGATGACGCTCGCTTTCTGATAGAGGAAGGGCTTGGCCTGCAAAGACGCCTGGGAGATAGAAACAGTATGGCGTACACCATCAATACCCTGGGCAACATTCTTTGCAATCAGGGGCACTTTGAAGACGCCATGCACCTCTACCGTGAAAGCCTTTCCATTCTTGAAGACCTGGGCGACTACCGCGGGGTGGCTCATACGCTGTTTTGTATTGCGGGGGCAAGCCTGCGCATTGGAAAATATGAGGAAGCAATGGAATTGATGATGCGCAGCAGGGAGATGATGCGCAGTTTGGGAGACAGGGGCGGTTTGGCCATGGTGCTGCAAAACATTGGCATGCAGCAGCAGGAACACAACGACTTCAAAGCGTCGGCGGCAAGTTTTAGCGAATGCCTCAGCCTGTCGCTCTCTACTGGCTACCGGTTGCCGGTGATGTGGGCGCTGCAGGGGTGCTCGCTGCTAATGCAGAAACAGGGCAAATTTGTGGAGGCCGTACGGTTTTCTACTGCTTCAAAGGCAATGAGCGCTGCTGCAGGCATTGCAACAGATGCTGGCGAGGAGCAGCTTGTGGGGGAGCGCATGAAGCAAATGCAGAAAGAACTGGGAGAGCAGGAGTATGTGCGGCATGCAGAAGAAGCTGCCGCACTTACCCTGGAGCAGGCGGTGGCAGAGGCGCTTGCCGCTCTGTATGAGATGCAGTAGCGCCCCTGTAGCAACACTGCAGTTAGCGGTTGAGCAACAGGCGGATAAAGCCCTGAAATACCAGTGCTATACCGTAAATGACAGGGCCGTAGAAAATCAGGTAGGTGCCGCCGTTTGAGGCAGAAGACATAGACCATGACGTTGCAGCAAGGCCAGCTGCCAGCAGAATTAGCCCGATGACTATCTGTTTTGCTCCGGCGGCACGCGGGTTGTCTGGTTGAATAGAGATACGTGTGTTGGCAGGGATATAGGCATACTCACCTGTTTTGGTACGAATCTGAACCCAGCCGTCACGATTAGAACCTGTCACCAGAAAAATCAGTTCCCCTTTTCTAAGCAAGCCGGCAGAGGAAGCATTGGGCTGTTCACAGCGCGGAGAGTCTTTTAGAAGGCGTGCAGGTCTAAACTGAATTACGCGCGTTGCCCCCGGAATAAAACCGCGAATGCCGTTTGCAGCTTCTATGTAGATAAAATTGCCGTTTGCGCTGTTGCTGGCTTTGCCCAGCTTCACTTCAGTTCCCTCACTAATGTATCCGCAGAGAGCACCGTTTACGGGCGATGCAACCACCGGTACGCGAGCATCCAGAATTTGTGCGAGCATTGCAAATTTCCCCCAGTGTTTTGAGTGCTCGTGAATGAGCGCCTTATGCTGGTTATAGAAAAAGAAAAATCGGCTGTATTACAAGTGCTGTGCATTTTTTTTGAATAGATGCCGTTGATTTGCGGTTATCCCTCCATTTGAACGTTTGTGCCGGCTGCTGCTCTTTTTTGCAGCAACAGCTTGTCTGTTTTGCTTGCAGACGGCAAGGCAGATAAGTCATAATAAAAACAGAGTTTTGCGTTATTCTTTACCCGAAAGGCTTTTGTATGAGCGAGTTGTGGACAACCCTGACCTCTGACGACCTGGAAACAGAGTGGCTGCAGAGTACGCAGGAAGGAAAAGATGCTGCTGGTCTGGAGGCGGAGTTTAGGCGGCTGCAGGCGGTAAACCTAAATTCGGCGGCGGGGCAGCAGGAGGCTGAGGCGCTTCTGAATGCTGTGCAGCAGCTGCCGCTGAAACCAGACTTTCAGTTTGCAGAGCCAAATAGCCTCGAAGAGATACGCGCACTGCGCCCGCCGCAGCCGGTGCTGCCCAAAATGAATTGGGAAGAAGCAAAACTGCGTGATCAGCTGGAGGGCGCCTGGCTGGGCAGATGTGCAGGGTGTTTGCTGGGCAAGCCTGTGGAAGGCTGGCGAAGACCCCGCATGAATGAGTACCTGAAAGGCTCTGGAGCGTACCCGCTGAACGACTACTTTCGGTATTCAGCCGCTCCGCCGGCAGTACGCGACAGCTGCCATCTGCACGAAAACGAAAACTATGGCTACCGCTTTCTGGCAGACTTTGTGCAGGGCGCGCCAGAAGATGATGATACTAACTATACAGTAACTGCGCTGGCAGTGCTGAAACGCTTTGGGCCGCAGTTTACTTCTGCTGATGTTGGCCGTTTCTGGCTCGAAAATCTGCCCATGCATTCTGTATGCACAGCAGAAAGGGTGGCCTGGCGCAATTTGAGCGCAGGTATGCAGCCGCCTATTTCGGCAGCGTGTCGCAACCCGTACCGCGAGTGGATTGGCGCACAGATTCGTGCGGATTTCTGGGGGTATGCTGCGGCAGGCAACCCGCAGCTGGCCGCAGAATTTGCCTGGCGCGATGCCTCGGTGTCTCATGTTAAAAACGGTATTTATGGCGCCATGTGGGTGGCGGCTATGACGGCTGCAGCGTTTGTTGTAAGCGATATACCCCTCATTATTCAGGCAGGAATGGCGCAGATACCAGAACGCTGCCGTCTCAGCGACAACCTTGAATCTATACTGGAGTGGCATGACCTTGAAATAGATTACGATACTGCTGTATACAGGGTGCATGAAATGTGGGATGAAAACCGAGCACACGACTGGTGCCACACTATTTCTAATGCGCTGCTGGTCGCAATTGCCCTGCTGTGGGGTGAAAATGACTACTCCAAAACTATATGCCGGGCAGTGCAGCCCTGCTTTGATACCGATTGCAACGGTGCTACCACTGGGTCGCTGCTGGGCATTCTCACCGGAGGCAGCGCACTGCCAGCCAGATGGCTGCAGCCTTTGCAGAACACCCTGCATACAGGAGTGCGAGGCTATGAAACCGTACAGATTACACAGATGGCGCAGCAGACCCTGGAATGTATGCAGAGTGTGCGAAATTTTGCACAAATGCGGTAAACTAAGTTCCGGTTCGGAAGCCGATGGGCCAGAGAAAGTAAAGCACAATGCCAGATAAACGCCTTACCCAAACAGAAATATCGCTTAATGCCGCCGCCAGCGATCTGATTAAAGTAACAATAGACGGGGTGGAAGTGAGCGCGCCCAAAGGGGAAAATGTTATTGAGGCCGCGCGCAGGGCCGGAGTGGATATTCCCTACTTTTGCTATCATCCACGCCTTTCTAAAGGAGATGCCGCCAACTGCCGCATGTGTCTGGTAGAGGTAGCAACGCCGGCGCCAGACGGCACCGTGCGCAAAATGCCCAAGCCTCAGCCCGCCTGCACCCTGCCTTGTTCAGATGGAATGGTGGTTGAAACCAAAACCGACAAAGTGAATAAAGACAGAAGAGGCATTCTCGAATTTCTGCTCATCAATCATCCGCTCGACTGCCCTGTCTGCGACAGGGGGGGCGAGTGCCCTCTGCAAAACAATACGCTGTTTTACGGCCCTTCTACCACACGCTTCACCGAAGAAAAACGCCACTACCCCAAAGCCTATCCGCTTTCTCAGCATGTAATGTTCGATCGCGAGCGCTGCATTCAGTGCGCACGCTGCACGCGGTTTACAGAAGACATCAGCGGGGATGCCGGTCTTGCACTGCTGAAGCGCGGTTCGGATACTGAAGTGGGTACTTTTGCACATACCGAGTACAACAGCCGATTTAGCGGCAATGTGATAGAGTTGTGCCCGGTAG
>DAIDHN010000090.1 GCA_027459665.1 Chthonomonadaceae bacterium | reverse complement strand
ACAGGCAAAAGTCCACGGTGTGGACTAAATGCACAATGCACCATACCGCTCTGCATGCCCACTGCCGCCAGCGCGTGCCACGGCGATGAAGGAGGGGCGCAGAAGGCTGGTACAGCCCGGCAGCAAATTCTGCAGCCCTCGAAGAGGGCTTGGCGTGTTAGAAAACGGTTAAACTTTGCGTAAAAAACTTGTATTCAGCAGTTATTTTGCTCATTTTAGTGTAAAATGAGCAAACTTGAAGTAATACGCACATGCTTTTACACGGGAGAGCATTATGGAACCAGGCATGGAAGACAGGCAGGAACTGCTGATGCAGCATCTGTTGAAGGAAGGCTCACTGGAAGTGGATGTCATGGCAGAAAAACTTGGCCTCTCTCCCTCTACCATCAGAAGGGGGCTGCGCGATCTGGAACGCAGGGGCCTGCTGCGCAGAACACACGGCGGCGCCGTGCCGGTTGAGGCTTTGCTGTATGAGCCGTTTCGGTACGATGCCTCTTTTTTGCAGCAGGAACGGGTGCGCACCGAAGAAAAGCGGCGCATTGGCCTGGCCGCCGCCTCGCTGGTGCAGCCGGGGCAGACTATAGCCATTTCAGCCGGCACAACCGCAACGCATGTGGCGCGCTGTCTGCGCCACCGCTCGCACATTACCATTGTTACCAACGCCGTGAACATTGCCATGGAACTGAGCAACTGTTCGGGGTTAACGGTACTTTGCACAGGCGGCATTTTGAGTGGTTCCTGGTTCTCGCTGCTTGGCCCTGCAGCCATTCATACCGTAGAAGAATTTTATTATGACTGGGCATTTACAGGGCTGGACGGCCTGCACGCCGAGCATGGCCTTACCTCAAATCATCCCGATGAAGCGGCTTTGAACCGGGCCATGATTCGACAGGCGCGCCAGACAGCTGCTGTAGCAGACCACAGCAAGGTGGGCAAACTGGCGCGGGCGCAGGTATGCCCGCTTGCCGCAGTGCAACGCTTTATCACAGACAACGCGATACCGCAGCAAACTCTGCAAGAGCTTGCTGCCCGCGGATTACAGGTTCAGGTGGTTTAACTACATGGCTATACGAAAACATTATAAGCCGGCAGGCATCTCTGCGGCATTTCTGGCGTTGTTTCTCATGCTGACAGGCAGAGGCGCGCATGCTGCCGAAATAGGCTCCCGCATAAGCGTGCATCCTTCTCGCATCATCAGTCATCTCTCTCCCTATATGTACGGCTCTTGCATAGAAGACGTGAATCATGAGATATACGGCGGGCTGTATGCACAGCAGATTTTTGGAGAGAGCTTTGAAGAGCCGCCGGTCTCGCTGCTGCCTGGCTGGGCTGCCTATGGCGGAGACTGGCGCATTACCGGGCGCCATATTGCGGTAGATGCCAGTGCAGGCGCAAAACTGGTGCGCAGCCAGACGCAGTTTGCCAATGGCAGCGTATCCTGCGATATACGCTTTCCAGATGCGCAGGGCGGCAATGCAGGGCTGATACTGCGCGTTTCAGATGCCCGCACTGGCGCCGATACCTGGATTGGGTACGAAGTAAGCCTCAGCGTAAGCAGCCAGACCCTCATACTGGGCAGCCACCGCAACAACTGGCAGCCCCTTCGCACCGCTGCAGTGCATCTGCAGACAGGCCGCTGGATCCATCTGCGCGTAGACCTGCACGGCCCTGTTTTGCAAATTTACGTGGGGAATGTGCAAACCCCGCAGCTTACATACAACGACGCCCCACACGCCATACCCTCTGGCGCAGCAGGTCTGCGCACATGGAATTCTCATGCCGAGTTTCGCAATTTTGTTGTGGCCGCTCAGGGCAAAACCATCGCCGCGAATCTGAACTCAGTTGCCGACCACAAACCATACGCCATCAGCGGCATGTGGGATGCTGTTGTTACCGGCACTGCACAGGCCGGATTCAAGTGGGATGCCCGCCGCGCGTACAACAGCGCACACTCGCAGCAAATTCTGTTTGCCAGCGGAAAAGGAAGGGTGGGTATTGCAAACCGGGGCCTGAACCGCTGGGGCATTGCTGTACACAGGGGCAGGGCCATGCAGGGGCATCTTTACCTGCTTGGCAGGCAGGGCAGCACTGTGGTAACGGTAGCCCTGCAAAGCGCAAACGGCACACGTACCTACGCCATGCAGAAACTCGCTGCCGCCGGCCCCGTGTGGAAGCGCTTCACTTTTCTGCTGCACCCATCGGCTTCAGATGCCAATGCGCGTTTTGCCATCTGGCTTTCACACCCCGGCAGGGTAAATGTAGACCAGGCATACCTGAGCGGCACAGGTGCCGCACTGTTTCACGGCGGGCCGTTTCGAGCGGATATTGGCCGCATGCTGGTGCAGGAGGGACTCACGTTTCTGCGGTACGGTGGTTCTATGGTGAATTCACCCGGCTACCAATGGCGCAGCATGACCGGCCCCCCAGGCAGGCGTCCACAGTACAACGGCACATGGTACCCATACTCCACCAATGGTTTTGCCATCCCAGAATTTCTTCAGTTCTGCCAGGCAGCGCACATAGAGCCTGCATTTGCCATCAATATTCACGAAACTGCCGCCGATGCCGCAAACATGCTGCACTACCTGTGCGACCCCCGCACCACATTGTGGGGGGCAAAAAGAGCAGCAGACGGGCACCCCGCCCCCTACAGGGTTGACTACATAGAGATTGGCAACGAAGAGGCCATCAACGGCAGCGCCGCATGGTATGCAGAGTATCTGAAGCGTTTTGAAGTTCTTTATTCTGCCATGCGCCGGGTGAACCGACATGTAAAATTCATTATTGCAGCATGGTGGCGTGCCGATGACCCCTGGTGCGAGAAAATCGCGAAGGCGCTCAACGGCAAGGCAGCGCTGTGGGATATACATGTGGGTGGAGACAACCTGAGAGATGCCGAACAGGTAGACAGCACGCTTACCCAAATGCAGCAGCTGTTTGCACACTGGATTCCGGGTTCGAGCATGAAGGCATGCATTCTGGAAGAAAATGGAGGTCTGCACAATATGCAGCGCGCCCTGGGGCATGCCCGCATTCTCAACGTAGTTATGAGGCATGGCGACTTTGTACGCATAGACTGCCCTGCCAACTGCCTGCAGCCATACCATGAAAACGACAATGGCTGGGACCAGGGTCAGGTTTTCTTCCTGCCAAACGAAGTATGGGGAATGCCGCCTTACTACGCACAGCAAATGGCCGCCCTCAACAAAGAGCCGCTTTGCGTAGACTGCCAGATGGTCAGCCCAAACAGCGACATGGATGTAACAGCCGCCAGAAGCGCCGGCGGCAGAACACTGGTGCTGCAGGTCGTAAATTCGGGCAGCATGCCGCACACGGCACAGATACAAACCGGTGGATTCGCACTGCACAGGCAGGTAGAAGTATGGGTGCTTTCCGGCCCGCTGGCAGCGGTCAATACTCCCCGGCATCCCCACCGCGTAACCTGGCATAAAACAGTCGCTAAACTAGCCGGTGTGCCCATGCACTACACATTTCTGCCCTATTCGTACACCATTCTGCGGTTCAGAAAGCGCTGATGCAAAAAAACAGCAAACAGAAAAGAGGCAAAACATGAACTGGACGCAAAAGGTAGCAGTAATCACCGGTGCGGCTTCTGGTATTGGAGAAGCAGCGGCAAGGGAATTTGCAAAAGAAGGCGCTGCCGCGGCGATACTGGATATAAATGCCGAACGCGGGGCAAGGGTTGCCGCCGAGCTGGTAGAGCAGGGGCTGAAGGCAGCATACTTTCCGCTTGATGTAGCAGACAGCAGCGCCTGCAAAAAGGCAGCAGAAGAAGTGGCCGCACAATGGGGGCGCATAGACTGCCTGGTAAACAGCGCTGTCAGCTTTGTGGGAAAAGGGCTGGATGTTTCTCCTGCCGACTGGGAGCGCAGCCTCGGAGTGAATGTATGCGGTACAGCAAATATGGCGCAGGCATGCACCCCCTTTATAGCTGCAGCAGGCGGCGGCGCCATTGTCAATATCTCCAGCATATCGGCGCATGCTGCACAGCCCAACAGATGGACCTACAACGCGACAAAGGGGGCGGTGCTCTCCCTCACGAAATGCCAGGCTCTTGACCTGGCAGATTACAACATTCGGGTGAATGCAGTAAGCCCCGGATGGACCTGGACGCCGGAGGTAGCGAAAGCCGCAGGGGGCGACCGCGCTGCATGGGAACCGGTTTGGGGGCGCTTTTCTATACTGAAGCGCCTGGGAGATGCCCGCGAGATAGCCAGAGCTATTCTGTTTCTCTGCAGCGACGATGCCAGCTTTATCACCGGTGCAGAACTGCCGGTAGACGGCGGATACACCGCACTGGGCAGCGAGGGGCTGGGAGGCTCTTCTTCTTTTGCAGGCACAGCCTGAACCATAACCAACGCAGTGCATATGCCAGACTGCATTCGCTCATCTGATTTACAGGCGGTATCTGCGAACTGCAGGTTGAATAGCCTCAGCGCGGCACGCCCCTGGCTGTCTATGGTACAGCGAGAGGCTCATCTGCAGATTACTGTACGATGCTGATTCAAATCAGGCGGCAATGGGGCAGGAACAAAAGCAATGTGCTGTTGAGGAGTCACAATAATTTCCCCCGGCGCGTTTTCTGC
>DAIDHN010000089.1 GCA_027459665.1 Chthonomonadaceae bacterium | reverse complement strand
CTGCCCGGCATGCCAGGCATGGGCGGACCAGGAATGGGTTACCCAGGCATGCCTACAGGCGGATACCCCGGCATGGGCGGGCCTGGTGCAGGCTACCCTGGCATGCCCGGCGGCATGGGCAGACCCGGCATGGGCGGACCAGGAATGGGTTACCCCGGCATGCCAGGAATGGGCGGCCCCGGAATGCCGGGCGGTAAAGGCGGCCCTGGAATGGGCGGCGCCGGCCTGGGTACATCTACCAGCCAGTCGCCTACGTTTGAAAACGCAGGCGGTTTTGCATGGGTGTATTTCTATCCTGCCCAGCAGAAAGCCTACCAGTTTGTATTCAACCGTGACAAGCGTATTCTGGTAATCACAGAAAGCGGCCGAGACAGAGGCCAGGCAACCAGCCGGGGCATCAATCTGGGTTCAACAGTAATGCAAGTATACGAGCAGTATGGCTGGCCCGACAGTATTCAGGTGCAGGGCGATACCATTGCTCTTCGTTACAACTATTCACACCACGCACAGTTCAATATTCTGCAGTCTACCAACAAGGTCGTAGACATTGCAGTATTTCTCACCGAAAACGACTACGCGATATTCAATACCGGCGGCTCCCCAGGCAATGGCGCTCCAGGCGGCATGGGAATGCCCGGCGGGAAAGGCGGCCCCGGCATGGGCTATCCCGGAATGCCAGGAATGGGCGGCCCTGGCATGGGTTATCCTGGTATGCCCGGCGGCATGCAGCGCCCAGGTGTTGGCGGCAGACCCGGCGTTGGCGGTGGCGGAGGCGGCGACTGATCTCTCTCCCCTCCTCAAGAGAAAGAATCGTCCTGCGGCATTGCTGCAGGGCGATTTTGCTTTCCAGGGTATTTTCTGCTGCTATGCAATCCTGCCTATTTCGGCACCATTAGAAAGCAGGCGCAAAATACCAGGCCGCAGCGTGAGCGCCGCTTCAGGTGTGCGTACTGCAGTAAGCACTCCCAGCCGGGTTCGGCGAAAGTCCAGCTCTTCTATCAACCCCAGGCCGAGCAGCCTTCCCTTCGGTCCCTCCAGCCCAACCAGCAAATTTTTCCATTGCGGCGCCACTGTGCAGACCAGTGATTTCTTTTTCAGCTGCTGCAGTACAAGCGCGCGGGCGGGAGCATCGGGGTGAGGCATGGCGCTCACCATCAACCCCAGCTCCTGCCCCCACGTTTCCGCGTAGTACACGCGAATGGAAGGTGCAAAGCACTGCCTGACAAATACCAGCAGATGCGCAGGCAGCGGAGTACCATTTCCCAGCCAGGTTCCGGCAAGAGGAGTCTGACGCCAGTCAAAGCGGTGCAGCCTGCTGTTTTCAAATGCTGCCGCCAGGCGCAGAGAACGTCTCTGCGCCCTGTAATCAACTGGCTTCACACCGAGTTCTGCTGGAACAGGCGGGGTATGCAAACGCCCCGCATACATGGGGCGCAGAGGATTGAGCAGAGGTTCGAGTTCATTGCCGCGCTGCAGGGCAACGATATGCTGCGGCTGCACTGCCTGCACAATCGCTCGGTTAAGCCGGCGTGCGTCTTCTGTAAGCGCGTATCCGCCGGTATCTATCACACAGGGGCCTGCCGCTAGCTGACTGGCGCGCAGCAGAGCAGAAATGTATTCCAGGCGCGCGCCAACAGGGTTGTTGTCGCCTACAAAAATCAGTTCCGACGGCGCGGTTTCAGCCAGAGACTGATCCGGCATGTTCAGCACCCCCATCCCTACGCAGCAGGGAGGGCCGATTTCAGACTGCCCCAGGTCTGCATCAATAAAAAAAGAAGGCTGCCCATGTGCTGCCATGCGGGCAGCCAGGCAGCGTGCAAAGGTGGTTTTGCCCCTATCTGGCCCGCCCAAAAGCAGTACGGCGCCATTTTCAGCGGCAAGCTGGTTCAGCAGCGGTTCCCACACAGCATCGGGGGCATGCGTCACCGTTTTTTCTGCGCCGCCATCCATGCAAGCACATCGATTTTTCCGGCAAGAGTAAGTGTGCCGCTGTCTGTCTCCACACCGGTCAAAACGGCAGGAAGCAGGCTGGAGATATTCACGCTGTGTTGAAAATGCCGTGCCAGAAAGCTGGTAAGCGCCCCGCCCAGCGGAATGCCGGCTACCCGCATCTGGTTGGGGGCCAGCTGCACACAGCCTCCGCCGCAGGGTATCAGGTACCCAGAAAGCCGAAATGGTACATTCACTCCAAGTTCCACCCGCTCCCCCGATATAGCTATGCGGTTGCCTGTAAACAGGGCAACTTCGAGATGGCGTATTTTTTCACCCGGCGGCTCTGCTCCGGCGAAAACCAGGCCGAGGCTTTGCTGCCGTATAGTTGCAGTAAAGTAGGCGCTTTTGATAGAAACCAGCTTGTGATGATGCATATCATACACTACCCGATGCAAGTCGAGGTAGAGATGATCGAGCGGCAGACCGCTGGGCAGCATCAGGCCGTCTGCATTTACCTGCACACGGGCCAGACGGCCATGCACGGTATTGTAGGGGTCGCCGTCGACATGCACCTGATAACGTGCATCGCCCAGCAAAGAGGGCAGCGCCTCGCGTATATGCCGCTCTGCAGTGCGATTGACAGGGCGGGCGCAGCCGTACAGCGAAAGCAGCGCCCACCCTGCCATCAGAAGCATGGAGTATTTTTTCCCTGCCCGCGCCGCGTTTATACCCTGTACCCGTTGTAAAAACGAGGATGTGCGATTTGCTCTACTTCCGGCGCATTCACTGCCCGCATATGCTTTGCATCCCATTCTATTTTCCTGCCTTCCGCCCACACTGCAAGGTTGCCCAGCACCACTGTTTCGGCCAGCGGGCCAGCGTAGTCGGGGAAGTTTGACATGGCTGGTTCTCCGGTTTGAATGGCGCGTATAAACTCTTCAAAATGCCCTGGCGATACCGGGTAGTGTACTTCTCCTACATCTACCCCGCCAATTATCTGCACCGTTTCGCCGTAATCGCCGGGGCTGTAAAGCAGCCCTTTGTCGCCAATGGTAAGCGAACCGCTTGAAGAGTACTTTGTACCCGGCAGCAGGTCGGCTGGCGGCAGTTTGCCCCCATCATACCAGGTCATCGAGAGCGCGGGACGGCTGTGAGTAGCTGCAAACTCATAGCGAATCACAGACCATTTGGGATAGCTCACATGGTTGGTGCCCGCCGTATCTGCCTGAATAGAAATGGGGTCGCGCAAATCTAGCGCCATGTAGGGCAGGTTCATGGTGTGGCAGGCCATGTCTCCCAGCGCCCCGCAGCCGAAGTTCCAAAATCCCCGCCAGTTAAAAGGGTGTATTCCATTGCCATAATGTTCAAATGGTGCCGGCCCGATCCAGCTATGCCAGTGAAGAGTGGAGGGGACGGGTGCGGGAGGCGGGTAGTCTATGCCCTGCGGCCAGATAGGGCGGTTGGTCCATACATGCACTTCTTTCACCACCCCCAGCGCCCCAGCCCGAATCTGTGCGGCCCCCTGTCTGAGCGAGTTGAGCGCAGTGCCCTGGTTGCCCATTTGGGTGGCCACTTTTTTACGCCGCGCAATCTCCTCCAGCCTTCTCACCTCATACACGCTGTGTGCCAGCGGCTTCTGGCAGAAGCAGGCCAGCCCCAGTTCCATGGCCATTGCCGCTGCCGGTGCATGGTTATGATCGGGAATAGAGACAGTAACCGCATCCAGCGAGCCATGCATCTGTTCCAGCATTATTCTGTAGTCGGTGAACTTGCGTGCATTGGGAAAGCGTTTGGCGCCCTCTGCCAGGTTATTTTCATCTACATCGCAGATCGCTGCCACTTCCCCCAAACGCCCAGCGTCTGCACTGTCAGAGTACCCCTTGCCATTCAGGCCAATGCAGCCAAATCGTACTTTTTGGCTGTTCTTTTTAGTTCGGGCCTGTGCCCCTTCTCCTGCAGCAAGCAAGGCAAGACCTGTTAGAGCAGCCTCCTCCAAAAATTCACGCCGGTTTTTTTGCTGTCGCTCCATAAAGCTCTCCTCATAGTTGCGGTATCATCCTGCCTTCTTGCCTGCAGGCTCGCTGCAATATTCGCGAGAGTTTGACATAATCCTTCCTTATTTGCTAAATCAGACAAAAACACAGGGAACCCGGTTTCACGGGTTCCCTTCACAATGCGGCAGCTGCCGGGAAGTTAGTTTACTGCAGCCAGTGCAGCATCATAATTTGGTTCATCTGCAATTTCTGCAACATACTCAGCATGCTTCACCACGCCCTGCGGGTCTACTACAAAAACGGCTCTGGCCAGAATGCGTTCCAGCGCACCGCCTTCGATGTACACGCCGTATGCCCTGCCAAATTCTCCGCTCAGGTGATCGGATGCGCACTCAAGTTTTTCAACGTTTTCCACGCCGCAAAACCTTTTCTGTGCAAAAGGCAGGTCCATGCTCACGGTAAGCACTGCAACATTGTCGGGGAGCTGGGCGGCACGCTGATTGAATGTACGTGTCTGTGTTGCGCACACGCCGGTATCCAGCGAAGGCACTACCGAAAGCAGCAGGGTTTTGCCCTTATAGTCTTCGAGGCTCACGTTTTCCAGCCCATTCTTTCCCATTTTTTGCAAAACAAACTCCGGTGCTTTTGCTCCTGCATGCAACTCTTCACCTGCCAGCGGAAGCGGCGCACCGTGCATGGTTGCTGTACGAGTCATAGTAATGCTCCTTTGTGATAGCCAGAGAATATTCCAAACAATAGTATTGTACGAAAAAGCGGTGTCAATTGCTTCCCGGCAAACCAGGCGAGTATTTACAGGCGAGAATGAAAGCGAGAGGTCTTCAAGGGGGTCAAGAATCAACAGCGCCCCCGTCATCATTGTCGGGGGCGCTGAGATTGATATTCTGGCAGCGTCCTATTTTTCCGGAGGGTTTCCCCTCGAGTATTTTCGGCGCAAATGCGTTTCACTATCGTGTT
>DAIDHN010000088.1 GCA_027459665.1 Chthonomonadaceae bacterium | reverse complement strand
AGCACGCGGCCCGGTTTCACCACTGCCACCCATCCCTCAGGCGCACCTTTGCCCGAACCCATACGGGTTTCGGCGGGCTTCTTGGTGAAGGGCTTATCGGGGAAGATGCGAATCCATATTTTTCCGCCCCTGCGAATAGAGCGGTTCATAGCGATACGGGCTGCCTCAATCTGATTGGCTGTCATCCAGCACGATTCCAGGGCCTGCAAGCCGTATTCGCCAAAAGTTACAACAGTACCGCCAGAAGCGGCTCCGCGTCTGCGTCCGCGATGCTGCTTGCGGTGCTTGACGCGTTTAGGCATCAACATTTCAGGTTTACCTCCATCAGGCGGGAACGCGCAATGCGTTTGCCGCCGGCAGCCCGGCAGGAATTGGTTTCTGCCGGGCAAGGATATTAGATTTCAAACTTTAGCACACAGTTTATTCAGAAGAATCTGGCCTGGGTCTGCCGCCACCGCCGCCGCGGCCCCCGCGCTGACCGCCTCTCTGGCCGCCGCGCTGACCTCTACCGCCTCGTCCGCCCCGCTGATTGCGGTCGCCGCGCTCTGAAGAGCGGTCTGGCCTTCCATCGCCGCGCACGCCGCGCACCAGGTCTAGTTCAGACTGGCGAGGCTGCCCTGGCAGTACATCTCCCTTGTATATCCACACCTTTATGCCAATGTGACCGTAGGTGGTGGGCGCTTCGGCGAAACCGTAGTCTATGTCTGCGCGCAGGGTATGCAGCGGTATTTTGCCCTGCCTGTCCTGTTCTCGGCGCGCCATTTCGGCCCCTGCCAAACGTCCGGCGCACATTACGCGCACGCCCTTCACCCCCAGTTTCATGGCACGCATAATTGCCTGCCGCATGGCGCGCTTGTACGCTATGCGTTTGGTAATTTGCTGTGCAATCGACTCTGCCACCAGCTGTGCATCTATATCGGGGTGCCTAATTTCCTGCACGCTTACGTGTACCTGCTTGCCAGTAAGCTTTTCCAGCCCGGCGCGCAGAACATCCACTCCCTTGCCAGATCTGCCAATCACCATGCCCGGTTTGGCTGCATGCAGGGTTACCTTCACTCTTTCGCCTGTGCGCTCTATTTCTATGCGCGAAATGGCGGCAGTGCTCAGGCGGGGCACATCTTTTTCTTCTTTTGAAAGGTAGCGGCGCAGTTCATCTTTCTGTATCACAGTGCGAATTTTGTGGTCTTCGTACACCGCGGCAGCAAAGTTCTTCTTGGGCAGATACCATTTGCTGTCTGTATCGCGTATTACGCCGATGCGAAAACCAATGGGGTGTATCTTCTGTCCCATAGGGCTATTCCTTTGCCTCCTCTGCGTCCGCTTCCGGCGCATCTGCAGCAGCTGCGGTTTCCGCAGGTGTCTCCGTTTCTGCCGCGCTCTCCACTGCCTCAGCAGTGATTTCTGCTGCATGAGTGGTTTCAGCGGCTGCAGTGGCCTGCTCTGCCGTTGTGTTCTCTTCTACTGCAGTTGTATTTTCTACTGCCGGGGCAGTTTCTACTGCAGTGGCGGTTTCTGCTGCAGAGGGCGCAGTACGAACGGCCTGCGGCCTGCGTGCAGAAGTGCGCACTTTTCTGGGCTTGGGCGCCACTTCCTCCACCACTACGGTGATGTGGCACATGCGCTTCAGAATGCGGTAAGCGCGCCCCTGGGCGCGGGGCTGCACTCTCTTCATGCGCGGGCCTTCATCTACCCGTGCCTCTACCAGTTTGAGGTTGGCAGGGTTGAGGCCATGGTTGTTTGAGGCATTGGCAATGGCAGAAGCAAGCACCTTGTCTATGGTATGAGCAGCGCGATTTGGAACGAAGTTCAAAAAAGCGCGTGCATCCATGGCGTACTTTCCGCGCACGGCGTCTATTACCAGGCGTGCCTTGCGGGGAGGTATGCGCACAAATTTCACCGAAGCGCTTGCCTGGTTCTCGGCCAGGCGGCGCGGGCGGTTCTTTTTGCGGTTTTCGCGATGCTCCTTCAGGCGCTCAGGCTGTACATTCAAAGTATCGTTGGTCATGATTTGCCCTACTTTATGTGCGACCGACGTTCCACCTGCTGGCCTGCATGGCCGCGGAACGTGCGTGTGAGGGCGAATTCGCCCAGTTTATGTCCCACCATGTTCTCGGTAACAAAGATCGGGATATGCTTGCGCCCGTCATGTACCAGAAAGGTGTGCCCGATGAAGTCGGGGAAAATGGTGGAGCGGCGCGACCAGGTTTTGATGGCTTTTTTCTCGCTGCGAGCGTTCATGCCTCGCACCTTCTCCAGCAGTTTAGGCTCGGCATACGGGCCTTTTTTAATTGATCTTCCCATATTGGTCTCCCGCTATTTCTTGTCGCGTCGGCGCACAATAAACTTGTCTGTGGCCTTGTTGTTGCGAGTCTTGTGTCCCAGCGCCGGTTTACCCCAGGGCGTTGCCGGGCCTTTTTTGCGTCCAACTGGGCTTTGCGCCTCTCCTCCGCCGTGCGGATGGTCTCTGGGTGTCATGGCAACTCCGCGCACATGTCCCCGGCGTCCTTTCCAGCGTGTAGCGCCAGCCTTGCCCAGAGAGATGTTTTCGTGCTCTGCATTGCCCACCTGCCCTATTGAGGCAACGCAGGTAAGCAGCACAAGGCGGGTTTCACCAGAAGGAAGGCGCACCTGCGCATACTTCCCTTCCTTGGCCATCAGCTGTGCCCCGGTACCGGCAGAGCGCACCATCTGGCCGCCCTTGCCCGGATACAGCTCAATGTTGTGTATGGTAGTGCCAATGGGTATGGCTCGCAGCGGCAGGCAGTTGCCCGGCTGAATATCGGCGTTTTCGCCCGAGAGTACCGTATCGCCTTCTTTCAGCCCCTGCGGGGTGAGTATATAGCGCTTCTCGCCGTCTGCGTACTCTACCAGAGAGATGCGGCAGGTGCGGTTTGGGTCGTACTCTATGGTAAGTACTGTAGCGGGCACATCAATTTTATTGCGCTTGAAGTCGATGATTCTGTACATGCGCTTGTTGCCGCCGCCTCGAAATCGGCTGGTAACGCGCCCCTTGTTGTTGCGTCCGCCGCTTTTTTTCAGCGGTTCGAGCAGCGGCTTGTGCGGCTCTACCGGCTTGTTTTTGCCCGGCTGGCGTGTAAGTTCCGAATAGGTCGATATAGACCGGAACCTTCTGCCGGGGGTAATTGGTTTCAGTTTTCTAATTGGCATGGTTTTCTCCGGTCTTTTACACGCCCTCAAAGAGGACTAGTGGTCGGTCGGTAGTTACAATGGCTTTTTTCCACGAGGGAGAATAGCCCGGCTTGCCGCCTCGGGTAAGAGCGCGTTTCTTTTTGCCCTTCACCGTGATGGTATTTACAGCAAGCACCTGCACTCCCTGGTTTGCATAGATGGATGTGATTGCATAGGCAATTTCCACCTTGGTGGCATCTTTGCTTACCTTGAAGTGGTACTTGTTCATATAGCTTTGCGCATTGGATTTTTCTGTGAGCAGCGGTCTGTCTATGACCAGATGCGGGTCTCTCATCCTTTTGCCTCCTCAAGTTTCTTTGCGGCGGGCATCCAGACAGCCTCCATGCTCTTTTCCGCACCAGCCAGCAGTACGATATGATGTGCCACCAAAGCATCGCGCACCGAGAAGTTGGGTGCAAACCGAAGCGTAATGTTGGGCAGGTTGCGCACAGATTTGTGCAGCTTGGCGTCGTAGTGAGGTGTAATTACCAGCACGCGCCGGCTTTCGGCAAGTTTCAGCGCTTTCAGCACTTCAACCGCCTCGCGGGTACGCGGGTTTTCAGAAGCGATGTTAAACTCCTGCAAACCAATCACCAAACCCTCGCGCACTTTTTCAGAGAGAACGCAGCGCATGGCGCCTCGTCTCATTTTTACAGGCAGTTCCTTGCGAAAGTCTCGCGGGTGCGGCCCAAACACAACGCCTCCGCCGCGCCAGTGTGGAGCGCGGATGGTGCCCTGCCGGGCGCGTCCGGTTCCCTTCTGCCGCCAGGGCTTGCGTCCTCCACCGCGCACATCAGAGCGCTGCAGGGTATTGGAGGTGCCCTGCCGCTGGTTTGCTTCTTCGGCTACGATGGCCTGGTGAACCAGTGCCTCGCGAAATTCCACGTTAAAAATATCATCTGGCAGGGGCAGAGTGCCTACCTCCTGGCCCGCCATGTTATAAAGGGGTATAGTTGCCATAGGGGTAGTTCTCCTCAGCGCTGCTCAAGCTGCTGTATGGTCAGCAGGCCGCCATCGGAGCCGGGAACAGCCCCCTCGATCAGCAGCAAATTTTTTTCCGGGTCTACTCGCACCACGCGCAGACCTCGCACAGTAACCTTTTCCGAACCCATATGGCCCGGTTTTCGTGTTCCTTTGAACGTACGCGCCGCGTCGGTGGCGCCGCTGGACTGCGGCTTGCGGTGTATCATGGAGCCGTGGGTCTGGTCGCCGCCATGAAAGTGGAAGCGCTTTACCACGCCCTGAAAGCCTTTGCCTTTGGAGATGCCCGTTACTTTCACACGCACTCCCGGCTTGAATATGTCGCACTTGATAGCGTCGCCCAGTTTGTATTCACCGGCGTCTTCTGTGCGAATTTCGCGCAGGTAGCGCATGGGCGCAAGACCTGCACGCTTGAAATGCCCCGTTTTCGGCATGTTCACCAGGCGGGGGCGAATTTCGCCGAAGCCTACCTGAATGGCCACATAGCCGTCTGTATCAACACTTTTGAGCTGCGTGACAATGCAGGGGCCTGCCTCTATCACGGAGACCGGAATTACCTGGCCTCGGTCATCAAAGACCTGGGTCATACCGATCTTTCTGCCCAGAATTGTGTTTACCAATATTTTCTCCTCAGCTTTCTGCCTACAGCTTGACTTCTATATCAACGCCGCTGGGCAGGTCTAGGCGCATCAATGCGTCCATGGTTTTGGTACCCGGCTCCAGAATGTCGATGAGCCGTTTGTGAGTGCGCTGCTCAAAGTGTTCCATGCTCTCTTTGTCGATGGTAACGCCCCGGTTTACGCACACAATGTGTTTTTCGGTGGGAAGCAGCACCGGGCCGGAAACTCTGGCGCCGGTTCGTTTGGCTGTATCCACAATTTTTTCCGCCGATTGATCCAGTATTCTATGATCGAAAGCACGCAGACGGATGCGCACTTTGCTCTGGCGTGACAGACCGGACATAAAAGTCCCTCCTTGCATTCGCGGCAGATGCCGCACAAAAACAGGAGCCGCGTCCATTTGGCTGGAACACGGCTCCTGCCGGATCATCTCATTCGAAGATTTTGGTAACTACGCCTGCCCCTACTGTGTGTCCGCCTTCTCGCACTGCGAAGCGCAGTCCTTCTTCCAT
>DAIDHN010000087.1 GCA_027459665.1 Chthonomonadaceae bacterium | reverse complement strand
GAAGGCTTTAGAATGCGCCGTCAGGCTCTTTCAATGCGCATACAACCAGAGGCAAATCTGGAAGCATGAGAAGAAACTCAAGAATGTACCACCACTCTGCGACTCCATTACTATACGCAAGTAGACACTCCCACGAAACAGGTATGTGCAGATATTTATAATGGAATCGAGATTAGGAACAATGGGGCTAAACATCTATAAATCGGGGGCCAGGTTAACCACCCGTGACCTTGCAAACAGTCACTATTATGGAGATTACAGAAAGACAAGCTATTACAATTGGAGTGCCACCATAAGGGCATTTTTTATGCCTTAACGATATAATCAACCTTTTAGCAGAAATGCTTTCTGAAAGAAAATCAGCTGAGTGAAAGCGTTGTTTTGACTGGTGAAACTATTCTGCAACGGGGGGAGGCAGTGTGCCTCTATTTGCTGCCCCTTTGCGATACTGTTTTTACAGGGCGGCATAACCTGAGCGCCAGGCCAGTTTATGCAGAATAAGGCAGTCTGATAAACTAGACGCTTCTCGCCGCTGGTGTTTGAATGTAATCTGTGTTTGGCCGCAGGTATACTTATCTATTCTTGTGGCAACCACGAATGGAGTGATACATTTGGAAAAAACACCTCTTATACCGCGAGCCTTGCTGTTTGGAAATCCTGAGCGCAATGCTCCTGTAATATCACCAAACGGCGAGTACATTGCCTACCTCGCCCCAGTTGATTCGGTAATGAATATATGGGTGCGCAACAGAAAAACGGGCGAAGAACGTGCCCTTACCAGTGACGCAGCGCGCCCGATACGGGTTTTTTACTGGCAGTACGACAGCAGCGCGCTGATTTACCTGCAGGACAGCGGCGGGGATGAAAACTTTCATCTGTTTCGTGCACCGCTGAGTGGAACTGCGGTTGACCTCACTCCATTTGAAGGTGCGCGCGTATCAGATATTTTCCTGACCCCGCACTTCCCAAATACAGCAATGGTTGGGCTTAACCGCCGAAGCCCGCAGGTGGCAGATATGTACCGGCTGGAACTTGACACCGGAGAACTGACCCTGAACACCACCAACCCTGGAGACATTGCAGGCTGGCAGTGCAACCATAATACAGAGGTATGCGCCGGCATCAGGGTAACAGAAGATGGCAGCCAGCAGATACTCACGCCCAATCAGGAAGGCGGCTGGAGCGTGCGCTATACTGCCGGGCCGGAAGAGAGCGGCTGTAACATTATGGGGGTAAGCCCAGACAACCAGGCGCTCTGGATTGGCAGCAGCGTGGATGCAAACGCACAGCGCTTGCTGGAACTGCCTCTGCAGCAGGGCGAAGCGAAAGTACTGGCAGAAGACCCCATCTACGATGCTGGAAATATATTTACCCATCCACTCACCAATGAGCTGCAGGGCGTGCTGTTTGTGCGGGAGCGCAGTGAATGGGTACCGTTGTGCCAGGAATTTGAGGAAGACCTGAAAAAACTGACCAGCGCGCATGCAGGAGACATTGTGCTGACAGGAACAGACCTGCAAAACAGTATCTGGACAGTGGCATTTGTGCTCGACAATGCTCCTGCTGCCTACTGTTTGTACCACAGGGAAACAGGGCAGGTGGAATTGCTCTTCAGCAGCAGACCAGAACTGGAAAGCTACGTGCTTTCGCCCATGCAGCTTGTTTCGTTTACCGCACGCGATGGCATGCAGATTTATGGCTACCTAACCCTGCCTGCCGGCGAAGAACCAAAAAACCTGCCGCTGGTGCTGCTGGTGCACGGGGGGCCGTGGGCAAGAGATGTATGGGGCTTCAGCTCAATGGTACAGTGGCTGGCAAACCGAGGCTATGCTGTGCTGCAAATCAACTATCGCGGCTCTACAGGGTACGGCAAAGCTTACCTGAATGCCGGCGATATGGAGTGGGCAGGAAAAATGCAAACCGATTTGCTGGATGGAAAGCAGTGGGCGGTAGAACAGGGCTTTGTTGATGCGAGCAAGGTTGCTATTATGGGAGGCAGCTATGGCGGGTATGCTACGCTTGTGGGCCTCACATTTACCCCGCTTGAATTTGCCTGCGGCGTAGATATTGTTGGCCCCTCAAATATCAATACCCTGCTGGCAACAATCCCCCCTTACTGGAAGCCCGCGCTGGCCATGTTTTACAAACGGGTGGGAAGCGACCCCGATTTTCTGCTCTCGCGTTCACCGCTCACTCTCGCCGACTGCATAGAAAGACCGCTTCTTATCGCGCAGGGGGCCAACGACCCGCGTGTGAAAAAAAGCGAAAGCGACCAGATTGTACAGAGCGCGCGTTCACGCGGCAAAAAGATAGAGTACCTGGTGTTTCCAGATGAGGGGCATGGCTTTGCCCGGCCTGAAAACGAGTGCGTATTCACTGCTGCCGCAGAGGTGTTTTTGGGTCTGAACCTGGGCGGGCGGGTAGAACAGCCCTCGCCGGAAGAAAACTCTGAGCCGTTTGAATGCTGAAAGGCGGGAGTGAAATGAAAATAGTTTCGTTTTTTCAGCTGATGCTGCCTCTGGCTCTTACCGGCATTATGGGCAGCAGCACGACAGCGCAAACCGTACCGCCGTATCTTGTATTCAACAAAAATCTGCAGCCTGCGCAGTTTGCTGGCATGATGCAGAAACTTGTGCAGGCCGATGTGGTGTTTGTAGGCGAAACACACAATAATCCGGTGGCGCATAGGCTGGAGCTTCAGATACTGCAGGCGCTGCATAAAGCGGGAGGCCGCCGCGCACTCTCTATGGAGATGTTTGACAGAGATGTGCAGCCGATACTTGATGAGTATCTGCATGGGTTTGTAAGCCGCAGGCAGTTTCTGGCAGCTGCACGCCCATGGCCAAACTATCCCACCGACTACAGTCCGCTTATAGAGTACTGCAAGGCACACAGCATACCGGTAATAGCTGCCAATACCCCGCGGCGCTATGCAGCCCTGGTTGCACAGCGGGGTAGTGCAGTGCTGCTGCAGCTTCCGCGGTCATCGCGGCCGCTTTTGCCGCCGTTGCCCTATTCGATGAATTTGCCTGCCGGCTATCGCAGCGCTCTTGAAGAGATATTCAGCGGCCCGCATGAAGAGGCAGTGGAAAAACAGAGCCATACCCCACCGCCAGGCATGCCTACCGCTGAGCATATGATAGAAGCGCAGGCTTTGTGGGATGCAACCATGGCCGACTCGATTGCACAGTATATGCGCAGACACCCGGGAAGCAAAGTGATGCAGATGAATGGAGCCATGCACTCAGATTACGGCTGGGCGATAGCAGCCCGCCTGCATAAACTGCTGCCGCAGCTGCACATTCTTATTGTGAGCATTCAGCCGGAGGCAGATTACCCAGTGCAGCCAGCCTCCAAATGGAAAGGGGTGGGAGACTACCTTATTCTTACCCCTCCGGTTGCTTCTGATGAGGCGCCAAACCAGGAGAAAACAAAGTAAATGCATTCCCTGCAGTCTCCGCAATGGCTGCTCTGGAATCTGTGGCTCTCCACTATTCCAGTACTGCTGGGGTATTTTCTGGCCTGGTGTGCGCAAGTAATGCGCAAAAATACGCCCAAGCTAGTGCAGTTTGCGGTACTGGCCTGCCTGGGCCTGGCATGGATGGCATTTCTGCCTAACACCTGCTACCTGCTGACCGAATGGAGGCATTTTTTCTTTGATGCGCCATTTTTGCACCTGCGCGCCAAAACACCGGGCAATCGGGAGCAGCTGGAAGCAGCACGATACGGGTTCTTTTTTCTGGCGTACAGCCTGTATGGAATTTTGTGCTTTGGAATGGCTATTCGGCCTGTACACAGAATGCTGCGCAGAATGCGGGCACCTCTGTTTGTGACTGCAATTCCATTTTTTCTGCTCATTTCACTGGGGGTATACCTGGGCCTGGTAGTGCGCCTCAATTCATGGCAGCTGATTACACAAACCGGCAGAGTGCTGCGCATTGCAGAGGCAGCGCTTGTTTCTCCTGTTTTGCTGAAGGTAATTGTTATCTTTGCAGTTTTGCTCTGGCTGCTTTATCTCATTGTAGATATATGGATTGATGGAGTGCAGATGAGACTGCGATCCCGCCCGGGCATGAAAACTGCCTCTGCAGCAAAACAGGGCAAAAACAATTGACTGCCGACTAGCGTGAGGCTGAAGGAGAAGTCTTTTCACCTGCAGGATGCAAAACAGCAGTGTTTACCATATGCTGAAAGCATTTTGTGAGCATTTTTTGCGAAGCAGTATCTGGAATATGTACAGAAAGAGCCAGTATGTGCATGGATGAGTCGCGTAGTACGGTATAAAGACCGCATACCTGCCCCTTGCTGTTCTTCATTTCCCACGAACATGCCTGCATGCCCTGCGGGCTGCGCCAGAGACGGTAGGGCGTAGGCTTGAGCGATGGGTTTTGGCGGGTAATAAAAAACAGGGCTGTATGGTAAAGCTGTTGCCAGGAAGAGGCGGCAGGTCCCGGCGCTGTCATGGCAGTCATATACTGCTTCTGCGTTGCCGCACTGGCAGAAGGCGCTATGGTGCGCTGCCCAAACGGAGTTTGCGGGCCAATCTTCCAGCCTGGCGGCAGCTGCAGTGTGTAGTCTGAAGTGTGTACTGTTACCCATTGAGCAGCATGCGGCGCCTTGGGCTGTTTTCCTGCTGCCCGTGCAGCATTACCACTGGTGCAGGCTGCTAAGATGAGCAGTGCATGAAACAGATTTTTCATAGAAGGCTGTTTTTGCTTAACTCCCATATTTTTGCTTAACTCCTATCAGAATAAAGTTGTTCTAACCGATTGTTTTTACTCGACGTTAAACAATTCATCCTCGCCTGGCGAGATAGCCTTCAAAGTGTGACTGAACTTCATCCGCAATCATCTCCGGAGTGCGTCTGCCGTCAATCTCAATCCAGGGCAGATCCCTGCCTTTGACTTCAGCGCAGATGTGTTCCCGCAAGAGCCGTTCACGCTCCAGAAAATTCGACCGGTATCGGTCCGGATCGCTGGAGCGGAAGCGATTGACGGGCTTATCACGCCGCTCCTGCGACCCACGCACAAAGTCTGCCGTGGGAAGCAGCCAGATGGCTTGCCCAGGATGGTTCAGGAGGGGAGCAATCAAGGCAGGAAACAGACGCGGCCCTTCCACCAGAATAGGCGGCTGGCTCGGCATTTTGAGGAGGTCTTCCACGATCATGGGAAAGCGTTCTTCGTTAGTGACCAGGGTACCCGTAAAGAGTGCCTCCGGTGTTGTATAGACCCACTGTTCATCAACGGAGCGCCCAAGGTTGCTATAGATCGTAGGATGCAGTTGCGGGTCTGCCCGTGCGATGAGATGGTTGTATTCATGCAGGTCACACGGATACCATTGCCATCTTATGAGGCGCTGCAGCAATATCTGAGCCACAGTGGTTTTTCCAGCTTCAGAGGGGCCACCTAACCAAAGGACATGCCCCAGGGCTTCTTTAGCAATGATCATCGGTATCTATCCTCGCGTAAACAGAGGCATCACCATTCAGTGATGTCAGAATAGAGTATACTCTATTCTGACATCGGCGAACGGCGAATTCACGGTAGACCTGAATGCTCTGGCAGCCTACTATACCGACTCCGCATTCTGGAGCAAGGTTTTGCAAGCCGCTAACGAGGATGCGTTAGACAAATTTCACTCTGATGGGGGATGGGCAAAAATAGCCTGAAAGCTCCCATATTACTATGGTGTGCCAATGTTTTTACGTACCGCGGGCCGCATGAATTTCGCGTTTTTTCTCTGCTTTCAACCTGCTTTGAAAGTCAGGCTGAATATTCGCTCGTGATAGGGTACATTGGTGCAGACAATATCCGGCTGGAGGTTGC
>DAIDHN010000086.1 GCA_027459665.1 Chthonomonadaceae bacterium | reverse complement strand
GCAGCAGGGAGGAAGAAGGGTGGGCACCCCTTTGGGCAGCATACTTCACCCGGCCCTTTGCCACGGGGTTGAAACCCGCTCTGACAGGCAAAAGTCCACTGCGTGGACTAAATGCACGATGCCACCTCACCCCGGCCTTGCGGCCTGCCCCTCTTCCGGGCGCGCCTTACGGCGCTGAAAGAGGGGCCAGAGGGCTGGTACAACCCGGCAGCAAGTTCTGCTCCCCCTCTCTCAAGGAGCGAAGCGACTGTCCGGGAGAGGGGGAATGACCGAAGGTCAAGGGGGTGAGGTGAATCAGTAAGCAAATCGCAGGTGCAACCCGGCAGCGTAGTTCTGCAGCCCTCGTAGAGGGCTTGGCGTGTCAGCACGGGGTTTCAACCCCGTGCAACAGAAGGTCAAGGGGGTGAGGTGAATCAGTGAGCAGAAGGCTGTACAACCCGGCAGCATATCTCTGCCGCCGCCAGCATACCACGGGGTTAAAACCCCGTGGAGCAGCTCACACCAGGGCTGAACTCTTACGCAGGCTGGTGTAACTTGACGTGCTGAAGCGGTACAGGGTAGTATTTCTACAGCTATCGAAATGATTAAGGAGGAAAAACCTGTGCCAGACTCATTTTTGCAATACGCTGCCATGTTCAAGGCATTGGGAGACCCTACCCGTCTGCGCATTTTTGATTTTCTGCGCATGCAGTGCTGTCCAGTCGCACTGGAGGAAAACGGGGATGTGCGGCCAGTAACGGGGCCGACAGTGGGCGACGTCTGCTGCCACGTAACCGGCGCTGAGCGCATTACCTCCACCATTTCTCACCATCTAAAAGAACTGCGTCTGGCCGGCCTGGTTACCATGCAGCGAAAAGGCAAAAACATGATCTGCAGCGTAAACCGCCCTGCACTCACTCTGCTTGCCGGCTATCTAAAAGACCATGCCGTCGACGCTAATGGTGCATGCTGCGAATAAACCCGCAGCTCCCGCATTACAGAAATCGCCTCTGCCATGGCTTGCAGCCAAAAGCCTGATGCCCCCCAGCCTGGCTGCTGTGTAAAATGCCTGTGCAGCGCACTAAATTCAAACCTTTGCAATATGCGCAGCATGCAAACCTTTTCCTGCAAGCGGTATACTGTATGCAGGAGGAAATAAAGACAATGACGCTAAATCTGCGCTTTTGCACGGCAATTTTAACAGTTCTTGGCATGGCGGCAGTTTCTGCGGGAGTTGCGGCGCAAACCAGCCCCGCACCAGTAAGCCCGGCGCTTCCCGCTATCCCTACCGGGTCGCAGATCACGCCGGCAGTGCCTGCCGCTCCGGGTGGCGTAAAGCCACTGCCTGTTGTACCTGCTGCCCCTGCCTCTCCCGCTCTCCCTACCGGGTCGCAAATCACGCCGGCAGTGCCTGCCGCTCCGGGCAGTGCAGAAGCCTTCCGCATTCGTCCTCCTTACGCAGCGGCTTCCAGCATAGTACGCAGCACCCCAACCCTCGACGGAGTACTGCATGATGGAGAGTGGACGCCGTTCTACACCATCAACACAGGCCCTATACAGGGCACTATCTACGTAAACTGGGACAGCAACTATCTCTATGTAGCCGCCCTCACCACAGCACCCTGCGACATGATACTCGATATCGACACCACCGACAATGGCTGGCTGAGAGGCGCAGACAACCTCGAAATGGTAGTGGGAAGCGCAACCGCCAACAACCGCCCTGCACTGGCAGCGCGAATTTTGGATGCCTCTTCAAACAAACAGCTGCCGGTATGGACTACACAGGGCATTGCTCTCAACACCATACTGGCTGCCGGAAGCCTCAACGGAAACACACAGATTTTGCAGGTAGCTGTTCCCAAAGACATGGCAGGTCTGCTGCTTGCGCCCGGTACGCAGATTGGGCTGCGCGCAGACCTCATTCCCCCCGGCGACCCCAATGCCTACGTGCCTACCGCCCCCTATGAGCCGCATTTGCTGCTCGATACAGTGCTGGCCGATACACAGGCGCAGTCTGCTGCCGGGGTAAACCCCCACCTTGCACTTTCAGATTACAAATGCATTGCCGGCCAGAAGCTTTTCGCTACGCTCAGCCTGCTCAATCAAACCGACCAGCCAATGCCCATACGCAAAATCACCTGGAGAGGCATGCCCGAAAATGCCTATGCCATCGATTCGATTACCCATGTAAACGTGCCTCCAATTCCGGCTACAGGCAAAATCGATCTGGGCTACAAAACACTCATAGCCCCCAGCCTCAGCCTCGGCACCTATGCGCTTAAGGCCGTTGTTACGCTGCAAAACGGACAGCAGGTTTCCGCCAACGCATCCTTCACCGTTGTCTCTCCCATCCATGCCGGGCTTGACCCCGAACCAAATCCGCTGGTGATCGTTGGCAATACAAAACTCACCCTGCGCGTGGTTATCTCCAGTGCTGTGCCAGACCATTTCAGGGGAATGCTCACACTGCTTCATTACCCCGCTGGCTGGAAACTGGATGGCAATGCAGCGCGAAGCGTGGTAGTGTACGGCGAAGACCATACCTCGGTGTCACGGGTAGTGTTTCATCTTCCTGCCTCTACCCAGCCTGGAGACTACCCCATAGATGCACGCATAGACTGGTTTGGGCAAACCTGGAACCTGCACACAGTGGTGCATATAGTTTCCAACGAGGCAGCATCGGCCAGTAAAAAATAGAGAGGATTGATTTATGCAAGAAGGAGAAAAAGTGCGAATCGCAGACAGAGAGGCAAACGCGGAAGACCTGAAAACAGGTCTGTTTTACAGCCACCTGCGCGGTCTTGCAGGCACCATACAGAAATTGTATGAAACAAGCCAGGCATCGGTAGAAATAGACATCGATTCCCTTCCGGCAGCTATCCAGGAACGCCACCTGGGAGTGCAGGAACAGATGCGCTCTAAATGGCTGGACGGCCTTTCAGATGAGGCACGCAATAACCTGACCCCTGCAGAACGCGAATTCAGGCTGCGCTACACTGTTCTGGTTCAGGTAAAAGACCTTATGCCGCTGGAACAGGCAGCAAAAACAGATTCTGCCTCAGCCTCCACTGCTTCCCGCACAACCAGTGCAGACCTGACCGATGCAGAAGAACGTGAACTGGCGCGCAGACGCAGCGGAGAAACCTCTGCATGAGCGACTGGCAGGAGCCGCACATTCCCCCGCCGGAAATCACCCTCAACCCGGTAGATGCACCGCCGCTGGAGCCGGGGCTTTCTGCTGCCCTCAACGATGTGCTTACGGGATTTTTGCAGTACCTCAAACTGGCTAAAAACGCCTCTGCACACACCGTGCGTGCATACCGCGCAGACATTGCACAGTTTCTTGGGTTTGTATCAGAACACCCCGAACTGGGGCCAGACCGCTTCAGAAACACTGCCCGCACGCATGTGCGCGCATTCCTCAGCGGCCTGCAGCAGGGTGATTACCGCCGCTCCTCGCTCGCACGCAAGCTAGCCTCCCTGCGCGCTTTCTGCCGGTGGGCGCTCCACAATGCCTATCTTGAAGCCGACCCTACTATTGGCCTCACTGCCATCAAACAGGAAGAAAGACTGCCTGGCTTTTTGAGAATGCGTGAGGTAGAAACCCTGCTCTCAGCGCCAGACCCCCTCACCGCCGAAGGGCAGAGAGCGCGCGCACTCATGGAACTGCTCTACGCATCTGGCATTCGAGCCGGCGAAGCGCACAACCTGAATGTGGAAGACCTCGACCTCGAAGAAAAGGAAGTACGCATACACCATGGCAAAGGCGACAAAGACCGCATTGCCCTGCTGGGAGATTCAGCGGCAGAAGCGCTGCAGGTTTATCTGCAAAACGGCAGAAAATGGCTTGCATCCAGGCACACCGGCATTCCAGACAACGCGCTCTTCCTCAACCGTTCTGGTTCACGCCTCTCCGACAGGGGCATTCGGCGCACCTTCGACCGTTATTTTCGCGCTGCCTCCGACCGCCTGAAAATCACCCCGCACACGCTCAGGCACACATTTGCCACCCACCTGCTGAACAACGGGGCAGATTTGCGATCGGTGCAGGAACTGCTGGGCCATGCACACCTCATCACTACTCAGGTCTACACGCATGTAACCACAGAACACATGCGCGAAGTATATGAACAAAGCCACCCGCGGGCCGAAGAAGAGTGATCTTGTGTGTCTTCTGCCTGCATCTGCTTGTTTAGCCTGTTTCTGAAAGCATTCTCAGTAAAAAGGGTCTAAAAATCGCTGAAACAGGCTAAAATACTATGTATTGCCTTTTAACAGGGTCGTTTGAATACAAAGCAAGGAGTTGGATTATTGCAGGAAAACCATTCTCTGCGCCGTATTGCGCATACAGTATTGCCCGTATCACTCTTGTTCACAGTTTCAGGTGTTCTGGCTGCTCCCTCCCATCCCAGTCATTCTTCACAATCACCTTCTGCGCCTGCTCGTGCTGTGCCGCGCGGCTATCGCCGCGGTGAAGCGCTGGCCCGCACCGCGCTCAGCTACCGGGGAATGCCCTACCGCTGGGGCGGAGATACCACCAGGGGGTTTGACTGCTCAGGCTTTGTGAAAGCAGTGTACAGAAAATGGGGAATTTACCTGCCACACTGCGCTGCCGAACAAATTCATTCGGGTGAGCGCATTCCACGCTCAAAACTGCAGCCTGGCGACCTGGTTTTCTTCAAAAACACCTACCGGCACGGCCCGTCGCATGTGGGAATCTATGTGGGAAACGGCTGGTTTATTCATGCAGCAGACCCGGCGCAGGGGGTAATACTGAGCCGGCTTGACAGTGCATTCAACAAAAAACACTGGTGCGAAGCGCGCAGACTGCACATAGAAGCGCCTACCCCCAAAGAACTAAAGGCAGAACAGCACAGAGTAGTGATTACCGTAGAAGAAGAGGGGCACGACCAGAAAGTAGTACTGCCGGGCGTTGCTGCCAGAAAAAAACAGACGACTAAATAAAGCGGTCGAGACTGCTGGAAATGTTTTTTCTGCCTTTTCCAGGTATGCGCTGCAAAATACGGCTTACCCTGCGCAGCTGCTGCATGCGCACCGCGGCATGATGCATCCGCTGCGCCACCTGCCGGGCGCAGTTTTGCAAACGCATATTCACAGCAGCAGCAGGTGCAGCTACCTCCAGAGGGGCTGGCAGACTGCAAAGCTCCATGCACTTCTGTAAAGCCGGCTGCAAATCACCGGCCAGGCTCGCCAGCAGCTCTACATTGTTTTGCGCTAACGCTTTCTCCATCTCTGCAGCAAGGCGCTCCATTTTATGCAGCTGCTGCAATGCCGCAGACTGCTGTGCAAGCCGGGTGCTGTCATCCATTGCCTTCGCCCTGTTCTGGCAAACCTGTTTCTATCTGCCTTGCATTTTTATCTACTTCAGCCCAGCTTTCCCGCAGTTCCATCAAATGCTTTTGCACATCCAGCACAACTTCTGTTTCATCCTGCAAATTGGCGCGTATCAGTTCAGAATACAGATAGTAGTATAAATTCATCAGATTGCTTGCAACTTCTCCCCCAGACTCACGGTTGAGAGAAGACATCAGCTCACATATAATTGCCTGTGCCCCCTTCAGACAGCGGTTTTGCTCTTCCAGGTCTTTGGCCTCCATAGCCTCCAGGGCCATGCTGCAAAACCGAATTGCTCCATCATACAGAATAAGAATCAATTGCGTAGGGGTGGCTGTCTCTACCTGGGCGCGCAGATAACGCGCATGCCTGCCCCCTTTGGGCCGTCCCCCTGCACCGTTTTGGCGGTTTTGCTGCAACTCGCCCGCGAGAAACCGGGAATCGAATTCCATAGAACCCCGTTTTTCCCCCTTGTTGTATTTCCGCATGCAAACTGTTTCCCAAACAATTCAGAAAAGCAAACCTGCTGCTCCCCTGCAAACCTCTCTGAACAGCAGGAGAGAGCAGGCAGCTCTCCCCTGTGTACAGGCCCAAACCGATGCTAGCCGCCAGGCGTGGTGCTGGAACTGCTGCTGGAAGAAGTACTGCTTGAACTGCTGCTGGAAGAGGATGTAACACCGGTAAGAGCATTGAGGCCGGCGCTGGCAGCCTTGAGCTGAGAAACAGTGGTCTCCATATAGGTGAATTCTGTTTGCAAAGTCTGCTGCTCCTGCGCCAAATTCTGCTGCATAGCATTCACGTTGGTTTGATCTGTATTGTACTGATTCTGAAAATCCTGTACAGCCAGGGTAAGTACGCCGGTGGTTGGATCGGTAAGAGACTGCACAAGGTTGTTGATCTGGTCGGCAACACCGCTGGTATAGCTGATGGTTCCGTAGCTTCCGGGTTGTGTGGCCGCAACGCGCACCTGCAAACCCAGCGCCATTCCATTGGCAGTGCCATTGCCTCCCAACTGTGAACCTGTAAGAAACTGGCCATTGCCGGTTGCCTGCTCGCCATTGATGGTGCCTTGTATATCAGTTCCTGTCGCAGTGGAAATGCTGTTGCCTATGCCGCTGCTGTTTGAAGAGGCGGGCACCGCAGAGGTTACCTGGAAGGATGCGCCGCTGCCGTACTGCTTGGAGGTAAGCACCAGATGCCCCTGAGAATCGAGCGAGGCTGAAACCTGTGCGCCAATCACCGAGTTTGCATTGATAAGAGAAACAATACCGGCGGCAGTGCTGCCCGCAGGCAAAAGAAGGCTGGGGCCGGTGAGAACGCTGCCGCTGCCCGCAGTTACCTGGCTGGAGCCAAACAGTGAGCCGCCAAATGTGAGCTGCTCTGCACTGGCCAGCGGCTGAGTTTGAATGGTGGAACTGGTGAAGGAAGCCGGGGTAGCTGGCGATGTAACATCAATAGCATACCCGTTGGGAGGGCTGACAGTGGTCTGGTAGGTGGAGCTGACAAAGGCAACGTTAGGGTTGGATGGCTTGCCAAACTGCTGGAATATCTGAGATACACCCTGCAAGTTGCTGGTAAGAGCAGCAGACAATGCTGTGTTGTCTACCTGCAAATCGCCGGTTTGCGTTAACGTGATGCCTATCTGTGAAAGAGAAGAAAGATTGGAGGGCAGACCCTGCACCTGGCTGCTGGCAAAACCAGCCAGAGAACTAAGCACCGACTCCATATTCGAATCGCCAAACAATATTCCAGTGTTGCCCGTAGTGCTGTCGTATGCCGACTGCTGGTTGATCATGTCGACTGTAGCATTGTACTGGGTGACAAAGCTTTGTATATTCTTGGTAATGGTGGTGGTATCGGGAGAAACGGTAAATGTGGTGGTGGGGGCTGTGCCCGTAGTGCTGCTGCTGGCATCTTGAAGCAAGTTGATGCTCACGCCAGATATAGCGCTTGTCACGGTGTTGGTTGGGCTGGAGGCTGCCAGGCCGTCCAGCACAAACGAGGCATTGCGCGCAGCGGCCAGCACCTTGCCGCTGGAGGGCGCCTGCTGGTACAAACCCAAACTGGCCAGCACGTTGTTGCTGTCGGTAAAACCGGTAGCGCCGGCTATTTGAAGCTGCTGCGCACTGGTGCCTGTGTTGGGGTTGTTTACCGACTGCACAGAGGCAACAGTAGAACCAAATGCCGTGTTGATGCTGGAGGCGATTTGCGACAGCGACTGACTTAGGTCTACAGTCACGCTTTTGGTCACACCGCCTATAGTCATTTGCACAGAGCCGCTTGTCGCAGCAGAAAGCCCCTCCAGGGTAGCAACCGGCGTAGCGCTGTCGGAAAAAAGGTCTGAACCAGCTCCTCCGCCTGTGCCGCTGAGCGGGTGGGTAATGGAGGCGGCGCCCCCGGTAAAACCCAGCTGACTCAACAGGCTGCCCGTGCCTACATCAGAGAGGCTTATCTGCCCCTGTGTGCCCGACTGGCTGCTGGCAAAAGTAAGGTAATACTGGCCGGGGTTGGGTGAAATAATGGAAGCAGTGACTCCGGCCTGTGCGGCATTGATGTTGGAGGCAAGAGTTTGAAGGCTGTCTTGAGAAGAAACCTGAATGTTTTTGCCGTTGATCAGAATACCGCCCGAAAAATTGAGGGGCGCTGTCTGGCTGGTTTGCGGTGCAGAACCAATGATTTCTGCCTGGGCAAGAGCGTTTACTGTAAGCGTATGAGTGCCCGTTTGCGCCCCGGTTTGTGCGGTAACGGTGGCTACATTTGGATTGCTCGAAGTGGCTGTTACCAAATCGAATGCAGTAAGGGTATCTAGAGGAAGCGCGGCCGCCTGCAGGGTAACCAGCTGAGCGCTCACCGCACTATAAGCAGTTTCTTTTGCCTGAATTTGCTGCTGCTGCGCCTGAAGAGCCAGCACAGGCTGATTCTCTACAGCCATCAGAGCCTGAATAATCGCACTGGAGTTTACACCGCTGGCAAGACCAGAAAACGTTACGCCGCCTGTACTAGAACCTCCTACCAGGCCGAACAATCCATTCTGGCCGTTGCTTACGCCATTGCCTATGCCGGTGCCGGTAGAAGAACCAGTGCTGCCGGTGCTGCCGGTAGTACTGCTTCCTGTGCTGCCTGTAGTAGAACCGCTTCCGCCCGTTGCGCTTACCATAAAGAATCTCCCGTGCTGTTTTTTCCTGTTTTCATCTCAATGCAAACAGGTCAAAAATGTGTAAGAGTGGGCGGCTTTCACCGCCCACTCGATCAGGTTCAGGAACCGCTTACGGAATGAGTTTGAGTACGTTCTGCGGTTCAGTGTTGGCTTGTGCCAGTACAGAGGTGGCTGCCTGCTCGATGA
>DAIDHN010000085.1 GCA_027459665.1 Chthonomonadaceae bacterium | reverse complement strand
AATAGTGCGCGGTATTTCTCGCTTTTGCATACTTGGTTTTCTGGCATGCTGCAGTTCTGCTGCAGCACATGCGCAGCCGCAGGGCCGTTTGGCCAGACGCATGGCTGCCCTGACTGGGGCACAGGCAAGAATGCTCTGGATAGACGGTACAGCCAACCTTACTCGTGAGGTATCAGTAAATGGCGCTGCCGTTGTGCAAGATTACACCACTACCCGGCAGGGGGTAGATTCGATAGTTGCGCACTGCGTGCAGGCCCATATCAATACAATTATTGTAGATGTAAAGCCCATCTCCGGCCAGGTGCTGTACAACAGTTCAATTGCGCCCCATCTCACCGAATGGGAGGGAAGGGCAGTTCCAAATTTTGACGTGCTTGCCGCGTTTATAAAAGCCGGTCATGCAGCAGGCATTCAGGTAGACGCCTCGATCAACATTCTCAGCGAAGGGCACAAGTATTTTCAAACCGGCATTGCCTATCAGCACCCAGACTGGCAGTCTGTCACTTACACCATCGACCGGGGCATGGTGACTGCAAAGGGAGCGAGGCTGCCTATCCGCGCTGAAAACGAGCCGGGCAACAACGCGCGCCCGCTGCTGCTTGAGCCGCATACCCTGCTTTCTGCGTACAACCCAGACGGGAGCGATGAGCACGCTGCAGCAGATGTGCCTGCCCCCATTCTGCCAGCAGGACACCGGCTGGAAGTGGCGGTGAACAGAGACCACAGGATAGCAGGCATAGTGGATGCCGCTTTGCTGGGGGATGAACCTCTGGGTGCGCCGGAGAGGGGTGATTTGATCACCATGAGCCGCCCTGCTGATTTGGCCTGGGCTGCGCAGAATCTGGAACCTGGTATTCCGGTGCGGTTTGACATGCACACAGCTCTTACCCCCATTGCACAGGCTGCCGGAGAGAAGGTTGTCTGTTTTGTAGACCCCCTGAACCAGCAGGCCAGAGCTTACGAACTGAGCATGGTGCGCGAGATTGTATCGAAGTACGACATAGATGGACTGGTGCTAGACAGGGGGCGGAATGCAGATATTTACAACGATTTCAGCATGCTGCAAAAGCAGGCTTTTGAGCAGTTTTTGGGGCGCCCGGTAGTCAATTGGCCTGAGGATATACTGCGCTTTTCTTCCAGACCTGGTGCTGGTCTGCGCTATGGGCCACTGTTCAAAAAGTGGGTACTGTTTCGTGCAGGCGTCATTCGCCGGTTCATGGCAGATGTTGCTGCAAATGCACGCACGCTCAAACCCGACCTTTCGCTTGGCGTGTATGTCGGGTCATGGTACCCAGGGTACTATATTGTTGGTGTGAACTGGGAAAGCACCCAAAGCCATCTGCATTACTGGTGGACGCCCAGACACTACAACAGAACAGGGTACGCCGAGTATTTTAACTGGATTTCTACCGGCTGCTATTACCCTGCCATCACCATTGAAGGGGCACGAAGGCAGGGCAAAAACTATCATTTTACAGTAGAGTACAATGCCGACATCAGCGACAGGGCTGCCGCAAGCCAGACCTTTGTGTATCCCGGCATCTACGTACCGTTTTATGAGGGGCATCCCAACCGGCTAATCAAGGCGCTGCAAACTGCAGATCAGCGCGGGGAGGGCTGTATGATTTTTGATTTATCGTACATTACTCAGTTTCACTGGTGGCCTGTAATTGACAGGGCATTTGCCGGTGACACGCTGCCGCCCCAAAGTGTGCCGGGGCTGCAGCTGCAGCTGCGCAGTGCACGCAATACCGAGAATCCCCGCTGATTTTGGCCCCATTCGGCAAAGGCTGGGTATGCCATGAGAAAAAGGCGGCACGCAGCGGCTGTCTCATTATGGCTGCACTGAAACCATCTGCTTGTCTCTGGGTTCAGGGTACCAGCAGGGTGAGGCATTTTGCTGCGCCGCCTGCTTTCAAAAATTCAGACATTTCTACCGAATGCGGCGTGAACCCAAGTTTTTGCAGCTCTTCACAAAAACGGGGGCAACCAGAGGGCAGCGCAATCTGGCTGCCCAGTACCACTGCATTGCAAGCAAAGCGAAGCGCCTCCTCCTCGCATACCTCAAGGGTTTTGAAGTGTGAAGCAATGACCGTGCGGGCATATTCATCGAAGGCGCCAGGGTAATATGCCACGGTATCGGCCGTGAGGGGACACAGGCAGGTATCCAGGTGATACCAGCGGTCATCTACAAGCTCCAGCGAAAGCGTTTCCACCCCCAGCGTGTTTGCCATCCAGTTGTGCGAGCAAATGTCGCTTCGTTTCAGATAGCCTGCCGCCAGTGTGTCGCCCACAAACAGGGCATCGCCTTCGCCTTCAAAGCGGCAGCCTTCAGGTGCAGTTTGCACCTGGTAGCCGCGTGCTTCAAACCATGCCCGAAAGTGAGGCTCTTCTGTTTGCCGCTGCGGATGCCGAAAGCTGGCCAGCAGTGCGGTGTTTCCTCTGATCAGGCCGGCATTTGCGGTAAACACCATGTCTGGGCAGTCTGCTGCCTGTTCCAGTAAAAAAACTTCTGCACCTATTTCATCGGCAAGAGTTTGGTGAAGCGTATGCCACTGCTTGGCAGCCAGGGAAGTATCGGGGCTGTTTTCCAGATGCATCCATGGGTTGATCTCGTATTTCAGGTCATAGTGAATGGGTGGGCACATGAGTACCTTACGAACCGTTTCAGGAGATGCCGTCATGATTTGCTCCGGGAAGATGCGCTGCCAGTTCCTTGAGAAAAAATTCGCAGTCGGTTACAATTCCAAATGCCTGGTGCGTGCCCCTGTCCATCAGTTTGATCACTGTATCAGGGTCGGAGTCTACGCAGAGGGTGCGTACCGATGCAGGCAGCATGTTGCCGGTTGCAACTGAATGGAGGGTGGTTGCCACCATGAGCGCCACGCCAATGCCCGGTATGTGCGAGCGCATGGCATCTTGTGCCTGAACGGCATCGGTGAGAACATCGGGCAGAGGCCCGTCATCGCGTATGCTGCCAGCCAGCACATACTGTACATTGTGTGTGATGCAGGCATGCATAATGCCGTTTTTGAGTACTCCCTGTTCTACAGCAGAGCGTATGGAACCGCAGGCGCGAATTGTATTGATGGCACGCAGGTGGTTTTCATGCCCGTGTGCCACTGCATTGCCTGTGGATGTTTCTACCCCCAGAGAAGTGCCAAACAGCGAGCGTTCTATGTCGTGGGTTGCCAGTGCATTGCCTGCAAAGAGCACATCTATCCAGCCGGCACGTATCACGGCCTCCAGGTACCTGCCCGCCCCGGTATGCAGAATGGCGGGGCCGCCTACAAAAAGTATGCGCTGTTTTGCCGCCCGCGCTTCCTGCATGGCCTGTGCTATGGCGGTAACCACCAGTTCCTTGGGGCGCTCGGTAGAGACTTCGCTGCCCATAAAGCTGAATACGTCATCTGGTGCGCGGCGTTCTACTGGCGTTACATGCACGCCTGTGTCGCCTACTACCACAGGGTCGCCTTTCAGCACGCGGTGCATGGGGGCGCACCTGGGCGGTTTGTTGGGCAGTGCAACTACTGCACAGTCCATTTCAATGTTTTCTACTGCCTGCCACACCCCATTGAGTCTGATGCGTGTGGGCAGATTTGTTGTGGCATAAAACCCCTCAGGCAAAACTCCGTTGGCTGGTGCAGGCTCCAGATGCACCTCTCCCGTGGGGCGCTGTACTCCATGCTGCTGGGTAGAGTGCAGAATGCGTTCCAGTGCTGCTGCGTCTGGCGCAGATATTTCTATGTCTGCATGGCTTGCATCAGAGCGTGTAGCGCCCATGACAAAATTTTGTATGTGGTACTCGCCTCCTTCCCGCAGTATCATGTCGAGTACTTTGGAGAGTGTGAGCGAATCGATGATGTGTCCTTCCAGATGTACAATTTCTGAGGGCATATTTTTTACTCTTTCCGGGTAAGGCGGTGCAGCGTTTCAGGCTTTGCGCGCCACGTAAAATATTCTGTCGGTGGTACGGCCAGGCTTTTTCATGGTGTATGCCTGGTAGGTTTGTATCTCGTTAAATCCTGCTGTCTGCAGCATTTCCCGCACTTCCTGCTCGCGATAGGCGTACTGCTGATGCACTACATCGGTTTTGGTTTCTCCCTGGGCATTGTTGCTGGAAAAGTGCAGCAGCACAGTGCATAGTCTGGTTGTGTGTTCGTAGCTTGATGTCCAGTAGTACTTAAGCGGTGCATCTGTGCCCAGGTTGTCTTGAGTGAAGTAGCAGTTTACCAGTGCGTATTCAGAATTCATGTCAAACACAAACAGCCCCTGCCGCGAGAGATGCATGGCCACTCGTTCAAATGCCTGCTGCAGTCTGTCGGGCTGCAGAATGTAGTTGAGACTGTCGAACAGGCTGATGCACAGGTCAAATTTTCTGCCTGGCAGGTTGAGTTCGGCAGCATCCTGCACATGAAACTCAAGCCGGCTGTTTTGCGGTGCTTTCTGTTTTGCCTCCTCAATCATGGCAGCAGAGAGGTCTACCCCTGTTACCTGATAGCCTCTTTGCGCCAGGAGCAGAGAAACAGTGCCTGTTCCGCAGGCAAGATCAAGAATGGAACGTGGTCGTGCATTGCGTTCCTGCAGTAGTCGGTGCAGGTAATGCACCCAGTTTGCATATGGCACGCCGGCCATCAGTTCATCATAGAGGCCGGCTATGCGCTGAAATTGTTCGGTTGGCTCAAACTCCATATTTCTTTCGTGAGGCTCAGCAGTGCTGCAGCATCAATTTCCTCCCGCTGCCTGTACGGTATGTGGAAAGAGTGTGGAGAGCGTGAGAAAGAAGCAGGGACGGTAGTGCATTTGCAGATAGAGTGTGAGAATGGTTTGTGAGGCAGATGGCGGTATCTGAATGCTGTAAAGGGCCGGGTCGAGGTGATGCGCCGCGGTGAGATACCGTGAAGCCGGGCCGCCCAGGTTGATGTCATTGGCATAGGCGCTCATGGCTACCGCCAGGTCGGGATAGGTAGGAAAGCGCAGGTAGAGACCATTGAGTATGGGCTTTGCCCCGTCAAAATTGTGAACAACCGTGAGCATGAGAGCATTGAGAATGCGCGGTGATATGGCGCTGGGCAGCAGAGTAGAGGCGAAAGCCGCTATTTTTTCTCCCAGCACATAGTTGTGCACCTTGTTGAGCAGGGCAATTTGTGCTGCGTAGATGAGATATGGTCCCGGCTGCTGGGGGGCAAGCAGAAGAGCAGTGCGCAGTGTTTTGCGAGCGGTAAGTTGGTCTGCTGTTGCCATGGTGAGAGCGAAACTGGCATCGGGTGCCAGGGGGAGAGCGGTGAGCGCTGTCTGTGCGAGACGGGCGGCTTCTCCCTTTCTGCCTTGCTGAAGTGCAATATACGAGCCTACTACCTGAGAGGCAGGGATATTGTTTTTGAGGTCGTTGTGCAAAAGAGTTTCTGCTTCGGCTGTTTTGTGCTGCATTACCAGTGCAAGTGCATATACAGCACGCATGGCAGCATCATCCTGCTTTTTAATGCGGTAAATATCCAGCATATGTTGTGCATCGCTAAACTGGCGGTTTGCTACGTACGCCAGCGCCAGCCTGACAACTGCGCTGTGCGAGGCGTTTGCGCCTGTAGTTGCAGGCAGGTAGGCCGTAGATGCCTGCTGCGGGCGATCGGTTTTGAGATAAAGATCGCCTGTTTGTATGCTTTTTTGAGTAGAACTAATTTGGCTGTCTGCATTGATGCGTGCAATTTTCAGGTCGGCGGCACGGGTGTTCAGTTTTAGCGCGCTTTGAGCTAGTGAAACGAACTCAGCCTGGTAGTTTGCAATAAGCGCCATGTGCATCTGGTAAGTGGCGAGCATTTGTTGCGCTGTGATCGACTGTGCCAGGTCTTTCGCTTTCTGGAGCCTGGCAGCAGCTGCATGGAAATGCAGATTTGCCGCATCCAGCGCTGCCAGCACTTTTTCGGCGGGCAGAAAGTCTTTTTCCGCTTTTTCCGCCCTTCGCGCCCACCTTTTGGCGCCATCCATGTCGTCTGTGCTCAGCGCTTTTTGCGCTTTGTCTGCAAGCGCTGCGGCTCCCAGGCTCAACTGATTGTCTACGGTAAGCTGCAGCACTCCTGTGCCAACATCGCCGTTGTCATCGGTAGCCACTGCTTTGATGGTATGCGGGCCTTCTGTTGTGTGTATGGTGTCCCAGCTGAACTGGTAAGGGATGCCGGTGACAGTTTTTTGCAATTGGTCATCTACATAAAACTGCACCTGATCTATCTGTACAGCGCTTTTGACGTGTGCCTCAATGCGTACTACGTCTGCAACCTTGTCTTGGTTATGCAGGTCAAAAGTTACCTGAATAGAGGCTCTTGCGCCGGCATCGGCTATGGCAACGAAGAGCAGGGTGAGCATGAGCGCATGAATACCTGCCATAAGGCGGGCTTTGCCGTACGCCTTGGCGCAGTCTGTTTTGGTGCAGTAAGGGAGCATACAGGGTCATCCTTGTGTTTGTGTAGGTGAACTGGCGGGCGCTGCGGGCATCTGCCAGGGGAGAGCATGAAGTTGAACTGGTCCGCCGCCTGCCATAAAGCTGATAGCAGCAAACGGTTTTACTGCAGCTGGGAAACTTGCGTTGGCGCTCTGACCCGGATGCAGAACAGGATAAACTGCCGCCCGGTTGAGCAAAATGTTTTTCGAACCCAGCTGCACGCCATATACGCTGTGGCGGCCATTGTTTTGCAGAGTAATGCACAGCAGAAGTTTGCCTGCAGGGTTTTGCACCAGATTTGTTTGTACCGTGAGGCCTAGCTGCACCGCCCCCATATACGCCAGTGCATCCATATAGCTTTTTAGTGCATTTTCCAGCGGTGCAGCTAACAGGGCATAGTGCTGGTGGTGCATATCCATATTCATGCTGGCTGCCTGTATTTGTTCGGCATCGAGCAGCAGGGCATGCAGCGAACGCATTCCGTTTTGCGATTGTGCGCGGGCAAAACGGTGCAGAAGGTTCCAGCTGCCCGCCAGGTCTTCGCGCATGCTGCGCGCCGGCTTTGGGCGGTGCAGTGCAAGCAGGTGCAGGTCTGCGTACACCTGCCTGAGAGAAGCGCGGGCGCGCTGGGTCTGGTTGGTGAGCCGGTAGATGCAAATGCCGCCGGGCGGAATAGAGACTGGAAAGCGGCAGGTTGTGCATGCTGCCAGGCTGAGGCCGTGCAGCTCTTGCACTTGTGGTGCTGCATTGCTGTTTGTTGTCGGCGTAAGAAGTTCGGCTGTATACTTTCCGGCAGGGAGGCGCATTCTTAAATTGACTGTCAGCGGAGAGGTGGCCGGGTTGTAGAGGACAACAGAGGCTCCGCATAAAAAGGCGCCAGCATAGTATATGCAGCTTGAAGCGCTGTGTGGCGGAGGCCATGCGCGCAAGCATTGTGTGCCTGCATTTATGTTTGCCCATTGCGCAACGCTCTGCTGCATGCTGGCAGAAAGGGTTTGCAGAGGGGCAAGCCAGGCCCCGCTGGCAGCAGGCTGTACAGTGGTGGCATCTATACCCAGTGAGAATGGAGCAGCGGAAGCTGTCGGAGCAGAGGCAGGAGCGCCAGGCATGGGTGAGGCGGCAAGGGTCAGCATAAGGAGCAGCAGCTGCATCATGCCTCTTCTCCTTTTTCCTGCTGCACCAGTATGCGTGTTACTCTGCGCTCAAAAACCTCCCGTTCAAGCATAACGCGGCGGCCACACCCGGCACAGAGCAGCCCTACATCCGCTCCAATACGAGTAATGGTCCATTCGCGGCTTCCACAGGGATGCTTTTTACGCAGTTCCACCCGCATGTTTTCATGCATTATGAGCCTTTCGGCCATAAAAAACCTCCCGCCGCGGGGATGCGGCGGGTTCATTATACCTTTTACTCACAGTTACTGCTTCAGCGCCAGTTGGATGGCACGTGAAATTCACTGTCTCCTGTAAGCGATTGCACCAGGTTGATTTGTCCGCAGTGATAGGCCATGTTGCGATAGGGCGCTATGATGGCGTTGTCTGCCCTCACCTCTCCCCGCAGGGTTTGCAGGGTTTGCTGCAGAAAATGGTCTGGCAGCGCCTCAATGATTTGAGCCAGCTCTTCGGCACTGTTTTGCAGCGCGGTGCATGCTTCGTCTGCATGAGCGAATATCGGTTCATCTGCGAGGCGGTCTTCACCGGTTTTGAGCAGAACTGCGTAGCGTATATTCACGGCTACGCACTCTGCCGTTATCTCCAGCGCCGAGCGCGCTGCCCTGCCGGTTTGCACCGGGGGGCGCCATGCAAGCCGGTGCTGCTGGGTGCTACGCAGAAATTGCACCATAGATTCTGCAATTCGGCGAGTATGAAGGGCTGTAAACTGTTGTGCATTCATGGTCAGGTTTGCTTTCGGCTAGAATCGCTCAAAGCGTTCTACATCTATTACAAAGCAAACAGCGCCGCCTACCAGCACCTTCACCGGGCTGGGCATAAAAGCTCCTACGGGTGCTGCGTCTGGCGGGAGTACATTGACAAACTGCTCGCGTGTTTTGCAGCTGTCTGCAATTACGTCGATCACCTTGTCGGCATCGTCTCCATCTACGCCGATAAGCAGGGTGACGTTGCCTTCGCGCAGAAACCCGCCTGTGCTTCCTATCTTCGTAAATTTGTATCCGTTTCTCAGCAGCGCTTCTGTGATTTTGTTTTTGTCGCGGTCATGAACCACCGTGATTACAAGTTTCAATCTATGGCACCTCCTGGCCGTATCGGTTGAGTGTTTCTCTGCTGCAGCAGCAATTGAACCCGCTCCAGAATGAGATTGTGGAGGGTTTGCAGACTTTGCGATGCATCCAGCACCAGAAAACGTTCTTTATTGTTCTCTGCAACGGTGAGAAATCCCTGCCTTGCCCGCTGCAAAAATTCTATTCCTTCTGCTTCCATACGGTTTCTATTCATCTGTCGTGCCAGCCCTGTTTGCGGTGCAATGTCAAGCAGAATGGTAAGATGAGGCGTCAGAGTGCCTGTAGCGAAAGAATTCATCTGCTCTATTTCAGCAGGGTTCAGCCCGCGTGCATAACCCTGGTATGCCACGCTGGAGTCGATGTAGCGGTCGCACAGCACAATGTTTCCTGCCTGCAGTGCGGGCATTATAATTTGTGCAGTGTTCTGGGCGCGAGCTGCAAGAAAGAGAAGAAGCTCTGCCCGCAGTACCATATGCTTTTCAAGCAGCAGGGTGCGAACTGCTTCTCCCACATCGTCTCCGCCCGGCTCTCTGGTGACCTGAACATTGTAGCCGGCTTGTTGCAGAGCCTGATGCAGCAGTGCTGTTTGCGCAGACTTGCCTGCTCCGTCAATGCCCTCCAGGGTAATGAATGCGCCCTGCATGTTGGTGGAAAACTCTCCTCTGTGTTTGTGCGATGTTGAAGAGATTACCTTCTTTTGCCGGTTTTTTCAGTTTTGGGGCTATCGCTCTCTGGCAGAATGCAGCACTTCTGGCGGCCGCAGGGCAGGTGATTACCAACCGCGCACTTTGCGGGTAAAAGGTTTTTCACACACAAGGTAGAAGCCATAGCTGGCAATGAGTACTACCGCCAGCGCTACAATAAGGAAAATAGCAAACCAGAGAGATTTGTGGTGTGCATGTGCTCCCATCCCCATTCCCGCTCCTGCCAGCAGGTACTGCTGTACAAACTGCAGCATCGGCGGGTGAAGGAGATAGATGCTGTAGGAAAACGTGCCGATAAACGCCAGAGGTTTCCAGGAGAGAAATCTGTTGAGCATTCCCTCTGGAGACCTGGCTGCCAGAACAAGAAGAGAAACCGCGCATATAGCTGTCAGCAAATCCTGAATGCACAGGGCATAAGCAAGCTTGTCAAACAATCGGAAAGACGGCCCCTGCATCTTTTCTGTAAGTACTTCCCCTGCTACACTGAATACCAGGAGTACCACCCATATTTTAACACTCAACCATGTTTTGAGGGAATCTGAGTAGGCGAAACCACATGCCAGGCAGCCCAGGGCGAAAAGTATAAAGTACTGAGGCACAAAATTGTAGTAAAAAGGTCTGTGTACAACCACATTCAGCAGCACGATGCAATAAGCCGCC
>DAIDHN010000084.1 GCA_027459665.1 Chthonomonadaceae bacterium | reverse complement strand
CAGCGTATTGAGGCGATGACAAATGTAGGGCAGCTGGAAGCTCTGATAGACCGTGTGCTGGAGGCAGAGGGCTGGAATGATCTGATGGGCTAGCGCTGCTTTCGGCTGGCAGATGCTGTATGCAAGCGGGAACCGTTTGCATACAGCATGGCGTAGGTAAACAGGGTGTTTGGGACGGTAATTTGCACAATCGTCTCAGAAAAGGGGATGGAATGGTTTTTTCGGGGAAAAACAGGTCAGGAGAAAGAGCCACCCTGCGCATGGGGCTGGGTCAGCGGCAGCTCAGCCGTATCTCGCTGGTTTTTATCATCATAATTTCTCTTGGCATTGCGTGGGCTGGCTACAGCGTGTACAGAGGCTTCAAAACCCAGCGAGACCTGGTATATACCCGCGAAAACATGATTGCACTCTACAAGGCCATGCGTGCCTATGCCCTAGACCATGAAAGCAAGCTGCCGCCCGCCGCCAACTGGTCAGACTGCGTTGCAGGCTATCTCACCGCTGCCCTTGACCGGCCGGGAGGCAAAATGGCCTCGCTGCACGGTACCAGCGATATGGGAGCAGTAGGTTATGTATACAACGACTATGCCTCTCACTACAACTTCGATCCCCCTGCCAGCTTTCTGCCCGGCCATCAGCAGGCGGCAGCAGAAACCCCAGCCGATCAACTCATTCTGCTCATCGAAAAAGTAGGCGCTCCGCTCAATGCACACGAGCCTATTCCTGGCATGGATTCTGATCAGGACAGGCAGCAGCTGGCCAAAATGCTGCAGTTTCCTCATGGCTCAGGCAAGCCGGCAGATGCCGAAACCATGATTCTCTATGCCGACGGCCACATTGAAACCGATATGCGCAAGGATTTCCAAAACTAGGCCAGAGCCTGTAACAGGCTCTGGCTTGGAAACCTCTGTTCCGGCTTTGCTGCCTTACTCTGCAGGCTCTGTTTCACGTAGAATGCGTGCCGTGTCCTCGGCATGCGTGTCGTTGATAAACAGCCCTGCTCCTGCCTCCGATCCAGCCAGATATTTCAGCTTGTCTGGGGTGCGATAGGGCGGGTAATACTCTACATGAAACCGGTAGCCAGGCGCTTCCTCTCCGCTGCATGCTCGCTGGTGCATCAGCATGATGTAGGGCAGACTGCGCTGCCACAGGTTGTTGTATTTTTGCCCCACGCGGTGCATAATAGCCGCCAGCGCCTCCAGTTCTTCTGCCCCCATATCGGTAATGGCGGTGCAGCTGCCCAGCGCAATAATGTGTACCTCGTAGGGGTAGCGCGCGTAAAACGGCACGATGGCCACAAAATGGCTGTTCTGACACACAATGCGCCTGCCATCCTGCAGTTCGGCATCTACAATCTCCTGGTAAAGGTTTTTTCCGGTGCGCTCCAAGTAGTTTCTGGCTGCCTGCAGCTCCCGCTGGGGAATGGGAGGCACAAACGGGTAGGCGTAAATCTGACCGTGCGGATGAGGCAGAGTCACCCCGATCTCTCTGCCCCGGTTCTCAAAAATATACACATAGTCCACATAGGGTCGTGCGCTCAAATCGGCATATCGGTCTGCCCAAACCTGTACCAGCGCGTTCATCTTTTCAATTGGCAGGCTGTACAGTTCGGCATCCTGCTGCGGCGTATAGCACACCACCTCGCATACTCCCTGTGCGGGGCGCACCGGGTAGAGTTCGGTTCCGCTCAGCGAGGGTTCGGGCGGCACAGGGCGAAATGAGGGAAACTTGTTTTCAAACACCACAATTTCATAGGCAGGCGCGGGTATTTCGGTAGGAAACCCTCCTGGTTTAGTGGGTGCAAGCGGGTCGTAATCGGGCGGCGGAAAAAAGGTGCGGTCCTGCCGGTGCGTAGCAGTGACTACCCACTCTTCGAGCGTAGGGTTCCAGCGCATTTCAGACATGGCTGTTCTCCTCACTTTCATCGGTATGAGGTTCCGCTTCCTGTGGCACAATGGCTTCAAACACGGCAGTTTCTTCGGTAGTAGCCGTTTCTGCAAAGTGGTAGTAATAGAGCGCGCGGCCATCCTCTTTGAGAATGCGTTTTTTTTCCATGCGCATGGCAGCTCCTTGCGGGTATTCCTAGAATGCAATCGGGTACAGTATAGCGCATGGGCGTACGTATTGCAGCATATGCAGGTCACCTGTCTGTTCTGCTGCCTGCAGGGGCATGCAGAATCAGCGCGGGAGAAAGAAGAGGCCGGGCATGAAAAAGCAATGGCTGCCACACTGGCTGCAGGGCAGGCTGCAGGTGCATCGGGCTATGGGGCGTCTCACGCTGCAGGATGTCGATTCATGCAGAAATGCGCGGTATATACTGTGCAGCAACCCCCTGCTGGCCCAGGCCCCCCTGAGGCGGGCAGCATTTCGCCAGAGTTCGGGCCTGGCCATAGAAGCTGCCCTGCTGCTTTTGCAAATGCGTGATGTACAGGGCCTCTACGCGCTGATGAGCCAGACAACAGATGCCCATCTGGTGCGGTGGCACCGGGGCAGACTGCTACACGCTCTGCAGGAAGCCGGGCGGGAGCGTATTACAGACTTACTGGAAGAGTGCCTGCTGCTGGCAGAAAACGGCCAGGTTCAGCCGCTTACCGATCACTGGGCCATGCCCCTCGCTGTATACGCGCTCACCTCGCTACAGTTTATGAACGCCTTCCCCGGCAGTACCCTAATGCAGCGCGCCCTCTGCATACACCATGAACAAGAGGGAATGCGCCTCTGCAGAGCCATGCTGCCCACCTGCGATTCTGCGCCCAGCGCAGACTGGCAGCACAGCGGCACCTGGTTTGCCATACGCATGGCCGCTGTAGAAACCCTGGCCGCCTCGCACAGTGAAGAAGCTCTGCTGCTGCTGGGCAATGCCCTGCAGCGCCCGCAGCTGCCTGTGCAGTACACTGCGCTGTACGGTTTGTACCGTCTCAAAACATCCCGCGGGCGAAAGCTGCTGCAGCCGCTCCTCACCGATTCCCGCCATCCGCTTTACCGTGATGCCCTGCAGCTGCTGGAATGGCTGGGCGGCAACGTAACCGATGCGCTTACCCTGGTGCGTCCTTCCAGCGATGCACTGCCTGTACATGAAGCGCTTTTGCGCCCTGCCAGGCAAAGTGCAGAAGAAACAGAAAATGAACTGCTGCACCCTGTGCAAACAGAAAGGAAAGAAACTTGACCCGCAACTGCAAGCTGATTGCAATTGATCTGGATGATACCCTGCTGAACAATCAGCACAGCCTTACACAGGCAAGCCAACAGGCCGTGGAAAAAGCGCTTGCCTGCGGCATGCAGGTGGTAATCGCCTCGGGGCGAATGTTTGCCACCACCCTGCCTACCGTGCAGGCGCTGGGGCTGCAAACCCCGGTGATCTGCTACAACGGAGCCATGGTGCGCCACCCGGTTACAAAAGAGATACTGCTGCAGGAAAGCGTTTCGGCCAGTCTGGCAGCACCTGTGCTGGAATATGCGCGAAAGCAGAATATGCAGCTCAATGCATACCTCGACGATTATGTCTACTCGGCCTCGGAAAACCAGTGGATGAGACTCTACCAGACCCGTACCGGCGCACCCTACAAAATACTTCCCAACTTCTATGAAGAAATGGCAGACAGAGATTTCATCAAGATGATTCTGATAGACGCGCCCGAAACCATTGAGAAGCTGCTGCCAATGTTTCAGGAGCAGTTTGCAGGCCGGCTCAATGTAACCCGAAGCAATGCAGAGTACATGGAGTTTCTGCCCCTGCACGCAAACAAGGGCAGCGCACTGGCATTTGTAGCCGACCTCCTCGGCGTGCCGCAAAGCCAGACAGCAGCCATGGGCGACAGCTGGAACGACCTGCCCATGCTGCAATGGGCAGGCATTGCGCTGGCAGTAGAAAACGCAAAGCCGCCCGTAAAGGAAGCCGCAGAGCGACTGTTTGCTTCCAACGACAGCGACGGGGTAGCAGAGGCCCTGCAGTGGCTTTGCGGCCAGCCACTCAACTAACCCCCAACCAATGCAACACGCACTGCAGACAAAAGCAGGCGCAACACTCACAAGGAGATAAACAGAATGGCGCTGCTCAGCCCGCTAGACGGCAAAAAGGAAATACGACTTAAAGACATCGACCCAGGCTTTCATGCCTCCCTCACCGAAGAAGAGGCCGTAGCACGCTCACAAGAGCTTCTTGCCGAAATGAGAGAGCTGCAAAACCTGCTCTACGCAGCGCAGCAAACCTCTGTGCTCATTGTGCTGCAGGGAATGGACAGCGCAGGAAAGGATGGCGCCATAGGGCATGTAATGACAGGCTTGAACCCGCAAAGCTGCAAGGTAGCCTCGTTCAAGCAGCCCACTCCGCTGGAAGCAGGCCATGACTTTTTGTGGCGGGTGCATCCACACGTTCCGGCAAAGGGCACAGTAACCATCTTCAACCGCTCGCACTACGAAGACGTGCTGGTAGTGCGCGTGCATGACCTGGCGCCCAAACAGGCATGGAAAAAACGATACGAACAGATCAATCATTTTGAAAGCCTGCTCGCCGACAGCAGCACCGTCATCATAAAGTTTTTTCTGCACATCAGTAAGGATGAACAAAAAGAACGCCTGCTGGCTCGCGAGCAAGACCCTGCCAAGGCATGGAAGCTGAGCGCGGGAGACTGGCATGAGCGCGACCTGTGGGACAACTACCAGAAAGCCTACCAGGATGCCATCAACCTCTGCGCCGCACGACATGCCCCCTGGTACGTAGTTCCGGCCAACCACAAATGGTTTCGCAACCTCGCCATGGCCGAAACGATAGTGCGCACCCTGCGCCCCTTCCGCAAGCAGTGGATGAAGCATCTGGAAGCCATTGGCGAAAAGGCCCGCGCCGAGCTTGCCGAAATGCGCAGCACGCAGGGCAGCACTCACCAGCCCTAGCCGTGCCGGCCTGCCTGTGCCTGCAGACAGCATATTTTTTTGCAGCGGCGAACCTTTTGTGCCTCTGTGGGTTCCAATTAGAAAATAACACGGAGAAACGCTTTTTGCTGCGAGACAAACAACTGGTGCGCCGCATACTTCGGGGCGATGTGCAGGCTGGCGAAAAACTGGTAGACGAAAACTACCCCCGCCTCTACCGCTTTCTGCTCTACCTGAGCAGAGAGCCGGAGACAGCCAGTGAACTTGTCCAGCGAACCTTCGACAGGGCGTGGCACGGCCTGCCTGAATACCGGGGCGAGGCATCGCTCTCCACCTGGCTGCACCGCATAGCCTGGCGGGAATTTCTGCGTTACCAGCGTGAAAGCTGTCGCGATCTGCCGCTGGATTCACTCCCCTTTCTTCCCGAAAATCGCAGCGCTCCCCTCATGGAAGGGCTGGTACTGGAAGGTGCGCTGGCACAGTTATCCGATCCGCTTCGCATCACATTTCTGATGGTGGCTGTGCAGCAGCTGAGCATAAAAGAAACTGCACTGGCGCTGGAAGCCCCAGAGGGAACTATAAAATCGCGCCTGAGTGCCGCCCGTGAGCAGCTAAGGACGCTGCTGGCGGAAAACCCGCCGGTTACACCGCCGCGAACCAAAGGGCCTTTTCTTCGAATGGAGAGCAGAAAAAATGTCTGATCTGCCGCGCCAAACAATTATTTCAAATCTGGCGCTCAGCCGCTTCCTCAATAGAGGGGCAAAGCGAATGAGAGCAGCAGTCACGGTGCCGCCCCCCACCGACAGCCTTATGCGGGGAATGATGCATTTGTATGCTCATGAAACCAGCCGGTTTGCACGGATGAAACGCTGGGTGTGGTCGCTGCTCGCAACCTCTCTACTCATAACGCCGTACTACCTGTGGGCCAACAACATGGATGCCCCCCCGCACCTGATGCCCCCGCCTACCCCGCCAATTATCGAAAGCACAGGTATGCACGTAATGGGAAGCACACCGGCTGCTCCTGGCATGGCCGCACCAGCGGACATCGGCATGACAGCCGTGACAATATTTCCACCTGTCCCCTCGCAAAATGCGCTCACTCTCTACCAAACAGCCGCATTTCTGCTCAAGCCCGTGCAGGTTAACGGCATGAACACGGGGGAGAGCGCTTCGTCGCAGATCGATGATCTGATTACCCTCCTGTACACGCAACCTGCAGGAAAACCTTTCAACAGGCAGAAACTGGCAGATGCACTGAGTCAGCGGCAGTCCGGTTCTGCCCTCTACGCCTGGTTCAGTCGCGATGCCGCACCACACTCCAGCGGCAAGGTCAGCCTGACAGACGCTGCCGCAGTGCGCGCGCGGCTGATGAAACTTACACATACTTTGCTACAGGCCAACAGGCCAGCGCTGCTTGAGATCGCGGCAGGTTTGAAGCTTCCTTTCATTCTGTCGGCCCCCGCAAGCTTGAATACAGCGCTGCCCTACGGCACCATACGCACAGACTTTCGGCTGCTGAAGTTGAAAAGCGCCTGGGAAGCAGAAGAAGGACAGTGGGCGAAAGCTGCCGGCACGGCGCTCGACATGGTGCGCATGGGCAGACAAATGAGAGAGCCACCTATGCTCATCGGTTACCTGATTAGTGATGCTGAACAGGTCAATGGGGCAAACATGCTCTGGGAGTACGCCGGGCATCTCACCCCGCAGCAGGCACGCAAACTGGCTGATGCCCTGCAAACGCTGCAGCCTGGCCCCAACACGCTGGCTAATGCCCTGCAGGGCGAATGCAGCACCAGCACCAGAATGCTTGCTCATCTGCTTTCACACCGTTACCACCTGAACCCGGTTAAGATGTACGATACCGTGCATCAGACAGCGCAATACAGCGGATGGAAATCTCTGCCCCCGGATGCCTGCCTGAACCTGTTTTTTCACAGCAAGCAGTACATAATTGACCGCTATCAACATATCTATCAGCAGCAGATCGCCGATGTCACCAGTCCGCGCTTCCCGCCCTATCAACTGCCGTCACATGGCATGGAGAGCGCCTGTGGAGGTCTTTTCAGCTTCCTCTCCCCTCTGCTCGATACCATGCGGTTTACCACCGCACGCTGGCAGCTTTCATTTGCGATGCTGCAAACGCGGCTTGCTCTCAAAGCCTGGCACGCGGCAGCAGGAAGCTACCCACCCAGTCTGCACAGTCTGGTTCCGAATTACCTTCCCAGCATGCCGCACGATCCCTTTGATCTGCTGCCCACAGGAAAACTGCACTACAGGCGCACCCGCACCGGGTATATTCTCTACAGCGTTGGCCCGGATCACATTGACCAGCATGGCGCTGTGTTGAGGCCGGGGTATTCTACCATGGAAAGATGGTCTGCGCTTGTGCTTCATCCAAATGATGCAGCAGTATCAGGAGATTATAATGAAAGCTCTACCGGCGATGTGGTTTACCAGAAAAAAACAGAACGCTGAAACGGGCGGTGTACAGCAGATGGAGACCCCGCCTGCAGAAGAGGTCCCGCTGGAAGAGGAAAACTGTTCAGACTACGAACGCTCTACGCTGGAAGCGATAAAACTGCAGAAAAAACTGCGCACCCCGCCTCTCTACGACATGGCGGCGATGGGTGCATCGCTTTACTGTGCCGCATTTCCATCTATTCCGAGCCTTTCTATTCTGGTGGGCCTGCTGGTTTTGCGACGGCACAATGCCAGGGCAGAACTGTACTACACTGCCCTGGATACAGCAGATTTCAACCTGGACAATTTCGGCATGCTTGCCGAAATGATGCTTCATTCAGACCGCAGGGTGAGGTACATTGCCCGCATACGTCTCACGCGCCTTCTTCCTCTTGTTCAGAAGCAGGATATACCGAGACTCAGGCAGTCTTTCTACACCCTCTGCAGTCTGCTTACCCCTTCTTTTGTCAACAGGAATAGAGTTTTCACCACAGCGCTGCTCGAATGTTTTCAAAAGGTGGAATACACAGAGGCCCTGCCGATTGTGTCTGCTTTGCAGCAGAAAGCGCTGCTCAGCTGCATGAAAGACGCCCTGTTTTCTTGCGAAAGCGTGCTGTTGAGGGCAGATGCATCTGCGCCCCAAACTGCAGCCCCATGCAGTCTGCAGCTGTCTCAAAACCGTTCAGAAACAGCTGTGCCCGTTGCATCCGGCGCGTATCATACCATCCAAAAAGAGAATGTTGCCCTTCGGTCATCGCTGCATGCTGTTTCGGCAGCGGCTTTTCTGCCCTACGGCTTTTGGCTGGCTTACCAGGGCGCAGTCTCAGGCAGTTACTGGCAGATACCTGCAGGCATTCTGGTGAGCGTGATTCCATTTGCGCTTTTCCGCTTCACCTGTACCTCGCGCCAGGTTGCAAAACTGCAGGAGGAAGCTCGCTACGGCAGCAAAAGCCAGGTAGGTGCGCTCACCGATGCGCTTCTCTGGCCCGACGAAAGCGCCAGACGCATTGCGCGAGGCGGTCTTATACGCCTGCTGCCTCATCTTACTGCCGCCGATACGCGCCTGCTCAACCAGCAGCAGCGCACTCTGCTCTACTCGCAGCTGCACACTGCACACACTAAAAGCACGGCCTCTTTTCAGATAGCTATTTTGAAAGCGCTGGAACAGATAGGAGATGAAAACGCAATTCCCACGGTGCAGGCGCTCGCGCTTTGCAGCCCAACCAGCCCTTCTGCCAGACAAGTGCGCGATGCCGCGCTTCACTGCCTGGAGTTTTTGCCGCAGGTCGCACAAAAAAACAGCGCCAGCCAGCAGCTTCTGCGCGCATCCTTCAGTGAAACCACCTCTCCGCAGCAGCTGCTTCGCGCAAGTCTGGGCAGCGGCAGCGAGCAAACAGAACATCTGCTCCACCCCTCCAGCCCAGATACGCAGACACTGCCGGTTCAGCAAAGCAGTTCAGCGCTCATCGAATAATCGGTTCACTGCTGCAGCGCGAGTTTGCCTGCCTGCTCCATTGTGAGTGAAGCCCCCTCCTGCAGGCAGGCGGCATACTGCTCAGTCCCCAGCGCTGCTGCGCATGCCTCACGCTGCTGCTTCTGCTGCGCCATTACAAAAGGCGTAATCGGAATGCCCAACCCTGCTCGCAGGGCAGCAGCTGCGCCGTACAACCGGGTGGCTCTGGCATGGTCTTTTAAAGCGCACCAATAGCCGGCAAAACTCTCCAGCGCTTCTATCTGCCCCTGCGGGTTCTCCAATTCACTGTTGATTACAAGCGACTGCTCTAAGTACCCGCGTGCAGCAGGGCAATCGCCCGTACCCAGTGCTACATTCCCCAGACCATTCAAACAGGCGCCCTCGCTGCTGGGGCTGCCTATCTCCCGAAATATGGCCAGCGACTGCTCAAGGTATTTTTGTGCAACAGGGTAATTGCCTGTATACAGCGCTGCATTACCTATGCCATTCAAACAGGCGCCCTCGCTGCTACGGTTTCCTATCTCTCTGGCTATGGCAAGGCCCTGCTCAAAGTACCGGCGTGCCGTGGCGCTGTCGCCCGTATCTAGCGCTGTATTCCCCAGGTTGTTCAAACAGCTTGCCTCAGAGCTGCGGCTGCCCATCTCCCGAAATATGGCCAGCGCCTGCTCATAGTAATCAGATGCTGCATGGTAGTCATCGGTATCAAGCGCTGCAAGCCCCAGGTTGTTCAGGCACAATGCCTCTGCACCGCGGTTGCCCATCTCCCGAAATATGGCCAGCGACTGCTCAAAGTACCCCTGTGCGGCAGGGTAGTCGCTGGTATTCAGTGCTACATTCCCCAGGTTGCCCAGGCAGCTTGCCGATCCGCGCTGGCTGCCCATCTCCCGAAATATAGCCAGCGCCTGTTTATAGTAATCAGATGCTGCATGGTAGTCATCGGTCTCAAACGCTGTCATCCCCAGGTTGTTGAGGCAGGCGGCCTTGCCTGCGCGGTCTTGCATCTGACCATAAACTGTACGTGCCTGCTCGTAGTACCCGCGTGCAGCAGGGTAGTCGCTCTGGCGTGCGCACATCAATCCTGCACAGTTCAGTGCGCCTGCTTCTGCGCTGGCGTCCTCACTGCTGCTGCGCGCTGCAAACAAACCCTCAATAAGCTCGCGCCCTGCCTGCCAGTGACCGCGAATGTCCCAAAAACTCTGCAGGTCTGATCCCATCTGCATGCCCCGGCTCACCGCCTCCACACTGCCTTCAGCAATGCACCACTCAATGGCAGCGCACAGGTTGCCATGCTCCAGATCAAGAGTTTGCAGCCACTCACCCTGCCCTGCTCCCGATAAATGCTGCTTCGCCTCGCCTGCCAGCTTTGCATACCAGTCGCGGTGACTGCACCGAACAGAAGCAGACTCCCCAAACTCGGCAAGCCTCTCCAAGCCATACTGACGCACAGTCTCAAGCAAACGGTAACGCCCTCCCTCATACTGAACAAGGCTCTTGTCTACCAGAGAGGTGAGCAAATCAAGCACCTCCCACTCCTCCACAAGCCCTCC
>DAIDHN010000083.1 GCA_027459665.1 Chthonomonadaceae bacterium | reverse complement strand
AGAATATGCATTGCTTGCATGCCAGCTGATGGAAGTGGGAGTGCAGGCGGTAGGGGGGTGCTGCGGCACTACTCCTGAGTACATTGCTGCAGCACACAAAAAGTGCGCCAGATTTATTTTCCAAAAGGGGAACTGCTCATGACTTCTCTGCTACGACAATTGTGTGCGGCATCTGTAGTGTTGGCAGGTGTATTCATTGCTGGCTGCAAAAGCCCGACTTCAGGTGCAAATAGCTCTGGTTCTTCAGGCAATGACATACTAGTAGGGGAGTATGGCTCTATTACAGGGCCACAGGCAACTTTTGGGCAATCGACCCAGGATGCTATCGCTCTTGCAGCAGATCAGCTGAACCAGGCAGGTGGAATAAATGGCAAGAAGGTAAAGATTTTTGTGCAGGATGATCAGAGCCTGCCAGCCAATGCAGTAACTGCTGTGCAATATCTTATCAATAACGACCACGTAGTTTCTGTTCTGGGTGAAGTAGCGAGCAGCGCCAGTCTGGCAGGCGGGAAGGTTTGTCAGCAGGCTGGTATTCCCATGATTTCTCCTTCTTCCACAAACACGGCTGTCACCCAGCTGGGCAACTACATATTTCGCGTCTGTTTCATAGACCCTTTTCAAGCAGCAGTAATGGCGCGTTTCGCGCATGATAGTCTGCATGCTACCAGTGTTGCTATATTTACAAACAATGATCAAGCCTACAGCGTTGGTTTTAGTCAGAACTTCAAAAAGGCATTCACTGCAATGGGAGGAACCATAGCTATAGAGAAATCGTACAGCCAGTCTGATACCGATTACCGCGGTGCACTTACTGCAATACAACAGGCGAATCCACAGGCAATACTTATCCCTGGCTATTATAACGATGTTGCCGCCATAGCAAAACAGGCAAGGGCGTTAGGAATCACCTGTCCTCTGCTTGGGGGCGATGGATGGGACAGTCCCGATTTGATAACAAATGGCGGGTCTGCCATGAATGGATGTTATTTTTCTGACCATATGGCTATAGACAGCCCTGATCCCAATGTTAAAAAGTTTGTAGCTGCCTTTCAGGCAAAATATCATCATATGCCAGATTCGCTTGCTGCTTTGGGTTATGATGCAGCCAACCTGTTGTTTGATGCGATGAAGCGTGCCAAGTCGCTTAGCCCCTCAGATATCAGAGATGCTATTGCATCTACGAGTAACTTTCCGGGTGTAACAGGAGATATAACGATCAATGCAGATCGAAATGCGGATAAGCCAGCTGTGATAATCAAAATAGACAATGGCAAATTCGTGTACGATATGAAGATCAAGAATCCAAATCTACCTCTGTCTCAGCAGTAGAGCAGCCGGAAAGGAACAGAGTGGAAGCGCTTCAGAATTTACTGCAGCAAACAGTAAACGGCATACAGCTTGGCAGTGTATATGCTCTGATTGCTGTTGGGTACACCATGGTTTACGGCGTACTTCAATTCATCAACTTTGCACATGGCGATGTGTATATGGTTGGTGCCTACATTGGCTTTTTTGCCATTACTGCCACCTTTCTCTCTCATTTTCCGCCAGTCATGCAGGGAAGCATCACTCTGCTTCTCTGCATGACTGGCTGCGCATTACTGGGGAATTTCATAGAAAGGCTGGCATACCGCCCGCTGCGCAATGGTTTGTCTGGCCGGGATGCTTTTCCGTGGGCGCTATTCTGGTCGCTTTATGTGATGCTGTTCTTGGGCAAGTGGCTTTCATCCCGCTCTGTTCTCCCCGCATGGATTGTTTTTACAGTCACTTTTTTCGTATCACTTGTATCACTCTCTGCCTTGTTCAAACTATCGTTTAGCAAACTTTCAAAGCATCTCAAACCTTCTTCAGACCGGCTAACCGCCCTAATTACTGCCATTGGCATATCATTCCTGCTGGAAAATCAGGGGGTAGCTTTGTTTACAACAACGCCACGGCAGATTCAGTTGAAGGGAATAGCCAACGATATTCATCTTCGACTGAGCGCCTTCAAGTACTACTCAGGAAACAAGCTGCATGTAGTAGGCGTTCGCATCAGCGGGGGAGAGATCACCGTATTGGCTGCTGCGATTATTCTGATGTCCTTTCTCATTTACCTGGTAGGGCATACACGTACTGGGCGTGCTATTCGGGCTGTATCGCTCGATAAGGATGCTGCAGCATTGATGGGTATACCTGCAGATAAGATTATCGGACTTACGTTTATTATTGGTTCTTCATTAGCCGGAGCTGCCGGGTTTCTCAACCACGAGGTTTCTGGCATAAGTTTCGATTCCAACATAGGCATAGCGCTCGGGTTGAAGGCATTTGTAGCGGCAGTGCTGGGGGGGATTGGCAGTATTGAGGGGGCAGTGGTGGGCGGATTGCTCATGGGCGTAGCTGAATCGTTTACCGGCGGGTCTGTACTTTCTTCACTTAAGGATGCGGTGTCGTTTGTTATACTCATAGCTATTTTGCTTCTGCGGCCCGGCGGCATACTTGGCTCAAATGTACAGGAGAAAGTATAGTGAAAGAAAAAGCCGCCCCCGGGGTTAAATTTTGGCTTGCAAGGCTTGTTTTGATTGTTATTACATGTTTTGTGCTGGCTGGCTGCAACGTTATACAACACCGTCTCAATACCTATGTTGCCAATATCGTGACCCTATGCGGCATTGCCATTATTATGGCTGTCAGTCTTAACCTGGTAAATGGTTTGGCTGGTCAGTTTTCTATAGGCCATGCTGGTTTTATGTCGGTAGGGGCATATACGGGAGCCAGCATTACCTATTTTGTTGAGAGGCAAATTACCCACTACCATGTGCCATCGGTGTGGTGGATGCTGACAGCCATGTTTGCAGGCGGGGTGGCTGCTGCACTTTGCGGTTTAATTGTAGGCATACCAAGTCTGAAACTTCGCGGCGACTACCTTGCCATAGTAACGCTAGGTTTTGGCGAAATAATACGCGTGCTGCTGCAAAGCTCAGATAAGATACATTCGCTGGCTTTTCTGGGTGGGGCGCTTGGTTTTTCCGGTACCAGTGCCTCAGGTTCCAGTGGGTCTTACATTATCCCGTCTCTTTCCAGTTATGCTCTCATATTTGGCGCGGTGGTTCTGGTGATTGTGTTTTCGAGAAATCTTAAACTGTCGCAGCACGGTCTGGCATTTATGGCTGTGAGAGAAGATGAAGTAGCTGCAGAAGCCATGGGGATACCCACAACCAAAACAAAGGTAAATGCATTTGTGCTGAGTGCGTTTTTTGCCGGGGTGGGAGGAGTTCTTTTTGCGCACGCTGAGTTTTTCAACCCGCCTTCTTTCAATTTTGTGCTTTCCATGAATTACGTCATCATGGTTGTGCTGGGCGGTTCTGGCAGCATTACCGGTTCTGTGATGGCAGCGATTTTGCTTACTGCGCTGCCAGAGGCTCTTAAACCAGTACAGCAGCATCTGGGTTTTTCTGATGCATACCGTTTAGTGATTTATGCCATACTGCTCATACTCATGATGCTGCTTAGGCCAGAAGGTGTATTTGGCAGAGGTGAAATAGCCATACCTAAGAGATGGAGAAAACAAAAAGCAGCAGAGAGAGATAGAGACGACACATCTGGAACCGATAGAAGCACAGCCAGGGCTTCTGCAGCAAAGCCGGTACATCCATCTGCACTTCTGAGCGTAGAACACATGACACGTCGATTTGGGGGCCTGGTAGCTGTAAGCGATGTGAACATTCAGGTGAACCAGGGAGAGCTGGTGGGGCTGATTGGTCCGAACGGCGCTGGGAAAACTACTCTCTTCAATCTGCTCACAGGGGTATATGCCCCGAGTGAAGGCGAAATCAGACTAGCCTCGGAGCATGCCGGACAGAGCGATGTACTGCTTGCAGGAACCAGATTGGCAGGCACGCTTCGAAGAGAAGGGCTGGCAATTCTGGATGCCGTTGTTGCTGCCATATGCGGGCTTTTGATTGGGGAAATTGTTGGCACCTCAATTGTGCCCTATGTTGTGAACCATGCGCAGTTACAGACTATCTTCTGGACGCGCACCCTTTTTGGCTTTATTCCATTCTGTTATACCTGGGCACACTCTCGCAACAGAAGAAGGGTGCTGCCAGGACTGCGCCCCTCGCAGTTTGCCAGGCTGGGCATATCTCGTACATTTCAAAACATACGACTATTTGGCTCACTCAGCGTATTAGATAACGTGCGATGCGGCAGCTACCTGCGCAGAAAGACCAGCATACTAGATGGTTTGCTGCAAACCATTCGGCTCAAGCAAGAGGAATCTGACGGCATTGCACTGGCAGATCAACTGTTGAGGCGTTTTCAGCTTTATAGTGCAAGAGATGCGACTGCCTCCAGCCTGCCCTATGGAGATCAGCGAAGGCTTGAGATAGTACGTGCTTTAGCAACCCGCCCCAGGCTGCTGCTGCTGGATGAACCTGCAGCAGGCATGAACCCTCAGGAAAAAGAAGACCTGATGCACTTGATACGCGACATACGAGATGACTTGGGGTTGACAATACTATTGATCGAACATGATATGAAACTGGTGATGGGGAGTTGTGAGCGAATATACGTGCTGGATTACGGGCGCATCATAGCAGAAGGCACCCCTGAAGAAATACGCAATAATCCTGCGGTTATAGCTGCTTACCTGGGTGAAGATGAGGCTGTTTCTGAAGAGGGGAACAAATGCTGAAAGTTGTAGACCTCAATGTATATTACGGGGCTATTCATGCGTTGAAAAGCGTTTCACTTGAAGTGAACCAGGGGGAAATTGTTACCCTGATTGGAGCTAATGGTGCAGGTAAATCTACATTGATACGTACCATTTCAGGGTTGGTAAAATCTGCTTCAGGAGAAATGTGGTACGCGCAGTCGCGATTAGATTCTCTGGCTCCTCACCAAATTGTTAAACTTGGCGTTAGCCAGTCGCCTGAAGGCAGAAGAGTGTTTCGCACAATGAGCGTACACGATAATTTGCTTATGGGAGCTTACACACGTAAAATTGACCGTGCAACACTCCATGCAGATATGGATGAGATGTTTACGCTATTTCCGCGTTTGAAAGAGAGGGAAAAACAGCAGGCCGGCACCCTTTCTGGTGGTGAGCAGCAAATGCTGGCTATTGCCAGGGCATTGATGTCGAAACCCCGTTTGCTTATGCTGGATGAACCATCTTTAGGACTTGCACCCTTTCTGGTTCAAACCATTTTTAGCGTGATACAGAACATAAACCGTGCAGGAGTCACAATACTGCTTGTGGAACAAAATGCACATCAGGCATTACGTATTGCTCATCGCGCCTATGTTCTGGAAACAGGCTGCATAACACTCACCGATGAGGCATCTAAATTGATGGAAAACGATGCAGTTCGACAAGCTTACCTGGGAGGGTAGGCGATTTGAACGAAGCTTTAAGTTACCTAGCCTTTTCTATACTCGGCTTGCTCGCAATACATGCCGGCATTGTGCATACTGTTAAAACCAGAGCGGAGCAGAATATTCGCGCGTTGCTCGGCAGTAAAGGCGCCATACACTTACATATTGCTCCTAACGGATTTTGGGGCTGGGAACAAAACCGGCTGAGAGAGGTGGACATCAGCGCAAGTCACGTTTCACTTCTCACCATACCGCTGCAACTTTATCCACACAGCGGCTGGCGGGGCGATATTGACTCAATGAGCCTTCATTTGCGCAGATTCACACTGCAGAACCTGCCTGTACATAGCCTTATAATCACGATACCTCATCTTACGTACGATGCTGGGCGTGCTGTTTTACATGGCGAGCTGCAGCTGCGCAGCGCAGGCACAGGTACTGCCTCCATTGCCATAGGCGCAAATGGGTTGAAAGAGTTTATTTTACACAAGTATCCCTCCCGTTTTGAAAACCTGCATGTGCAAATTCTTTCGGGAAAAATTGCTCTAACAGGCAGTATCAATTTGATTGGTGAATATGTTCCCATTCGATCGTATTATCAGTTGAATGTTCAGGACGGGCGGTATGTATATCTCGTCTCACCAGAAATTGAATTGAACGGATCGCCGACTCCCTCTTCGTTGTCTGCCTCCATTGTTCATTCCATCAATCCGGTGCTTGACCTGGTGAAAGACCTTTCGCTTGGAGGTTATTTTGAATTGAAATCTGTATCAATACAAACTGGCCGCGTATTGTTTCATGGTTTAGCTTTCATCCCATCGCATTCTCTCATCTTAAACAAAGGTCGTGTTCATGAGTGAACTGTTACAAACTCCCCTTCAGTCTGCCCATATTGAGGCAGGAGCAAAAATGGTAGACTTCGCTGGCTGGAGTATGCCAGTGATGTATGGCAGCATACTGGAAGAAGTGAAAGCCGTACGCGGTGCATGCGGAATGTTTGACATTAGCCATATGGGGCGTTTTCATCTGGAGAGTAGAGGTGCCTGTGCGCTTCTTCAGAAGCTTACTTCAAACAATGTGGAGCATTTGAAGCCATATCAGGCACACTACTCACTTCTTACCAATGACCGAGGCGGCATAGAAGATGACATCATAGTGTACTGTATACACCCGGAGCATTATCTGGTGGTTGTAAATGCATCGAATGCCCAAAAAGACTGGGTTTGGATACAGCAGCATGTAGATTTGCAGTCTGATTTGGTGGACTATACTGCAGGCACCGCCATGATCGCAGTGCAGGGGCCGCTGGCGGTAGAAACCGTAGCCCGCATAGCAGGAGAAGAGGTAAGGCAGATAGGCAGATTTCATTGGGGGCAGGGAAAGCTGAATGATGTTGATGTGCTTTACTGCCGAACAGGTTATACCGGGGAAGATGGGTTTGAGCTGATTGCACCTGCAGAATCTGCAGTGGAGTTATGGAATATGCTGTTGCGTGAAGGGGTTGTGCCATGCGGATTAGGTGCGCGCGATACACTGCGCATAGAGGCTGGTTACCCTTTGTACGGCCATGAAATCGATAGCGACACTACCCCGGTAGAAGCGGGATTGATGTGGGCAGTAGATATGGAAAAGAGTTTTTTTAATGGACAGGAGGCGATTAGAAACCTGCAGAAACAAGGTGCACAACGAAGACTGGCAGGGTTAGTGTGCAATGACCGATCTCTTCCCCGGCAGGGGTATACTGTGATGCATGACAGCAATGTAATTGGGCAGGTGACCAGCGGCGCCTTTTCGCCGGCGAGAGGATGCAGCATTGCAATGGCCTATCTGCATCGTGATAAAGCGCGCAGCGGAGTCAGCGTGCAAATAGGAGTGCGCGACAGGATTTTGAACGCAACAGTTGTTCCCAAAAAAGAGCTGCTTATCAGGCAGCCAGCATAGATACTCTAGAAAAGGAATACATACTTTATGTCTACAACACCTGACAATTTGCTGTACAGCAAAAGCCATGAGTGGGTGAAAGTGGAAGGGGAGTTTGCCACCATTGGAATTACTCATCATGCTCAGGCTGAACTTGGTGACATTACCTACCTTGAACTACCGGAAGTTGGCAGAGTGCTGCAAGAAGAAGAGCAGTTTGGAGAAGTAGAGTCGGTGAAAGCAGTATCTGAACTGTTTTGCCCGGTGAGCGGCGAAGTGGTTGAAGCCAACACCGGCATACTCAACAGCACCGAAGTGATTAATGAAGACCCATACGAACAGGGCTGGCTTATCAAGGTACGGGTTGCTGACAAGGAAGAATTAGCTGCCCTTTTGAATGCTGGCGACTATGAAAAATTTGCAGGACAAGAAGGGCATTGACGTTGGGATACATAAGCAATACCGATACAGACCGGCAGGAGATGCTGCAGGCTATTGGTGCTGGCAGGTTTGAAGACCTGCTTGAACCAATTCCTTCTTCCATACGCATGACTCATTTGCCTGAGCTGCCGCCAGCTATGGCGGAAAACGACTTGTACAGGCATCTTTCTTCGCTTGCTGCTCTGAATGCTCATGCCGAAACACATCTCTGCTTTCTGGGCGCCGGCATATATGACCATTTTCGACCTGCCGTTGTAGCTTCACTGGCCTCGCGAGGAGAATTCGCCACAGCCTACACGCCGTACCAGCCTGAAATGAGTCAGGGTATGCTGCAGGCTGTGTACGAGTATCAGACGCTTATCTGCGCACTGACTGGAATGGATATTTCAAATGCATCCATGTATGATGCAGCCACTGGGCTTGCCGAATCTGCGCTTATGTCTGCACATATACAACACAGAGATGAGATTGTTGTATTAAATAACCTGCATCCTCATTACCGACAGGTAATACAAACCTACCTTGAAGCAACCGGTCTGAAGTACAGAGAAGTGTCTGAATCTGATGTGGATGGTGTTGTGAACAGCAACACAGCCTCGGTAATCGTACAGAATCCAACCTTTATGGGTACGCTGCTGGATATGCAGAAATATTCTGATTTGGCTCATGCCTGCGGGGCGCTTTTTATTGTGAGCGTTGACCCAGTCTCACTGGCTTTGCTAAAACCACCCTCAGAATATGATGCCGATATTGTGGTAGGGGAGGGGCAGTCTCTGGGTAGTCCTATGGGCTTTGGCGGCCCTCTGCTCGGTTTCTTTGCCTGCAAAAAGCAGTTTGTTCGCAGTTTTCCGGGCAGAATTGTTGGGGCTACACTAGACTTGGAAGGTAGACGCGGCTATACCATGACTCTGCGTACCCGCGAGCAGGATATACGCCGTGAGAAGGCAACCAGCAATATCTGCACCAATCAGGCGCTGCTGGCGCTTGCTGCCACTATTCACCTCTGTGCCCTGGGCAAGAATGGAATGAGGCAGACTGCCTTGTTGAGCCTGCAAAAAGCGCACTATGCATGCTCGCAGATTTGCAGCCTGCCGGGCGTAACTCATGCCGATGAAGGTAGACTTTTCTTCAAGGAATTTGCTGTGCGGCTGCCGGTTTCACCCGAAACCGTAATAGCCAAGATGGCTCGGAAGAAGATACTTGCCGGGCTTGCACTCGGAAAATATTACGATGGTTATTCAGATGCACTGCTGATAGCCGTTACCGAAAACAGAACCAAAGAAGACATTGACCGGTATACAACCGAACTTGCCGGCATATTGAAGGAAGGAACGACAGGGGTATGAATTCCGAACCGTTGATCTTTGAAAAAAGCCGTGCGGGAAGGATAGGGGCGAACTTACCGCAGTGCGATGTTCCTGAGCAGGATATTGTCGAACTGCTTGGCGGCGACAACCTTCGCAGCATGCTGCCTCTGCCTGAGGTATCTGAACTGGATGTTGTGAGGCATTTTACTCATCTATCACATCGTAACTATTCGATAGATGAAGGGCTGTATCCCCTTGGTTCGTGTACAATGAAATATAATCCGCGAATCAATGAGAAAACAGCTTCTCTGCCTGGTTTTGCTGCACTGCACCCGTTGCAGCCAGTAGAAACCGCCCAGGGGGCTCTGCAGCTTGTGTATGAACTGCAGGGTATGCTTGCCTCTATCTGCGGCATGGATGCCACTACCATTCAGCCTTCAGCCGGCGCCCATGGCGAGCTGCTGGCAATGATGATGATTCGTGCCTATCACAGAGACAGAGGCGATACAGCGCGCACTACAGTCGTTATACCAGACTCTGCACACGGCACCAACCCTGCAAGCGCTGCTACCTGCGGGTTTCGTGTAAAATCCATACCTTCCAATCAAAAAGGATGCACAGACCTGAATGCCCTGCGCAATGCCCTTGGGCCGGATACAGCCGCGCTGATGCTTACAAACCCCAATACAGTGGGGCTGTTTGAAAGCGATATTCTGGAAATTTGTTCGCTGGTGCATGAAGCAGGAGGTTTGGTGTATTGTGACGGCGCAAACATGAATGCCATGCTTGGCATTACCAGACCAGGCGATATGGGGTTTGATGTGATGCATTTCAATTTACACAAAACGTTTTCTACACCTCATGGAGGCGGAGGGCCAGGATGTGGTGCCGTGAGTGTGAAAAAGTGCCTTGAGCCATATCTGCCAATACCTGTTGTTACTCGAAGCGATGAGGGAACTTACCTTCTGGACGAAAACCGACCATGCTCAATAGGTAGAATTCATTCTTTTTATGGGGCTTTTCTCATTGCTGTTCGAGCATATACCTACATACGCACACTGGGAGCATCCGGCGTGCGCGCTGTAGGTGAGAATGCTTTGTTGAATGCCAATTACGTGCGAGCAAGGCTGTCTAAGGCGTATGACATCGCCTACAACAGCCCTGTCTGTATGCATGAAGTGGTATTGAGCGCAGCACGCCAGAAACAAGCCAACGGAATACGAGCGCTTGATATATCCAAACGCCTCATGGACTATGGTGTGCATCCGCCCACAAACTACTTTCCGCTGATAGTGCCGGAAGCCTTGATGATCGAACCAACTGAGACTGAAAGCAAACAAACGCTTGACGAATTTATAGACATCATGTTGAAAATTGCCAAAGAAGCTGCCGAGGAGCCTGAGCTTCTGCGAACAGCGCCTCATAGCACGCTCGTTTCAAGGCTGGATGAAACCATGGCAGTTAAAAACCTTGATCTGCGCTACGAGGCGCTGTTCGCAGGCAGCCCACATTCAACAGTGGAGAGTAGTTCGTAGAAACAACCTCCCTGTGAGGGTATTAGAAACGTCTCATAACTATGGAATAGCATTATGAGACGTTTACTAGTACGAGCTATTGACAAAAATCTCTGTAGAGACTATACTTCCATATGTTCTACCAGCAATGGTGGAGATACTATTTTGCGGTGCGCTAGCCCGCTTAGAGGAACCTGAAAATGCCCAAGAAGATTCTGGCAGTTGATGATGAAAGACATATAGTCCGTCTGGTGCAGGTGAACCTGCAGCGGGCTGGCTACGAGGTTGTGACAGCCTATGACGGAAAGGAAGCACTTGAGAAGGTAGAGGCAGAGCACCCGGATATGGTTATCCTCGATGTGATGATGCCCTATATGGATGGGTTCGAGGTTCTGAAGCAGCTGCGCAAAAACCCTTCTACAAGAGAACTACCAGTGATCATGCTGACTGCAAAGGCTCAGGATCAGGACGTACTGCAGGGCTGGACTACAGGGGCAGACTGTTATCTGATTAAGCCGTTCAACCCACTGGAACTGATTTCGTTTGTGAAACGCATTTTTTCCTCACTGGAATCCAGCGACGACAACATTCTCGACCTCGGCTAAACACCTGTGCAAACTTCTCAGCGAACCAACATCATACTATGGGCATGTAGCGCTGCCGCAATCGGTGGGATTGCGGCAGTATCTGCTGTTGCCTACTGGAAAAAAAGCAAGCGTCAGGCGGTTAACAGCACTCATCAGACACTGCGAGACGTTAAAGACATTTTGAGTGACTGCTACGTCAAGATACAAGAAATCGAAGCATCGCTTCCAGCCGAGGAGTCAGGGCAGGGTGAAAAAGAAAAAACGTTTGACTAGAGTAGTTGTAGGGACTTTGGTATAAAATAGAACGTCCGATAATGCATGGTATGTAAAATTTTAGTCAATTTCCCCTGCACTCTCCAGCACAGACTCTGCAGCGTACACTGGGGCCTTGCAGCGCATGGCAAGCGCTATAGCGTCACTGGGGCGTGCATCTATCTCTATCAGTTCTTCTCCATTGTTTAGGATAATGCGGGCGTAATAAGTAACATTGAGTATGTCATCAATTACTACCCGCTCTACGCTGGCATTCAGTTTCCCAAGGCAGGTTTTTATGAAGTCATGAGTGAGTGGACGGTCTGAAAGCACGCCACGCAAACCTACATAAATGGAATGAGCCATCTCACGCGAGACAAATATTCTCAGTTTGCGGTTTCTATTGTCCTGAAGTAGTACAAAATAGTCTGTCGTCGATTCGCCCGTCGCAGGATTATCTGAAATGGCCTCAAACACATTCACCACACGCACCTCAAGTATTCTGTCACTTGAGTAATTGGGCGTCTTTTCCGGGCGCGCCTCATTATCAGAGCCAGACTGTTCTGAACCAGAAATCCATCTGTCAAACAAATTGTCAAAATCGCTTTCCACTCATCACTC
>DAIDHN010000082.1 GCA_027459665.1 Chthonomonadaceae bacterium | reverse complement strand
AGCTACGTCCGGGAGCGATAAGCGCTGAAAGCATATAAGCGCGAAGCGCGCCCCAAGATGAGAATCCCCACAGCATAGGCTGGTAAGGTCCCCGGCAGACAACCGGGTAGATAGGCGGGAGGTGTAAGCATGGCGACATGTTGAGCTGACCCGTACTAAGTGACCGAGGGCTTTGGTTTATTCCGCGCCGCACGCGCGCAACTTCCTTCCTCCCGGATGCCCTCCGGCAGATGAAGAAGTGAAGCGGGTGCAACAATAACTACGCAAGTTGAACCGATTACAACAATTTACACACAAAGCTATGTACAATTTCTGGTGGCTATGGCAATGTGGTACCACCCGTGCCCATACCGAACACGATAGTGAAACGCATTTGCGCCGAAAATACTCGAGGGGAAACCCTCCGGAAAAATAGGACGCTGCCAGAATACTCTCAAAACAATGCACCCTTTGCTCTGAAGCAAAGGGTGCATTGTGCTTTTATGGACTATGAAAACTGGCACCAGCGGGCTGCGTGGAAACGGTTGCTTCCGGGCGGTATTCAGGATGCCCGGGAGCAAGATTGTCGTAATCTGTAAAACTTTTATCCAGAAACTGGCGTATGCCTGCCAGTGAAACCCCGCGGGAATCATGCATGAGTATGGTGATATGAGGCTCAAAGCTATTTTGCCATCTGTAATGCAGCTTGATGCGTATGTGGTAGGGAGGAACTGGAGATTTTACGTCTTGCAGTATTGGGGCAAGCAGCGCCTGCATTTGAGCTGTTGGAGGTGTATACAGCAGACCTCCCGGCCGTTCTGCAATTGCTACTTCACCTGGTGTAAGGGCAGCTAGAAAACGAAGTTCTCTTTGTGCAGAAAACTGCAACCGGCATGCATACCTCAATACCTCAGTTTGCCACTTGTTGAGATAGCTCATCTGTGCTACATCGTTCAGCGTAAAATAGCCTTTTCTGGCGTAATCTGCATTCCAGGTGTCTATGAGGCTTTGCCGTATGTCTGCACGCCTGTCTTGCGCCCATTTCAGGCTGTACAGCAGATAGGTGCCGTTTTCCTTGCGCCATCTGTAGCCATAGGCATCACAAAGGCGATTCAGTATGTTTATGGTATGCCCTTTTGTTTTAGGAACAACACCAGAAGGCCCAATGAAAGCTTCGGAAATCATCTGGATGCGCCCTTTTTGCGCAATCAGGCGCAGGGCGCGCTGCAATGTGGTATACAGCCATCCTCTTGGGCAGTGCGGGGGCAGAATGTTGATGACCCGGCCAGCCAGAACAGCAGGCGGCCTGTGAAGAGGAAACTCTGTCTGCAGAGGGTCGATGTCTATAGATGACTGGAATGGGCAGACATGACCTTTCATATATTGCACGTCCAGCAAGCTCTTTCCCCAGTCATCCCTGTGAGAGACCTGGCGATCTGACACAACAGACACTACTGCCTGATGAAACTGGGAAGCGCGCAGGTAGGTGAGCGGTGGTTCAAAAGAAGATTTGCGCGCATCGATCTGCAGCTGCTTCAGCCCTTTTTTGGAGGGAGTGGCCTGATCTACCTCTACGCTCATTTTGCTGCAGAGCGTATCGACCTGTTCAGGTGTCATTGCTCTGAGTACATCCACAATGTAGTACTGCGGCGCATAAATGTGACCGCCATTTTTTTTCGCCATCCATCGAATCCACTGGCAGTCTGAGTTAACAAATTTTTTGCGCTGCCTGAGGGGAAGTTTCACAAACTGTATGATTTCACGCAGTTGCTTTTTGAGAGAGTAAAGCGGATATTTCAGCGCATCCTGCTCTTCCTGAATAGCTTCCCCGGTTCTTACAAGCAGGTATCCATTGTTGTATTTTTCCCAGCCGTAATTGCGGTTTGGAATTTTGCCATGCCCAAACAGGTCAACAATCTCCTGCATCACCTGCAGCAGGGGCTGTTTCGTGATGTAGAGCGAGAGACGGTAGTGAGCCAGGTCATGAGATACGCTGAGCGGAACGCCGGTCTGTGCGCTCATGGCTGAAAGCACAGTGTGGAGCGGTGTAGAGAAAAGCGAAAGTGTTACTGTGTGCTGCATGGCAGAGGAGGCAGCAGGCACCTGCATCTCCGCCCCGGCGGATACTGAGCCGACAAGCAGGGTGAGCAGAACAAGGCAAAACAGCTTCTGTTTCAAAGTAGTTCTCCTTGCCTTCTCCTGCAGCAGGGAAGGAGAAGGCGCATAGTGCAATTTACAGACCGGTTTTCACAGTATTTGCTGCAGTAAGCTGCTGATATGTAGCAGTCAGTACAGAACTGTATATGGTTGTCACTGGCGGTCCGCCGCCTGTCGGCGACCCTGTGATGAAATACAAATACGAGGAGGCTTCACCAACTTGTGGCACCAGAAATTTATCTGGCAAGGCTCCCGTGGGGTAAACGTCGGTAACACCCAGGTCTGAAGTCGTCCCCGATCGAAGTGATGCATTTTGTACATTGTGGGAAGTGTCTTTTGGGCCAGTAGGCTGATACCCAGAACCCCAGTATTTCCCCCACAACCCATTGTTCGCTGGAGTGTCGGTAACATTGTAGACACTGTCTGTGAGAAGGGTTGCAACTCCGGTACCTTTCAGAAGGGGCCAGTTTTGCATGCGCTGCACAACGTTGAGTTGAAACAGTGGATTGAGTGCCTGTGCAAACGCTATGTGTGACGAGGCAACAAGCGACAGAGAGAAGCAAATGAGCGCGAATGCCTGAACAACGCGGCTCAGCACCGTCTGATCTGGTTTATACATGTTATTTCTCCAATCCTGACTCTTGCCAGGGGACACAGGGGACACAGGGGACACAGGGGACACAGGGGACACACCCCTGTTTTCTGGTTTCGTAAGTGGTTTGAGCGAGCATTCAGTTCCAGCTGAATAATGCTCTGTATATACGTTGTTATTGTATCATGCCAGCATATAAAATGCAATAAAATTTTAATAGTAAAAGCTGAATTTGCAATAATTTAATTTATTCTTAATATGCAATGTGCGTATTTGTACTTTATTCTGAGTTTTTTGGGCATGGCAGGCATGCAAAGGCAGTTGAGCAGCGTTTGTAAAGTTTGCTGTAAACGGCCTCATATGCAGCCGGCGCTGTACAAAGAGGCATGCGGTCTGGCACAGCGAAGGGCAGTACAGGTATAATACCCGCCAGCAAGCTTTGCAAGGAGATTTTGATATGGCTGAGAAAGCTCTGATTGTGTGGGGGGGATGGGATGGCCATGAGCCGGACAAGGTAGCGGCAATTTGCAGCAGGGCGCTGACAGAACATGGCTTTGAGGTGGAAGTTTCGGATACGCTGGACGCTTTTCTGGATGCAGACAAGCTGAAATCGCTGCAGCTGATTGTACCTATATGGACCATGGGACGAATTACAGGCGATCAGCTTGGTAATGTCTGCGCAGCAGTGCGCGAAGGGACAGGGATAGCAGGCTGCCATGGAGGCATGTGCGACTCGTTTCGCGAGGCCACCGAATGGCAGTTTATGACAGGAGGCCAGTGGGTGTCGCATCCTGGAAACGACGGTACCAATTACACAGTGCGCCTTACAGATACCAGCCACTTTATAACCGAAGGGGTAGAAACAGAGTTTGCGGTTTGCTCTGAGCAGTATTATCTGCATACCGACCCTTCCAACCATGTGCTGGGAGTGACTCGCTTCCCCGTGGCAGACGGGCCGCACGTGCCAAATGGGGAATTTGATATGCCTGTTGTATGGACGCGATTTTACGGCAGGGGCAGGGTTTTTTATTCCTCGCTGGGCCACCATGCCAACATTGTTGCACAGCCTAATCCGCTCAGGCTGATGACCCGTGGGATGCTGTGGGCGGCATGCCGTGAGCAGCTGGCGTAGGCATGGCAACAGAGAATGCGCCGCTGGTGGGCGTGGTGATGGGATCAAAATCTGATTGGGAGACCATGCAGCATGCCTGCCTGACTCTGGATGAGCTTGGCATTGCCTATGAGGTGCGTGTGGTTTCGGCGCACCGCACGCCCGATTTGTTGTTTGAATATGCTGAGCATGCGGAAGCATGCGGTTTGCAGGCACTTATTGCCGGGGCTGGGGGCGCAGCGCATTTGCCGGGCATGCTTGCAGCAAAAACCGTTTTGCCTGTACTGGGTGTTCCCGTGCAAAGCAAGGCCCTGAACGGCATGGATTCACTGCTCTCCATTGTGCAGATGCCGGCGGGCATTCCGGTAGGAACGCTGGCCATAGGCAGAGCCGGTGCTGTGAACGCAGCGCTGCTGGCGGCGGCCATGCTGGGGGCGCATCTGCCCGAAGTGCGAGAGGCGCTGCGCCAGTATCGAACCAGACAGACAGAGACTGTGCTGGCACATCCCAATCCGAGAGAGGATGCCGAGTGAGAATAGGAATACTGGGCGCAGGGCAGCTGGGCAGAATGCTTGCGCTGGCAGGCATACCGCTGGAATGCGAGTTTCGCTTTCTTGACCCTGTGCCCAACAGCCCTGCCTCTGTTGCAGGTGTGCAGACCGCAGGCGATTACATGGATGCAGAGGCGCAGAAGCGGTTTGCCGAGGGGTGTGATGCAATTACCTGGGAATTTGAGAATGTACCGGTAGAAGCGGCGCGCGCTCTGCAGAAATATGCGCCTGTGTATCCTGCTCCGGAGGCGCTGGAGGCGTCGCAGGACCGCTGGACGGAAAAGAACTTTCTGCAGAGCCAAGGCCTGTCCACCCCCCGCTTTGCCGCAGTAAACAGTCTGGATGATTTGCGACAGGCTTTGAGGGAAATTGGTCTGCCTTCTGTGCTGAAAACGCGGCGCATGGGCTATGACGGGCGCGGCCAGCGAGTATTGCGCTGTGAAGAGGATGCTGCAGCCGCCTGGGAGCAGCTGCAGGGCAGCCCTCTGATTCTTGAAGAGTTTGTGAAATTTGACCGTGAAGTATCGCTGATTTGCGCCAGGGAGCGCGGCGGCAGGGTGTTTTTCTACCCGTTTGTAGAGAACCTGCATCGCGAGGGCATACTGCGCCGCACCATTGCGCCTGCCCTGCATGTGCCCGAAGGATGCATGCAGGCGGCGAGGCAGGGGGCAGAGAGCATAATGCAGCATCTGAATTACACCGGGGTGCTTTCCATAGAGTTTTTTTTACAGGGCGCAAACCTGCTTGCCAACGAAATGGCGCCCCGCGTACACAACTCTGGGCACTGGAGCATTGAAGGGGCAAATGTAAGTCAGTTTGAGGCGCATATTCGTGCCATTACCGGTCTGCCGGTAGGGGAGCTGCGCGTTGAGCACCCCTCTGTGATGCTCAACCTGATTGGCATCAAGCCGGCGGCTGCCCAGGTGCTGCAAGTGCCCTGCGCGCATTTGCATTTATACGGCAAGCAGGAAAGGCCCGGACGCAAGCTGGGGCATATCACCATTGCCGCCGGCAGCCTTGAGGAAGCAGAGGCAGCTGCCCGCATTCTGGAACCGCTGGCGGGGCTATAAGGCTTCTTCTCCCCGCTCTTCAGTGCGCACGCGAATGGCATCGCCCACAGGCATTACAAAAATTTTTCCGTCGCCCGGCTCACCTGTGCGCGCATGGGTGAGTATGGTTTCTACCACCTCATCCACTTCCTCATCGTGCACCACAACTTCCAGTTTCACCTTCAGTGCCAGGTCTACCAGGCGTTCATGCCCTCGCATGTTTTCCCGGTAGCCCTTCTCCCGGCCTCTTCCCCTCACATCGCTTACCGACATGCCGCTGACGCCTATTTCACCCAGGGCAATTTTCACTGGTTCCAGCTTTGTAGGCCGAAGTATGGCCTCCACCCTCTTCATACAGTCTGCTCCTTGCGCACTTCTACGGCGGTTTCCATGTTTTGTTCAGCCGAGCCGCGGTAAATGCCGCGTACAGGTGCTACGTCTGCGTAGTCTCTGCCTGCCTGAACTTTGATATAATGCGAATCAGCCACCAGATTGTTGGTTGGGTCAAAGCCCTGCCATTTTCCATCCGGCAGCAGGCATTCCACCCAGGCATGCATTGCGTCTCCTCCAATCAGCTGTTCATGCTGCTCGCTGTCTTGAGATTCAGGCCAGGGCCAGTTGGGAGAAGCCGGGCTTTGTTCCTGTTCCAGATTGCCTGTGTAAATGTATCCGCTGCGGTACCTTGCCGGTATTGCACAGAGACGGCATACAGCCAGCATGAGGTGTGCAAAGTCCTGGCAAACGCCCTGTTTGTTTTCCAGCACTTCCCGCAGGGGGGTGTTTACGTGCGTGCTGCCGGGTGCATAGGTCATCACCCTGTGCAGCAGGCGGGTGAGTGCAATCAGAAATGAGGCAGTTCCCGGTCCGCTTTGCCGCCGTGCCATTTCAGCAATACGTTGTGTTTCTGGCAGCAGGGGTACATAGCGTGAGGCAGTGAGGTAGCGGCGCCATTCAATGCGTATGTCTTCCTGCTGATAGAAGGTAGAATCGTCTTCTGCAAGGTTCATCCCTGCAAAAGGGTTTGCAGGGTGCGTGTCTACCAGGGCTTCCGCACGAATAAGCAGGCTGGCGTGCGGCGGGCGAAGGTTGAAATAGTGCATGGTTCCTTCTGGCAGGTCAAACGCAAAAACCCTTGCGGGGGGCGTAACAGAGATGCGGAAATCCAGGCAGATTTGATCCTGGTCGGTCTGCGGCATCATGCGCAGCTCGTTGTGGTTTTCCGTTACCTGTTCGCGATAGGTATAGCGGGTAGTATGTATAACTCTCAGGAGCAATTTGTCCTCTTGCCCAGTGAAATAAAGTCAGTAAGACAGGTAGGCAGCTCGTATGGCGTCGCCTATCTGGTTGCATCGTATTTGTACGCTGTCTAGAAACGGATGCAGGCCGGTTTGCAGAATCTCTGCTGCTTTCATGTAGGTAAGATCGGCTCTCAGATGGCCTGCCAGCCTTTCGGGTTCGCTGCCCGGCGAGTCTTCAGCGTGCCCTGCAATGCGATGCAGGCAGCCCTCCACTCTGCCGATTCCATGTCGCACTGAGGCTGGAAACCTGGGGTTGAGCACCAGAAAATCTACCACATGTTCGGGCAATATACCCTCCTGATGAGTTTTGTGATACATTTCAAATGCGCTCACAGATTTGAGTACAGCGATCCAGCCATGCAGGTCGAGTGGCATATTTCCTGCTGGCGCGGGCGCTTCCTGGTTGTCGAGCAGGTCATGAAATTTCACATCCAGCAGCCTGCCTGTTTGTTCCGCCCTTTCCAAAAACCTGCCTGTGTCCAGCCAGTCTCTGGCTTCTCCCATGAGCATGGTGCGGTTGAGAATGCCCTGAAAGAGATGAGAGGCATCTTTTACCATGCAGAGAAACACATGCGGCATTGCAATCACCCTGTCTACATCCCATTCCTTGAGGTTGAGGTAGAAGGTATTGAGGCTTTCCCACATTTCAGAAGAGAGCTGCTCACGCACTGCCCGCGCGTTTTCTCTGGCTTTCTGCCAGGTAGCCAGTATGGATGAGGGATGCTCCAGGTCGAAGAGGAAAAATTGAAAGATATCGCGGTCATTTTCCGATTCGTACCGCTGAGTATAGAGCTGGGCGCTGCCCGATATTGCAAGCAGTGAGCTCCACCGGCGCGAGAGTGTGCCTGCGGCAGACTGCCGGGTGGTTTCCAGGGCAGAGTGGTAGTGTACATCCATCATGCGCGCTGCCGCTTCTGTGCGTTCTACATAGCGTCCTATCCAGAAACAGGAATCTGCGTGTCGGCTCAGCATTGTGTTTGTACCCCCATCTGCGTATCTTCGGCCAGCACCCAGGTATCTTTGCTTCCGCCCCCCTGTGAGCTGTTTACCACGTACGAGCCTTTACGCATCGCTACTCGCGTGAGGCTGCCCGGTACAATGGTGATGCCGTCGCTGCCGTAAAGAATGTAAGGCCGCAGGTCTATGTGTCTGCCTTCAAAATGGTCTTCTGTAAAAGCTGGCGCGCGCGAGATGTCGATGAGCGGCTGCGCAATATAACTGCGCGGGCTGGCCTTTATTTTCTCTGCGAATAGTGCGCGTTCCTGAGGTGTGGCAGACGGCCCCATCAGCATGCCGTACCCGCCTGATTCGTTGGCCGACTTTACCACCAGCTTGTCGAGATTGGCCAGAATATGCTGCAGATGTTTCTCATTGCTGCCCAGATAGGTTTCTACAATAGGCAGCACAGGCTCCTCTCCCAGGTAGTAGCGCACTATGTTTTCGGTGTAGGCATACACTGCCTTGTCGTCTGCCACGCCTGTGCCAATGGAGTTTGCAAGCGCCACACTGCCCGATCGGTATGCATTTACAAGACCGGGCACCCCCAGCAGCGAATCGGGGCGAAACATGAGTGGGTCGAGGTAATCATCATCTACTCTGCGGTAAATTACATCCACTCTCTGGGGGCCGTGCGTGGTTTTCATGTATACCACGCAGTCATCTACAAAAAGATCGCGCCCTTCCACCAGTTCGATGCCCAGCTGCTGCGCCAGAAAAGTATGTTCGTAATAGGCGCTGTTGTACACCCCCGGCGTGAGCAGTACAACTACCGGAGACTCCCGCCGGTGTTCGGGGGCGAGTGCGCGCAGGTTTTGCATGAGACGCGTGGTGTAATGGTCTACCGATTGAATATTGAGGTTGTTGAACAGATGTGGAAATACTCTGGTGAGAATAATTCGGTTTTCCAGCATATAAGACACACCAGACGGGGTGCGCAGGTTGTCTTCGAGCACGTAGTAGGAGCCTTGCCTGTCTCGTATCAGGTCGGAGCCGCAGATATGCACGTAGATGCCGCCCGGCGGGTCTGCCCCCATGAATTCATGACGAAAGTGCGCTGCTCCCAGCACGAGGTCGGCAGGGACTGCCTTGTCGCGCAGAATGTGCTGTTCGTGGTAGATGTCGTGCGTAAAAAGGTTGAGAGCGGTGAGCCTCTGGGTGAGACCGCGCTCTATGTAATTCCATTCATTTGCCGGAATGATGCGTGGTATCAGGTCAAAAGGCCAGGGTTTTTCCGTTCCTCTTTCATCTCCATACACCAGAAAGGTAATTCCCTGGTTTACCAGAGTGAGATCGGCAAGCTGGCACCTCCTCCGGTATTCTTCCAGGGGCATATTGGCCAGCCGTTCGTACAATTGTTTGTAGTGAGGGCGCGGTGAACCATTGGGTAGAAACATTTCATCGTAAAAGCCCTCGGTCTGGTAGTTATGAAACAGGGACATGGGAAGGGACGCACCTCCTGCGGAGTGGAAGTTGGAGGGAATGTCCCTCCTGCAATTGCATGTTGGCCACATTGCCGCCGGCGTGCGGGAGCATCCCCGCAACTGCATTGTACTGTAGGCATTATAGTATAAATCTATTTATTTGTAAAGGACGAGTGGGGTATTTGGTGCATGATTGACTGAAATGGAAAGGATTTGATGCTGCAGGAATACCGGAATGTAATAAAGGCGGCGCCAGTCTGGTGAAGCTCTGCGCCGCCTTTGATTTTGGCCCAGTGGTAATATTTGTTGATGAACCCAGAGCGGTCTGCATAAAATATGCGATGCCATATGAAGCAGAAAGGTTATCAGATGGGCTTTGTACTGATAGTATGAATTATTCGCGTGAGAGCGGGAAATAGATGTAAAGCTTTTCAGAACCCATTGGGAAGTCGGCTGGGTAGAGTTCGAATGGCGGGAATAAATCTTCCTTTGGTCCGCCTCCTGTCTGCTGCCGGAATTCCTGCATGCCCTCTGCCCACGCAGCATGTATGTCTTTGAGGCTGGGAACGGTTTTTGTCAGGTAGACCCCTGCAGGAATATTCATTTCGATCATTCCTTCGGGCACTTGCGCATCGCTGAGCGCCTGAAAAGCGGCTGTGTATTCAATCTCTCGATTCTCGGTCATTCTACAGATTCCAAAGCCGATAGTTTCAGCGGGGCGTGCGATCTCTTTTATGCGTGGCATGAGTTTGTTCGTCCAGAGATCGGCAAAGGCAGGATCGGCCGGTTTGCCCAGGGTTTGCATTCCGATGACCCGCATGGCGGGGAGTTCAACCTTTTCCAGTGTCATGGCACATACTCCTTATAGATGAGATGGATCGAGATTACACTTTTGGTTACTGCTAATAGTATACACTATTATGTATTTTTTTGTATATATATTTTTTCGAGAATCTGATTCTTGTGGTATATCTGCGGCATACCTTTTCTGTTCACTGCATGCTTCTGAAAGTTGTGCTGAGGAGGCTACAGGCAGGGTAAAAGAGAACTAGTCTTTCATGTCAGCAGATACAGTGCAGTGAACAATGTATTCTTGTGCAGGGAGTTGTTATGCTGCTCGAAGGAGTACAGAAGCCACACAATGCAAAACGATTGTTTGCACCTGCGCTTCTGAACTGCACGAAGTGAAAGCAGTGGGTGGCAGGCGCTTACCCTACCAAATTACGTGACCTGCAATGCAGGTTTTAATGTGGTATTTGACGTTTAAGAGCTACGCATGCTGTAACGAGGGTTGGTAGTGTAGATATGCTGAGCCTCTGTAAACAGTTCTGCAAGCTTATCTGCATTCAAGTCTTCGTAGTGTTCGAAGCTGAAATAATTGCTGCCGACTTTCAACTCCCCCAGTTTGCCAGCATAGTACTCTATCAAGGGTTCTTCACCTCTCGATACCGACAGGTACACGCTAATATAATTTTTTTGAAGGGCGATTCCTACTACCGGCCACTCAACAGGTTTTCCATTACGAGCCAGGTACTCATATTTTCCATATCCTATCATTCGAAACCTCATCCCCGGCTCACCTGCAGGCGTACCCCTATGAAAATATCGTTCAAGGCGAGGCGCTGTACTTGCTATCAGCATATCCAGACTTTGCAGGTCGGTTCTGCGCACCAGATCAAAATTCATGTATGCTTCGAGATTGTCTACTTCTACTTTGAACATTAGTTTTTCCTGTACATCTATCAACAGCTGTTATGCTGATAAATTGCAGTGAAATCAGATTTCAAGATAACTGCCTGGCTGCTTTCTTTATCAGTGCAGCGATGCGCTCCTGTTCGTGCGGTTCCAGAGCGAGCAGGGCATAGGCAACCGGCCACATGTTGCCGTCATCAAGCGCGGCCGAGGTGTTGAAGCCCAGGGTCATGTAGCGCTCGTTGAATTTCTCGGCGCCGCGAAAGAAGCAGACTATTTTGCCCTCGTGATTTGCGTAGGCCGGCATTCCATACCAGGTTCTAGGGGAAAACCCGGGAGCATTGGTTGTGATGATTGCATGCAGTAGTCGCCCCATTTCGCGAGTTTCGGCAGGCATTGCTTCAATTGCTGCTATTACATCCCGTGTTCCTGCCTCTTTGTTCTGAACGGCCTTCGCTTCCTGCTTCAACTCTTTGGCGCGGGCCTTCATTGCGGCTTTTTCTTCTTTGGAAAACCCCTGAGCACTATCTGCCTCGCCATTTGTTTGTTTGCTTCCCATGTTTGCTCCTTATGTACTGTTTTCTGCCTTTGCCCTGCAAACTCCCGTTTGACGGCACTGTAAGCGTAAATTTTTCAATTGTCATAGCATACGCTGCTAATAAAAAGATACAAGAAAACGCTATATTTTGTCTATATAGTTATACCTTCCCAGTGTACTATTGCTCTCTTTTGTCGCGTGGGCTTTTCCATGGGGTTGAAACCCCGTACTATTATGCGAAGTCCTCTTGCGAGGACTGAAGAGAAGGATTCGATTGTACGCCTGACGAAAAGAGTGATTGTACACTTCTGCGAGGGAGGAGAGCACGCATGACCGCCTGGCCGACTGGTACGATTACCCTGCTTTTTACCGACATAGAGGGCAGCACAAGGCTCTGGGAACAGTACCCGGATGCCATGCGCCTCGCGCTTGCACGCCACGATGAACTGCTGCGCACTGCCATTGAGGCAGAAGGCGGCGTGGTGTTCAAAACCATGGGCGATGCCTTCTGCGCAGCCTTCGCATCGGCTGCCGGGGCAGCGGCTGCCGCACTGGCAGCACAGCTTGCTCTGCAGCGGGAGGCATGGCAAACCCCCGATGCCATTCGGGTGCGCATGGCCCTCCACAGCGGCAGCGCTGAACTGCGAGGCAGCGACTACTTTGGCCC
>DAIDHN010000081.1 GCA_027459665.1 Chthonomonadaceae bacterium | reverse complement strand
AAGATGCCTCTGTGCTGGAGGCTATGATAGAGAAAGCGCTGAGCGCCTCAACCTGGCAGGATGTGCTGGGCTAGGCAAAATGGCGGGCCTGCCCGTTTAGCCCAGACTGCCCTGTGGCGGCCGCCTGCTGGATTGTGCTGGCGCGCCAGGCGTTATTGCTGTTGCAGGCAGTAGAGTTAGGGGCGTTCGGTAGGGGTGAGGCGTCTGACCCGATTGACCATTTCTGTATCGTAGGGGTCGAGTTTGCCTGCGTTGCGGTAATGCCTCAGCGCCTCGCGTTCAAACCCAAGCCGAACACATGCATCGCCCAGCAGGGCGTGGTACGAGGCGTTGGCAGGCGATAAAATTACGGCGCAGCGAAAAGATGCAGCGGCTTCGTGCAGCATACTGGTTTGCAGATAGAGCATGCCCAGGCGAACCTGATAGTAGGCGTCTTCTGGGGTAATGCTGACCGCTTTATGCAGGGCATGAATCGCCTGGGAATGCAGGCCGGCACGGGCAAACATGTCTCCCAGTCTGAAATGGTAGTACCCGTCATTAGGCATAAGCGCGCAGGCCGCTTCCGTTTGCTCAATCGCCTTTTCCAGCAGACCGGCGGCCAGACAGCAGTCGCCTGTGCGCAGGTGGTAGTAGGCATTGTCGGGGCATGCCTGCAGCGCGATTTCATATTCGGCAATGGCATCACGAAACAAGGCCCTTCGTCTGAGCGATTCCGCCCGGTTGAAGTGCATTGTGCCGCTGCGCTGTGAACGCCTGGGTGATGCTGTTTCAGTTTTTTTACGATTGCGTTCTGTTTCCATAATCATTGAGACGAACTGTTTTGGGCATTGAATACATGCAGCATTAAAGCAGTATCGGCAGCATCCTGTCAATACCTGCACCCGTAGAACAACCTGAAAGTAGAGCAGTTCAGAAACAGGTATCATACAAAAAACACATTCATCAGGAGTAAGCAATGGCAGATACTACGCAGCACCGCGGGGTGGTAACGGCTTCACAGGGGATGGCAGCGGCTTCGCAGCCGCTGGCGGTTTCTGCAGGGCTGCAGGCTCTGCAAAATGGAGGCAGCGCCCAGGATGCAGCCATAGCGATTTCAGCTGTGCTTTGCGTGGTGGAACCGCATGCCAGTCATTTGGGCGGGGATGCGTTTGTGATTGTGTGGGACAACGCACAGCGCAAGGCCACTGCACTCAACGGAAGCGGTGCAGCCCCCATGAGCGCATCGCCAGACAGATTTGCAAACGGAATTCCGCTCAGAGGGCCGGCTGCCGCCTCTGTGCCAGGGCTGGTGGATGTGTGGTCTGAACTGCACCGGCAGGGCGGCAGGCTGCCCTTTGCAAATCTGCTGGCTGCGGCCTGCCGCTATGCTGAGAGCGGATACCCGGCAGGAGGGCGCACTGCGGGGGCTTTTGCATTTTCTGCCGACTTGTGGAAAGAGTTTCCTGAAACCCTGCAGGCCCTTACTGGGCAGAATACACCCCCTGCACAGGGTGAAATGCTGCGCCAGCCCGAACTGGCCGCTACTTTGGCCCTGATAGCTGAGCAGGGCAGAGACGCGTTTTACGATGGCCCCATCGCCGAAAAAATAGCTATGCACTGCAGCAAAAACGGCGGTTATATTACACGCACCGACCTTGCCGCTCACCGCACACAAGTTCTGCAGCCTATCAGCACAGGCTACAGAAGCCTGAAAGTATACGGTCAGCCTCCGGTTTCGCAGGGGCATATTCTGCTGCAGGAACTGAATTTGCTGGAAGGCTTCGATCTGCGCAGCATGGGGCACAACAGTGCGCAGGCCATACACTGTATGGTAGAAGCCAAAAAACTCGCTTTTGCCGACCGGCATGCATACCTGGGCGACCCAGACTTTGTACCTGTGCCTGTACAGCAGCTGCTTTCAAAAGAATACGCGGCAGAACGGCGCAAGCTGATTCAACCCGACAGGGCGCTTGCCATGCCTGCGCCCGGCGATCTGCTCGACCACGACACTACCTATTTCTGTGTGGTGGATGGTGAAGGCAATGCAGTGAGCTTTATACAGAGCGTATTCTGGGGCTACGGCTGCGGCAGTGTGGCTGCCGGAACCGGCGTGCTGCTGAATAACCGCATGTCTGGCTTTACCCTGCAGCAGGGGCATCCCAACTGCCTGGCGCCAGACAAGCGAACGGCGCATACCCTAAACGCCTGGCTTGCCACTCGAAACCGGCAGGGTGAGGAACAGCTTGCTCTGGCAGGGGGCACGCCTGGTGCAGATTACCAGGTGCAAACCAACATGCAGATTATTTGCAACATAGAAGATTTCGGCCTCAACCCTCAGCAGGCCGTAGAAGCGGCGCGCTGGCAGCACGGGCTTTCGGTACGCGAGTCGAACAGCGCGGTAGAGCAGCTGCAGATTGAAGAGCGCATCCCTGAAGAGGTGCGCAGAGCGCTGCAGGGCATGGGGCATTCTACAGTGCGCATTGGTGCGTTTGCGCAGGGCGGCACCGTGCAGTTAATCGAAAAAAATGCCGCATCCGGCGCGCTGCTGGCTGGCTCTGACCCTCGTTCTGACGGGCATGCAGCAGGATTTTAGACCCAGATGCAGCAGATATTGAACAAGGCAGGGAGGAAAACCAAAGGCAAAAGTGAATATGGGCCATACATAGGCAGCCCTGAAACCTGCTGTTGCCAAATCAAGGATTTTTTCTTATGCTTATCTGTTCTGCCTTGTTGAAAAAGGTGCGCCGCATGCCGGTATGGCAGTGCGTCTCTCTGCTGATTTTTGCCCTGGCTCTGCCCGGCATGCGTGCAAATGCGCAAAACACCCTTCATCCACCGCCTGCCGCATATCTACGCAAACAGGCCGCTGCTCTCTACAAGCGCCTTACGCTTGCAGATAAGCTGAAGCTGCTTACCGGAACCGGCTTCACCAGCGTGCCCCTGCCGCAGGCCGGCCTGCCTGCGCTGGGAATGGTGGACGGCGCGCAGGGAGTGCGGGGAGGCACCGGTTCTACCCAGGGGCCGGCCACCGCCTTTCCCGCCGGGGTATGTCTGGCTTCTACCTGGGACCTGCCGCTGGTGCAGCAGGTTGGCCGCATCATCGGAATAGAAGCGCTGAACAAGGGAACCGGGGCGCAGATACTGCTGGCTCCAGCCATAAACATTCAGCGTTCCCCGCTGGATGGACGCAACGGAGAGTTTTTCAGCGAAGACCCTTTTCTCACTGCTCAACTGGCGGTAAGCTACATCAATGGTGTGCAGTCGACGGGGTGCATTGCCTGCGTAAAGCACTATGTGTGCAACAACGAAGAACTCGACCGCGGCTATGTAAATGTGAATGTAGGTGAGCGTGCCCTGCGCGAAATCTACCTGCCCGGTTTTAGGGCGGCTGTGAAAAAAGCGCATGTGTGGAGCATCATGGCCGCCTACAACCGAGTAAATGGTCAGTACTGCACAGACAACTGGTATCTGCTGACCGATGTACTGCGCGATGACTGGGGGTTTCGGGGGCTGGCCATGTCAGACTGGGGGGCAGTGCATGATACCGCCGGCCCGCCGCAGGCCGGCCTCGACCTGGAGATGCCCGGCCCAGGTTTTCTGCGTGCTTCCAACCTGAAAGCCGCACTGAATGCAGGCGAAATCACTACTGCCCAGATAGACCGGGCAGTGAAAAGGCTACTGTATACTGTTGTGCTTTCAAGTGACATGCAGCATTTTGCTACTCCTAATCATGCTCTGGTAAACACTGCTGCTGCACGCAAACTGGCTTTTCAGGCTGCCGCAGAAGGCATGGTGCTGCTGAAAAACAGCCGCCATATTCTGCCCCTCAGACCTGGCACGGTGCACTCCATAGCGATCATTGGTCCTCGTGCGCAGAACTGGCATGTAGGAGCCGAAGGCAGCGTTGGGGTACAGCCGCCATTCTACATCAACCCGTATCAGGCCATTGTAAAGCGCGCCGGCAGCAAAATAGCAGTCACCTATGTGCAGGGCACGTCTCCCGGCCCTCACCTGCAGGCAGTGCCTTCTACAGCTTTTCAGCTTTCAAGCGCGCTTGGCAGCCGGCCTGGTCTGCGCGCCGCATATTACCCTGGCAGAAACTTTCGAGCCGCCACTGCGGAGGTGCGCACCGAACCGAATGTATACATAGACTACGCCCCCTCCTGGGAGAGGCCGTCGCATTTGCCGCCCGGCAGGTTTTGCGTGCGATACCAGGGGGTAATCAAGGCGCCGGCCACGGGCAGATACCTGTTTATGCTGAGCGCATCGGGCGGGTACCGGCTCTACATCAATCATCACCTGGTGCTGCAGCGCTGGCTCAACACCTACGGCTCGCTGCAGGGAGGCGCCATCCGGCTGCAGAAGGGAACTGCCTGCCAGTTTCAGCTGGATTTCAGAAATAGCAGCAGTGCAGGGTATCTGCACCTCAGCTGGATTCCACCTGCCCGCCCTCATCAGTTCGCTGCAGCAGTGGCTGCCGCACAAAAAAGCGACGTGGCAATCGTGTTTGCAGGCTCTTCGGATGAAGCGGAGGGAACAGACAGACCCTCGATGGACCTGCAGGGCGACCAGGGCGCGCTGATAAAAGCAGTGGCTGCCGCCAACCCGCACACTATTGTGGTGCTGAACAATGGTACGCCAGTGCGCATGGTAAACTGGCTGGGAAGCGTGCAGGGAGTGGTGGAAGGCTGGTTCCCAGGAGAAGAGGGGGCCCCCGCTCTGGCAGGCATGCTGTTTGGAGACATAGACCCTTCGGGCAAACTGCCCGATACCATTGGCGCCAGTGTGCGAGATTACCCTGATTTTGGCAATTTTCCTGGCGTAAACGGACAGGTGTATTACAAGGAAGGCATTTATGTGGGGTACCGCTGGTTCGATAAAAAACAGATCGCTCCCCTTTTTCCATTTGGCTACGGCCTCTCGTACACAACATTTCGATTTTCACATCTGCGCCTCAGTCACAGCGTTCTTTCTCCTAAGGGCGCTGTGCAGGTGCAGGTAGATGTTTCAAATACCGGCAGCAGAAGCGGAGCCGAGGTAGTGCAGCTCTATGTGCAAGACCCGCATCCCAAAGTAGACAGGGCTGTGAGGGAACTGAAGGGCTTTGTTCGGCTGCAGCTGAAGCCGGGGCAAACGGGCACTGCCCGCTTTACACTGAATGCCCGCGATTTCGCTTTTTGCAACGTGCAGCGCAAGCAGTGGGAGGCGTATGCCGGCCGTTACCTGGTGGAAGCAGCGGCTTCTTCACGGGATATTCGCGAAACTGTGCCCCTGCGCCTCACGCAAACCTGGGTGCATGCCATACCGGGCATTGGGAAGCGTGACCCGTATCTGCCCAAACCATCGCTGGCAACAGGAAAACCGACTGCTGCCTCTTCTGTAAAACATGGCAATCTGGCACGGTATGCAACCGACGGCGACCCATCTACGCGGTGGGAATCACAGTGGGCAGACCCACAGTGGATTGCTGTCGACCTGCAAAAGGCACAGAGTGTGCAGAGAGTGACGCTGAACTGGGAAACAGCCTGCGCAAAGGCTTTTCGCATAGATGTCAGCCTCGACGGCATACACTGGAAAACAGTGTACAGCACCAACAACGGGAAGGGCGGGCTGGAGACGCTGACTTTTCCTGCGGTGAAAGCACGATGGGTGCGTATGTACGGCATGCAGCGCGCAACCCAATACGGCTATTCACTCTGGAGCATGGATGTGTACGGCACTTCTGGAAAACAATAACTGGCAAAGGAGAGAGAGATGCAAACAGATGCCGCCCGGCTGGGCAGCTGGGAACTGCCTGCAGAGATGAAGGCACTGCTGCAGGACAATGAGCGAATTCTGCTGCATGCAGAGTGCATTCGAGCCAATGGCTATACCCTGCTGCCTAATGCGCTGCCTGCCGGGTTTGTGGAAGAGATGCGCAGCCGCTTCGATGAGTTGATGGAGGAGTACCGCAGAGAGACGCCCTTCAACCGCGGGGCCAACCGATTTCAAATGTATCTGCCCTTTGAGCCGCCTTTTTCGCACCCGCTGCTGTATCAGCATCCGGTGGCGCTGGCTGTTGTAAGGGCTGTGCTGGGTGAGCGCATTCTTCTGGGCTACCTTGCTTCAGATACCCCGCTGCCCGGTTCGGAATATCAGAGAGTACATCCCGATTCTGAGGCCCTCTTTCCGGAGACGGGCATACAGCAGCCTTCCTTTGCTTTGGTGGTGAATACCCCGCTGGTAGATGTTACCGAGGAAAACGGTCCGCTGGAAATATGGCCGGGGGGCACGCACATGTTTTCTACGCGGGCCGAGGTAGAGAAGCTGGCAGCGGCGCTGCCTTCCGAACGGCTGGTGATGAAATCGGGCAGCCTGCTCATTCGCGATCCGCGCACATGGCACCGGGGCACCCCGAACCGAAGCGACCGCTCGCGACCCAATGTTGCGCTGGTGTATACACGGCACTGGTACCGCTTTGCCCAGGAACCGCCCAGGGTAGCGCGCAGCGTATACGGCGCACTGGATGAAAGCGGCAAGTCGCTGCTGCGCCATGCAGTGATGCTTGAGCAGTAGCACGCACCCTGCAGCAGAACTCTGTGCATGCAATGCACTGCATGCATACCGGGTATTACAACGTTTCATTTGTAACATGGCAGACCTCACGGTACAATAAACAGAGTAATTATAACTACAACACAGGAGGCTTGTTATGCCTGATTCCTTTGGCGCTTACTCGCACATCACCGTGCAGGGCGAGTCGGTTGCACTGTATCGTTTGAAAGCGCTGGAAACCGGGGGCAAAAGTCTGGCGCGCCTGCCGTATGCCCTGCGCATTCTGCTTGAAAACCTGCTTCGCAATGAAGACGGCCGCAGCGTTGCCAAAGAAGACATAGAGGCTCTGCTGCAGTGGGACCCCAAAGCCGCTCCAGACAAGGAGATTGCCTACACGCCGGCACGCGTGCTGCTGCAAGATTTTACAGGCGTGCCCTGTGTGGTAGACCTTGCCGCTATGCGCGAGGCAATGGCTCGGTTGGGCGGCGATCCGGAACGCATCAATCCACTGCAGCCGGTAGAGCTGGTGATCGACCACTCGGTTCAGATTGACTACTTTGGCACAGACAACGCTCTGCAGCGCAACGTCGGGCTGGAGTTTGAGCGCAATGCAGAGCGCTATGCGTTTTTGAAGTGGGGCCAGAAGGCGTTTGAAAACTTCAGGGTAGTGCCGCCCAGCACCGGAATAGTGCATCAGGTGAACCTGGAGTACCTGGCACGCGTAGTATTTACCAGCAGCCAAAACGGGGAAACACTGGCGTATCCAGATACCCTGGTAGGCACCGACAGCCATACCACCATGATCAACGGCCTGGGCGTTCTTGGCTGGGGGGTGGGCGGCATTGAGGCCGAAGCAGCTATGCTGGGGCAGCCTGTTTCTATGCTGATACCGCAGGTGGTGGGTTTTCGGCTCACCAACGCCCTGCCAGAGGGCGCAACCGCTACCGACCTGGTGCTTACAGTAACAGAAATGCTGCGTAAAAAGGGAGTGGTAGGCAAGTTTGTAGAATTTTTTGGCCCTGGGCTTGCCTCGCTGCCTCTGGCAGACCGTGCAACCATTGCAAACATGGCTCCCGAATACGGGGCGACTTGCGGCATATTCCCTGTAGATGCAGAAACCCTGCACTATCTGCGTGCCTCTGGAAGAACCGAACAGCAGGTTGCGCTGGTAGAAGCCTATATGCGCGAGCAGGGGCTGTTTCATACCCCCGATTCGCCTGCGGCTGAATACTCCGACACTCTCGAACTCGATCTCAACACGGTTGCGCCTTCTATGGCTGGGCCGCGCCGCCCGCAAGACCGCATTCTGCTTTCTGCAGCGAAAACCGCATTTCATGAGGCGCTGCCCTCCCTGCTCGGCCCAAAGGCAGGTGGAACGGCGGTAAAGGTGCAGGTGAAAACAGAAGCCGGAGAGTACGAGCTGCAGCATGGCTCAATAGTAATTGCCGCCATCACCAGCTGCACCAATACCTCCAACCCCTATGTAATGGCGGCAGCAGGTTTGGTAGCCAAAAAAGCAGTGGAACTGGGGCTGCAAACCAAGCCGTGGGTAAAAACCTCGCTTGCGCCCGGCAGCCGCGTGGTGACGCGCTATCTAGACAGGGCCGGCCTCACCCCCTATCTGAATGCACTGCGGTTTCAGACAGCCGGATACGGCTGCACTACCTGCATAGGCAATTCGGGGCCGCTGCTGCCGGAAGTTTCCCGCGCGATAGAAGAAGGCGCACTGGTAGCGGCATCGGTGCTTTCGGGCAACCGCAATTTTGAAGGGCGCGTGCAGCAGGAAGTGAGAGCCAACTACCTGATGTCGCCCCCGCTGGTTGTGGCCTATGCACTGGCCGGACGCATGGATATTGACCTGTATAATGAGCCGATTGGCACAGACAAAGAGGGCAGCCCGGTGTACCTGCGCCATATCTGGCCCACCCAGGCAGAAGTAGCGCAAACCGTGCAGCAGGCGATACAGGCTGAGATGTACCGCGATAACTATGCCAATGTGTTTGATGGCGATGATGAATGGCAGGCTGTGCCCGCGCCAGAGGGCGCCTTGTTTGCCTGGAACCCCGATTCGACCTACATTAAAAACCCTCCCTATTTTGAAGGAATGTCTCCAGAGGCGCCGCTCACTGTGCCAGACATCAGCGGAGCCAGAGTGTTGGCCCTGCTGGGAGACAGCATTACCACAGACCATATTTCGCCGGCTGGCTCTATCAAAAAAGACTCTCCTGCGGGCAAATTCCTGTTGGAGCATGGCGTGCAGGCATCCGATTTCAATTCATACGGGTCGCGCCGCGGCCACGATGAGGTGATGGTGCGGGGTACTTTTGCCAATGTGCGCATAAAAAACAAGCTGGCCCCGGGCACAGAAGGTGGCTTTACCACCTGCCTGCTCAACAATGAGGTAATGTCTATTTACGATGCTGCCACGCACTATAGGGAGGCAGGCATTGCTACCATTATTTTGACTGGCAAGGAATACGGCACCGGTTCGAGCCGCGACTGGGCCGCCAAAGGCCCCTGCCTGCAGGGTGTGCGCGCCGTGATTGCAGAAAGCTTTGAGCGCATTCACCGCTCAAATCTGGTGGGCATGGGCATTTTGCCGCTGCAGTTTCAGCCGGGTGAGAGCGCCGAATCGCTGGGGCTTACCGGCAGAGAAACGTTTGATGTGCATGGCATTGCCGAAGGGGTGGCAGGCGGCTTTGCAAATGGAAAGCTGCTCACCGTGCGCACCGTTGCAGAGGATGGGGGCGTGAAGGAGTTTCAGGCGCTTGCGCGCATTGATACCCCGCAGGAAGTGCAGTACTACAGGCATGGAGGCATTTTGCAGTACGTGCTGAGGCAGCTGCTGGCCCAAAACTGAGCAGGCAGCAGAGGAAAGCGCAGGAGGGCAGGGCTAGCCAGCCTTGCCCTCACTGTTTTGCAAAACAAAAGCGAACTCGGTTTCACCGGTACTGATGACCTGCGCCAGATAGGGCAGGCAGAGGCCGCAGCTTCCTCCGCAGCCCATGGCTGCAGTGATCTGCCAGGTTTCTGTCCAGCCTTCTTCGCTCACCCTTTGCAGCACCGCTTCAAAGGGTGTGTCGAGGCAGACGCATCGTCGTATCGGTTTGTTTGGGTTCACTGCTTCATTCAGTTTCTGGTGAACATGCTGTCTGTTACCTGCGTTTGATGCAGGGGGGTGACATGACCGTCGGCCCAGAGTATTTCCGCCAGCCCATTTTCTGTTACATTGATGTTGTAGCCTGAGCCGGCAATGGTCTGGCTGTTGTCGACATGCCGAAAGTTTATGGTGGGGTTGCCATACCATTGCGAGGGCGGGTCGATGGCCGGGGTTTCAGTTTCCTGGCTGCTTATGCTGTTCCAGTACCCCGAGTCTGCAAAAAGCACCTTGTCGGCTGTAGAACTGAGTGATGCCTCTGTAGCAGGATTGAGGGGCGGCCAGGGGTAGGGAGGGTTGCTGTATACAGGGTTGATGTAGTAGTCAGACCCTATGTAGCCCCAGTTGTAGCCATATCCGTTGCCGTCTCCAAATTTGTTTACACCAGTCCAGTCGGGGCAGCGCTGCACCTGCGTGTTTTTGATGTAGGGGTAGAGCAGGCCGTGTGTTTTGTCCCATCCTGCTGCGGTATGCAGGCCGAACCAGTACTGGTTGCATACGCCGCCTGGGCACGGGTCTGCAATGTAGGGCAGGTAGGTTTCATCGTAGTCCTGGGCATACATAAGGGTGGCAAGCCCAAGCTGCCTGAGGTTGGATGCGCAGGTAATTTGCCGCGCTTTTTCGCGCGCCTGTGCAAAAACAGGGAAGAGAATGGCGGCCAGAATGGCAATGATTGCGATGACCACCAGCAGTTCAATGAGCGTGAATGCATTTCGACGCAGGTACACGGGTTGTGTTCTCCTCGGTTCACAAAATAGCCCGGTCGTCGGCCCCTCAGGGCTTCGCGTGGGGCTGTTTTGGAACGCAGGAAAGCAGGAGCGCCTGCCTTGCATTTCCATCACACCCTCTCTCGCGAAGGGCTTTGTGGTGATGAAATCGCAGGCGGGCATTCGGGCTTGGCTCGCGCACGAGCCTTACCGCAGCGGGACTGCGCCGGCTTTGCACCGGACTTTCCCCGTATTTCAGCCACGCGACGACACGCAGCCCTGCGATGACAAACTTAAATTGTACGCACTTAGTATACCCTGAATTTACATATGGAGGGGCAGGGCCGAGGCTGGATAGGGTGTGGCTACAGTTAACCTGCCTCTGTTCTGCTCCATCTTATAGGCTGTATAGCATATTACAACGGTCTCAAAAAAGTTTGATAAGGTCATATTGCTGCTTTTTTTCAGGCTGAAAGCTTTCTGTTGCCAAACTCTTTTAGATCAATTGCATGTCTTCTATCAGTTGAATAAACCTGTCTCGCTTATGTTTCATAATCGCCTTCACAAGTGAATCATCAGGCAGCTCGCTGATCCTCATGTCAAGTTTTTCCAGCTGAGTCAGTCTCTCATCTTTGGGAATCATCTGCCTCAAAATAGGATATATCAGGTATGCCATCCATTCCGAAAAAAGTTCAGGGTTTGCAGGGTTTTGCTTCAGCTTTTCCTCCAATAATGCGCTTCTGTCTTCAGTACAGTCAAAATACTTCCAATTTCCTCCTGGAGGAAGGCAGGCGCATTCTTCTTTCATAATGTATCATCTCCTAAAAGAATTTTATTTCGATGCAGTCACACCACAACCCAGCATTGATGCCCCGATAACATTTATAGCATCCTTCCTGACCTAAAATACAAAGTACATCGCAGGCAATTTCATCGAAGAGAGTGCAAGTCATCAGCATTCCTCCTGGACAAGGATTCATGAGGAATTTCTAATTAAAAGCTAGCCAATGCAGTATCTGGAGAATGGTATGGTTTGTTCGGAGCTATGCACGGATGCGGCGGCTGTCCTACTGGCACAGGTGTTTTCCCGTCTCGCCAGCCCCACACGCCACCCCGCAAGGGTACCAGGTCCACAGGTTGTTCGCGATGTCCTTGCTCCAGCGCCGTACGCATACTGGTAAGCCACCGTGCCGCTGTGAGAGATGCTCAGCAGCTGAGCCTCCTCGTTGCAGGCAAACTCGCGAGTGTACCCGCTGCCAGGCATGCTCGCAAGCGTGCCGTCGGCGTTCCAGGCGTACTCCTCGGTAAGGTTCGTGGCGCTGTCGACTACCTGCACCAGCCTGCCACCGCCATCGTAGCTGTAGGCGCCGTTGTGCACCGTCACCCCGCTGGTCACTACATCAGCGCTCTTGCGGCTGCCGTCAGCGTAGTAGCTGTAACTCCCGTCGGGGCTGAGTGTGAAGCTGGTCATGCTGTCAGTCTGCCGTGTCCGATGCCGACGGATAGCTGCCAGGGCATGGGCGCTCCTGGTGCGGGAGTGAGCGGGGGGCAGGCTGGATGCCTGTGCAGTCTGCTGTGATGCAGTGGAGAGTGCTGCGGTGGCTGCTGAGAGAGAGGCAGCGCCTTTGAGGAAGTCACGCCTGGTGTTCTTGCGCGAGGGCTTGGGGTCTACCCCCCCCCCGTGGTTGGCGTCGTGGTTGCGATCCTGTTCACTCATAATAGTTTGCTCCTTCACAGGGCATGCAGAGG
>DAIDHN010000080.1 GCA_027459665.1 Chthonomonadaceae bacterium | reverse complement strand
CCGTATATACGTCTCCCGAAACCGAATCGAGGGCCAGCGGCGTGTAGAAACCTTTTGGCTCGCCTTTAGGTACTGGCGGCGATATGTCTTTGGAATGCTGCCAGCAGTCGGTGGTGCGGTGAATATCCAGACTGTAAATGGTGGCATATTGCACACTGGGGTTTGAGGGCAGTATTCCGCACTGAAACCCATCGGCATCCAGTATCATGTGCCACTTGCCAGGAGTCGCATTGGCAGGAGTATCATTCATATCCGACACCGAGCCTTGATCCTGACTGCCGGTGAGCACTGCATCCGGCTGCGAGGAGACGATATCGGCATCATACTCCATGTTGATGCTCAAATCGCTGCTGATCGATCGGGTAATAATTTTGCTTTTTACTATGCGCGCATCGTAAATGCCGCCATCATTGCCTACAAGCCAGTGATTAGGGTTCCAGGGGGCAAATACCAGGGCATGCTGGTCGCAGTGCACCAGGTCTGGCCCCTTTTCAACACCAAAAATGTTCTGCCACAATGGCATGCCTTTCTTGTCTTTCTGGCCATTGTATTGCAAAACCCCTACCTGCCCCAAATAGAGGTCATCCCGATGAGTAACCGGGTCTGCATGACAGATAAAGTAGCTGCTGCCAACATTTTTCAAGCTGCCCTTTATCGAAGTAAACGTTTTGCCTGCATCGGTAGTCATCCAGATGTTCTTTGTGCCATCATCTTCCACGTAAAAAGTATGAGGGTCTACGCATGAGGGCGTTACTCTAATTCTCTGCGAACCAAACCGGCTGGTAACCAGCTTCCAGGTCTCTCCAGCATCTTCCGAAGCATAAATGCCTTTATGATAACAATCTGCTGTGTACCATGTGCGTTTGCCCTGGGCATCTGGCACAGAAGGAAGCACAGTCAAACAGGTTCCTTTTACATTCAGCGCCAGCTCCCAGCTTTGCCCGTAGTCGGTAGAGCGCGCAATGCCACCCTGATGAGGGTCGCCAAATGCCGCCAGCACAATGCGGGGGTTATTAGAGTCTACGGTGATCGAGTGCACCTGATTGTAGTGAAACACATTGCGCCCGCGCACGTGCCAGGTTTTTCCGCCATCCAGGCTTTCTACCACACCGCTCGCCGCTCCAGCACCATATCCACCAGTGCCCACATAGATATGACTGCCGTTTTGAGGGTCTATGGCAATGCAGTCCATGGTAGAAAGCGGCCACTTATCCGACACGCACGTCCAGTGAAACCCCTTGTCGTTGGTGTACCATACTCCTCCGCCGTCTGCGCAGAGCCAGTATCGGTATCGGCGCTGCGCATCAAAGGCGATGCCTTTTACCCTGCCGCTCATAATCCCCGGCCCCAGCGCCCAGAGCTGAGTGCTGGTCTCGCCTACCGGCCCATCGTTGTGAAAGGCATACAAAGAACCGGCAGGCAATGCACATAGAGTTTCCCCGCCCAGAGAATGAAATGAAAAGCGGGCTGGCCCTGCGCTCATCCGCATTGCCTGCCGCATGCCGAGTGCAATGCGGGCGTAATTTGGTGTAGCATGATCGCCAGAAAGAAGCCGCATCAACTGCGGAAGACCATAATCTCTTGTTTGCTGCTCTTCTGAGAGCCTGCCTGCACTGCCTGTATCATAAGGAGTACTCTTTGTCTGCTGAGCATGAGCAGCCGTAAAAGTACAAAACAGGCAGAGCATCAAACAATAGACTGGCAGACGAGTGGAAGAAGATATTGCGTTCACAGGTTTCTCTTTGACATGTTTGTAATGAGTATGAAACAAGGGGATGGTATTTGCCATCGCCTGAAGATTGTTCTACGCAGGTCGCATTTATCCCTGCCCGATAATTAATTTTCCGACGCCGCATGCCCTGAATTCTGGCAGCGGCAACACTTTTTTAATGAAGGAAAAGTATGCCGGCATACCGAAATTCATGACGAGTGTATAAACAATGTATGAGGAGCAACACACCATGATCACACTTACTCCATGGCCCGTCATCAGCAAATACAACCAGGAACATCTTCGTGAGATTATGATGCCCATTGGCGGCATTGGTACAGGTTTTTTTGGACTGGGCGGACGCGGACAGCTCACCGATTGGCAGATGATGAGCCGCCCCAACCGTGGATGGCGACCTTCTTATGCGCATCTGCTGCTGCGCACAGAGCAGGATGAAACCGTGAAACTGCACGTGCTGGAAATGGATCATACCGAAAACCTTGCTGCAGACTTTGGGGCGCCTGGTACGCTGCTTGGCATACCCCGCTTTGCGCACGCAGAGTTTGAGGCATCTTATCCATTTGGAAGGGTGATTCTCAGTGACCCTGATATCCCGCTGACAGCTGTACTGGAGGCATTCAACCCACTGATTCCTCATGACACCGATGCCTCAAGCCTGCCGTTTGGCCTGCTCAGCATCACCCTCTCCAACCATTCAGACAAATCTGTCACCCCGGCGCTCACTCTTCTGCTCACAAACTTTGTAGGCACCGACGGCATAATTAGACAAATGGGGCACAACACCAGCAATTACCTGGAAGCCGGCGGCATGAAAGGGCTGATGTTTGCCTCGCAATCTCAAAATCATACTGCTCGCAACGGCACCCTGACCGCTCTCTGGAGCGAACCGGATGTACGCATTGCAAGAAGATGGGCTTTTCAAGACAAACCCTGGAATGGAGAGCAGCTTGCTATTATAGATCAGTTGCTTAAACAGGGCTGGCTGGAGGATGCAGAGTCCGGTGCAGAGTGCGAACCCTCCCCAGAAGGAAGAACATGGCACAGCTCGGCTAGCACGCTTCTCCCCGCCATTCTACCCGGCAGCAGCCATACCGTTCATCTGCTCATAGCCTGGCACTTTCCCTGGCGTAATCAGGAAGAAGAGCAGTGGTGGTCGCCCGCTGAAGGCATATCTCCCATGCTGCAAAACTGGTATGCCACACAATTTGCCGATGCACGCGATGTAGCCGAAAAAGTAATACCTGCCCTGCCAGATCTGCGAAAGAGAACCATAGATTTTGTAAGCACAGTTGCCGCCCACCCCGCTCCGCATGCACTCAGGGAGGCAGCGCTTTTCAACCTCACGCCACTTCGAACCCACACCTGCTTTCGCACTGGGGATGGAAAGTTTTTCGCCTGGGAAGGATGCGGCGGGGAGGCAGGATGCTGTATTGGCACCTGCACCCATGTATGGAACTACGAAAACGCCACCCTCGATCTCTTCCCAGACCTGCACCGCAGCATGCTGGAAACACACATGGATTACGGGGTTGTTGAAGATGGAGGACAGCGCTTTCGCATATCGCTGCCCCTGGTCAACCAGACCTGGCAGGGCGCGGCGGCAGATGGACAGATGGGAATGATTGTGCGCGCCTACGGGCAGATGCTGGCCGATGGAGAAGAGGCCGGAACAGCCTGGATAAAAAAACACTATCCAGTCATCAAAAAAATGCTTGAGTTTGCCTGGGTTCCTGGTGGATGGGATGCCGACAAGGATGGGGTGATGGAAGGCTCGCAGCACAATACTTACGACGTTGAATTTATTGGCCCCAACCCGATGTGCAACGTATGGTACCTGGCGGCACTGGAGGCTATGGGGCATATGGCTGAGAAAATGGGTGACGCAGACTTTGCCGCAGAATGCCGCAAATTACGCGCACAGGGAACAGAATGGACCGACTCTCATCTTTACAATGGCAGGTATTACATACAGCACATAGAAGCTCAGCCCCCACAGCCAGCCCCCATGACTTCGCTGTCTGGTCTTACCTCGGGCGCTCACCCTATACTGCAGATGGGAAACGGCTGCCTCATCGATCAGCTGGTTGGTCAGTACAAGGCAAACCGCTATGGCCTGGTTCCCCTGTTAGACCTGCATCATATACACACAACAGCGCTTTCTATCTTCAAATACAATCACCTGCCAAACATGCGTGATCACTACAACAACATGCGCACATTTGCCATTGGCAGCGAGGCAGGCACGGTAATCTGCTCATACCCCGATGGAAACCGGCCTGAAATTCCCTTTCCTTACTGGGGCGAGTGCATGACAGGCTATGAGTATCAGCTGGCAATTCTCCTGCTCGACTGCGGGCGTAAAAAAGAAGCGGAAGCAGTAGCCGCGGCTGTGCGGCACAGGCACAACGGCCGCAATCGCAACCCGTTCAACGAACCGGAGTGCGGCAGCTATTATGCCAGATGCATGGCGGCATGGGGGCTTTTGAAAGCATGGGAAAAACCGCACCTGCCCCAGGCATAAACTCCTTTGCAGTCACAGTATTTTGCAACTTACTCAAAGCTGCCAAAAAACAAACTCCCCATGTGCGATGCACATGGGGAGTAAAGTACATGCAAACCGCCTATTCTTCATCCTCTGGCGTTTCTGCAAGAGAAATAGAGGTTTCAGCTTCTTTCAGTCGAGCTGCCATTGCTTTGGGGTCTTCTGCAGTTGGCTCATCTGCATCGTTTTCCTCTACTGGCATTGGCATATCATGAAAAGTACCTACCTCGTCTTCTTCGTCTACGCGAGTTGCAGGCAAAGCGCGCAGCCGATCCACTTCAGTCTCCACCTGCCGTCTCTCGGAGCGCGGTTCCAGCACCAGCGGCTGCAGTTCCCTGTCGGCCAGTTCCAGAGTACGGTAGTAGAGCAGACCGGTGCCGGCAGGAATCAGCCTGCCGATGATTACGTTTTCTTTCAAGCCCACCAGCTCATCCTTTTTGCCGCGAACTGCAGCTTCGGTAAGCACTTTGGTAGTCTTTTGGAACGACGCTGCCGAAAGGAAGCTCTCGGTATTCAGCGAGGCATCGGCAATGCCCATCAGCACCCAGTCGGCGGTAGCTTCTTTTCCAGCGATGCTTCGCACTCTGGAGTTCTCATCCTCGAATACGAATTTATCTACTGTCTGCCCCATCAGGAAGCGGCTGTCGCCTGAATTGCGCACCTTGCGCTTTCTCAGCATCTGGCGCACAATCACCTCTATGTGCTTATCGTTTATATCTACGCCCTGCCCTTTGTACACGGTTTGTATTTCGCGCACAAGGTAGTCCTGCACTCCCTCCACGCTCCTCAGCGTCAGAACGGTCTGCGGGTGCAGAGGGCCGTAGGTCAGGCGGTCTCCGGGCTTTAGTTCCATCCCTTTCTCTACCGGGAGTTCTCCTCGGTATGGCACCATGTGTGAGCGTCTCAGCAGCAGCGATTTAATTCCCTGCTGCTGTATTTTGCGCAAATGCCGGTCGGTAATCTGATCACCGGCCTTCACAATGATTTCGCTCTTGTCGTCGATAATGTCTTCTGCAGATATGGCATCTGTGCCCAGCCCAAAGTGCGGCAGGCTCTCATCTAGTGCAACGGGGGTGTGAATAACCACGTTGCGCAAGCCTTTATTTTCAATGTCTGCCACAATACCTGCGTACTGTGTAACAATGGCTTCGCCCTTGGGCTTGCGTGCCTCAAACAGTTCCGTAACGCGGTTGAGGCCGCGGGCAGGGTCTTCAAGTACTTTCAGCACCGATTGAATGGCACGAGACTTGTCTCTCTCGCTCCCTTCTACCTGGTTGAAGTCAACCACGCCACGCTGAATGTCTTCCTGCAAAACCTCCTGCATAGACCTCCGCTTGGACTTGTTGGTACGTTTGTCGCCTGTAAGGTCTTTGCCGGCTATGCCACCGGTGTGGAAGGTACGCATTGTAAGCTGCGTGCCCGGTTCGCCAATAGATTGTGCTGCAATGATTCCTACCGCAACGCCAATGTCTACTCTTCTGCCAGTAGCCAGATCACGTCCGTAACAGCAGGCGCATACACCCTGGCGCAGCTCACAAGTAAGAACCGATCGCACTTCTATGCTCATCGATGTGGTGATATCGATAGCCGATTCTGCCACTTTGGCCTTCAGCCTCGCAGAGAAAAGGCATACGCCTATATCCAGCAGTTCTGCAGTGGCTTTCACATCCAGGGCATCGCCTTTTCTACACACTACTTCTCCTGTCTCCAGGTTAATAATGTCTTCTTTAGCAATGCGCACCTTGTCTAGTTCGCGTGCAACTGGGTCTGGAATATCAGAATTGGCATTCACCACCACTTCCCCGGTAAGGGGGTGTACGATATCATGCACTGGGTAGCGGCCGCGCAGACGTTCACTCAGGCGCTCAAGCACTTCTCCGTTTTCAATCATTTCAAAGAGAACTACACCACGGGTAGAACCGCAGTCTTCATCTCGAATGATCACATCTTGTGCAACGTCTACCAGCTTGCGGGTAAGGTAGCCGGCATCTGCAGTACGCAGTGCTGTATCGGCCATACCCTTTCGAGCGCCGTGCGTAGAAACAAAGAACTCCAGCACCGACAGCCCTTCATGGAAGTTGGACTTGATGGGCAGTTCTTCAATCAGGTTGCCAAACGGGTCAGTCATCAGGCCGCGCATCCCCGAAAGCTGTGTTACCTGCTTTGTAGAGCCTCTTGCCCCCGAATCGGTGATGATATAGATCGGGTTATACTGGTCGATACCATCCATGATAGCACCAGCCACTTCTTCCGAGGCTTTCAGCCACAGTTCCAGCACTCTAGATTTACGTTCTGCCTGCGACAGCTGCCCTCTGGAATACTGGCGGTTTGTCTGGCGCACTTTCTGCTCTGTTTCCTGCAGTATTCTTTCTCGGCTGGCAGGGCTGTCCATATCTGTCATGGCCAGGCTCACCCCGCCGCGCATGGCATATTTGAAGCCCAATTCTTTCAGTTCATCCAGGAAGATAATACAGGCTTCTTTTCCGTGTGTTTCGTACACGTCCTGAATCACCACCGAAATGGCTTTTTTGTTCATGGTTCCCTGCAGGTATCGGTCGGTGTAGCGCAGCCGGTCGGGAAGTATCTGGTTAAAAATGATTCTCCCCACAGTAGTGCAGCGTTTTTTCACCTCCGCCGCCATGCGTGCCTCGTCTACAGGCTTCCATTCTCCCTGCTGCAAATACTGATACAAGCTGGTTTCTGAGGCGCCGGGGCGCTTCACTACTCCAACCAGTTCATGCGCAACTTCGCTGTCTGCTGCCAAAGAGAGACGATGCATCAGTTTCACAGCAATCGGATCATGCAGGCCGAGCATATCCTGGCTGTATGCCAGCATAGCATCTTCAGGAGAAGAGTAGACTTTCACCTCCATGCCTTCTTCATAATCTTTCATCATGGTGAGGTAGTAGTTCCCCAAAATGATGTCTTGCACAGGCGCCACAATAGGTCCGCCGTTTGCAGGGCTGAACAGGTTGTTTGAGGAGAGCATCAGAATGCGTGCTTCGGCCTGGGCATGCGGCGACAAAGGCACGTGCACCGCCATCATATCTCCATCAAAGTCTGCATTAAAGGCATGGCATACCAGAGGGTGTACCTGAATGGCTTTCCCTTCCACCAATACGGGTTCAAATGCCTGTATTCCAAGCCTGTGCAGGGTTGGCGCCCTGTTGAGCAGCACCGGATGCTCGCGAATTACTTTCTCCAGTGCATCCCATACGATATCCATTCTCTCTGAACCGCCTGCATGGTGTCGTGAAGTAACTTCGGGCCGCGCCTTCTCAATCAGTTTCTTGGCGGCCTTGATGTTGTTGGGCTTCTGCTTGTCGCTGCTGCCCGGCGTACCATACACCAGTTCCTGCATTACAAAAGGCTTGAACAGTTCGAGTGCCATTTCTTTGGGCAGGCCGCACTGATGAAGCTTCAAATGCGGTCCAACCACAATTACCGAACGGCCTGAATAGTCTACACGCTTGCCCAGCAGGTTTTTGCGGAACCGGCCTTCTTTGCCCTTCAGAAGCTCAGACAGCGATTTCAGGGTTCGGTTATTGGTGCTAGTTACTGGGCGCGTGCGTTTTCCATTGTCTATCAGCGCATCTACAGCTTCCTGCAGCAGCCTTTTTTCATGGTTCACAATAGATTCTGGCGCACGTATATCTGTAATTCGCTTCAAACGGTTGTTGCGGTTGATAATGCGGCGGTATAGATCATTCAGGTCAGAGGTGGCAAATCGCCCTCCTTCCAACTGCACCATAGGCCTCAGTTCCGGCGAAATTACAGGTACTGCATCAAGAATCATCCACTCTGGGAGAGTACGAGAGGCAATGAATGCCTCGGTAATTTCCAGCCTTTTCAACAGGCGCAATCTTCTGGGGCCGGTTGTTTTATCTATCTGCACCCTCAGTTCGCGCTTCAGTTCTTCCAAATTGATCTGTTTCAGCAGTGTCTGAATTGCCGCCGCACCCATACTGGCTTTTACCGCATCTGCCCAGGCAGCATCTACTCTTCTCTCAAGCACTTCAAGCAGGCTTTCTATAGCCCGGTGCTCGTCTTCAGAGATAAGCGCTTTAGGCTCCAGCTTTTCAAGTTTGTCGGCAGCAGCGCGAAGACGTCCTATTCGCTCTTCGTACTCTGCTTCCTCTTCTTTCATGCGCTGAATCAACTGTGCCTGCTTCTGTGCAACCACATCATCATCCCAGTAAGCGCCCGGTTTTTCTAAAGGGTCAAATTCGTTGTATCCCAGGTCGGCCAGTTCATCTTCATCGTCGCCCAAATCATCCAGATCAGGTACGCTCTCTGCCTGTTCTTCCACTACTTCCTGAACAGGGTTGCGGTGTGCTTCCAGACGCTGGTTAAAATCGCGCTGCAGCTGGTCCATTGTCTCTGCTTTTTGCTGCTGAAGGTCTTCTGTTTCGGTTTCTAAAGCAGAATATATCAAACTGTGCTCGCCGTTGATCCGCTCCCGGTCTACATCTGTCACAATGTAAGCCTGAAAATAGAGTACTTTTTCCATCAGCTTGGTGCCGATGTCTAGAATGAGACCAAGCGGGCTGGGCTGGTTCTTAAGGTACCAGATGTGGCACACCGGCGCAGCAAGTTCAATATGGCCCATGCGTTCACGCCGCACTTTGCTGCGGGTAACTTCCACGCCGCACTTGTCGCAGGTTATGCCTTTGTGCTTTACTTTTTTGTAACGACCGCAATGGCATTCCCAGTCTTTGGTTGGCCCAAATATTCTCTCACAAAACAGGCCGTCCCGCTCAGGTTTGAATGTGCGGTAGTTAATGGTTTCAGGTTTTTTTACTTCACCTTTAGACCAGGAACGAATCTCCTCGGGTGAGGCTATTCCGATCTTGATCTTGGCAAACGTACTGGCGTCCGCCATATTGGATATCTCCTTCCGTAATGCAGAGAGAGAGGGACAGGAATCAGCCGCCGCAGTGCAATACTGCGGACGGCTGGTTCAGAGTTATACTTTTCTACTGAAGAATATCATGAGACAGGTTGCTGTTTTTCTTATCGATGCGTCTTGCTGTAACATCTGCAGGGTTCTCGCGCAGATTCACATCCTCCTCGCCATCTCGCAGATCTATTTCCTGGTCTTCGTCATCAAGCACAGTCACCTTGAGGCCGAGACTTTGCAATTCATTTACGAGAATCTTGAACGATTCAGGCACTCCCGGCTCCAGGATTGTTTTGCCCTGCACAATAGACTCGTACGTTTTTACACGGCCTACAACATCATCTGACTTAATGGTCAGAATTTCCTGCAGGGTATAGGCTGCTCCGTATGCTTCCAGCGCCCACACCTCCATTTCGCCAAATCTCTGACCACCAAACTGTGCTTTACCACCCAGTGGCTGCTGTGTAACCAGCGAGTATGGGCCGGTAGATCGTGCATGTATTTTGTCATCTACCAGGTGCGCCAGTTTGAGCATATAGATCATGCCAACCGTTACATCCAGATCAAACGGGTCGCCTGTCAGGCCGTCTCGCAGTCTGGATTTGCCCGTTTGAGGGTTGAAGCCCGATCTGCTGCAGGCAACTTCCCATATGCGGTTAAGCACAGCCTGCAGATCACTTTCATGATTGCCAGACGGTTCTACCGCCGCTATTTCCAGAGTTTCTTCCCAGTGCTCAGCAGTAATTTCTTCCAGTTTTGCACGAACTGCTGTCAGCATCTTTTCAGGATCGAGGTCTGGTCTCCTGTCTATTGAAGGGAATTCCACCCCCAGCCCCAGGTCTATGTTCACATAGTCTTCCAGGGTGCGATGTCTAAACAGATTGGAAAGCCTCTCCATTTGTGTTACGATTTCAGGCTCGGTAGCCGACTCAAAGGCAGGGTTCACAAATGAGCAGTCGAGATAACTGCCTACGTACCCCAAATGCGTTTCAAGTATCTGCCCGATATTCATACGTGAGGGCACCCCAAGCGGGTTCAGCACAATATCCAGCGGTGTGCCGTCTGCGAGGAAGGGCATGTCTTCCTGCGGAAGAATTTTGGAGATAACGCCCTTGTTGCCATGGCGCCCCGCCATTTTATCTCCCTCCATCACTTTGCGCTTCTGTGCCAGATATACACGAACCAGCATGTTTACGCCGGCAGGCAGATCGTCGGGGGTCTGGCGTACCAGATCACCATCAAGAGCATCCCTCATATTGGTTTCGGGTCTCTTGCAGAAATGGTATACCCTGCGGTCTCGCGCTCCAACGTATTTGTGGCGGCTAAATACCTTTACATCCACTACCCTCCCGCTGTTGCCATGGGTAACCCGCAGGGATACATCTCTGGTTTCCTCTGCCCGCCTGCCAAAGATGGCAATAATCAGCCTTTCTTCTGCAGTCAGTTCACCCTGCCCTTTGGGAGCAACCTCTCCAACCAGAATATCTTCCGGCCTTACTTCGGCGCCTACGCGAACAATGCCATCCTCATCCAGGTCTTTCAGTGCTTCCTCGCCAACATTGGGTATATCTCGGGTTATCTCCTCTGCTCCCAGCTTGGTGTCTCGCGCTTCTCGCTCAAACTCTTCTATGTGAATAGAGGTAAATACATCGTCTCGCACAAGTCGCTCAGAGAGCAGAATGGCATCTTCAAAGTTGTAGCCGCCCCAGCTCACAAAGCCAACCAGCACGTTTTGCCCCAGAGCCAGTTCTCCATTTTCGGTACACGGGCCGTCGGCCAGTACCTGGCCCTGCACAACTCGCTGCCCCTTGTTGACAAGCGGCCTCTGTGTAATGCAGGTGGAATTGTTTGAGCGCAGCAGGTTGATGAGCCGATAGGTATCTACGCGGCCATTGGGAGCGGTAACCTGTATCTCTTCAGCAGTACAGCCTGTTACCAGGCCGCTGCGTCGTGCTATTACGACAGCGCCAGAATCTCGTGCAGCGCGTCGCTCCAGCCCGGTTTTCACCAGCGGAGCCTTGGGGCGCACGGTAGGCACTGCCTGCCGCTGCATGTTTGCGCCCATCAGTGCGCGGGTTGCCTCATCGTTCTCAATAAATGGAATCATTGCAGTAGAAATGGAGATAAGCTGCACCGGTGCGACGTCCATATACTGCACTTTGGAGGGCTGCACAAACGGGTAGCCGTCTTCAAAGCGCACCTGCACAGTATCTTCCACAAATGAGCCATCTTCATTGAGTTCCACAGTTGCCGGGGCAATGTGGTAGTGATGATCCAGGTCAGCCGTCATCCACTCTATCTCATCTGTTACAATACCGTTTTCAACCCTGCGGTAAGGGGTTTCAAGAAAGCCGTATTCATCTACCCGGCCATACACGGTAAGCGAGTTGATAAGCCCGATGTTTGGCCCTTCAGGCGTCTCAATGGGGCAGATGCGCCCGTAATGGCTGTGGTGCACGTCACGCACCTCCAGTTTGGCGCTCTGCCGCTGCAAGCCTCCCGGCCCCATTGCAGAAAGTCTTCGCTTGGCAATCAGCTCAGCCAGCGGGTTGGTTTGATCCATAAACTGTGAGAGCTGAGATGATCCGAAGAAGGTTTTGATACATGCTGTAATAGGCTTCACCGAGATAATTTCGCTCAGTTTGGAGTCATGGTTGTTCATACGCTCGCGCGCAGATTTCTCCATACGCTGAAAGCCTGTGCGCAGCTGGGAAACCAGCAGTTCGCCTACCGATCGAACACGCTTGTTTTCCAGGTGGTCAATGTCATCTGTTACGCCTTCCCCTGCAGCCAGGTTCAGCATATAGCGCAGTGCGCCCATCAGGTCTTCGCGCGTGATAGAATAGTACGACAAAGGCGCATCGGAGGTCAGTTTGCCATCCGTGCGGAACAGCTTGTTATTGATTTTGTAGCGGCCAACCCGTCCCAGGTCGTAGCGTTTACGATCGTAGTAATTGTTTTTCAGCAGATTGCGCGAGGCATCCAGTGTTGCGGGTTCACCTACGCGCACACGCTTGCATATTTCAAGCAGTGCTTCTTCAGGGGTGGTTGTAGTATCTGCCCGCAGCGTAGCCTCAATGTAAGGGTTTACTTCCAGAAGCTGCAGAGAATCAATCCCCTGCTTCTGC
>DAIDHN010000079.1 GCA_027459665.1 Chthonomonadaceae bacterium | reverse complement strand
GGGCTGGTGCAGCCTGGCAGCATAACTCTGCAGCCCTCGCAGAGGGCTTGGCGTATCAGCACAGGGTTTCAACCCCGGGCAACAGCAGTCTGCCTGTCTACTTCGCTTTCTCATTTTCTGCCATGCTGGCCAGTTCCTCGTCGAGTGCAGTAAAGCGCGCATAGTTCAGCAGGGCATACAACTCGTTTCTGGTTTGCATTCTCTCCATCCACTGCTGCTGTGTGCCGGTTTGCAGCAGATCGGTATAGAGAGCGCGTGCTGCAAACATCATAACGCGCAGCGCTGTCATGGGGAAGATCACCATGGCATATCCCATTTGTTCAAACTGCTGCACGCTCACGAGAGGCGTTTTTCCAAATTCGGTCATATTGGCAAGCAGAGGGGCTTTGATGCGGCTGGCAAACAGGGCGAACTCTTCTGCGCTTTGCAGTCCTTCAGGAAAAATGGCATCTGCCCCCGCCTCCAGGTACTTTTCCGCACGTGCAACAGCAGCCTCCACTCCTTCGACAGCACGAGCATCGGTGCGTGCCACCAACAGAAAAGCTGGGTCTTTTCTGGCGCGCACGGCAGCACGAATACGCGTTTGCATGGTTTGTACAGAAACCACCTGCTTGCCGTCCAGGTGTCCGCATCGTTTGGGGGCTGTCTGGTCTTCCAGATGAATGCCGGCCAGTCCTGCCTGTTCCATCTCTTCTACGGTGCGCACCACATTCATGGCCTCTCCGTACCCTGTATCGGCGTCTGCCAGTACCGGCGCATTTGCCGCACGGCATACATGGCGCGCAATAGAGGCCATTTCTGTGAGTGTAATCAGGCCAATGTCAGGCGTACCAAGCAGCGTGTTGCTCACCCCTGCCCCGCTCAGATAAAGTGCGCCCGCTCCGCACTGGCATGCCTGCAAAGCCGTGAGTGCATTGAACACCCCTGGCAGCACAACTATCTGCGGCCCCTGCAGCATATCGCGCAGCACAGCGCCCGGCGAGGCAGTCCTCATTGGTTTTGCACCCTCATTTCTGCAAGCAGACTGGTGATGCTGCTTTCCTCCTCAAGGTTCCATATGCGCTGCAGCAGCCTGTTTATGGCGGCCTGCGTAAGATGCGGTTCGGCCAGAGTGCGGAATTTTGCTTCTACCTGCGCATCGGTCAGCGGATTGCGGGCATGGCCCGGCGGGTAAACCACCTCATTCTGCAGCACCTCGCCATTGCGCAGATAGACTGTGACCCGGTTGGGTATTCCTTCAGGATAGAGCGCGGTGAAGGGCGGATGCTCGCGTACCGAAGTGCGTGCAGTCAGGTCGAGCAGATCTGTATTGGCGAGGTGCGCGGCATCAAAAGAGGCCAGGGTCAAATCACCTTCCAGCAGTGCAGCGGCAGTGCAGTAGGGCAGGCTGTGATCGGCCGTTTCTCTGGTGGAAGGCCGCCATTTTTCCGGGTCTCCAATAATCTCTACCGCAGCACGAAAAGTGTCTATCTCTACCCGCTCAATCTCGCTGGGGCTGCCAATCTTCGTGCGCAGGGCGAGCGCTGCCTCAATGGCGCTTTGCGAATGGTATTCGGCAGGATAGCGCTTGATGTAGGTCTGCTCGATCATAAACGGTTTGTCCGGCCCGCCGAATGCAGAGATGTTCAGATCAAACGGCCCCGATACCTGTGCCTGAAAGCCCATTTCGCCTGCAAATATATCAGACGGCCCTGTCATGCCCAGTTTTGCCAGTTCTGCTGCAAACACCGCCTGCCGGCTGGCATTGGCAAACGCACAGCCTTTCCAGTGCGAAAGCGCCCCAGCCCTGGTTTGGCGCATTGCATTGTGTGCAATGGCGGCAATTGCCTGCGCATGGGTCATTTGTTCAGCAGTGAGCTGCAGCAGCATGCCTGCCGCTATGCTGGCAGAAAATGACCCGAAGGTAACGTGGTCCCACCCTCTTGCCCGTATAGATACGGCGTCGCAGAGCCGGCACTGCACCTCATAGGCTGCTGCTGCAGCGCGCATAAGCTCCATACCGCCTGCGCCTGCGCATTCTGCGGCAGCCAGCGCAGCAGCAAAATTGTCTGACGGATGTGCAGGCTCAAGAGAAAGATAAGTATCGTTGTAATCAAGGTAGCGAAACATTACTCCGTTGGCAAAAGCTGCCATTTCGGGAGTGGAAGCCAGCCCTGTGCCCGCCAGAGATGCAGGCGTGCTGCTCTGCTGTGCAGCGGCCAGGGCACGGGCTATGCGGGCGGGTTCGGCATCAAATGCCCCCAGCGCACACCCCAGCGTATCGATAAGGCGGCGCTTTACTTCATGCGCAGCAGCAGCGGGCAGCGGCTTGCCCTGCAGGCCGCAGGCCCACTGGCTCAATTGCACTTCCAGCGGTATCATGGGCTACTTCGCCTCCTGCATTTTGGCCGTTTCCTCTACCACGCTGCGCAGAAATTCTGCAGCTTCTATCCCCTGAATAAGCCGGTGTTCAAACGTAAGCGCCATATTCACCGTTGGCTCTCCATTGTGTTCAAACACTGCCCCTGTAAAAAGCACTGCCGAGGCAGGAGCTACCAGCACCGGCACTGCATCGGTGATTTCGTAAGGTCCCATGTGAGTGAGCATCAGCTGAGTGGTTTCGTCTGCCTGGTCCTCCCCTTCGCGAGCCATCTGAATGCGGTTCTGTGCGGTGGTCACAAAGGCATCAAACTCCAGGGTGTCTGCTTCATGCACCACTGCCAGATTCAGCCTGCCATCTGGCGTGCCTACTGCAATGCCGAGGTTGAGGTGGTGATACTCGCGAATGGTGTCATCGTTGAGCAGGGTGGAGTGGAAGCGGGGATGTTTTTTTGCGGCCTGTACCACGCACCATGCAAAGGTAAGAAAAGAAGAGGGCTGCACAGCGCTGTTTTTCGCCCGGCGCGCTTCAGCAAACCGCCGCAAACCACCCCACACAAGGGTGCGTTTGGCAGTGGCAGGCACCACCGTTTGCTGACTGCGCTTGAGGCGGTACACAAAGGTGCGCTGCGCCCTGCTGAGAGGGCTGTCGGTATAGTCGGGCGCGCTTGCAGCGGCGGCGGCAGAAGCGGCGGCGGCGCGGGCGGCAAGCCAGGCATCTATATCGGCAGGCATCAGGCGCGCTCCTGCGCTGGGCACGGCCGCCATTTCTTCCTCGGTAAGCCCGCGGTCTTTGCCGTATGCCCTGGTGCGGGGAGGAATGCGGTTTCCCAAACCTGCGCGGTCTGCCTGCTGCTCTCCTGCAGCAGACGGCGCGAATGCGTTTTCCTGAACTGGTTCCACCGGCGCTCCACTCACCTCCACGCGGGCAATGGGCGCTCCTATATCCATTACATCATCTTCTTCTGCAAGCCAGGTCTGCAGCGTGCCGGTAAACGGCGACTCAATCTCCATCACGGCCTTGTCGGTTTCCATAGTATACAATGGCTCATCGCGGCGCACAAAATCGCCCGGCTGTTTCAAAAAGCTTACAATGCGGGCTTCATGCAGCCCTTCACCCATTTGAGGTATGGTAATTTCCACCAGTGTCATAAGGTCAACTCCATTGTTGCCGACACAATCAGGGTCTGGCAATTATTACCCTGATGTTCTATCATCGGCAGCCAATATCCTTCTGGCAAAACCCCGCCTGCCCCCTCTCTTTGCCAACAGGCGCTGCCAATGCTGCAAGTGGATTTTATGCGTTTTGTTTCAGGCTGACCTAAGCCATGCACGCTGCAAAAAAATCGATGCGGCAAACAGGCTCAGGGCAGAAAGAACAGCTGCCCCCAGTGCAAACAGAGCGGCAGGCGGGGTGTGAAATTCAAATTCCGCTGCACTAGAGTGAAGGTACAGCCAGGGGGTGCGCAGCAAATCGAACTGCAGCGGCGAGCATGCCGCCATCACGGGGTTCACCGCCAGCAGGCCCTCTATGAGCCGCACCGGATTGCTGCTTTGCGAAATTTTCTGCTCGGCCAGCAGCAGCCCGGTACAAAGCAGCAAATGCACCGCCGCCGCCATGCTGCTGCCTCTACCCCAGTGCCTTTTGCCCTTGCCTGAAGCCGCGCACAGAAGCGCAGTACAAGAAGCGGCGCTTATGCCGCACAGCAGCTGAAACTGGCTGAACAGCAGAGCCTGCAAGCTGGGGGCGATGTGCCAATACAGCTGAAAACCGCCCCAGAGCAGAACCAGCAGAAGCCACAAAAGCAGAATGGGGCGCAGCGCGGCAAGCAGACGTGCGCCAAGTATCTGGCTCATGCCTATGCCAGCCATAATCTGCTCTTCAACTGTGCGTTTTTCTTCTTGCAGGGGCAGTGCAGCCGGAGCCAGCAGCGCAGCAAACAAGGGCAGAAAGAGCGCTGAGGCGGTTGTGGTGCAAACAAGCATGCGCAGCAGCACCGTGGAAGCAGCATCGCCGGGGTTGTATGGCGAAGAAAGAAGCTGACTGCGCATGGCCCATGCTGCCGCAGCAAGCAAAACAGCGGCAGCCAGCGCCCACAGTGCGTCATAACGAAACCTTCGCCGCCGCTGCTGCTGGCGAATCACCAGCGCCAGACTGCGCAGAGGCAAACAGCAGGTATCTGGTTTCATTTGCCGGTAGATGCCTGGGCGGCGTGAATCACCAGGGTGATGGGGGTAAACTGACGGGGCGTTGTGTGCGGGTTGACCACCCACCCATTGCTTGAACCGGCAGGCAGAGGGTTGTCGATGAGGGCGGCGGGGTCGTGGTACACAGCTATCAGCGAGCCGCACAAATCGGCTTCAAACCCCTGCGGCAGTATGCGAGACCCTGTAAACACCCAGTTGTGGTGCGGCATGGGGCGGCTGCCGGGTTCCAGCAGCAAAAAGTCTTCTACTCGTGCAGTACGGGGCGCGCCCAGATAATCGTGCCAGTGTACTGTAAGGGTAAGCGGCGCACCCTGGGGTGTTTTGTGCTGACCCTGGTACTGCAGCACATTGTGCGGTTTCAACCCCGCAAGCAGCAGGGCCACCTGCAGGTAGAGCGGCTGCACATTCAGCCTGAGCAGGCTTTCGTAGGTTTTGCCGCGAGGCGTTACCGCCGCGTACTCCACCGGTCCCGCCGACATGTTGATGCTGCCCTGCACCGTCACCGTATGCGCCGCCGTGTCTACCAGCACTGTGCCTATGCGGTAAAGGCGGCTGGTGATGCGCACAATGGGCGGCTTCTCTTTTTTTGCTGCTGGCGGAGAGGCAAAAGCTGCCAGTGAACATACGACAAATGAGACCATGCAGAGCGGGCGCTGCATTATTCAAGCCTCTGGTACAGAGGCAGCAAACCGCCCGGCACCTGCAGTATCAGCACAGACATTGCAGTGGCGTAAATGCCGCCTGCATCAGATATGTAGGGGGTAATGCGCCAGCTGCCATCCTCATCCTGCGTGCGCACCAGTGTGTCGCGAATAACAGGAAACCAGCGGCTCCAGTAAGCGCCTCCCGCCTGATACATCGCCTGGGTTACATAGTACATGGTGTAGTGAAAATGCTGGTTGTACAGCCACGACTGCTGATTAACAAACGGGTGTGAAACGAGGTACTTGAGGCCGTTTTGACAGGCGGTACTGTTTTGCTGATGCATAAGAAAAAGAACCAGAACGCCTATGCCCGTACGGGCCGGGTCCGACTGGTTTTGCCCGATCTGGTAGCTGAAGCCGCCGTCTGTATTGGCCGATCGTTCTACATAGCCCAGCGCGCGCTGCAGGGTGGATTTCTGCACCGCCAGGCCGGCGTCCCTGCAGGCCAGCAGTGCCTGCATTTCGGCTCCTGAAACAGAGAGGTCGGCGTCGCCCTGCCTGGGCTGATAGCGCCACCCTCCATCCAGACGCGGGTCGCCGTTCTGGTTCTGGGTGTCTTCCAGCAGATGCACAGCCGCCTCCAGTTTGACTTTCAGGTTGTGCCGCCCTGTCATGCCGTAGGCTTCTGCCATGGCAATCAGCCCAAACCCCTGGCCGTACATGGGAGGCCCGCCGCCCTGCGATTCGAACAGGCCGGGCGGAGTAAACTGCCCGCTCATTTCAATGTGGTCTGCCAGCCAGTCAACTGCCTGATTGAGCGTTGCCCCGTACCTGCCCCTGCCCGGCTGGTACCCCGCTGCCATGAATGCCAGGGCGCTGAGCGCTGTGATGGAGACATCTGCCGAGTAGCCGCCGCTTATCCAGTGGCCGTCAGGCGCCTGCCTGGAAGCGAGGTAAGCCAGCGCCCGCCGCACTGCCGCCTGCGACTGCGGGGTACCCAGGTAGAGGCGGGCCTCAACATCCCAGGGGGAAACGGGTTCGGCACCGCGTTTTTGCGCCAGGGCGGGCAGGCTGGCCAGCATGAGCAGCATCAGCAGGGCAGCCCTCATTTACGCCCTTTTCCTTCTTTTGAAAGCCTTGTGTAGTAGCCATGCACCAGAGCCTGGTATTCGGGCGGCACAGGGTCATGCCTCCCCTGGTTCAACGCCCGGCGCGTGCGGGGCGAAACAAACGGCGCACGCGACTGCGGCCCGGTTGTAGAGGATACCGCACCGCCCTGCGGCTTTTGGAGGCGGGTAAACGGCCCCTGCTGAGGCATGCTGCCCGGTTTCATGGGCTGTGGAGCGCCCTGTTGAGCCTGCTGCTGAGCCTGCTGCTGCTGCTGCATTTGCTGCAGGGCCTGCTGTGTCTGCTGTATTGCCTGGTTGAGCTGGTTGATGGCGGCATCCTGATGATGCCGGGTAATTGAGCCAGGATCATTCTGCTGCAGACGCTGGTGCGCCATGCCCATCTGCTGTTGTGCAAGGCCGGCGGAATGCGCTGCCTTGGGCACCTGCTGCAAATGCTGCTGCGCGCCTCTGGTAATTGACTGCGTTTGCTGCTGCCGCTTTGCCAGCCTGCCTGTATCCTGCTTTTGCCGGGCGCTGCCTGCATCAGAAGGCTTACTGCCCTCCAGCTGCTGGGTAGAGTGCCGCAGCTCCTGCTGCAGCCCCTGTGCCAGCATCAGTTCGCCCAGCGCCTCTGCCGCCTGCTGCTGCTGCGGGCTGGCCCCGCTCTGGCCGCTCTGACCGCTCTGGCTGTTCTGGTTCTGCTGCGAGCCTGAATTCTGAGCCTGCTGCTGCAGGGCGCGGGCTATTGCATCCAGCGTGTCGGCGGCATGCTGCTCCGAGCGCTGGGTTGCCCTGCCGGTATCGGGGTCATCGCGATTCAGGTTTTTGGTGGCCATGTCCATCTGATGCGCCGCCATGCGCAGAGCCTTCTGAAAACCGGCAGAGGGAAACTGCTCTGCAAGCTGTTCCGCCTCGGTTTGCGCGTTCTGCTGCCTTGCCCCCACCTGTCTTCTCTCGTGCAGATCGTTGTAGTTCAGAGCATTCTTTTGGCGGTCGGTTTCCAGCCGTGCGGTAACATCGTGAATGCCATGCTCCAGCTGGGCAAGCCTCGCTACCCTGCCGGCCAGCTTTCGGGCCGCCTCATCCTGCGCAAGCTGCTGCGCCGCCTGCTTTGCCTGGTCAGCCGATTTTTGCAGCTGCTGCGCGGCCTTTTCGGCAGGCTGCTGCGCGCTTTGGGCGCTTTTCTGCAGCTTCTGTGCCGAACTGCCCAAACTCTGCTGCGCCTGGCCGAGGCTCTGGCTGGCATTGGGCGCACCCTGCAAATTCTGCTGCTGCCTGCCTGCCTGCTGCTTCAGCTGCTCTTCCTGCTTTTGAAGCGCTTTTTTATCGGCAGACTGCGGAGATGCTTGAAGCTGTTTGGCAATGGCTTTCTGCTGATTCGCCATCTGCTGCAAAGCCTGTGCTGCCTGGGAAAGCTGCTGCTGTGCATTTTGAGGGTTCTGTGCCGCCTGCTGGGCTGCATCTGCAGCCTGCTGCAGGGCGCGGGCAGCGGCATCCTGACTGGGAGCGGCTTTGGCAGGACTGCTTTTTTGCAGCTGCTGCTCTGCCTGGCTCTGGTTTTGCTCTGCCTTGCCCTGCTGCAAAGCCTTTTCTGCCTGCTGCAAGGCTTTGGCCGTTGCAGAATCACCCCGCTGCTGCGCATCCTGGGCGGCGCGCTGCATATCCTGCTGAAGCTGACGGGTCGCCGCAGAGGTCTGCTGCTGCTGCTGCTGGGCTACCTTCAAATCCTGCTTGTGTAAATCCTGGGCCATGGCCCGCGAACCATCCGCCTGCTGCTGCTGCTGCTGCGCCAATTCTGAAGCGCGCTGAGCCAGTTGAGAGGCCGTGGGAGTAGGGCGCAAAAGCTGATGCACATGCTGCAAATCCTTAGCAATCTGCTGCTGCCTGCTGCCTGCCCGCTGCAGCTGCTGCTGGCGGGCGCCGCCTTTTTTCTGCTGGGCATTCTGGGCAGAATCGGCGGCGCTGTTCATTTTCTGGCCGGCATCCGCTTTCAAAGTCTGTTCTGCTTCTTGCCTGCGCTGCAAATCTGAAGGGGTGGCCAGATTGTTGTTTTGTAGGTCCTGGGTAAGCTGATGCACCTGGTCTTTCAGTGTCTGCGCATCCTGTGCAACCGCACGCTGGGTCTCCTGTGCCTGGGCTATATGCGCTGCGTCCGGGTGCTGCTCTGCTTTCTGAAGCTGGCTGTGCGCCTCATTCTGACGCTGTATCAGCTGGCGCAGCGCCCGCTGTTCCTGCTGTATGCGCGACTGCAGGCGAAGCTGCATTTCGGGCAGCGAAATAATGCGCACGTTGTAGGCCATGCTGTGAGTAACGTGCGGCCCGTTCCAGGTGTCGTTGTCTACAGCATCTACATCATAATGCACAGTGTCGCCTGCCTCTGCATGCGTGCTGGCAATGTGCCAGCGCACCCCTGTCTGCACCGCGGTAGAGCCGTACTGGCCCGGCAGGGCAAACGAGGCGCCGCCCTCATGCACAACTGCCGCAGCCCCTACCCTGCTTTCATCCTGACGGGTGCGGGTGAAGTTGAGGTCCATGCGAACCACGCCATAGTCATCTGTGGCATGGGCTACCAGAGGCAGCGAGCCATCTGGCGTCAGCTCCATATCGCGGGCAGGGTGGTCTATCTGCACGGCAGGCGGCTGATCAATTTCGGCATGAATGGTGGAAACAGGCGGCTGCGGGTTGGTAAAGCCGTTGTCATCTTTAAGAGAAACCGTGTAGCTGGCGTCGCGGGTTACAAGAAACGTCCCCGCTGCCTCGCTGCCATGCACCGCCCACCCCGGCTGAAGCCTGCCGTTTATGCGCACTTCAGCCTGCTGCAGCGGGTTGTTCGCCACCGCCCTCACCTCTACGCGTGTACCCTGCGGGGCGGCGAAGCTGCCATCGGGTGCGCTGATTTTTTGCGCAGCGCGGTGCATATAGGCAGGGTAATGGAGGGTGAGCAGGGTGGATACCAGGCCGGGACGCGGCGCTACTGTGATGGTGCGCAGGTTGGAGCGCCCGTCATTGGCGAAAGCTACCAGCTGCACCGTATGGGCAAGATGAGGCAGCACTGCGTGAAAAAAGCTTTGATGCCCTTCGGTTTTTGCATGCAGCAGCGCGATCTTTTGCCATGCTCCCGCTGCATCGTCTGTGCTGCGCACCCTCAGCTGCGCATTCGCCGCGGGTACCCCCCAGGTACGCACTGTCAGCGTGAGCGCGCTTCCTGTGGGCAGCAGGGTACGGTCGGGCAAAATCTGTACGCGCGTGGCAGCATAGGGCGCAATGTCCTGCCGAGGGTGCAGCATGCGCTGCATCCAAACCGCAAAAGCCGGCCCGGCCAGCGCCGCATCGAGTGCAAACAGCGCACCTGCGGCAGCAAAAACCATGCTGCACCGTTTTAGAAAGCGCGTATCTGCTGCACGGGTAAAATCCATTTCAGCGGTCGCCGCTTCGGTTTCTGCCGCCAGCGCACGCGCCATGTCAAGAGAAAACGGCACGTTTTCAGGCTTGAGCAGCGCAGGAGAAAGCTCAAGGGTGGTGAGCAGGCGCTCTTTCAAATCGGGGAAGCGGCGTTCTACCAGCCCTGCCAGCCAGATATCTGAACACCGGGGCAGAAACGCGGCGGCCGCTGCACCAAACGCCGCCAGTGCGCCGCCGCCGCCAAGCAGGGTAAGCCAGAGAGTGCGCCCCGAACGGGTGAGAGGGTCTAGGCGGTCAATGTGATAGCACACGAGCGCAAGCAGCAGAAAAAAAGCTGCTGCAAGCAGCAGCCCGCCAGCAAAACGAAGAAGCCTTACCCTAACCCTCAGGCCGGTGAGTTTCTGTTCCAGCACATTGCCCGTTGCCGTTGTCATCTGCCACTCTCTTTCCGCCCTGTCTTCTTCAAGGCGACGCACTCTGCCATTTACCGATTTAGACGATTGCCCTGCTGCAAGGTTACACATACAGGCAGGTATCACGATAAATTCAACAAAAGCCCTGTTTCTCCTGCCTCGCAAAAGGCAACAGCATCTGCCGCAGCCCTGCAGGCAGCACCTGGCTGGAAAGAGAATGGCAGATGCTACGAAGATAGAACGCCATCTTGCAAGGGCACAGAGATTCACCTATCAGGTCAACAGCTGCGCTGCAAGGCATTATAGTAGAATACGAGCAACTTCATTAGCCAGCACCCGGTCAACACGCTTCAATAATGCACATGCAGCATACATGCAGTCCTGCGAAACTGCAGGCACTCTCCAATAAAAATTTGCATTGACAAATAAAGTTACTGTATGTATAATGGCATTGTTTGTTGCAAACACAGTCTGCAAAGTCTGCAGACAATTCGTCCACTGTTTCAGCCTTTGCTCTGGATTATGATTTTCGGGGCAGAAAGGATTGTATGACCATGAAGCATATCATTTTTGTGAGTACTACCCCCCCCCCCGACGAAGGCGTCGGAGAAGCTGGCTTGACGGCAAAGTGTCTTCGCTCCTCTATTGCGTACTGATACCCTCTCTGGCAGGCATTTCGATGGCAGCGGCTTACGCACAGTCATCTCCGCCCTCTACTGCAGGATGGAGTATAACTGCAAGTGGTACCGAAAGCGTAGAGTTCCACGGTGCAGAAAACATGAATCTGTTTACAATGCCCGAAAACACAATCTCGCTGAACTCGTTTTCACTCTACATTCCCAACCCATCTGGTCCGGCCGCATCAACCGGAGTGAGTAGCGCAATCTCTTCAGGCAGTTGGACAATAAACGGTACCTATCTAGGACCGAACGGTCTACCAGATCCTGCCGATGCTCCCCCTGTGGTTGTTGAACTGTATTCGGAAGCTCAGGCAGGGTGGGCAGCAGTGGGTAATGCATCCGGCGCCAATTCAGCAGATGATGCATTGGGCGGCGTGAGTACTGCACAACCGACAGCTTTTGTTTCCAACGACCAATACCAGGTGTTTCAACCTTCCAATGGTCAGTTCTCACTGGGCACGATGCAGATGTCGACAGGCTGCTCTGTAACAGGCGCCCAGTCACTCGGTTTAGGCGGAGAGTTATTGGGAACCGTTTTTAACTATCCCGAAATCGCCAGCCCAAGTATTCCCCAGTACTATTCCAAAGGGCCGAATGGTGCGCCAGTTGCTGATGTGTACCAACCAGACGGCAGCATTACAGTTGATTTGCCGCTGACTGCCGTGGAGACAAATGGTTCGGGGGCAGGAAGTACGGAGACTTTGATCAGTCAGTTCAGCCTTTACTACAACGATAACACAGACAGCGTTGATAAGCCATGGTTTACGTGGTGGACCTCTACGGACAGCGGCCCGACAACGGCTCTGGTGGATCTTCCCCTACTTTCGTATACGCCTGTGACTGGTGGGACTGCGTATTCGCTTGTCCATGTTGATACAACAGAAGATGTGACGCTACCCCAGCCTACACTCAGCACGCCACCCTCTATGCCTGCACTTGGATCAACGACGATCAAAGCGGACCTGCTGTACGGCAAAAACCCCGCCGGGGATATTCTTCCCAGCTTGTCCAATGTTTTCAAGGTCAACTGGCACTATGTGCTGGAAAACCCGGTGTCTGCAGGTACTTCTATAATACGGATGGGTAAATGATCCCTCGTTCAGCCTGGTGCCTTCGACAAACCGATTAGGTTATCCTGTGTATTCGACAATTCCAGTTACGTGGAACAGCTCAGAAGGTTCAGATGCAGGCACTGCCATTGAAACCGCCGCCCAAACCTATGCACCGGGGGTGTTTTCAATTCTCTCAGCGCTTACCACCGAATATCCGCCAGTGGCAGCGCTGTTCGGTGCCGCGGGCGGTGCTGCCTCCCTGTTTCCACCAGGATCTACTTTACAGGCGTATCTTGATTGGTCCGACTTATGGACGCCATCCATTGGATCCTCTCCCACATATGTCGCCAATGGAGTGCGCAGCTCGACGGTACCGAAAGGGTATACGGAGCTTAACTTCTATCTTACCGGTTTGACCAGTCAGATACAACTCAAGGATAATTTCTTCATCATGGATCAATACGGTGCGAATGGCTACCAGGGGCAGTATCCGATTGATATCCGGTATGATTTTGCCCGCAGATACCGTCCCACTTTCACTGTTCCACAATAATGCAGCCTGGTGTACCTGC
>DAIDHN010000078.1 GCA_027459665.1 Chthonomonadaceae bacterium | reverse complement strand
ACTATCGCTGCAGCAGGGCTGGAACCAGATCGGAGACCCATATCTCTACCCGGTTCCCTTCTCTGAAGTGAACGTGTTCGACCCGGCTACCCTTTCTGAATACTCGGTAGAGCAGGCAGCACAAAGCTACCCCGGCATTCTCTACCCCATAGTCTACTCGTACGATACATCTAATTTAGACCCAACGCAGTGGAGCTATGTACAGTACACCAACCTGGGGGTGAACCTGCAGCCTTATGTGGGCTACTGGGTGTATGCCACCAAGCCTGTGACGCTGATATTCAACGGAGTAGACACCCCCGGCGCCTCTATCGGAAAGTCTGCTTCGGCTTCCAATAACACCGACATCCTTGCGGGCAGCAAAACCTCCAGCGACTGGCGGCTCAATCTGGTAGCACAGGCCGACACCGGGCTTGACAGACTAGACTATATTGGGGTTTCTACGGCCGCTTCGGGCAGAGGAGTATTCCAGTTCTCCAAACCGCCCAGCATGAACCGCAGCTTGAGCATGGACATTGTATCTACCGCTTCAAGGGGTACTGAGGCATACGGCATAGACATAGTGCCGCCTGCCAGCGCCCAAACCTGGCAGCTGCAGGTAAATACGCCCAAGCCCAACGACACTGTTACCGTTTCCTGGCCGTCTCTTGCCAGCACGGTTCCCCACAACGTAAGCCTCACGCTTACCGATCCTAAAACAGGCGCACAAGTCAATCTGCGCAACAGTCTGGGTTACAAGGTGACTACCGATGCCAATGGCAGAGCAGTGCTCTCCATTTCGGCAGCCACAGTGAACCCCTCAGAACTGGTGCGCATCACCAGCGTAGTGCTGCAGCCGGTATCTCGTGCAGCAGGTCAGGCTCCATCTGCCGTGACCATGCAGTACAGCTTCACAGGCGCAGGCAGTTCGCTGCTTACCATTCGCAATGCACAGGGGCAGATTATTCGCACCCTGCAGCCCTCTCAAACCAGAGCGGCTGGCGGCCAGGTGAATGGCAGCGCAGTATGGGACCTGAAGAACCAGCAGGGTATCACGGTAGCATCTGGTCTCTACACCGTGGAAATCAGCGTAGCAGGGTCTGGCAGTCAGCAGACCCGCGTTACCCGCACGCTGGTACTAACACGCTAACCAACCTATGCGGCAGACAGAACACCTTTGCTTCTGTCTGCCGCTTTTTGTGTATACTGGCGGCAAAACAGCCATGAAAAAGCACACCCCATTTACGTTCGTATTATTTGCATCACTTTGTCTGCTTGCGCTCCCAGGCGTCTGCAAGGCAGCAGAATCGCTCATCACACTCTCTGCTACACGAGATGTTATTCTGGCAGATGGCAGGCAGCAAACAGTTATTATTGCCAATGTACGCGACAGCAGCGGCAATCCGCTGAATGGCGCGACAGTTGAGTTTCAGACCAGTGCGGGCACACTTACAGAAAACAGCGCGGTAACGGTGAACGGCGTAGCGCGCACCCGTCTCACCAGCGCCACTACCACCGGAATAGCCAATGTAGTGGCCTTTGCAGACGGGCAGGCGCTGGGCGCCTCCAAAACGCTTCAGATTTACTTCACCAACGACCCGCAGGCAACGGTACAGGGCAATGAATACATTACCATTACCGGTAAGTATGTTGCCTACAGCACCACAGACCACATGATTTATGCCTCAAGCATAAATGGCGGCGCACTGCTTACCTACCGCAACTTTTCGGTGCGTGCAGATACCCTTGAGCTGCAGGCAAACAACAATGCGAATGTGCGGGCGCAGGGAGATGTGCTACTTAAAAGAGGCAAAAGCGTAGTACATGCCGTCAGCCTCAATTACAGCATGGCGACAGGGCAGGGCTATGCCATTGCGCTCTGGAAGGGCAGAATGCAGCAGGTAACCATTGGGGGCATGAATCTGCAGATGGCAGCTCCTCACGGCTTCATTCCGCCGCGCCTGCTGGCGCTGCACCCCATACAAACACGCCTTGTAGTGGTGGCTCACTCTATCACCTATATGCCGGGCAGCAAACTGCAGTTTCGAGGGGCCAGCTTTTACCAGGATGATGCCAAAATTCTCACCCTGCCTTTCTACGAAATGGGGGTGAACGATCACCAGCTGTTTAGCGACCATTTTCTCAGCATTGGTACAACAGGGCTTGGGCTAACGCTTCCCTTCTATTATGACCTCTCGCCCAGAACCTCAGGCGAAATTATTCTGCAGCACCAGCAGCAGCTGGGCAGGGGGTATTACAGTACCGACCCAGGCTGGTCGCTCGATTTGCTGGAAGGGTACAACGGAGGGGGAGACAACGCCTACCAGGGCAAGTATGGCTTTACAGGGCTTACGCGAGGCAACTGGGGGTTTCAGTGGACGCACTCCCAGTCATTTGGCCCCAACACGCAGGGCGCCCTCTACCTCGACTTTCCCAACCACAACGGGGTGTTTGGAGATGTTAACCTCAATTCACAGATGAAGCGCATGAGCGTGGGGCTTGACCTCTCGGCGGGAGAAAGCTTTGTAGCAGGCTCTTCCAGTTCTGTGCTGGCAGATGCCTACATAGAGAGCGTGCCGCATTCTTTCAAGGCGCTGCCCGGTATGTTCTACTCGTTAGGCACCAGGGTGAACTACGGCGTAACCAACAGTGCAGACCCGCTCACCCAGGCTGCCGATTCCAGTTCGGGCGAGGTATCGCTCCGCTTCTTCACACGCCCGCGCGCGCTTGACAGGCTAACCACTTTTTCACAGTCATACACCTTTGCACACATCTGGACCACCGGGCCGTACAGCGGTTTCAAGGGTCTGATAGACTATTCGCTGTCGCATACCTTTCACAAGGGGGGTGATGTATCGCTCTCGTACGATTACATATCCACCCCTCTTTCTGCATTAGACAGCGGGGGCAAGCACCGCATCAGCCTTTCGTGGCGTCTGCCGCCGGTGAAGCGTTTTGGCGCAGAGCTTTTTGGCACTTCGTATCTGGATGCACCCAGTGCAAGCTTTCTGGCAGATATGGTGTACAGGCTCGACAACAGATGGCGGCTTCTCTTTTCCTCTACACTGCACACCGACAACATAAGCAGTTTTAGAGACCTGGAATTTACCATAGGCCGCAGAATTGGCGCGCGCGAGCTGCAGCTTACCTACAGCACCTACAGCAAGCGTTTTTCTGTAGACCTTACCAGCACCAACTGGTAGAGGGCAGGGCCGAACGCACGAGTGCAGCCAAAATACAGCATCTGATGCAGGAAGCAAACTGCTGTACACAGGGCATAACGTAACAGGAGCGCTTTCTCCCCCGGAAGGCCGGGCAGCAATGCCAGGGAACCGCGGGTAGTCTGGTGAACGGCTGAGGGCCGGCGTTACCCAGACTGGCAGCAATGCAGAGGGCGCTCCTTTTTGTTTACGCTACCCAATATGCAAAACAGTGGTGAGCAAGAGCCAGCATATCAGAAGCATCAGCAAAAAATTCCAGGCAAGGTGGTAAGTAGTGCTGCGCGTTACCCCGCCGATAAAGTACTGGCGCGTAAACCATAAGCCGCCCAGAGAAAGCGCCAGGCCAAGAGCCAGCGGTATACCCACAATGCAGTGGATGAGGCCAAACACAACGCTTCGCCTCGCCCCGTCGCGCCAGTTGCGCGTACCGTCTCTAAACTGCAGCTCTTCGCCATAGGCAAGCGAGGGCAGATTGGCAATGAGAAGCAGCAGAAATCCAAAACCGGCACACCAGCTCAAAATTCGCTCAGTCTGCTGCCACGCTGAAAGATGATGCTGTGCAGAAAGGCGCAGAGCCTCGGTGACAGGCATCAGGTTCAGATTGATGGCATGGCCGTGGTCGAGGGGAAGAATTTTAAGCCATGACCATTGAAGCAGCGGAATGTAGATGTAAAGCTGCATCCCAATCCATATAGTAACAAAAAGAACTGGCAGGGTTTCTGCTACAATGCGCGGGGTAATGCGGCGGTAGAAGCTCCAGTCTTCGCGGTTGCGCAAGCCTGTTATCATAACATAAAACAGAAAAATCTCCCACCCATACCCTGCAAAGTTCCAAACCACGGCAGCCTTGCGCAGTAAAAACGCAGCTGTAACCAGTACTGCCAGCAAGCTCAGAGTAATTATCTGGCGGCGGCTCAGCCGTTTACTCTGGCGGGGGGCCTGGGTTGTCAGGGCAAAATTCTCAGGTTCATTTTCCAACAGTTTCTTTGCTCCTTGCTGCAAATACATCTGCAGCAGCATGCGCATCCCCCTTGCCAGAGGGTTTGCAAAACGCAGGCGCAGGTATTTTTACCTGTACCCTGTATAATAGTTAGTACGAAATTCTTTTTTTGTACGAAAGAATTATAGCCACAACAGGAGATTTTTTCATGTCTGAACCCGCCAATAGACGAAGCCGTCTCACAACATCCGGTTTGCACCGCGCACCCAACCGGGGAATGCTGCGCGCGGTGGGGATGCAGGAAGACGATTTTGAACGGCCCATGATTGGAGTTGCATCCCTTTTTTCACAGATAACCCCCTGCAACAGCCACCTTGACCGCCTGGCTCAGCGCGGCTGTGAGGGCGTGTATGCAGGGGGTGGCTTTCCACAAATTTATGGCGCTCCCACAGCCTCAGACGGCATTATGATGGGGCACCAGGGAATGCGTTACAGCCTGGTATCACGCGAGGTGATAGCAGACAGCATAGAGGTAGTGAGCGGAGGCATGAACCACGATGGCGTGCTTGCGTTTGGCGGCTGCGATAAAAACATGCCCGGCTGCCTTATGGCAATGGCCCGCATGAATGCGCCCTCCATTTTTGTATACGGCGGCACCATACTGCCCGGCTTGAACGATGAAGGGCAGGACATAGACATAGTGTCTATTTTTGAAACCGTGGGGCAGTACCAGGCAGGCAGCGTAGATGAGCAAAGAGTTCGGCACATAGAGTGCAGCGCCTGCCCGGGCGCCGGCGCGTGCGGTGGCATGTATACGGCAAACACCATGGCCAGCGCCATTGAGGCAATGGGAATGGCGCTGCCATACAGCGCCAGCGTGCCTGCCATTGCCTCGGCAAAAGAAGACGAAGCGTTTCAGGCTGGCAGGCAGCTGGTAAAGCTGGTGGAGCACAACCTTTGCCCGCGCGACATCATTACGAGAAAATCGCTGGAAAACGCATACACGCTGGCACTGGCGCTGGGAGGTTCTACCAATGCTCTGCTGCATCTTACAGCCATTGCGCGTGAGGCAGAGGTGGAATGGGGGCTGGATGACTACGACAGAATAGGCGACCGCGTGCCGCATCTGGCAGACCTCAAACCATCGGGGCGCTACGTTATGTACCATCTGCACAGGGCGGGCGGCACTCCGGCTGTTATGCGCGCCCTGCTGGATGCGGGGTATCTGCATGGAGACTGCATTACAGTGACAGGCCGCACCGTTGCAGAAAACCTGGAGCGTATTCCATCTATCTATTCGCGCAAACAAAACGTGCTGCACCCTGTAGACCAGCCCTTTTACCCCACGGGGCACCTGGTGGTACTGCGCGGCAACCTTGCCCCCGAAGGGGCGGTGGCAAAAGTAGCAGGTTTGAAAGAGCGCGCACGCACCGGCCCAGCCCGCGTGTTTGATGGTGAGGAAGCGTGTTACCAGGCAGTACAAAACCGCGAAATAAAAGCGGGAGACATGGTGGTAATACGCGGCGAAGGGCCAGTAGGCGGCCCCGGCATGCGCGAAATGCTGGCAGTTACCGCAGCGCTGGTAGGGCAGGGACTGGGTGAAAGCGTGGGCCTGCTCACCGACGGGCGCTTTTCGGGCGGAACGCACGGTCTGGTGGTAGGGCATGTAACGCCCGAAGCCTGGGTAGGCGGCCCGATAGCTCTGCTGCAGGATGGCGACATTGTGACGATAGATGCAGACCGCAAGCTGCTGCATGTAGACCTGACAGACGAGGAACTTGCGCGGCGCAGGGCTGCCTGGCAGACCCCGCCGCCAAGAGAAACGCGCGGAGTGCTGGCAAAATATGCACGTTGTGTTAAATCAGCCTCTGAGGGCGCCATCACATTCTAACCTGCAGAAGCAGGCAGGCAGGCAAATTGTTCTCCTGCCTGCCTGCTTCCCTGCCGAAGATTGCATAGAGGGCGGGCGTTTTGTTGTATTGATAAACCGTACAGGTAGTTAGCCTGCGGCGCCAAATTGTTTGAGGAGGAGAAACAGATGGAAATCGGAATTGTTGGTTTGGGAAAAATGGGCGGCAACATGGCAGAGAGGCTGCTTGAGCGCGGCCATTCGGTGGTGGGATGCGACCTGGGACCGGGGCCGCGGGAGCGGCTTGCCAAACTGGGGGGCACAGCCACAACTTCTGTTACCGAGCTGACAGGCAAACTGCAGCAGTCGCCGCGCATTGTATGGAGCATGGTGACAGCAGGCGCCATTACCGACAGTGTAATACGCGAGGCGGCAGCGGGCATGAAACCCGGCGACATTCTGATAGACGGCGGCAATTCGCGCTTTACCGACTCGCAGCGCCATGCAGAAGAGCTGAAAGAAAAGGGCATACGGTTTCTGGATGCCGGAACCAGCGGAGGCATATGGGGGTTGCAGGAGGGGTACTGCCTGATGGTGGGCGGAGATAAAACCGCATTCGACACCGCTTCGCCTCTGCTTGAAGCGCTTGCCCCCGAAGACGGCCTGCTTTATACCGGTCCGGCAGGATCGGGACACTATGTAAAAATGGTGCACAATGGAATAGAGTACGCCCTGATGCAGTCGTATGCAGAAGGCTTTGAAATTCTGAAAAACGCACCCTACCCCGAACTCGATTTGAAGGCCATCTGCGATGTATGGATGCATGGCAGCGTGGTGCGTTCGTGGCTGCTTGAACTGGCTGGCAGCGCCTTCGCCCAGGACCCCAATCTGGATGCCCTTACCGGGTATGTGGAAGACTCGGGAGAAGGCCGCTGGACGGTGATGGAATCTATAGAGCATGCCGTGCCTGCTCCGGTGATTGCGCTATCGCTTTATCTGCGTTTCCGTTCACGCCAGACAGACAGTTTCAGCATGAAAGTGCTGGCCGCGCTTCGCAACCAGTTTGGCGGCCATGCAGTGCATCATAGCGAAGAAGCGGAGAAAAAGTAGACGCTGCAGCTGCAGGGTTTGTAAACAGCATGGGGGAGAGAAGATGACAAGAGCCGCATTTGCACTGCTCTGCCTGGGCGCAGTTTGTGAGCTGGCGTTTCTGTTTGCCTATCAGAGCGCCGCTGCGCCCCGCACAAGCCCTCGCGTGGTGAGCGCGCAGGAGTTTCGGCTTACCGATGCGCAGGGGCGCGTGCGTGCGCTTCTCGCCTGCGGGAAAAATGGAAGCCCTGCGCTTACATTTGAGAATGCAGCAGGAAACCCCCGTGTGCGAGTGGGCATGGACGGACAGGCTTCGGGGGTGACGCTGTACAATGCCAGGGGCAAAGGGCAGGTGTATCTTACCCTGCAGCCGGATGGCAGCGCAGGGGTGGCTCTGCTGGATGCAAACGGATCGCTTCGTGCCGCGCTGCATCTGAACCAGCAGGGAAGCCCTGTGCTTTCTCTGCATGATGTGCAGGGCGCCCCGCGTGCGCTGCTGGAAGCCAGACCAGATGGCAGCCCGGCGCTGCTTCTAAACGGCAGTACGCAAAAAGGCGGCGCGGCACTGCTGGTAAGCGGCAGCGATGAACCCGCCATTCTGTTTAAGGATGGAGCCGGAAAACTGCTCTGGTCGGTGCCTTCCAATGCGCCTGCCCTGCCCGCCGGCAAAACAGCTCAAGAGGGGAAATAGTTATGCTCATCTCTTCTCCTGAGGGCGATCCGGAGCGGAGCGATGAAATGAATCACTGGCTGCGTACACTGGTTGTACTGGCCACCCTGCTGCTGATGGCGCTTGCGGCGGCGGTTGTCATTCGTCTGCTTGCCTTTATTCACCACACCCTGCTGCTTTTTTCGCTGGGCGGGCTGCTGGCCTACGCGCTTTCTCCGCTTGTAGAATGGCTGCGCCGCGTGGGGCTGCCTGCCGGAAAGCTGCGGCGTCAGACACCTGCTGCCCTCGCCATGTTTGGCATGCTGGGGTTGGCTATACTGCTTTCGCTGGGCCTGGTAGGCGGCTTTACCGTGCGCGAACTGAAAACCCTTTCTCAAGACAATGTGCGCTACCAGGCAGGCATGCAGCCCGGCGCTTCTGCGCAGATGCAGCAGCTCGCCAAAAAAACCTACCAGTGGCGGGCAGGGCAAAAGCTGGCAGAGTGGGATGCCTGGCTCAACCGGCACAATATGCACCTGAACCTGCGCCAGAACCTGAAACATCCTTCGGGGGTGGTGAAACGACTGAGCAGCCAGGTTACAGCCAACGTGCTGCTTGTGCTGGCAGGCGTGGGCAAAACCGTGGTAGAAGGCGCGCTTGTGCTGCTGATTGCGCTTTACTTTCTTATTTTCTGCGGAGATTTGCGCACCCGCTTCAACCGCGGCCTGCCAGATAAGCTGCGGGCGTATTCGGAACAGTGGATGGACGATGTGAATGCCATTCTGGGCGGCTTTGTGCGCGGCCAGCTTTTGCTGGCGCTGGTGCTGGGCGTGCTGAGCGCACTGCTCTGCCTGGCGCTGGGCATAAAACTGTGGGCCATACTTGGGCTGTTTGTAATGGCCTCTTCGCTGATACCCGTAGTGGGGCCGTATGTGGGCGGAATACCGGCAGTGATTTCTGCGCTGATTACCCCGGTGCACGGTTTTCTTACCCCCACAGTGCGGGTGATTGTGGTGGTGATTTTTTTTGTGGTAATCAACGAATTCGGCTCGAAAGTACTCTATCCGCGCCTGGTAGGCGCGGCGCTGGGGCTGCATGAGGTGCTGGTGCTGTTTGTGCTTTTTGCAGGGTTTGAAGTGAGCGGGCTGACAGGCGTGCTGTTTGCCGCCCCGCTTACGGCGCTTTGCATTGCAACGCTGCCGCAGCTTTGGAGAATGTGGCAGGGAGCGCCCCCGGTGTCGCTCTCTACTGTGAGCCACAAAAACGGGCGCGCGGCGCCTGAAAAGAGAGAAGAAAGGCTGGAACAATGAGGGAGGAAGAGGAGATGGCGCAGCAGAGCGCTGAAGCCATAGAAGCAGTGATAGACAAATACAGCCGCCATGTTAACCCCGGCCTTGCAAAACTGCTTCAGTTTGGCGGTTTTGGAGATGTAGAAGTGGAGGCCGAGGGCTGTGTGGTTACTTTGGCTTCGGGGGCCAAATGCCTTGACTTTCTGGGCGGTTACGGCGTATTCTCGCTGGGGCACCGTCATCCCAGGGTGGTAGAGGCGGTGCAGAAACAGCTTCACCGCATGCCGCTCTCTACCCGCGCCTATTTCAACGAACCGCAGGCGCTGCTTTCGCAAAAGCTGGCAGAAGCTGCACCCGGCAGCCTGCAGTACGTGTTTTACTCAAACAGCGGTGCAGAGGCGGTAGAAGCCGCGCTCAAGTTTGCCCGCATGGCCACTGGGCGCACCGGCTTTGTGGCGGCAGAGGGGGCATACCACGGCAAAACCATGGGGGCACTTTCGGTGACGGGGCGCGAAAAGTACCGCAAGCCGTTTCTGCCTCTTATTGACGATGTGCAGTTTGTGCCCTACAATCAGCCTGAGGCGCTGCGCCGGGCGGTTACAGAAAACACTGCGGCCCTGCTGCTCGAAACCGTGCAGGGCGAGGGCGGCATAGTGCCGGCCACCCCTGGCTACCTGGCAGAGGCCCGGCGCATTTGCGATGCTGCAGGCGCGCTGCTTATTGCCGATGAGGTGCAAACCGGGCTGGGGCGCACCGGGCGCATGTTTGGCGTGAACCACGACGGGGTAACGCCCGATATTCTCACTTTGGCCAAGGCGCTGGGGGGCGGTGTGATGCCCATTGGGGCCACGCTGTATACGCCGGAGATTGGCCTGCGCGTTTTTGGCGAAAACCCCTACATTCACACTTCTACCTTTGGCGGCAGCCCGCTGGCCTGCGCCGCCGCGCTTGCTGCCCTGCAGGTGATAGAGGAAGAGGGGCTTGCACACGCTGCAGAGGAGAAAGGAATCTGGCTGAAAAACAGGCTGCAGGAGGTGCAAGAACGCACCGGCGCACTGCGCGATGTGCGGGGCCTCGGCCTGATGGTCGGCGTGGAGTTTGAACTGCAGGATGTTGCCGAGCTTGCCATAAACGGCATGGCGCGGCGCGGGGTAATTGCCGGGTATACCCTAAATAACCCGCGGGTAATCAGGTTTGAGCCGCCCCTTATTGTTTCATGCAGCGAGATAGATACGGCAGTGAGTGCATTTGCTGAAGCAGTGGAAGAGGCCCTGGGCATGCTGGAAGGGGTAGAGGCTTTGTAAGCCCTGCCCCCGCCTTTGTATTGTGTGCATCAGCGCCCTGGCTGCATTTTGCGCCCGGGCGTTTTTGTTTGCGCTGCTGCCTGCTGCTGCAGCTGCCTGAATAGGGCGGTGTACAGGGCAGGCACGCTTTTTTTGCCGGCATGGGTAATTGCTTCCATGCTGAGCGCATACACCTTTCCCTGGTAGCTAAAGGTAATGTCTTGTATCAAAATGTACTGTTTGCGTATTTGTACGCGCAGTGTGCTTTGTACGGCAGGCAGCGTGCCCAGCATGGCAGACTGTATGTGATTGAACAGAATTGTGCCGTTTCTCTGCTCGAATACGCTTGCTGTGGCGCTGTTGACCATTTTTGCAATTTCTCGCGGCGAGCTGCTTTTGGGGCCTTTTCCGGGCGCAGACGGCAGGCAGACGGCCATGAGCGAGAGCGAACTGTGCGGCGAGTAGTAGCGTGCGGCTTGGCCATCTATTCCGCTGGATGTTAGCCCTGCAATGGATGTAAACACAAGTTTGCCCACCGGCATTGGGGGGGAATGCCTGCTGCCTGCCGCTGCTGGGGCGGCATTCACCGGCTGCAGTGCGACAAGGCATGCCGGCAGCATCAGGCAGAGTGAAGCTGTTTTCATAAAAAAGTCCTTTTCTGCAGCGAGCGTCCGCCGCATTGTTAGCAATGCAGGTGCATATCGTACCTTAGACGCTTTGCAAAATGACAGCGTTTCATTCTCTGTTGATGGACAGTGATATTTCAAATTTTCAGTATTGCCGGATTTACGATTCAATAAAATAATCGATGTCAATTTTCTTTGTTTCGTATACTGTAATCGTCTTTACTCCGACATTGTATTCAATCATGAGTTGTGAAAGTTGTTTACCAGATATGAGTACTATTTTCGGATTGATTTTAGCGGCATAATTTTCTGCCTCGCGAGTAAAGCTGGACGTAGTAATAAAAATTCCCCTGTTTGCATTTTGCCCCTGCAGTGCGCCTACAAATTTATGGATTTCAGGGCTGCCAATCGGTTCTTGCCAACGCTTTGCCTGGATATAGATGACATCGAGGCCGAGCCGGTCCTGGTTAATAATTCCGTCAATTCCTTTATCGCCGCTACCACCGACTGCTTTCCCAGCTTCTATGCGCGATCCGCCATAACCCATTTTTACCAGTACCTCAACGACGAGATATTCAAAAAAAGCAGGCGAATATTCGTTTACTTTAGCCAGCAACTCTGAAGCAAGGCTCTCCTGCATTCTCACGTATGTGCTTTCAAGTATCTCATCCGGAGTAAACTCATCCTGCGAATATTCCCTTCTAATTGATGGTTCGATTTTCTTTCTATCTTTACCTTGTCTGGGTTTGAATTCCATGAATTCGGGGTACTGCTCTAAAAATTTTGTATCAATGGTTTTCCTATTCTGTTTCAGCACATCGCTGCCGCGTTCTGTTATACGAAAGTAACCATGTCGTGGAGAATACAGCAGTACAGCCTTTTTCATGTATGTGCAAGCCCAGCTAACTCGATTACGAAATACCGGCTGTTTTCCACATGGAAGCAGTGTTTTTTGTTCTTCGTCTGTGAGGCCGAACTCATTATGCAATGCATTGACCGCTTCTTTTAGGGAATGCTCTCTTTCATCAGAAGCAAACTGAAGCAAGGGAAGCATTACTGATTCGAAATCTGGTATGGGCATGATAAGGCTTGTTCTTCATGATTGAGCTTTTCAGCGGATGCAGTTTTTACACATGCCATGCAGAAAGCGTATCCATTCCACAATGGTGCGGTTAAAAGCCACCTGCCGCGCAGGGCATCAGGTGAGCAGGCAGGGTTTCCATTCCACAATGGTGCGGTTAAAAGCAGGCAGGGGAGGTGCAGCGGGAGCACAGCATGAGAAACGTTTCCATTCCACAATGGTGCGGTTAAAAGGTGTAGCGTAGACGCCACAGCAGGTGCAGCACGCGCGTTTCCATTCCACAATGGTGCGGTTAAAAGTCTCGGCAAGGGATGTGAAGCTGTGCTTCGTATCCTGTGTGGCGAGTTTCCATTCCACAATGGTGCGGTTAAAAGCCGCAGGCTTGCCTATGAAGCGGAATCCTCTGCCCGCGTTTCCATTCCACAATGGTGCGGTTAAAAGGACCTGGCACTCGTGTGGTGGAATGCCGCAGCGGAGTTTCCATTCC
>DAIDHN010000077.1 GCA_027459665.1 Chthonomonadaceae bacterium | reverse complement strand
TCATAGCGCCGCAGTACGTGCAGGGAGGGGCTGACACGCAGATGACAGCCAGGCACGGCCTGAAAGCGGCTGAACCGATGATGCTGACCGGGAACGGAGGGCGAGGGGTTTACTTCCCTGACAGGGGGATACATGCTGACGGGAAAACGCCTGTGCCTGTTGGTCACCACCCGCATCCATGTGGACATGGCGGCAACGGAAATGGGTATACTCCGTGGTGGGTGTATTGTTTCCCCAGGGCAGCTGCGGTAGGTGGAATCACAATGATAGGCTCTTTTGGCAACTTAACATTAAGTTCCTCGTGTATATTGTGCATAATTGGCTCTGCCTTAGCTTGTGGATCAATGCCGTATCTTTGCCCCATATTCCTCGATGAATGTGCAGCAGTCTGTGGTGCAGACATGTTAAATACACTATTTACTTGGCTGGCAGGGTATTTGGTCGAGTGGGTTCAATGTCTAGCTGAGCATTACCACATAAAGTGGCTTTGATTGCGAAATGCTGTTAAACTTGGGAAAGATGGTAATTACCAGGTCGTCCCCCGAGTGGAACATGTAGTCAATCGGGGGACGACTTTTGTGTTGAATAACAGGGAGTCGCTGAATGCATGCGATCAAACACAATCGTGGACATGTCAATGTACTGAAAATGCGCCTACCATCAGGCACCGTTATTACGTTGTTACACGTTTACTCTGCCTATTGGCCAACAGCATGTTTATCACGATTTTTACGAGATCGGGGTGGCGTAATACAGTTATTGCCAGCAGTTTTGACCGGGTACCTTATTCTGGGGGTACTTTACTATCGAAGCATATCGGAAGATGGCAGCACTGGCCACCATAGGGTGAAAACCACAAAAGCGCGTGTTCGATTTCAGTTCCTGCTGGATATCTGGGTGTTCTGCGGTATTATGGTTGTATCCAATTTTCGATTATGTGTTTCGGCGGTCGGCTTCCCAAGTTTATGCATACTGCTCATCTTGCTATCTGCAGGATATGTTAAATGGGCCTATCACATATCCGGGCGGTCTGCTGAAGATTTGCAGGATAAGCAGCGCTGATTTTACTCAAAACAGACTCTTTGGTGAAGCTTCAGCACGTGAGGAGCAGGGTATCCTCAAGTTTGCCCTAACTGCCGTCGAGACTTGGCATTTTATGATAAAATGACCGCAAACATGAATGCCGGAAAGAATTAAGGATAGTGCCGTGAACAACTATATGAGCAAGTTATCGAAGTGGTGTTCTGCAAGTGAAGACTATTTTGATATTGTGTTGTACACTCTTTTTTGCTGTCCATTGTATGTATCTGGACGATTGTCTGGAATGACAACAACCTTCTTTTTAGTCATTATCTTCTCATCAAAGCTGATGAGAAGAAGGGTAGATACTCTCTCAACTTTATACTTGAGACGAGTTTCGGAAGCAGCCTCACATTCCTACGTGTCAAAATATATGTTGCGGATAGATCAAACAAAAAGGAAAAATGCATTACAGAAGATTGTTGCAGGTGCTGTCTTTGTTTTATTTGTATTCTCAATCTTTTTTATGCATAAACTCGGCAGTCCGTTTACAGACAGCATTGTCTATCATTCTGTTCTAGAAATGCTGCTCTTGCTCGTTGGCTTTATCGTACTGACGAGTTTGATGGGTATTTTTATTTCATTCTTTACGATATTTAAAATAAGAAGAACTGTGAGGTATTGACTTACTGTGATCTGCGCCGAAAAGTAAGTTTACATGTTATAACTACTGATCGCAAATACAGGTGCATAACCACGAAGAATGGGCAGTTTTCTCAGCCTCATATCGTGGTGATCGGCAAAGAACACTGTCTGACTAAGGTCGCCGTCTGCCTGTCGGCAGCAGTAAAGCTCTTGCCGGTATACTCATAGCATGCTTGCTCATAAGCTGCAAATTACTTGACAAGGCAAAAAAGTTCTGTTAGTACTTTTAGGCAGAAAACGGGATATGTGTTATAATGCTCCAGTCCAAACCGGTTCACGGAAAATCACATGTCTATTTTGCAGTCTACCTTTCTTCATGTTCCCGGCATTGGGGCTGTTACCGAGCGGCGTTTGTGGCAGGCTGGAATTTGCACCTGGCAGGATTATCTGGATGCTGACACCCCCGGCTTTTTGTCGGCAGAGCAGCAGACCATGCTTGCACAAATAGTGCCAGAGTCGGTGCATAGGCTGGAAGCCGAGGATTATGCCTGGTTTGCAAAAAGGCTTGTCTCGGCGGATCACTGGCGGGCAGCCGGTTCTTTTCAGCACCGCATGGCCTGCCTGGATATTGAGACAGATGGCGGCAGAGACGCTGATTCAATTACCCTGATTGGCATTTACGACGGAAAAAACCTGCAGCAGTTTGTGCGCGGCGATAATCTGCATGAGTTTCCATCTGCCATTGCCGACTGTGCGCTGCTAGTCACTTTTTTTGGCACCGGGTTTGATTTACCCATGATACGGCAGACTTTTCGTGGTTTGGCATTCAACCAGCTGCATGTAGACCTTTGCTATCTGCTGCGCGGTTTGGGGTACCGGGGAGGGCTGAAGAAGATTGAGAAGCAGCTTGGGCTGTCGCGTGCTGAAAACACCGATGGGTTGAGCGGGCTGGATGCCGTACGGCTCTGGCAGGAGTATCAGCGCGGGAGCAGCAAGTCGCTGCGCACTCTGCTGGAGTACAATGGCGAAGATGTAATCAATTTGCAAACCCTGCTGCAGATAGGCTGCAGCAAAATGGCACACACTCTTCAGCTTCCTGCAGACTGAGGGCAGATCAGGGTGGGCCGCTGCTATCGGGCGGGGTGGCCGGCAAAGATGGAATGCTGTTTTCTAGAAGACGCAACTGATGCTGCACCCCGGGCTGTACCGGGTTGAGCTGAATGCTGCGCTGGTAGAGAATCATGGCCTGGCTGACCTGTTTTTGCGAGGCATATACTGCAGCAAGCCGATTGAGCAGCAGCACGTTGTCTGGCTGCCTGCCCAGGCGCATTTGCAGCCTGCTGATAGAACGCTGCACCCGGCTTTGCGCCCGAAATTTTGCCAGCAGTTTTTTTGCTTCTGCGGTTTTGCCCTGCAGTGCCATTGCTCTGCCCAGTGCATACTGCGCACTCATGCTGCCCGGCTGCATTTGCAGGGCAAGCTGCAGCAGCACTGCCGCCTCAGCCGGTCTGCCTTGCTCAAGCAGCAAATCTGCCAGCCGCCTGCGAGCGGTAAACAACTGAGGCGAACCTTGCAAAAGCGGCATAAGCTTGCGAATGCGTTCTATTGCGCTGGCCTGTTTTTGTGCGCTGTCTGCTGCATCTGCCACATCGCGGCACTCTTCAGCGGCAGCGGCAGGCGAGAAGGGCAGCGGTTTTACCTGCTGCAGTGCAGCATTGGGATGCCCGCTTTTGCGCAGCAGACGGGCAAGCAGCAGTTTAGATGCCGGGTTGGCGGGTTGCAGGCGAACCGCGCGCCTTGCTGCCTGCAGACCCAGCTGCAGGTTGCCCCGGTGCAGTGCGGCGCGGGCAAGCCCCTGCCAGCCAGATGCCAGGGCTGCATTGTACTGTACTGCACGCTGGTAGGCAGCAAGAGCCTGCTCCCATTCGCCTGCCGCAGCCAGTGCATCGCCCAGTGCGCTTTGTACTCGTGCAGAATGAGGCAGCTTTTGCGCGCCGCCGGCTGCAATGTGCAGCGCGGTATGCAAGTGCCCGCCTTGCAGGGCGGTGCGCACTGCTCCAGCCCAGGCTGCAGGAGCATGAGGCAGAATGCGCCCTGCCTGTACGTAATCTTGCACGGCTTCTTCTGTGCGCCCTGCTTTCTCCATCCGTTCGGCAAGCAGCAGCAGCGCCTCTCCGCTGCCTGGGTTTGCCGATGCGAAGGCTACCAGCTGGGGGGTGCTCATGCGCTTCAGCCTCCAACTGCTGCCGTATGGCGAAAACCACCATGCCGCTGCAAACAGAAGGCAGAGGGCTGCACACCCGGCAGGAAACAGAAAGCGCTTCATTTCAGTCTGCCCGATCCTTCCTGCAGAGTATAGTAGCGATTGATGGCAGGAGGAGCCAGATGCTCGGTCAATCCAGAGGGCCAGCGTACCTGCAGCGATTGTACAGACTGCGCACGGCCCAAGCCAAACAGAAGGCGCGGGTCGGAGGAGCTGAGGTAGCCGCGGCCTGTCTGCACTTCGCGCATCTGCTGCAGCCCATCTGCCTCCAGCGTAACCTGTGCCCCAATGGCGTCTCTATTGCTTCGCGTGCCTGTGAGCCGAATGCCCAGCCAGTTTTGCCCGGGCGAGTCATTGTGCAGCAGCAGGGGACCGCCTTCCAGGTTTACCACTAGCAGGTCGGGGCGGCCGTCGTTGTCGTAGTCGCCTACCGCCATGCCTCTGCCCACAATGGGGCGCTGCAGCGGGTCGCCGCACTGAGCGGTAACATCGGTGAAATGGCCGCTGCCTGTGTTGCAGAAGCATTGCATGGGCTGGCGGTAGGTGGCAGGGGGCCTGAAACGGTGGATGGTATCTTGTACATGCCCGTTGGTAAACATTAGGTCAAGGCGCCCGTCTCCATTGAAATCAGCCCAGAGTGCGCTGAATGCCAAACGATTTAGAGTGGCTGCGCCAAGCCCCGCCGCCCAGGAAGCATAGGAAAACTGCCCGCCGCCTTCGTTGTGGTAAAGCGCCCGCGCCTGGTCCTGAAACGTGGCCACTATCAGGTCGAGCCGCCCATCGTTGTCGTAGTCGCCCCAGTCCGCTCCCATGCCCGCCTGCGGGTTTCCGTTTCTATCCAGCGCTACCCCGCTGATAGAGGAGAGATTTTCATACAAGTGGTTGTGTGCATGCCAAAGATCGGCGGGCAGCCCGTCATTTGCACAGTAGAGGCTGGGCAAACCGCTTTCATCGTAACTGGCGGCTGCAATGCCCAGGGTATTGCCGTGCCGGTTTTTTGAAAAACCCCACTGCTCTGTTGCCTCATGAAACGGATACGAGCCGCTGTTGTGGTAAACGCTCAGAAACTGCGGTTCATAGTAAAACGGCGGGCAGGCAGCCTGCACCCCTGAATAGGCACAGGTTTGCAGGGTCGCTGGCGTAAAGGTAACATAGTGGCCTACTGCCAGGTCTAGCCTGCCGTCGTTGTTCAGGTCTGTCCAGACCGCTGAAGTGGACCATGCGTAACGGCTGGATGGCTGCAGCCCTGCCTGTGCTGTGACGTTGTGAAAGACGCCTCTGCGGTTTTCAAACAGGGCGCAGCATCCGTATCCGGTGAGAAACAGATCGGGGTAGCCGTCGTTGTTGTAGTCTCCTACTGCCGCCCCCATAAAAAATCCCTCTGCTTGCAGCCCTGCCTGCCGGGTAACATCCTCAAAGGTTCCATTGCCCATGTTGCGATAGAGCTTGCAGTGAGGCTGCCCTACCAGCAGTATGTCGAGCAGGCCGTCGGCATCGTAGTCCAGAAAGGCGCAGCCGTATCCTGCGGTATCAAGAATGGTGAGCGGAGAACGGCCGTGATGGCTCCAGTCAAAGCTCAGCCCTGCCTGCTGCGCCTGGTCGGAGAAAAGAAAAGGACCGGCAGGGGCAGCCTGTACTGTTTTTGGGGGTGGTTTGCATCCCTGCTGCCCCCCTGCCAGCAGAAGGGTGGAGAGCAGCAGGTTTCTTCTCGATATTGAGCCAGATTTCATGAGGCGTTTTGAGAGAGACGCGCGGGCCGGGTTCGCGGGTCTGCCTGTGGTTTGGAACCCTGCCTGACATGGTAAAAGCGGTCTGCTTCAAAAGGCCCGATCCATACTTCCCGGTGTTTGCCCGGCCACTCTATTTCCAGTTTTTCAATGTATTTGTGTTTACCCAGCCCGAAATAGATGCGCGGGTCAGAAGAAGAGGCATAGCCGTTGCTGAGGCGGCTCTGTGCGAAATGAAGCACCCTGCCTGCTGTCAGACGCACCAGCGCACCTGCACCGTCTCTATTGCAGTGCACTCCCTCCAGCCGCAGGCTCACCCAGTGGTTGCTGTCTGTGCTGCGGCACTGCAGCAGCTGGGCCGGCTCGTTTTGGTTGTTGGTCAACACTGCCTGCCTGCCGTGGTTGAGGTAATCTGCTACAGCAAGCCCGCGTGTTACCGTGGGAACTGCCAGGCTGCCGAGGTCGGCGGTAACCAGCTGGAAGCGGCTGCCCCCCAGGTTTTGCAAAAGCTGCTTGGGTTCTGCGTAGGTGGTGTTTGGGCTGGAATCTGAAACATAGGGGTCTACATGTCCGTTGCCAATGAACACATCGGGCAGGCCGTCGCGGTTGTAATCTAGAAACGTTACTCCAAACGAGAGGGTGGTCAGGGTAGCGTCTCCTATGCCCGAAGTGTAGGTGTCGTCTTCAAACATTCCTTTTCCCAGTGCATGGTAAAATGAATCAGGCTGGCTTGAGAAGTTGGTAACCACAATGCTTTCCCATCCCGAGTTGTCTGTGTCGGCGGCAGTAACTCCCATGCCAGAGAGAGTGTTGCCGTCTGAGCCATATGCTACGCCTGCCTGCAGACCCACGTCTTTGAACCTGCCTCCTTCGTTGTGCAGCAGCTGGTTTGGCATTAGGTCGTTGGTAATAAACAGGTCGAGTTTTCCATCTTGATCATAGTCTATCCAGATCACGCCCAGCCCTCTTCCTTTCAATACGCTGAGGCCGGTTTCTTCGGTTACATCGGTAAAAGTGCCGTCGCCGTTGTTGCGGTATAGTGCAGGGTGGTCGTAGGTGTATACCTGCGGCGAGCAGTAGTCCAGGCGGTTTTTCACATCATGGCAGGCGGTGTTTGAGGCTGGCGTCCAGGGTGCGTAGTGCAGTACAATCAGGTCGAGCAGCCCATCGTTGTTATAGTCTCCAAATGCCGCCGAGGTAGCCCATCTGCTGCGGCCGGTTTCTCCTGTGCCTGATTTTTGTGTTACGTTGTGAAATTTGCCGTGTCCATCGTTTTGCAGCAGGGTGCAGCCATTGTATGCGGTGATGAATACATCGGGATAACCGTCGTTGTTGAAGTCGCCTACGGCTACTCCCTGTGCATAGCCCTGATCAAAGCAGAAGCCTGCTTCGAGGCTTACATCGGTGAACGTGCCGTCTCCATTGTTGTGGTAAAGCACACAGTGCGGCCTGGGTGCAGAGAGCGGTGTTCCGGGATCGGGGCCGGTCTGTATGAGCAGCACATCCATAAACCCATCGCAGTTGTAGTCAAGAAAAGCACATCCGCCTCCTGTAGTTTCTACAAATTCAAAGCTGCCTGCAGCGCCGTTGTTTTCTATAAATCGTATGCCTGCCTGCTGCGCGACATCTATAAAAATGCCGTTTTGCGGGTCTGGCGCTGGTGTACTGTGCGGTGTTTGCAAAGCGGCTGTTTTGCCAGGCCGCTGGGTGCAGCCCGGCAGCCCTGCCAGTGCAGAGCAGGCAAAAGCCTTTAGAAAGGCGCGTCGGTTGAAAAATAGTTTGCTGTTCATGGTTTGCTGTTCACGGCTGACTGGGCATGCCTGAAGGGAGTGCACTGGCATTTGCGTGCAGCATCTGGCGGGCTTTTTTTATTGCCAGCAGAATTTGCGGCTGGCCCGGCTGCAGTTTGCTTGCAGTTTGCAGTACGATGAGTGCGGCTCTGGGTTCCTGGCGCTTTATTTCCAGCTGGCCCAGTGCGAGATAAACCGCCGGGTTTTTGGGGTTGGCAGAGCATGATTTCAGCAGCGAGATTTCCTGCTGGGCCATATCGCTTTCTGTGCGAAACTCTTTGAGTGTTTGCAGTGCAGCGCTGGTTTGGTGCAGGCCCTGCTGTGCCTGAGCCAGGGTGTAGAGTGCGCCCAAAAAGTGCCGCTTGTATTGTGCGGCCTGTTGTAAAAGGGGTATGGCTTTTGCATACTGGCGCTCCATGAGGCGCAGTCTCCCCAGCTCAAACAGGGCGCGCGCATTCACAGGGTCGATTGCCAGTCCCTGCCTCAGAAAGGTTTCTGCCTTCTGCCAGTCTTGCGGTGAATTGCTGCGCCGAGCATATACATAGCCCAGCCACACATAGGGGTCGGGGTGGTTTGCGTAGGCAGATAGCAGCGTGTGAAGTATTTGCGCGGCGTCGTCATACTGATGGGTAAGCGCCAGTACGCGTGCATAGGCAAGCTGCACCTGCGGCTGGTTTGGGTAGGCTTTTGCGGCAGTTTGCAGGTGCAGCAGCGCTGCAGCCGCTTCAGAGCGGTGAACATCTATTTCTCCCAGTACCAGGGCGGCACGCGGGCACTGTGGAGACAGTTTCAGTTCGGTGTGCGCATCCTGGTATGCCTGCACTTCCTGGCCGCTTTCCAGCTCTGTCAGAGCCAGACGGCACCAGGCATGGCTTGCATGGGGGCTGAGATGAAGGTATTTGCGCCACCATTCGGCGGCCAGAGGGTAACTGCCCTGCTTTTGTGCCATCATGGCCAGCGCGCGGTAAGGAGGCGGATAGTGCGGATTGAGGCGAATGGCGGTTTGAAAATCTTTTTGTGCTGCCTCATACATTTGAACCTGCATCAGGTCGCTGCCGTGCTGATACTCTACTTGCGCTGGCGATGGGCTGAGCAGTTTGAAGCCTGCAAAAAGCAGTAGAAGAACCCCGCCGCCGACACAGATGCCGGCGGCGAAGCGTTTTGTTGCCTGGTTCATGCGTAGAAGCAACTGCTAGTTATAGAGCGGGCACATATTGCTCTGCACGTCAAGCAGTGTGTTGCCAGGATCGTTTGCCTCTTCGCGGCCAAACTCGTTCCAGCGGTTGGGAGCCTGGCCCTGAAGCAGGAACACCTGGGCGAATTTCTGCGACTTCACATGTCCGTCGAAGAAGGCCCAGTTGCCCATGCCGCCGTTGGGGGTGATGAGTTTGGGGTTGCTGTTGCCGCCGTTGGTAGATCCGCGATGCTGGAAGAAGCCGGTTCCCCACGAGCATGCGCTGTTGTTGATCTGGCCTACCCAGTCGCCCAGGTCGTTGTCTGCCCAGGTAGATTCCAGAAACATTACGTTCTGTGCAGGGCGGTCTACCGCTGCATCTGCCGGGCCTGTCTGGTCATAGAGCATTACGCCGTTGGTGGCATAAGAGATTTTGAAGTTTTTGTCTGCCTCTTCGGTAGCCGTGTTGCGGTTGGGGTTGGAGGGGCACTGCCACACCTGGTAGTTTTTGATGTAGGGGTAGGTAACGGTTCGGTAGCTGATGATTTTTCCGTTCACGGGGTCGCCGTCGACGTTGCCTGGCTCTCGCACAATGCGGCTCCCTGGGAATATTTCATCGTAGTCTTGCGAGTACATGATCATTCCGAGAGTGATCTGTTTCATGTTGGAGAGACAACTGGCAATTCGCGCAGATTCGCGTGCCTGTGCGAATACCGGGAACAGAATGGCAGCCAAAATCGCGATGATGGCAATAACTACAAGTAGCTCGATCAGTGTGAATGCATTGTTTCTGGTTCGCTTCACTTTGGATTCTCCTATTGCTTTGGTGTAGAACTAGACGCTGTTGTAAGTGCGTCTGTGTGATGACGTACGGGATGCGTTTTGGGCACCCCGTTTGCAGCGGGTAAAAACCCGCTACTCTGTTTAGTGCTGGCCCTGAGCGCCAGCGCCATGATTTTCATAGCTGTGGAACGCCTGCATTGCCTGCGCAGGCGGCCCGGTGGGCGGTTTTTGAGAACTGCCTACCACTCCACTGCTTTTCATGCTCCAGACTACTGCTATGAGTGCAACGACAACCAGAGCAACAGCGATAGCAGTCTTTTTGTTTTTGTCCATATGTCCTCCTGGCACGAATGGTACAGTGTCTTTTAGAGACACGCTTTTATTTTTTTCCGCCCTGGGCAGGTTTTGCCGGAGCATGAGCCGACATTGCTCCTCCAGGTCCAAGCGGTGCACCTCCAACGGGCGCCTGTGTGGATTTGAGGAAAATCACGGTAATAGCTCCCAGCAGTACCAATACTACCAGCACGGCTACAAGCGGGTTGACTTTGCCTTTCATGGTTTGTCTCCTTTCAGAGCCTGCAGGTTGTGCAGGCGCTGCTGATATGCCTGTGCGATTTGCTTCTCTCCAACAGCCTGGTACAGGCGGATGGCACACTGTAGCGCAGTCGGGTTTTCTGCGTCCTGCTGCAGTATGACATTCATGAGGGGCTGTGCCGCTGCATAGTCTTTAGCCCCTATTTCGAGTTGCGCCAGTTCAAGTGCAATAGATACATTGTGCGGGTGAGTAATCAGCTGTTTTTGCAGCGATTGGTACTCTGTATTGAACTGGCTGATTCGTTGAAACTGTTTATCCATGGCAGCTGCCTGTGCGGTTTTGCCGGTGCGTCGGTAGGCAGAAGCCAGATCGAATGCAACCTCCTGCGACTGCATACCGCGGTTCCATGCTGTTTGCAGCAGTGAGGCAGCCGCCGCTGCGTTGCCCTGCTGCATTTGCAGCCTGCCCAGTTCTGCCAGCGCATCTGTGCGCGAGGAATCGAGTGCCTGCAGTTTTTGAAAAGCGTGAATTGCGGCCTGCACGTTTTGCGGTGTGGGCGTGCTGCGTGCATATGCCCAGCCCAGCACATACCATGCAGTGGCATAATTTGGTTGTACCGCAAGCACCTGCTGCAGCGTTTGTTCCGACCCTTTCAGGTCTGCGGTATCGAGCTGCGCCTGCGCCAGGGTGGTGGCGATGTAGGGGTCGCCAGGCGCCAGTGCAGCAGCACGGGTCAGTTCTGAAATAGCGCCGGTATGGTCTTGCACATTTCCCAGCGCTATGCCCAGCATGGTGTGTGCGCGCGGGCAGGCAGGTTCTACCTTTACTGCCTGTTGCGCAGTTTTCAGCATGAGGCTGCTCTGGTTGGTAAGGGCATATGCCTCGGCCAGTCTGCAGAGTACATGGTGTGTTGTCGGCGCTATCTGGTAGAGGTGTTTAAGCAGGGGGATGGCCTGCTGCGGCTGCCCGATGTGTATATACAGTGATGCCAGCAGCAAATAGGGTTCGGGCTGTGCAGGGTCGGTTACCAGCGCTTTTTTCCATTCTTTCAATGCAAGCAGCGGCTGTTTTTGCTGCAGCGCCGCCATGCCTGCATTTACTTGCTGCTGCACTGCCCGTTTGCGCATGTTTTGCACGTTGAGCCAGACCGCTGCTGCAAGCAGAGGCAGAAAAACAATGACTGCGAGGCGCATTTTGAATGGCCAGAGAGTGCGCCCCTTGCGTGAGGTTACCGCTGCTGTGGTCATTGCTGTTCCTTGATGAGAGGAGCGATGGATGCGCGCATCTGCAGCATGGTGGGAAGCAGCACATGCTTGAGGGGATGCGATTCGGGAGAGCGGCTGTTGAGACGCTGCAGCAGCAGTTCTACTGCAGTAGCGCCCATCTGTTCAAAAGGCTGCTGCACTGTGGTAAGCGCTGCCGGGCCAGGGGTAAAGCGGTCTACGTCATCGAAGCCTATTACGCTGAAATCGCTGGGGGCATGCAGGCCCTGTTCCTCCATGGCGAGGAGAATGGAATGCGCGAGAAAATCGTTGACGCAGCAGAGTGCAGTTGGCGGCTGCGGCAGAGAGACCAGCTTATGCACGGCCTCGGCAGGATTTAAGCCCGCCAGCAGTATGAGCGATGGATCGGGCACAATGCCTGCTTCCTGCAGGGCATCTCTATACCCAGCCTCCCGCTCATGCACAGTACTCACCATTTCTATGTCGTGCAGAAAGGCAATGCGTTTGTGGCCCATGCCAAGCAGGGTGCGTACTGCCTGGGCGGTGCTGTAGCGGTTGTGTATGCCCACAAAGTCGCAGGGAATATCTGCTTCATTGCGGTCTACCAGCACCATGGGAATTTTCTGTTCAATCAGTTTGTGCAGGGATGGCATGGTTTGCGCCCCAGAGATATGCCACAAAATCAGACCCGATATATTGTCTTCCAGAATGGCTTCCAGCGCATTCTGTTCCAGATTGTTGTCTCGTTTGGGGTCTTTTACATGGTTGGTAAAAACCATGAGGCGGTGTGCCGCCTCAGTATGGCTCTGCAGAGCGCGCTGTATTCCGCACAACAGTGCATACACGCAGGGGTTGTTGGTGGTTTGCGGCAGAATGGCTGCCAGTGTGTATACTCCCTGTCTGCGCAGGCTGGGGGGGCGTATGACCGGTATCTGGTCGTTTACCCAGGGTCTGCGCCCCTGCTGACGTACAACCAGGCCCTGTTCTACCAGTGAGGTAATTGCGGCTCTCACCACCGAACGGTCTACTGAAAATTCGGCCGCAAGCTCACGTTCTGTGGGCAGCCACATGCCTTCCCTGTAGGTTTTGCCTGTAATGCGCTGTCGAAGCGCTCCGTATACCTTTTGTACCGATGGGTTGCGCATCTCTGACACTGGTAAAATCCCTTGCAATTCAGATTGGCCACAAACTCTGCCCATACTTAACCATACTCAACCAGTATTATAAAGCAGATTGGATATTCTGTCAACTGTTTTTCTGTTAAATATTGTGCAATTTTGCATATCTCGTTTTAATTGTGTGCTACGAGTAGATGCTTTTTGTCATAAAGCAGTGGCAGCCTGCGCTGAAACCGGCGGGTTTTGCCCATAAACTTTCTGGCAAGCAGCACATACTCTTTGCCAAAATCTGGCAGCACTGCAAAATCGCACCCTCTCATATGTGCAATCGGGCAGTAGATGCAGTGTGCTGAAAGCGGGTGAGGTATACTTTACAACAGCGCTCTATGGCGCAAAACTCCCGGATGCTGCTCTGAATGGGGCAGAAACAAGGACTGATATGACCATAAATTCTTCCACACTCCCTCTCTTGTGGGCAAAATGCGTGGAGCAATTGAAAGACCGAGTGAACGGGCGTTCCTTCTGGGAGGCGCTGGAGCAGTGCCGTCCCCTGGCGCTTGAGGAGAATACTCTGGTGCTGGGCATGGATACCATGCACTACAACCTGGCCACGCATCTGCAGCAGCCTGCGCATATGCATGCCATACAGGCGGTGATTCAGGAGGTGTTTCAGCAGACGCTTGCGATTCGCGTGATAGAAGGCGCCGTCCCGCACGACTGGGAGATAGTGCGCGCTCGTGATCAGCGCGTAGCGGCATCCAAAGCAACAGCGGGGCAGCAGCAGCAAAAGCAGGAGGTGGTTCTGGATGGCTGGGACAGCCTGTACGAATACATTGCCCGCCTTTATGCGCAAACCCCCAACCGCTCTATGCCGCAGGGCAAGGCCCGCTATCTGAATGATGCCCTGTACGCTCTGGCTGAAGCGATGGACAAAATTTACCCTGAAGACCCTGATGAGCTTGCCGAGCGCGGTCTGGCCAGAGTGCTGGAGCGCATGTCGAATGCTGCCGATGTGCCTGCCCCCATGCTCGCCTTTGAGCTGGAGCGCCTGCGCGCCTGGCGCCGTGCGGAAGCAGAAAGCGAGTAGCTGTTCAGCCTAAAATAAAACGAAGGGGCAGGCTCTGCAGCCTGCCCCTTCGTTGTTTTGTATGCTAACCAGAGTTAGAAGTGTACGCTAACCTGTGAGGTAAGCACGTTGGCGTTGTATCCGCCGGTGCCCAGGCCGCCATGCACATCCTGCACACCAAGCAGCTGATAGGCTACGCCAAGAGTGGTGTTGCCAGCCAGATGCAGGTTGGTGCCGAAGGTGATGTACTGCTCTACTGGCTGTGCGCGTTTGCCGCTTGCAGATACGCTGCCTGCCAGGCTGTACAGAGCGCCCTCATAGTTCACCATCAGGTCTATCTTCTTGTTGAACTTGTAGGTCACGCCTGCAGTTACATCTGCTACGCTGCTGCCGGTGGTGAAACCAAGCCCTGCGCCGTACACGCGGTTGCGAGCGCCGCTGTAGTAAGCTCCACCCAGGTTGAGCGAGAGCTTGTGACCCAGATTGAAGGCTACGTTGGCATATGGCCCCTGAATGTTGGTGGGGTTGTACCAGTTGCCCACATGTCCCCACGAACCTGCAGAGTAGAAGCGCGGGTCGACGTAGCGGTAGCCCAGGTTGGCATGCACGCTGCCAAACTTGGCTGCAGCATTTACCGTGTAGGCGTTGTCGTCATCGTTTGATAAACCGGGTGCGCCCGAGCTGAT
>DAIDHN010000076.1 GCA_027459665.1 Chthonomonadaceae bacterium | reverse complement strand
GCTGTGATATTGAGCGGCTGATGCTGGCTGGTAAGGGTACTAACTACCCCGCTCATATCTCCGCCGCCATCTCCTGCACCATAGTAATATCCCTGAATGATGTGCATTACATGCCCCAGAATGCTTCCGAGTACTGTGGCAAAGAGAATAGCCATAAACAGCGCTCTCTGATTGATTCGGGCCGTCTCTCCCATCTTCATGGCTTCCAGCTGGTGTGGCATAACATCGGTGCGGTGAATTCTGTTCATGAAGAAGAAGGTGCTAACCATTCGCGTAATACCGCTTTGACTGAGGTTTTCGGTTCCGGCGAAATCGACAATCATCTGGTTTGGCCCCATAAAGGCCATTTCATGTGAAGGCGGACCGATTTGCGCCCTCATGCGTGTAAGAGCAGTGCTGAAAATAAGGAAGAGGACAATGCTTACCAGAATCATCCAGAGTGGAATGCCCAGTTTCAGACACAAACCTGAAAGCAGCAGGAGGCTGACAATGAGGCCGATGAATGTAAACCTGTGCGGTACTCCTCGGTCGCCCGGTGGATGGCCATGTCTTATCTGCTGCCAAACCTCTTTAAGGTATCCCCTTGCAACCCATATCGCAGTTACAAACAGACCCAGGAAGGCTCCCCAAGACTGTTCGGAGAAGTAGGGCGGGCTAGGTATAAGACCGCCTCCGCCGAATACCCCGGCACTGTCGGTGTAGCCAATTGCATAGGTGAATACCTGCATTGCTTTGCGAAAGAAAAAGAAGAAAATGCACGAGAAGAGCAGGTCTGTTGGCATAAAGAAACCTATGACAGACATGTATGGAAAGATGCCTATAGGCGTCCAGCCAATAGCATTGAAAGGCGGGTTGGGGAAGTAGGTTTGCAGGTCACCCATGAAACGCACCTGAATGAGCGGTACATTTGGGTAGAGCATGTGAAACCCGTTGATCATATCTATGGTGAACATAACTAGAAAAGCGCCGGTGAAGAATTTGTTTTTCCAAAGCGGCAGTTTGCCTGCCCCCGCCTGCACAATAGCCATAGGGAGTTGTATAATTGGAAAAGCCAGTTTTTCCCTGCTTGTCCATTCATCTCTCATAAGTGAGTTGATGCAGAGCATGGCGAAACAGACCAGCACTACGATAACGGTCCAGGAAAAGATATATATCCACCAGAGATGCAAATGCTGCAGCGAATAGTTCAGGCCGTATCCGCCGACTTTGAAAGCCTTGAAAAGATGTGCATCTTTTCTGGGTATAACCAGCCATTTGCTCAGGTAGGGGAGCATTTTATCTTTGTAGGTTGAATTGTTGGATGCAAAAAGCGCGTAGGAATAGATTTGCGGATTGATAGTATTCATCCATTCGGCGCTCATGGCTCCTAAAACCGTTTGCATGCCATAGAAGATGATCAGTTCCCCTTCATTCAGTGCATATTTTGGGGCAATTTTGCGGAGGAGTAAATTGCCGACAGCAACAACAAAGGTCATGATGACCGGTGGAATCATGAGGGAAAAAATGACATCTACGGCCTGATCGGTTGTCCAGTAAACTGTAAGAGGTGCAAACAGCACTGCCAGCAGCATGGCTCTCCAGCTAATCCAGTTGGAGAAAGAGTTTGCTGAGCCACTGTGAGAAGGTGGTTGGTTGTCGTGCTGATCTACCGGCGAAACTGACATTGGGTGAAGCTCCTGAACTTTCTGAGAGTACATTCTATTATAGACAGCGAAAATCCTTCAAATTTTGCAGGAGAAGAGCGAACTCACATAGAAAGAATGAATGGGCGGCATTTGGCTGCTACACTGAGCAAAGGATAACTATATATGGAGGTTCCCAGGTCAGAATACCCTCGTCCACAGTTTGTTCGCGAGGAGTGGGAATGTTTGAATGGAGTTTGGGAGTTTGAGATAGATTACGGCGACAGTGGTTTGGATCGCGGTTTACTGACCAAACCTTATTCCAGTCAGATTATAGTGCCATTCTGTCCAGAATCCAAACTTTCGGGCGTGGAACACACAGATTTTATGGAAGCCGTTTGGTACCGCAAAAAAACCGTTGTTCCGACCGACTGGCAGGGAAAACTTATCTGGATTCACTTTGGCGCAGTAGACTACGATGCAACTGTCTGGATAAACGGCAGGGAGGCTGGAAGGCATAGGGGCGGGTTCACTTCTTTTTCAGTGTGTGCTGAGGGGGTGAACGCCGGTGACTCGCTTGAGATAGTGGTACGTGCGAGAGATGACCGCCGCGAGCCAAAGCCCAGAGGCAAACAATCGCAAAGTTATGCACCCCACGGATGCTTGTACACCCGTACTACCGGCATATGGCAGAGTGTGTGGATGGAACCGGTGAATGCTGCTGCTTTCAAGCGTCCGCGCATCACGCCTGATACTCTGCACAACGCCTTTCACCTGGAACTGCCGCTGACACAAAACAAAAAAGGTTACTCTGTTACGGCACGTTTGCTGGATGCTGATTCTGTTCTGGCAGAGGAACACTGCTCGGCAGACGGTGACTTTGCTGCAAGAATGTTATTGCACATACCAGAAGGGAAAGTGTATTTGTGGGAGCCTGGCAATCCGTTTCTTTACAACATTGAGCTCATATTGAAGGATGAAAATGGAGTCGACGCAGACAGGATTATGAGTTATGCCGGTTTGCGCAGTATAGCTATAGACGGGCAGGCAATACGGATAAACGGGCGCAATGTATTTCAGCGCCTGGTGCTTGACCAGGGCTACTACCCTGACGGTGTGATGACTGCACCCTCTGATGCAGCGTTGAAGGCAGATATTGTAATGAGCATGGAAGCTGGTTTCAATGGGGCAAGGCTGCACCAGAAGGTGTTTGAAGAGCGGTTTTTGTATCATGCAGACCAGCTGGGTTACCTGGTGTGGGGAGAATTTGGCGACTGGGGATGTGGCGGCTATGGACCATCACATGATCATCAAAAACAGTCTGCTACCTATATTACACAGTGGCTGGAGGCTCTTGAGCGTGATTATTCTCACCCCTCCATCATCGGTTGGTGCCCTTTGAATGAGACCTGGCAGCGATTGGAAGATAGGATAGTTGGGCTGGATGATGTGACCGTTGGAATGTATTTGGCTACCAAGGCAATGGATACGAGCAGACCAGTGCTGGATGCCTCAGGTTATTCTCACAGGGTGCCATTTGCCGATGTGTATGACAGCCATGACTACATTACCGACCCTGATTACGCGAAGGGCCTTGAAAGCTTCAGGGAACATCATTCGCATATGCATGAGGGTAGAGTTTATACCAATACCGAAGGGAACCACTCTATATCTGTAGATTACAAAAACCAGCCTTACTGGGTGAGTGAGTTTGGAGGATTTCGCTGGGTGCCTGAAGACCATCGTGAGGGCGCTGCAAGCACCTGGGGATATGGTTCTGACCCTGGAACACTGGATGATTTTTTCAGTAGATTTCAGGACACGTGCGACATACTTCTGGACAATGTTCAGATGTTTGGTTACTGCTACACTCAGCTTACAGATGTATATCCTGAGCTAAACGGCATTTATACATTTGACAGGCAGAAGAAATTTGATTCCAGCCGTTTGCGTGCGATACAGATGCGCCCAGCGGCTATTGAACAGCTGGCGTAGTGTCTGCTTCCTCATCAGGGTGCAAATGCATACCCTGATGAGGAGCATAAACCCGCATGGCCTGCTGATAAACCCGCATTGTGCTGGCAGCGATATTTTGCCATGAACATTGCCTGGCATAGAGCAGAGCCTGCCGAGACATTTCATCTCTCTGCTGTGGATTGTCGAGAAGCTGCAGCAGTTTGCTGGTAAAAAGTTCTGCACTGCCCGAGGGAAATGTGACAAGGCAGTTTTTACGCAGCGCAATTTCCACAAAACAATCCTGGTCAGAGGCAAGTACAGGTTTGCCATAAGCCAGAGGCATGGCAACCGAGTATGAGCCGGTAGCTTGTGTATGGGGCGTGAGTGCAATATCTGCAGCCTGCATTGCACCGGCGGTTTCTTCTTCAGACAAGTAGCCTGTTATCACCACTCTATTTTGAAGATTAGCCTGCTGGATAGTGTTTTTCAGATGCTGCAGGTAAGGCTGCATATCGGGTGTGCGTATGCCGCCAGCGATTACCAGTACAACACTTTGAGGCAGCTGCGGCATTGCCTTGAGCACCAGTTCGTAGCCCTTGTTGCCGGTTATGTATCCGAAGAGGGTGATGAGTGTTTTATTTTCCAGTCCCCACTTCTTTCTGAAGTCGTCTCCTGCTCCATTTAGTGTGAGCGGCGGTGGAATGCCTGCAGGAATGACATGTACACATGCTGGCTTGACTCCGCGCTGCAGCAGAGTTTTTCGGGCAGCTGCAGTATGAACAATAGTGACAGCGGTGACAAATGGCGCCGTTTCTATGCTGTCTAGCCATCTTTCATTACGCAGCAGCAGCGCCTTCATCAGTTTTTTTACAGGACGTTTTTCTGATGCATATCTGAGCATTTCAAAGGCTGAGTATGTGGTATGTGCAGTAAGCACAACAGGTTTCTGTATAAGATACCGAAATTCCCAGTAGGCAGATGTACGAGGAAGAATGCCCCCCCAGAACGAGTATTCATGCTGAATGTGAACCAGGTCAATGTCGGGTGCATTGAGAATATCGGCTTGTGTACGATAAAACTCTGGGGGTTGTTTTCCTTCTCTCACCGGCACCAGTACAGTATCCAGATTCGGAATATGCCGCATCCCCTCCATCAGCGCTCTGGTGTAGGCAGCAATACCGCAGTAGTTTCCTGTAGAGGCAACGATTGCTACTTTCATGCTTTCAATGGTTTCATAATACAAATTCTATTTTGGTAGGTGGCAAGTGATGAAATGCCGCATCGAAGAGCAGTTTGTGCTGCATCTGCAAACTGCCAGGCCAGCTGATCGGGGTGGTGTGCATCTGAACCTATCGTAATTTTTCTGCCTCCCAGCGATGCATATATCTGCACAGTCTGTTCTACTGGATACATTACCCCCAGGTTTTGATGCAGCCCTGCAGTATTGATTTCAAAAGCCATATCACGTGAGATCAATTCTTGAAAAATAGCAGTAAGAACATCCCTGTGTGGTTCGGGTGAATAGGGTCCCCACGCAGCGATGCCTCTTCGATTGGCATACTCCAGGTGAGAGAGGACATCGAACAAACCGCTTTGTACAGAATGAAGTACTTCTAGAAAATAACTTTGATAGGCACTGACTTGATTGTGTGTCTTGTTGTACTCTGGGGTCATGATCATTTTTCTGTTTACATAGTGAACACTGCCCAGCACAAAATCAAAGGAGTGGTTTTGCAGGTATTCTGCAATTTTATCTTCGAACCATATCTGGTAATCTATTTCCACTCCTGCACGAATGATCAGCTTTCCTTTCCAGGCGCTTCTGGCCTCTTCTATTTCCTGCATGTAGCGGTCATATTCAAAATAGTTTACTTCTGGGTCAAACGGATCGAAGTCTTTGTGTTCTGTAAAGCCTATTTCATCCAATCCCAGTTCAACTGCTTTACTGCATTGTTCTGCAATGGATGCTTTGCCATCATGCGAGCGGAAGGAGTGCACCTGGTAGTCTATAGAATAGAAATTGCGTATCATAGAGTTAAATGCCGCCGTAAGAGTCTGGGTTCTGCCCCGACCATGCTGCCCGTGTTATTTTCCACTCTTTAGTATGCCAAAGCCCGAACATGTGAGATGTTGTAACAGGTTTGAGGTAGAAAGTGAGGTGCCCCGAAGTGAGCGAACTGGAGTAATCCGGCCCGTCATCCTCAATATTCAGATCACCTTCAACAACAACCTGATTGGTTCCCGCCGAGTACTGCATATTAGTGACTACTGCTCGTGGCGAATGCATTGCAGCTAATGCCTGGGCAATAATCTTTCTTATGCGCTTTGGTGTATTGTCTGCTATATTAGTCATGCTGCTGGGGTCTACAAAACTCATAAGCTGATCTACATTTTTATCGCGTACATCTTTTTGCATGGTATGCACCATTGCAAAGGCCACTGCCTGGTTCATTTCTGCGGTTTGTTTTGTAGAGTAGTGGTACGTAGTCAGTAATGTAACCGCTATAAAAACACATATTCCCAGTAGTATCCAAGAGCTGCGCTGCATTCATTCCCTCCCATGCGGCTTATGTATGCAATAGGTACACTGATCATTATATGCCCGGAGTGCGTTGAAAAGCAAGTTGTGCGTCATTGCCGCCTATATATTCGACGTATCTATTGAGCAGAGATTGACCATACAGTAAAATATGTGGAATGTATGCTGTGATGCCTGACCATTTGAACCCAATCGGGTATTTTAACAACAGATAAAGTAGTTGAAAGCCATGCATAGTTCTGCAGGGAAGATGAGCGATGGGAGAGAATTATTGGAACAGGCAGCATTGAGTTATCTAACTGCTACCCGAACGAAAACGCAGCTCCCGCTGTTTGAAGGCAGGCATAGGTCTGTGGCAAATATACTTGCAGAACGTGCATTTGTGAAAAAATTGCAGGCTGGTGAGCGTACTGCATTTGCAGAACTGCTGCACTTGTATGAGCCTAAAGTATTTCGACTTGCCAAAAGATATGCCCGCAATGAAGCAGATGCAGAAGACCTGACTCAGGATATTTTTTTGGCTGTGTATAAAAGCATTCGAAATTTTGGCGGGCGAAGCAGGCTTTCCACCTGGATATTTCGCGTGGCATTGAATCATTGCATGGAATACCATAGACGAATGCGGCCGGAGGCAGTTTCTCTGGATGAGACTATATTTCTTGCCAGTAATTCACTTTCTGCAGATCCTGAGCGGGTGTTGGAAGCGGATATTTTGTCGGAAAGCATACTTGCCGCTTTGAAGCAATTGAGCAGTTCGCACAGGGAGGTTGTAGAGATGCATGAGCTTTATGGCTTCACTTACCCAGAAATTGCAGAAATGCTGGGTGTGCCTGTTGGCACTGTGAAGTCGAGATTATTTCATGCCATGAAGAATTTGAAAACGCTTTTGCACTGCGTAGACAGTGAAGGGGGCGAGGATGCGTTTATCACTACAAAATAAAAGCGCTTCATATATTTGCCTGCACTTTTGGGACAAGCAGGTCAAGGCGTGGCTGGATGGCGAGCTTTCTCCCTTGCTGAGCAGGATGGTTTGCAGGCATCTTGAAAGATGCCCCAAGTGCAGAGAAAGCGAAGTTTTTTACCGAGATGTTGCCAAAGCACTGCAGTTGCCCGCCCCTGAGCATTCTGATTTGGTTATGCGCATACTGATGCAGCTGCCAGCTATGCCGGCAGAGAATGTGCGCAGAAGCAAGTTGAAACCAGCCATGGCAGCAGGCAGCCTTCTGCTGGCCAGCTGTGCAGCTTTTGCGCTGGCAAGGTACGAAAAAACTGCTGTTACTACAGCCGAGCATACCGTGCCTGCCAGGCAACATATTTCACAGGCTGAGACACCTCATAGACCTGCTTCAACAGCAGGCAGGGCAGGCGACAGAAAGAACCTAACAGAGATCGTTGTGTCTCCTGACCCGACCAGTGAAGCAGCAGATAAGATGACTGCGCAGTATTTTGCCAGTGAGAAAGGAAGAGAACTGCTGCATGAAGCCAGGAGCGCTGTGAGGAAAAACGGGCTGAACAATGGAAGAGAACTGAGACTTGCCACTACCGTGACTGACCCTGCTGCGACGGCAAATGATCTTTTGACCTGGGCGCACAAGCATGGAATAGCAGGGGAAGTTTTGCTGCCTGGGAAGTATGTTGAGAGAGATCATGTTTATTTGAATCTGCTGGTGCCATCTGCCAGAGTTTCAATTCTCAAAAATGCCCTGCGAGTTTTGGCAGCAGAAAAACATTATCATCATATGAAAAATGCCATGCAGATACTGCATCCTCATTATACAGCGGTAGATACTGCCCGCCCCATGGTTACTAGTACTGTTATGCAGAAGGTGACTGTTCGACTGGATAAGCGCAGCCTCAAATAGAATCAGGTGCAGCCGAAAATAGCTGCACCTGAGAAAATAGCGACTCTGATTTGATTGTTATTTAGCGGCAAGGGTAGTGTTGCCTACGATAACTGTTTGCTCGTTAGGCACTGATTTGAATGGTTTTTTAGTTCGTTTCGGCAGCACTCCCAGTGTACGCAGCAGGCCGGAAACCGGATCAAAATAGTCGTCTACTACTCTTTCTTTCATTGGAATAATAGCGTTGTCTGTGATGTGTATGTGTTCGGGGCATACTTCTGTGCAGCATTTTGTAATGTTGCACATGCCAACTCCAGCCTCCGCCCTAAGCTGCTCTCTTCGGTTCAGATCATCCATTGGGTGCATTTCGAGGCCAGCAATGCGAACCATCTGCCTGGGGCCGAAGAATGCATCTTTTCTGTTGTGTTCCCTGATTACGTGGCATACATCCTGACACAAAAAACACTCGATGCATTTTCTGAATTCCTGCACTCTGTCTACATCTACCTGCTGCAGTACGAATGGTTTTCCCGCTGCCTCTTCGCGCACCTGTAAAGGTGGGATTTTGGAGGCGATGCGAAAATTCCACGAAACGTCGGTCACAAGGTCTTTGAGAATAGGGAATGCCCTTACCGGTCCAACTGTGATGACGCCTTCTGGATAGTCTTCCACACTGGTTTTGCACATAAGCCGTGGTTTACCATCTATTTCAGCGCTGCAAGAACCACATTTCGCCGCTTTGCAGTTCCATCTGCAGGCAAGTGTAGTATCCAGGTTTTTCTGAATGTAGTGAATGGCATCCAGAACCACCATGCCAGGGGCTTTTGGCACTTCATACGATACCATTTGCCCTCCTGAACTGTTTCCACGGTACACTCTGAGCGTTATATTCGACATATTTATTTGACCTCCTCAAAGAGCTTTTTCAGTTCTTCTGGCATTTCCTGCAGTGGCACGGCAGTTATTTGTACTCGGTCTTCCTGTTTGCTTGCAATCAGGTTTTTTTTACCCCAGTCTGCATTGTCCATCTCCCGATAGTCCAGTCTCCACTGCGCTCCTCTGCTTTCTTTTCGTTCCAGTGCGCATCTCACAATGACTTCAGAGGTTTTGAGCATGAAGCGAATGTCTCTTGCGGCATGCCATCCGGGGTTGAAGAACCGGTCTCCATCTACGTGCAGGTGCTCTGCCCTTTTCTGCAGCTCCTGTATTTTTTCCAGCGCTTCCAACAGGCCTGCTTCCGTTCTGGCAATCATGGCATTCTTCTGCATATTTTCCTGCAGTTCCTGGTGAATGGTGTATGGGTTTTCGCCTGAAGCGCTGAGCAGGGGAGACATGAGATAGTTTTGTTCTTCTTCTATCTGCGTGTCATCTATTTCACCCTGTTTTGCGCTGGCGGCAAAAGCAGCTGCAGCTTCGCCTGCTCTTTTGCCAAAGACAATGATGTCTGAAAGAGAGTTGCCCCCCAGCCTGTTGGCACCATGCAGCCCGGCTGCCACTTCGCCTGCAGCAAAGAGGCCAGGCACCGTTGTTGCACAGCTTTCCGGTTCTACGCGTATGCCGCCCATAGTGTAATGAATGGTTGGGTAGACTTCCATGGGTTCTTTTGTAATATCTACACCGCCCATTGCATGAAACTGTTCGTACATGGAGGGGAGCTTTCGTTTGATGTATTCTGCCCCGCGATGCGTTACATCCAGGTAAACTCCTCCATGTTCAGAGCCATTTCCGGCCTCTACTTCTCTGTAAATGGCACGTGCAACCACGTCTCTGGGCAGCAGTTCTGGCGGGCGTCTGTTATTCTGTTTATCTTCCAGCCAGCGGGCACCCTCTTCTTCAGTATCTGCGAACTGGCCCTTGTACAAGGGGGGCATATAGTCGGGGTTGAACATGAAGCGTTCTCCTTTTTTATTGCGCAACACCCCCCCTTCTCCTCGTACACCTTCTGTAACAAGTATGCCTCTCATGCCTGGGGGCCACACCATGCCCGTAGGGTGAAACTGTATCATCTCCATATCAAGCAGTTCAGCACCAGCTTCGTATGCCATCATCAGGCCATCGCCAGTTCCTTCCCACGAGTTGGAAGTGTACTTGAACATGCGTCCCCATCCACCTGTTGCAAGAACCACCGCTTTTGCCTTGAGAACTATGTATCGGCCGCTTTCGCGGTAATAACCCAGTACTCCCACTACTCTGTCTGCATTTTTCAACAGGCGCGTGCAGGTTACTTCCATATGTACGTTGATGCCCACGCCGACTGCCTTGTCTTGCAGTGTGCGTATAATTTCCAGGCCAGTTCGATCGCCTACATGGTTAAGGCGTCTGTATTTATGCCCCCCGAAAGGACGCTCTGCAATCAATCCTTCAGGAGTGCGGTCAAAAACCGCTCCATACTGCTCCAGTTCCAACACACGCTGGGGAGCCTCTTTTGCAAAAATCTCTACAATTCTCCAGTTATTAAGAAATGCTCCCCCCTTCATTGTGTCCACGAAGTGAACTTTCCAGCTGTCGGCTTCCTTGCTGCCATCTGGATTGGTCATGTTTGCGAGTGCGGCTGCAACTCCCCCTTCAGCCATAACGGTATGGGCTTTGCCAAGCAGCGACTTACAGACCACACCCACTTTACAGCCTGCTTCCCTGGCGGCGATAGCTGCCCTCAGTCCGGCTCCGCCTGACCCTATGATTAGCACGTCGTATTCATAGACGTCGTAATTTTCCACTCATGACCTCCCTGTGTACACCGTGAAAAGCATCCGTATGATGTACAAACACGTTACTATTGATACTTAATATGGTAGCACAGGAAACTGCAAGATTGCATTGAATTCTAGTTGTTTGAATTATTAGCAATATTGATATATTACACAAAATTTTCTTCGTAATGATGATATTGTGTACATTCTATAGTGCGGTCATGTAAACTAAAAAGATAAATTTATCATACTTATCGGTGAAGGGAGAGTGTGCATTTATGTCTGACTCGTCTAACCATGCAGATACAGAGAAAACCTCCGGTGCAGACACTGAGGTATCTGGAGTAGAAACTTCCCTTCAAAACAGTGCGCTTCCGTTATACTGGCATACCGAGCAGGTAATACTTATGCTCAATGTGCTGAAATGGGCCTTTTTAGGAGTGCTGGTAGGCATACTGAGCGGCTTAGCAGTTCATTTGTATGAGTTTCTATTGGATTCAGGAAGCAGCCTGCGAAATACTGCTCTGCACAATCACTTGTATTTGTTTCTCTTTCTCCCTTTCATTCTGATACTTTGTACTCGAGTGTCTTTGATGCTGACTCGCCCGGAAGAGCACGTTCCGAGTGAGGGAACCGATGCTGTGATACAGGCAATTCATGAAAAAAGCGGTCGTTTAAGAGCATCAACCATACCAGTGCGTATTTTGCTGAACCTGTTTACGCTTACGTTTGGCGGCTCGGTCGGCAAGGAAGGGCCTGCGGCTCAAATAGGTGCGGCCACTTCAAGTGTGCTGGCAGATTTGCTGCGCATCTCTGATGAAGACCGCCGCCGCCTGGTGATTTGTGGTGTTGCGGCCGGGTTTGCAGCCATTTTTGGCACACCTATTTCGGGAGCAGTGTTTGGGGTAGAGGTTTTGTATACTGGTCAGCTGGAGTACCCGGTGCTGTTCCCCTGCATACTTGGCGGGATTGTGGCTCAACTTGTGTGCGGCACTCCTCCGCCAATTGTCAGGTCTATGTTTGCAACCCAAATTTTTCACGATCTGAATACCCTGGAATTGACTTTGCTGGCATTGGCAAGCGGTGTATTTTTTGGTCTGGTTGCATTGCTTTTTATTGAAATGCTGCGATATACAGACAAGTTTTTTAGCCGATTCAGATCACGGCCATATTTGGTTTCACTTATGGGGGGGCTGGCCATTGCCATGCTGTATCTTTTGTTTGGTGCGAACTATGCGGGTCTGAGTGAAACAGTGCTACACAATGCCTTGAACGGCAAGCTTTATACAATGCCTGGGGCACTGCTTTCAGGCATTGGAGGACTGTTTCTGGCAGGTTTTCTGGTGAAGATAACAGCCACCTCTTTATCTCTGAAAACAGGCGGCGTAGGAGGAATTATGACTCCTATCTTTTTTGTTGGCGCCACTTCTGGCGCTGCACTGGGGATAGCGTTTCATTTGCCTGCTATGCTGCTGGCACGATTTGGTTTTGTTGCCATGGTTGCCGCTGCTGCAAACACACCCATTGCTGCGGTGGTGATGGGGCTGGAGGTGCTGGGCGGGCCAATTGGCATGTATGCCGCTCTTTGTTCATGCACTGCCTATCTGATAGTAGGGCATAGAAGTGTATTTGCCGAACAGAGACTGGGCTATTCGAAAGCAGTGGGCCTGCTGCCCACACTTGACATTCCTATTGGCGAGTTGAATGAATACAAAATACAGCTTCACCCTGATTACCGATTAGGAAAAGTATTGAGAAGAAAGAATAAAGGATGACAGATATTACTCGATACACAAAAAAGCAGACTGTTAAACAGAAGCTGGAGGCAGATATTGTCTGAAAAACAGAAAGATGAGTCAGAGCAGAAGTTAGATGGCAGTGTAGAAGGCATATCAGGCGCAGAGTATGCATCTCTGGAAGGGGAGAAGCTTTTTTGGTATGCAGAGCAGGCAGTACTGCTTGTCAATGTAGTAAAATGGTCACTGCTTGGAATAGGCATTGGCATTCTTACCGGGCTATGTGTAAGGCTTTACCTTTTTGTTTTGTCGGCTGGAATATCTTTTTCTCACCAAAGCGCTCTGCATGGCATCCAGACCTATTACTTTCTGCCTGTTGCACTTTTATGCTGTATGGTTGTATCCAGGATGCTGACGCACCCTGAAGAACATGTACCTACCGAAGGCACCGATGCGGTGATTCAGGCGATACATGAAAAGAGCGGCAACCTCTCAACTGCCGCCATACCTGTGCGCATACTGCTGAATATTGTTACCCTTACTTTTGGCGGTTCAACTGGCAAAGAAGGGCCTGCAGCACAGATGGGTGCAGGCATCTCTTCAGTTCTCGCCAATATTTTGCGCGTCTCACAGGAAGACAGACGCAGGCTGGTGATATGCGGCGTGGGTGCAGGGTTTGCTGCAGTATTCGGCACCCCTATATCCGGCGCTATTTTTGGGGTGGAGGTTTTGTATACAGGCCAGCTGGAATATCCGGTACTGTTTCCCTGTGTTCTTGCAGGCGTGGTTGCCCAGCTGATATGTGGTACCCCGCCGCCTGTACACACCCTAATTAGCCTGCATCAGCTGTACGGCGGGTTGAATACTGTTGAACTGACATTGCTATCACTTGGAAGCGGCATTGTTTTTGGGGTTGTCGCCCTGTTGCTTACTGAAAGCATGAAACTTACAGACAAAGCTTTGAAGCGTTTTTCTGAGAGGCCGTTTCTTGTTGCCATTGCAGGCGGTATTGCATTGATTGCCCTCTATACGCTGTTTGGAGCGGGGTACGCAGGATTGAGCGAGCGAGTGCTTGATAAAGCACTGGAAGGTCATCTGGTCTATTCAGCCCATTCTCTTTTGGCAGGTATAGCAGGCATTTATCTTGCGGCTTTTGCTGTAAAAATTCTGGCTACGACACTCACGTTGAAAACTGGCGGTGTTGGCGGTGTAATTCGCCCTATCTTTTTTATTGGCGCCACTTCTGGTGCTGCACTGGGGATAGCGTTTCATTTGCCTGCTATGCTGCTGGCACGATTTGGTTTTGTTGCCATGGTTGCCGCTGCTGCAAACACACCCATTGCTGCGGTGGTGATGGGGCTGGAGATACTGGGCGGACCAATTGGCATGTATGCCGCTCTTTGTTCATGCACTGCCTATCTGATAGTAGGGCATAGAAGTGTATTTGCCGAACAGAGACTGGGCTATTCGAAAGCAGTGGGCCTGCTGCCCACACTTGACATTCCTATTGGTGAAGTGAGCACTGAAAATATGCGTCTGGACCCTGCTTCCTTTGCAGCAAAAATATTCCGACAGAAACCCGATAAATAACTGCACACTGTTGTGCGGCATGGAACAGTATGTATTTACAATCGTAATGTGAATGGATAGACTATGCAGAAAGGAGAACTAAATGGAACAGGCAATGTTTGGCGCAGGGTGTTTCTGGGGGGTCGAAGCAGTTTTTCAGAATATGTCGGGCGTGTTACAGACCAGGGTAGGATATGCAGGAGGACATACCAAAAATCCGACCTATCGAGAAGTTTGTACAGACCTGACGGGGCATGCCGAGGTAGTATATATTGAATATGACCCAATGGTTATTTCTTATGCAGATTTGCTCAGGGCTTTTTGGGAGAACCATGACCCAACCACACTGAACCGCCAGGGGCCGGACACTGGTTCGCAGTATCGTTCTGCAGTATTTTATTATACAGAGGCACAGAAACTGGAAGCAGAGAAACAGAAGACTGAATTGAATGTTTCTGGCAGGTTCAAGAGACCTATTGTAACACAGATTTCTCCTGCGGGCGAGTTTACCGAGGCGGAAGAGTACCATCAGAAGTACCTTCAAAAACGAGGTTTGCACAGCTGCCATATATAGCTGTAAACGGTTTAGAGCGAAAGCATTTCCTGCAGATAAAAACTGCAGGATTTTTTTATGGTATATTCACCAGTTTTTGTGGAATAAGAATTACAGTGAGGGAGGCAGTACTGACCAAAAGCAGACTGACCTTCGGGCTGACAGTAAATATTAAACTGTTTTTCTGAGGCAGGAAGCCCGGATTAGCCCACATCATGGAGGAGATTGACAGCGATGGGATTGTACATCAACACCAACGTAACAGCCATGGATGCTCTGCGCAACCTGAGCAACGTCAGCGACGCAGTAGCAGGCAGCATTCAAAAACTTTCCAGCGGCATGAGCATAAATACCGCTGCAGACAACCCAGCCGGACTGATTATTTCTCAGAGCCTGCAAGCACAGATTGGCGGCCTCAACCAGGCAATGGCAAA
>DAIDHN010000075.1 GCA_027459665.1 Chthonomonadaceae bacterium | reverse complement strand
AAAAATGTACAAAAGAGTCGTCGACCTCTAGAGTAGCGCAAGGCTACTGGAGACCGACGACTCTTTTTGAGGGGTTTTTTCAGGGTGCCGCATGGCTGGCAGGAGCGCTCTACAGCGTGAGCCGATAGCACCTCCATTCGGGCAGATAGGTGGCGCCATGCCGATGGTAAAACTCCAGTGCAGTGCGGTTCCAGTCAAGCACCACCCATTCCATTCTGCCACAGCCCCGTTTGCGCGCCACATCTTCCAGGGTGCGCAGTATGGCAGAACCTATACCCATGCGCCGGTAGGCGGGAAGCACAAACAGGTCTTCCAGGTAAAGGGTGGGCTGGGCCAAAAACGTGGAGTAGTTGCTGCTGGTGAACGCTCCTCCCGCGGCTGTGCCTTCGGGCAGCTCTGCAAGCCATGCCTCAAAAAATGGCGGAGAGCCGTCTTCCGGCCAGCCATGCTTCAGCAGGCGGCGTCTTGCATCCTCATCCGGGCCGGGCAGCTTCTCGTATTCTGCAAGAGCCTGCAGCAAAGAGATGAGAACAGGCGCATCCTCTCTGGCTGCCTTGCGTATTTGTACATTCTCCGCGGGGAGCTGACTCATGGTTCCCTTACTCCTGTCCATTGGTCTATGGTTTTCAACAGCCTGTTTTTTTCAATAATGGCTGTAAAAGAGCGCTTTTCGGCCACAAGGTGCAGCACAATAAGCGCCGCGGCTGCTGCAGCCTGCACGTTTACCGGCAGGCATACTGCCAGCGCCAGCCCCAGCGCAGCACCCAGCAGGTTGCTGCCGCAGTCTCCCAGCATCAGCAGCGCATTGCGGTCGAGCAGCCAAAGCGGCAGGGTGGGCACAACCACCAGCCAGAGCGGCCAGGCGCGGCTGTAAAACAGGGCGCATGGTATTGCTGCAGCCAGAAAGATCGCGCCTGCCCTGCCCGGCCTCAGGTCGAGCAGGTTGAGCATATTTGCGCACAATGCAATGAGCATGCCTGCCAAAAACGCCGGCCCTGCGCTATGCGGGTGCAGCTGCATCCCGGCCAGAAATGCCGCTGCCAGCCCGCCCGTCATTTTCAGCATGCCGGTAGTAATTTCTCCATGCAGCAGCGCCCTAACGTGCCCGCGCACCCCTTTGCTGCTTGCGCTGCCCAGCGCATCATCGGCCAGGCCAAGCAGTGCAAACCAAGCCAGCACCAGCATCCAGAGCGGCAGAATGCGCCGCGCCGCGGGGTGCATCCACATTTGCAGCGCCATCATGACTTCTGCCCAGAGCAGAATAGGCAGCCCCATGCTTTGCACAACCCGCCTTCCCTGAAAATTGGTTTGCGCATGGCCCCATTTTTTCAGCATTCTGGCTGTGTAGGGGATGAGCAGCATGAGCGCAGTTCCGGCTGCTGCCAGCAGTGCATCGTTCATTTGGGCAGCATCTTTCTGGCAGGCAGCTGCCCCTGCAGTTGTACAAGCACCCTTAGCACGGCCAAAAACTGTGCTGCCCGGTGTGCAATGTGGGCGGCGCTGCGTCCTGTTACTCTGTGCGTCATGCGGCAGGGCACCTCTATCACCCTGCAGCCGCTGCGAATGGCTTTTATGGTAAGCGCTACCTCGGCGCCCCATCCCTGGTCGAAGCCTCCTGTCTGTTCCAGCACCGTTCTGCGCAGCGCTCTCTGCCCCGAAAGCGGCGTGTGCATGGTGCAGCCTGTCAGCCTTCTAATTCCAAACCTTGCCAGTTTCACCACCAGCCCCATTCCCCCGCCTTTCCCCCCGCCGCTCTGCAGCTGCGCAATGGCCATGTCTGCTGCCCCTTCGGTAATAGCATGCAGCAGGCGTTCTGCTTCCGCAGCAGTTGCGCCCAGGTCGGCATCCAGCATCAGCAGCAGGTCTCCCTGGGCAACCAGATACCCTGCCTGCAGCGCCTGTCCCTTGCCTGCATGTGGTACGCGCAGCACCAGGTCTGCCCCGCTTTGCTCGGCCATAGCTGCGGTATGATCGGTAGAGCCGTCGTCTATCACCAGCACTTCCATCTGGGCGGCCAGCCGGCGCACTGCCCTGAGGGTGTCTGCTATGCGCTCTTCTTCGTTGTATGCAGGTATCAATACGGTTAGAAGGGTCATGGGTTGTTTCCAGAAAGCGTAGTGGGCAGCGGCGGCAGCAGTGCGTGCGCGGTGCTTTTCTGGCCATAGTCGTCTTTGTGGCCGCGCAGTGCGTAGATTAGGCTGAACTGCCCCATGCGTGTATCCATATTGTCTATAGTAGCAATATCCAGGCCGAGGTTATGGTAGAGAGGCACATCAGAAACCTCTGTGTTTTGTGGTTCGGCCATCACCACCACTGCGCCCTGCTTAATCAGCGCTGCCGCCAGTGGTGCATCTACCCGCTGTATTCGCAGCGGATTGAGGCCCCTCCCGCCTGCCAGCATGACCACATACCTTGCCAGTGAGCCATCGTATGAGTCGTTGTTGAGAGAGATAAGGCCGCCTCTTTGCAGCTGCACCAGCAGTCCGTTTTGCGGGTCATCACCATGCAGCAGGGCTTTTGCCATGCGTGCGGCCAGCTCGGTTCTGTTGAGGGGCATGCCGGGGTAGCCGGCGGCAATTTGCTGCAGGCTGGCTTGCAGATCAGCCTGCGAAACATCCATGCTCTGCCTGGGCGTGATCACTGCAGAGATGCGCGCTCCCGCCATTTTCAGCGCTTCTTCTGCAGACTGCAGCGATTCGGAAGAGGAACCGGTTTGCACAATGGCTACCGACTGCCCCTCCAGCCGGTTTTGCAGTGCGAGCGGCAAAAGCGTGCGCACAAATTTTTGAGACTGGCTCAGCTGCACGCTTTTATTTTCTATGTCCTGGTTGAGGGTAATGCGCAGTCCTTTCAATGCCCCTGCATAGCCTTTTACCAGCCGGGGGCTTACAATGAGGCTGCCCACCACCAGCCCTGTGGTGAGTGCAAAAAAGATGGCAGCAATGGTTGCCACATGGTACTTAAATCCCGGCCCCACAGGCGCCTCCTGCTGCAGATAAATGTGTCATCGGTGCAAATGAAACCTGAGCCATACCTCTATAAACTGCAGCATGGCTCTGCCGGGGCTGGTAAGCAGCACCGCGGCTACAATGGGCGAAGCCGCCGCCACCACAATCAGGCCAATGTCTCGCATGCGTATGCGCTGCCCCGCGTACAGGCGCGCTATGCCCTTGGCGTCTACCAGTTTAGACCCTATGCGCAGACGGGTAAGAAAGGTGCTTGCCATGCCGCTGCGCCCTTTGTCTAAAAATTCTTCCAGCGAAAAATGGGTGCCCACAGCTACAATGAGCGCCGCACCCATGGCATCTGCCATCAGCATGGCAACATCTTCGCTGGTGCCTGCCGAGGGCAGTGCATGCGCCTGCAGGCCCAGTTCGTTTACCCTCTTCATGCCCGGTGCGCCCCTGCTGTCGCCCCTGGGGTATGCATGCACCACCAGCTCTGCTCCGCAGCGCAGCGCCGCATCGCTCACGCTATCCATATCCCCTAAAATCACATCTGGTTTCAAATTTGCTTCCAGCAGCGCATCCGCCCCGCCGTCTACCCCCACCAGCACAGGCCGAGTATCCTGCAGATAAACCGAAAGCATGGCCAGGTCTTGCCGGTAGCCCTCGCCGCGCACCACAATGAGCGCATGCCTGCCTGTGAAGCGTGTGCGCAGGGGCGGCGATTCTACCGGTTCGTACAGCAGCCACTGTTCCTGCTCAATATGCTGCATGGTGTTTTGTGCAAACTGGCGCAGCTCGCTGCTCAGGTTGGCGCGCGCCGCTTCAGAGAGCGCTGCCAGCCTCTCAGGGGTCATCAGCACGCCTGTGAGCGTGAGCTTGCCGCCAAAGCAGAGGGTATTTCCCTGCAGGCAGGCATCGCTTCCGCCGGGGGCAGAATCAAACTGATCCAGAGGCACTTCATCGAGCAGGGGTATGCCTGCTTCCAGCAAAATGGCGGGGCCTCTGTTGGGATACCTGCCAGTAACAGAGGCGGCAGCATTGACCACTGCGGCCACGCGCCTTTCTACCAGGGCGCGGGCAGCTGTTACATCCAGGTCAGGGTGACAGATGAGAGCGATGTCTCCCGGATGTAATCGGGCAGTAAGGTTTTTTGTGCGGCGGTCTTTCAATACGCGCCCCTGCACCCCGGAGGTCATGTATGGCGGCTCCTGTATGCGGTTATTATGTGTCGTGCAGAGGAGTATTGTCAACCGCAGTGTACGCCGGGTACTCTGTAAAATCATGGACGGCAGGCCGTTAGGCCGGGGTGAGGCGGCTTTGCGGGGAACGGAACTATGCTCACTGATTCACCTCACCCCCTTGACCTTCTGTTCCACGGGGTTTTAGCCCCGTGGCATGCGTCCGGGGTGTGGCTGCCTTGCGTTCCGAATGCTTTGTGCCTGGGGCTGTGTTGGGCGCAGAAGAGGATTTTGGGGTTGAAGCGAGAATACTGACCTGAAAACACACAAACTGGGGAGGAAAAGCATGGCTCTTTATCTCACCGAGCAGGATGTTGAGCAGCTGTTGAGCATGGAGGAGGCGATAGAGGCTGTAGAGGGGGCATTTGGCAGGCAGGCGCTGGGCGAGGTTACTCTTCAGCCTCGCCGAAGGCTGTTTGTTCCGCAGGGAACCTATCATACCATGTCTGCCTCTGACCTGGGGCTGAACATGTTTGGCACAAAGGCATACACCTCATTTGCGCCCCGCACGCGTTTTCTGGTGATGCTTTACTGCGCACACAACGGCGATTTGCTGGCCATGATAGAGGCCGATAACCTGGGGCGCATTCGCACCGGGGCAGCCAGCGGAGTGGCCGCGCGCTGCATGGCTGCAAACGAACCGAATATGCGGGTGGGCATTTACGGCACAGGCTGGCAGGCCGAAACGCAGCTGGAAGCAGTGTGTGCAGTGCGCAGCGTGGGGCATGTTGCAGTATGGAGCCGCGACCCTCAGCACCGTGCAGATTTTTGCAGGCGCATGAGCGCGAAGCTGCAGTGTGAGGCAGCCCCTGCCGCAAAACCCGAAGAGGCTGCCGAAGGCAGGCAGATTGTGATTACCGCAACCTCTGCGGTTAGCCCGGTGCTGCATGGAGAATGGCTGTCGCAGGGGGTGCATATCAATGCGGTGGGCAGCAACCTGCTGATGAAGCGGGAACTGGATGGCGATGCGGTAGGGCGCGCCGACCTGGTTGCTGTAGAATCGATAGAGCAGGCACGCCAGGAAGCCGGCGACCTGCTGCCGCCCTACGAAAGCCGCCGTCTGCGCTGGGAAGATGTGGTAGAGCTTTCGCACATTGTGGGGGGCAGACATCCCGGCCGTACAGACAACAGGCAGATTACACTTTTCAAGTCGGTGGGGGTTGCGCTGGAAGATATTGCGGTGGGGGCAGTGGTGTACCACAAGGCAGTTGAACAGAAGATGGGGAGAAACATGCCCATGTGGGAGGGCTGACAGCAAACAGCGCTGCTGCCGGCCCTGCACGCATGGTTAGCCCTCTTTCAGCGAGGCCATGTCTATTACGAAGCGGTAGCGTACGTCGCTTTTCAGCATTCGCTCGTATGCTTCGTTTATCTGCTGTATGGCAATGCTTTCTACATCGCAGCCAATGCCGTTGTCGGCGCAAAACTGCAGCATTTCGGCGGTTTCTGCAATGCCGCCTATCACCGAGCCTGCAATGGCTCTGCGCCGGCCAATCAGCATTCCGGCGGCAACCGGCGGCTGCAGGGGGGTGAGCTGCCCTACCAGCACGCACACCCCGTCGCGTTGAAGGGTTTCAAGGTAGGGGTTCAGGTCGTGTTCGTTGGGTACGGTATCTAGTATAAAGTCAAACTGGCTTGCCGCGGCGCGCATCTGGCTGCTGTCGGTAGAAAGTATCACGCTGTCTGCACCCAGGCGGTATGCTTCTTCTGTTTTGCCGGGGGTGCGCGTAAACAGAGTAGTGTGCGCACCCAGGGCATGGGCAAACTTGAGGGCCATGTGCCCCAGGCCGCCCAGCCCCACTACCGCAATTTTGCTGCCCTTCCCAATCTGCCAGTGTCGCAGGGGAGAATAGGTTGTAATGCCGGCGCAGAAAAGCGGGGCGGCTGTAGCGATATCCAGCCCGGCAGGAATGGGCACTGCAAAGTCTTGGGTAACTACAATGCGGTCAGAGTAGCCGCCGTAGGTGGGCATCTGGTCATGGCGGTCTTTGTCGTTGTATGACCAGGTAGGGCCGCCCTCCTCGCAGTACTGTTCCAGCCCTTCGCGGCAGCTGGCGCAGTGCCGGCATGAGTCTACCATGCAGCCTACACCCGCCATGTCGCCGGGCTGAAATTTGGTTACCTCTGAGCCAACGCTCTGCACCCTGCCGATAATTTCATGGCCGGGCACCACAGGGTACTGGCTGCCATGCCATTCGTTGCGCGCCTGGTGTATATCGGTGTGGCAAACTCCGCAGTAAAGAATCTCTATCACAACATCGTCTGGCCGGGGGGTTCTGCGGGTAAACTGAAAGCTGGAAAGCGGTGAATTGGCGGACTGTGCCGCGTAGCCTGATACGGTAATGGTCAACAGATTGCTCCTTCTGGTGTAAAATAGATGTACCTGCAGTTATTTTTACTTCAGAAAGAGGCAAAAATTCTTCCAGTATTATGTGATTGTGCATGATGCGCGGATGCCTGCCGGCTCTCTTGCTGCATTGTGCAGCGAAATTTGCAGGTATACAGAGGGAGTGGGTGCTTATGCCCGAATGTGTTGGTGTGGCCTTCAAGCGCGTGGCGCGGTCTTACTGGTTTGACACCGCCGGCCTGCCTTTGAAGGAGGGTGACCGGGTGGTGGTGGAAACTACGCGCGGCGAAGAGCCTGGCACGGTGCGCATTGCCAGCCGTCAGGTTTCTGAGGCCGACCTGGAGGCGCCCCTGAAGGCTGTGGTGAGGCGTGTTACCGATGCAGACCTGCTGCAGGAGCAGCGGAACAGGCAGAAGGCAAAACATGCCCTGGAGCTTTGCGCCGAGGCGGTGAAGCGCCTCGAACTGCCCATGCGCCTGCTGCAGGCTGAGTACTCTTTTGATGCGGGGCACCTTACCATTTACTTTGCAGCAGAAAACCGAGTAGACTTTCGCGAGCTGGTGCGCGATCTGGGGGGGCAGCTGCATGTGCGCATACAACTGCACCAGGTGGGCGCACGCGACCAGGCGCGCATGATGGGCGGCATTGGCCCCTGCGGCCTCACGCTTTGCTGCGCTACCTTTCTTACCGAATTTGCGCCGGTTTCGATGAAAATGGCCAAAGACCAGAGCCTCTACCTCAACCCGGTAAAGTTTTCGGGGGTGTGCGGCAAACTGATGTGCTGTCTGCGCTACGAGCAGGATACCCCTGAAGAAGCCCAAAACCGCCTGCCGCAGATAGGGCAGACCGTAACCACCCCGACAGGGCAGGGAAAGGTGATGGACCTGAACCTGAAAACAGAAACCGCCCTGGTGAAACTGCTGGAAACTGGCGAGGAAAAAGAGTTTGCAGCAGCCGAACTGAGCATTGTAAAAACAACCCGCTGCACAGACTGCCGCGGCTGTCAGGTGCACAGCCTTATATCAGATGCCGAAGAAGCCATTACTCCCGAAGGAGAAGAGTAACATGCCCGTGTACGAATACAAATGCAAGGAATGCAGCCACAATTTCAAAACCCTTGTGCGTTCTGGCAGCAGTGCAGATGCGCACTGCCCCAGCTGCGGCGCCGGGCGCGTGGTGAAACTGCTTTCGGTTACCGCTCAGCCTCAGCCCGAATCGGCCTCCCCGCCTGTTTCGTGCGGGGCGGGAGGCTGCATGAACGGCATGTGCGGCTGCATGCCCGGAGGGATGAACCAGTGAGCCGGCAAACACCCGAAGACAAAACGCCGGTATGCGTATTCACTGCATCAGATTCTTCAGAGGCGCTGGCGGTGTGCGCCGCACTGCAGGCAGAAAATATTGCCGCCTTTACGCCGCCGGTATCTCAGTACGATGACTCTGCCTTTCTGCACGTTGCCGGTACAGTACCCATTTATGTGCCTGCCGAACAGGAAGAAGCCGCCCGCACTCTTCTGCAGCAGCCTCCCCTCACTGCAGAAGAACTGGAAGAGGCAGCAGAGCAGACATCAGATACGGAGCAGCCATGAAGCCTGGTGAGCGCAGTACTTACTACATTACCACCCCAATCTATTATGTAAACGGTCTGCCGCATGTAGGCACGGCCCTTACCACTGTGGCCTGTGATGCCCTTACCCGCTACCAGAGAATGCAGGGCAAAAAGGCAGTGATGCTTACCGGTACCGATGAAAACGGTGCCAAAATTCAGGAGGCGGCAGAAAACGCCGGCATGCCTCCCATGACTTTTGTAGACGGCCTGGCAAGCGCATTCCGCGCCTGCTGGGATGACCTGGATGTTTGCTACAGCGATTTTATTCGCACTACAGAACCTCGCCATACAGAGGCAGTGCAAACCTTTTTTCGCATACTGCTTGAAAAAGGCCATGTGTACCGCGATACCTACGAAGGCTGGTACAGCGTAAGCGATGAGACCTTTTACCGCGACAGCGATGTAGAAAACGGCATTGCTCTTGAAACCGGCAAGCCTGTGGTGCGCGTAAGCGAGGAAAACTACTTTTTTCGACTCAGCGCCTTCAGTGAAAAACTGCTGCAGCACATAGAAAGCCACCCCGAATTTTTGCTGCCAGAATTCAGGCGCAATGAGGTGGTGAGCTTTATTCAGGAGGGTCTGCGCGATATGTGCATTACCCGCCCCAACAAAGGGTGGGGAATTCCGTTTCCCGGCGACAGCAGCAAGGTGATCTACGTCTGGTTTGATGCGCTCATCAGCTACCTCGCCTCTACGGGCTGGCCCAACGGGGAGAGCGGATGGGAAGACCGCTGGCCGGCCGATGCGCATTTTATGGGCAAGGAAATTTTTGTGCGCTTTCATGCCACTCTCTGGCCAGCCATGCTGATGGCGCTTGACCTGCCTCTGCCGCGGCAGGTGTTTGCACACGGCTTTTGGACTGTGCCCGGCCTGAAAGCGGGGGAGAAGGCAGGCAAAAGCACCGGCGGCCTGCCGCATCCGAGTGCCATGGCAGGCTTGCTGCAGGAGAGAAGCGGCACAGACCGCACCCTGGCCGTAGATGCACTGCGCTATATATTGTGCCGCGAAATGAACTTCGGCATGGATACCGAGTTTACGCTGGAAAACTGCCTGCGGCGATACAACACAGACCTCGCCAACGACCTGGGCAATCTGGTAAACCGCACGGTGAACATGGTGCAAAAATACTGCGGCGGCCAGGTGCCAGCCCCCCGCGCTATGGATGAGGAAATTGTGGCCCTGGCCGGCGAGGCGCAAAGCGAATTTCAGCGCTGTATGAGCGAATTCAGGCTCAACCATGCCATTGAAAGCGTAATGTCACTGGTTGGGCGCATGAACAAGTACATCGATGTGCGCATGCCCTGGGCGCTGGCTAAACAGGCTACAGAAGGAGACAGACAGGCAGAAGAGATGCTGGCCCAAACCCTGTATGTCTGCCTGGAAGCAGCGCGCATAGCCTCACTCATGCTTACGCCATTCATGCCCACCGCCGCCCGCGCCCTCTGCGCACAGGTGGGGGGATCGTTTGATGAGGCCCGCTGGGGTGCAGTGCAGTGGGGCGGACTGGAGCCAGGCGCTGAACTGCAGCCGCCCAAACCGGTATTCCCGCGTATTGCAGACCTTGTTGTAACGGAAGCTGATTTGAAACGGACAGGCGCTTTGAAGGAAACAAAAGAGGAGAGAAGAAATATGAGCAATGCACATGCGGAAACCGTGCCGCCCGGCACACCGCTCCCGCCGCCGGATGCTGCAGCGGAAGAAACGCTGATTACCATAGATGACTTTATGAAAGTGCATTTGAAAGTTGGGGAAGTGCTGGCAGCAGAACCTGTGCCCAATGCTACCAAACTGCTGCGCCTTACGGTGCAGACTGGCGAGGAAGAGACCCGCACCATTCTGGCCGGGGTGGCAGAGTACTACAGCCCGGAAGAGCTGGTGGGAAAACAGGTGGTGGTGGTGGCAAATCTGCAGCCGCGCAAAATGCGGGGCATAGAGTCGCAGGGAATGCTGCTGGCTGCAGATGTAGAGGGCAGGGCGGTGCTGGTGCGCCCCATTGCAGAGGGAGTGCCCCCCGGTTCAAGAGTGCGCTGAAAGAAGAAGAGACAGAGATGGAATGCTGTGTGCAAATCTCTCGTGATGCCGTCCGCCTGATGCGCATGGCTGCTGCCGGCATTGGTTTGGCAGCACTGGCCGCACAGGGGCAGACGCCGCCTGCCGCTTCTGTGCCTGCCCAGGTGCCGCTTTTTTCACCGCAGGAGCGTGCGCTGCTGGTTGCCTACTGGAACACGCCCGGCCGCATACAGACTTCGCCGCCCGCCAATTTTATAAACCAGGGTCTGTTTCAGGTGCGGCCTACGGCAGGCGGCTCGCAGTGGATGCTGAAATACCAGATCGCCCTGGGCGCTGCCGGTGCGCCTCCTACCCAGACGCCGGCCAGCATTGCCGCCGCCGACCCGCAGCACAGCGACTGGAGGCAGTGGGTGGCGGCGCGCCTCGCCGCAGATGCCTGGAATGCACATGCCGGCGCAGATGCAGAAAATGCGGCCCTGCATGTGGGAACCGGCCTGGGGCTGGAAGGGGCGCAGCCGCCCGCCCCAGGCCCCATTCCGCCCGACCTGCTGGCTGCCTGCGGAGACCCACCGCCTTTCGCAGAGGCGGCAGCGCCTCTCTCTACCACCATTACCTTCGACAACGGCATGCGCTACACCTACACCGACCACACCAATGTGCCCCTTTCGTATGCCTACTATCGCTTCGCACAGGGGGTGGATACCGGCGGCACGCCGGTGAGCGCCATGCCCCGCAAAAAGCTGGACAGCCTGTTTGCCGCCGCCGGGCTTACCCCATCGCAAACCAGGGCAGCCGAAGCGGTATCGCGGCTGGAAGGCGGATTTGATGCCATCAATACCTACGACACAGGGTATGTTTCAATAGGGTTTTTGCAGTTTATTACCGCTGCAGACGGCAAAGGAGACCTGATGCATGTGCTGCAGCAGGAAAAAAGCGACAACCCTGCGGCGTTTCTGGCAGATTTTCACCGGTTTGGCATAGATGTTACGCCGCAGGGCGTTCTCGATGTGGTCGACCCTGCTACCGGTGCAGAGCTGACCGGGGCGGATGCCGTGATGGAGGTAATTGCCGACAAGCGCCTCACTGCGGTGTTTCAGCGAGCAGGCCAGAAAAGCAAGGCTTTTCAGGTGGCCCAGATTGAAACCGCACAGCATGACTACTGGCCTGCCAGTCTGCCTGTTACGGTGACTGTGAACGGCCAGACCATTACAGGCGTGGTATCTGATGTGGTGCATTCGGAGGCAGGGCTTACCACTCTGTACGACCGCGCCGTGAACAGGGGCAGCATCAACCCGTTTCCGGCTGTGCTGCAGCAGCTGATGACCCGCCTCAACCTCACCTCGTTTGTGCAGGCTTCGCTGTACGAGCGCGATCTTATAAAAGCCTGCCAGTATAGAACCAACTTTCTGAAAGACCCGGCTCTTTCACAGCCTCCTGCGCCTCCAGCCCTTCCGTCCTCATCTTCCGGGGCCTCTGGCGCAGCTGCCCAGGGGAACCCATAACCATGACTCATCCACGCGCCGCCCGACTCAGCGGCCTGCTTACCGCTATTGCAACCCCCTTCGATTCGGAAGGGAATTTGGCCCTGCAGCATGTGCCCGCCCTGCTTGAAGAGCAGCGGCAGGCAGGCATCGACGGGGTGGTGGTGTGCGGCACCAACGGGGAAGGCACCTCGCTTTCGGTAGATGAACGCTGCCGCGTACTGGAGGCGTTTCTTGAGCAGAAGGGCGAAATGCTGGTGGTGGCCGGTACCGGCGCTGCCTCTGTAACCGATACCGTTGCGCTTACAAAACATGCCGCCCGCGCCGGGGCCGACGGCGTGCTTACCCTGCCGCCTTTCTTTTTCAAAAACCCTCCGGCGCAGGGCATTGCCAACGCCTTTCTGCCTGCGCTGGATGCCGCCGACATACCAATGCTGCTTTACCACATACCGCAAATGTCGGCGGTGCCCATTACCGAAGAGGTAATTGGCCTGCTGCAAAATCATCCCAATCTGGCGGGTTTGAAAGACAGCACCGGCAGCCCGGAATCTGCCTTGAACTACATTCGCACCTTTCCAAACCTGCGCATTTTTCCGGGCAGCGACCGTCTGATTCTGCTGGCAGCGCGCAATGGGGCCGCCGGCAGCATTTCGGGCGGGGGCAATGCCTTTCCGCATCTGGTTGCTGCCGCGCGCCGCGCCGCACTGGGCAGCGATGAGGCAGCGGCAGAATCGGCACAGCAAAAAGTAGATGTCATGATGGATATACTCACCCGGTTCCCGGGTATGGCAAACAACAAGTCGGTGATGGCGCTGCGGGGCATGTGCAGACTGTCGGTACGCCCGCCGCTGGTCAACCTTACGCCTCAACAGGAACAGAGCCTGCGCCAGATGCTGCTGCAGGCCGGTCTGCTTTCTGCCTGAACTGCCCGCACTGCAAGGAGAAATGCTATGAGCAGCGCCCGCCAGCCGCTGATTCTTCGATACAATGAGCCTGCCTCCGACTGGAATGAGGCTCTTCCGCTGGGCAGCGGCGCCCTGGGAGCCATGGTGTATGGGGGCGTGCAGTTAGAGCGCATAGCGCTGAACGAAGAGACCCTCTGGTCGGGAAGCGCATGGGATGATACCAACGCCGATGCGCTGGAGGCGCTGCCGGAAGTGCGCCGGCTTTTAATGGAGGGCAGGCCCCGCGAGGCGCAGGAACTGGCGGAGGCCCGCATGATGGCAAGGCCGCTGCGCCAGCCCCCCTACCAGACGCTGGGAGAACTCTGGCTGGAAGAGGTTGAAGAGTGCGTCGAACCAGATCGCTACAGCCGGCAGCTCGACCTCGACAGCGCCGCAGCCCGCATGGAATGCAGTCGAAACGGCCAGACTCTGCTGCGCGAGTGCTTTGTGCACAGCAGCAGACCGCTGTTTGTAATGCGCATTCGCAGCAGCGCCCCGATCAATCTGCGTATTCGCCTGAGCCGCGAGGCCGATGCCGTGGCACAGGCGCTGCCCGGAGGCATGCTGAAACTGCAGGGCAGGTGCGACGGCGGCGAGGGCATGGAGTTTGCTGCGCTGCTGCAGGTGCATGCAGATGCGGGCAGCGTAGAACCCGAAGAGCAGGCGCTGCATGTGCAAGGCGCGCACTCTCTGCTTCTGCTTTTCACGGCTGCGACTTCCTGGCGGCATGCCGACCCGCTGGCTGTGTGCAGCAGCAGGCTTGCTGCCGAAAAGGCGCACTGGCCTTCGCTGCGAAGCGCGCATGTGCGGGCGCATCGGCGGTTGTTTCGCAGGGTATCTTTGTCGCTGGGCGCGCCCTGCCCCGAACTGGCTGCCCTTTCTACCCGCCAGCGCCTGCAAAGGGTGCAGCAGGGTGAATTTGACCTCGGCCTGCTGGCGCTTTATTTTCAGTATGGCCGCTATCTGCTTATTTGCAGCAGCAGGCCGGGCGGTCTGCCCGCCAATTTGCAGGGCATCTGGAACCACCAGCTGCACCCGGCCTGGGAGAGCAAGTTCACGATCAACATCAACACTCAGATGAACTACTGGCCGGCAGAAACCTGCGCTCTGCCAGAGTGTCATCTGCCTCTGTTCAACCTGATCGAGCGCATGGTGGAACCAGGGCGGCGCACTGCAAAAAGGCATTACAATGCACGCGGCTTTGTGGCGCACCACAACACCGACCTGTGGGCACACACTGCCCCCATCGACGGGGCTGGGTGGGGCATGTGGCCCTGCGGCGCAGCATGGCTCTGCCTGCATTTGCGCGAGCATTATCTGTTTGGGGGCAGCAAAGCTTTTCTCCGCCGCGCCTACCGTACGGCAAAAGAAGCGGCACTCTTTTTTATTGATTACCTGGTTCCTCATCCGCAAACCGGGCAGCTGCTTTCCGGCCCTTCCATCTCGCCTGAAAACGTGTACATTCTGCCCGGCGGCGCACGCGGCAGCCTCTGCATGGCTCCATCTATGGACAGCCAGATTATTTACGCCCTGTTCAGTTTTTGCATAGAGGCGGCAGAAGCGCTGGGCACCGACGAGGGGTTTCGGCAGGAGCTGAGTACAGCGCGCGACCGTCTGCCCGCTCCGGCCGTTGGCAGGCATGGGCAGCTGATGGAGTGGCTGGAGGATTATGAGGAAGCGGAGCCGGGGCACAGGCATATGTCGCAGCTGTTTTGCCTGCATCCGCACGACCGGATTACGCCGCGCAAAACCCCCGAACTGGCACGGGCAGCACAGCAAACCCTGCAGCGCCGGCTTTCACACGGGGGCGGTCACACCGGCTGGAGCCGCGCCTGGATTGTCAACTTTTTTGCACGCCTGCATCAGGGCAGCGAAGCCGGATACCATTTGCAGCAGCTGCTGGCGCATTCTACACTGCCCAATCTGTTTGACAACCACCCTCCCTTTCAGATTGATGGCAATTTTGGCGGTACGGCAGGCATAGCTGAAATGCTGCTGCAAAGCCACGATGGTGCGCTGCATCTGCTGCCTGCCCTGCCTGCCAATTGGAGCGAGGGCGAGGTATGCGGCCTGCGTGCGCGCGGCGGTTTTGCTGTAGACATTGGCTGGTTTGGGGGCAGGCTTGCATGGGCGCGCATTCACGCCTTGCATGGCTCTGAATGCCTGGTGTGCAGCACATCGCCTCTGCGGGCAGAAGGGGCGGAGACGGCGGTGCAGCAGCAGGAGGGCCTTGCACTGCGCATCAAGCCTGGCAGCACGGTGGAACTGTACCCCGCCTGAGGGCCCCTCTTTTAGCGCCGTAAGGCGCGCCCGGGAGAGGGGCAGGCCGCGAGATCGGGGTGAGGCTGCATTGTGCATTTAGTCCACGCCGTGGACTTTTGCCTGTCAGAACGGGGTTTCAACCCCGTGGCATAAGGCCGGGG
>DAIDHN010000074.1 GCA_027459665.1 Chthonomonadaceae bacterium | reverse complement strand
AGCCTCTGTTTGCCCTGGAGGGGAGTAACCGCACTGCAGTGGAGGCGGTGTGCGCAAGGCTTGACGGCATCCCTTTGGCGATTGAGCTTGCCGCAGCCCGTGTGAGGGCGATGAGCGTGGAGCAGATTGGCGAGCGTTTGGATCAGCGTTTTCGTTTGCTCACCGGGGGCAGCCGTCACCTGCTTCCCCGCCAGCAGACCCTTCGCGCTCTGATAGACTGGAGCTACGATTTGCTTGGCGAGAGTGAGCGTTTGCTTCTAGCCCGTGTGAGCGTGTTTGTGGGCGGCTTCAGTCTGGAGGGTTGCGAGGGTATATGCAGCGGTGGTGTTATTGAGGAGTGGGGTGTGCTTGACTTGCTCACCTCTCTGGTAGACAAGAGCCTTGTGCAGTATGAGGGGGGCAGGTACCGTTTGCTTGAGACGGTGAGGCAGTATGGTTTGGAGAAGCTTGCCGAGTTTGGGGAGGCAGAGACATTACGCAGGCGTCACCGCGACTGGCATGCAAAGCTGGCGGCAGAGGCAAAGCCTCATCTGCAGAGGACCGAGCAGGTCGAGTGGCTGGCGCAGCTAGAGCTGGAGCATGGCAACCTGTGTGCTGCCCTGGAGTGGTGCATTGCTGAAGGCAGTGTGGAGGCGGTGAGCCGGGGTCTGCAGATGGGTGCCGACCTGCAGGTGTTCTGGGAAATCCGTGGCCACTGCCAGACTGGGCATGAGCTTATTGAGGGTTTGCTTGCTGCGCGCAGCGGCGGTGAGGACGCCAGCGCAGTAGCAGGCGCACTGAACTGTGCTGGAGCGATGTGTTTAGGCGACTACCATGCCGCACGCGCGTACTTTGAGCAGGCGCTGGCCATACATCGGGAGTTGGGAAATCGGCGCGGTGAGGCAACCATTCTGAATAATTTGGGGGACGTAGCCATGCATACCGGCGACTACCCTGTTGCAATTGGGTACCTTGAGCAGGCGCTGGTTATCAGCAGGGAGATAGGAAACCGCGCATCGCAGGTAGTCAATCTGGGCAACCTTGGGAGTATTGCCCTGTATGCCAGCGACTACCCTGCCGCACGCAGGTACCTTGAGCATGCGCTGACAATCAACAGGGAGGTAGGAAATCGTGTATGGCAGGCAGGCTGCTCGCATTGCCTCGGGCTTGTGGCCATGCATACTGGCGACTACCCTGCTGCACGCGGGTACTTTGAGCAGTCGGGGGCAATCAACAGGGAGTTGGGGAATCCTCAGGGACAGATAGAGGTGCTGGAGGGTTTTGCCTGCTACTGGTGCGCAGTGGAGCAATACCCCCGTGCTGCAAGGCTGTATGGCGCTGCGACTGCTCTGCGGGACAGTATAGGCGCGCTTATTTCGCCTTCCGCGGCGGCCGAACAGAAGCCGTGGCGCGTTGTCTGCGAAGCTGCACTGGGTACAGATCAGTATGCCGCCTGCCTGCAGGAGGGCAGTGCGCTCACGCTGGAGCAGGCTTGCGCACTCGCACTGCAGCAGTGAACTTTGCCGTTCCACGGGGTTGAAACCCCGTGGCATATGCTAAGCCCTCTGCGAGGGCTGCAGAATTTGCTGCCGGGCTGTACCAGCCTTCTGCGCCCCTCTTTCATCGCCGCAAGGCGCGCCCGGGAGAGGGGCAGGCTGCAAAGCCGGGGTGAGGCTGCATTACGCACGGCTGGTTTCTCCGAACTTTTCTCCGGCATGACGGCGCTGTGATGAATGACTGCTGTAAAAAAACTGCCCTCGCGGTCATCACGGAAATCAATATTCGGCCATGCTTTCACAGCTCGCAGCACCCCGCTGTATGCGCCGGGGGTGAGGCTGCATTACGGGCCTATGTTTGATCATGTATGAATGTGCATACCCCTCATGGGCAGTTTCGTGCTATTATATGCCTTGAGGACATGTATAGTAAAAGGAGTGCGCCTTCATGAATGTAGTGGTTCTGGGCTGCGGGCGCGTAGGGTCTACCTTTGCGCGCCTGATGTATCATGATCAACACACTGTTACGGTAATTGATTTGCAAAGCGAAGCATTTCGCAGGCTGGGCGCCCGCTTCAAGGGCAGCCGCATTGTGGGCAACGGAATCGACGAGGATGTGCTGAAACGGGCGGGAATAGAAAGCGCAGATGTGTTTGTGGCTGCAACACAGGGCGACAACCGAAACATTATGGCCGCGCAGATTGCCCAGAGAGTATTCGGGGTGAAAAAAGTGGTTGCGCGCATCTACGACCCGGTACGTGCAGACCGCTATCGACAGCTGGGAATAGTTACCCTCTGCACCACCACCATTGCCTCAGGGCTGCTGCATGACTACGTTGTATCAGACGAATGGGGACTCACCAAAGACTATTCGGCAGAATACCTCAAGCTCAAGGTCTGAAAGGAGTCTGTATCTTATGTATGTGATTATTGTGGGCGGGGGAAATGTTGGCTACTACCTTGCCAAAACCATGGCTTCTGAACGGCATGAAGTGCTGCTGCTGGAAAAAGACCGGGCGCGCTACCGCACTGTCAGCGAGGAGCTGGGCGAGCTGGTAATGCAGGGAGACGGCTGCGAGGTGGCGCTGCAAACCCAGGCAGGCTTTGGAAGGGCAGATGCGGTAGTTGCCGTTACCGGCAGCGACGACGACAACCTGGTGGTATGCCAGATGGCGAAAATGGAACACAATGTGCCACGCACTATTTCACGCGTGAATGACCCGCGCAATGAAAAACTGTTTCATGAACTGGGAATAGATGCCACCGTAAGCTCTACCAAAATTATTTACAACCTGCTGGAACAGGAAGTGGGCGGCGGCGAACTGATACCGCTTGCCGCGCTGAACCGAGGCAACATTGAGATTGTAGAGATAGAAATTGGCCCCAGGTCGCCTGTTACAGGGCAGGAAATACGTGCGCTGCAGCTGCCCCCCGAATCGCTGATTTTTACCGTGCTACGCGGTGAAACTGTGGTGCTGCCTTCAGGAGAAACCGTGCTTGAAGAGGGAGACCGCGTGCTGGCCCTGGTGAAGGCTGTGCAGGAGCCTGCCATGCGCGCTCTGTTTGCGGAGGTATAGTATGCCTGAAAGCGCCCAAGAGCAAAGCTGGTGCGAGTTTGCCTGCAGCGCCCTGGCGATGCGCATGGAGAAGATGTTTGAGCAAACCGCCGCCGTGCTGGAAGAAACCGATCACGATGCCCTGCGCAGAATGCGCGTATGGTCGCGCAGAAGCAGGGCGGCATTCGCTCTGGCAGCGCCTTGCCTGCCCGAACGACAGGCAAGGCAGGCGGAAAGAGAGCTGAAGCGGGCGGCAGATGCGCTGGGGGCAGCACGCGACCTGGATGTAGCCATTGAAGAACTGAACCAGCGGAAGCAGGCCCTGCCTCTTGCTCAGCGCAGCGGGTTGACTCTGTTTGCAGAGCATCTGCAGCAAGAGCGCAGCCAGCGGCAGAAGGAAGTGATACTTGCACTGCAGCGCATGAAGCAGCGCGGCCTGCCTGAACTGATGCGCGCGCTTTTGCAGAAAGATGACAGTGACTAAACCTGGCCCCTCTGACAAAATAAGGCCGGAACAGTCTTTTAGGAAAAATGCAGCACGCCTTTTGCGTGCGCGCCTGCATGAAATGTATCAGCTTGCCGCCGCGGTAGACCAGGAAAGCCAGATAGAAATGCTGCACAGCATGCGCATTGCCGTGAGAAGGCTGCGCTATACCCTCGAACTGCTGCAGGAAGGCTATACAGAGGCCGGCGAGGCAGAGGCAGTGCAAAACGCGCTGCAGGCTTCAAGAGGGCTGCAGGATGTGCTGGGAAGCATACACGATGCCGACCTGATGGTCCCCCGCCTCACGGGGCAGCTGGGCATGCTGCTGAAGCCCGGAGTAGGAAACGAACACGGCGGTCAGCCTGCAGCAGGGGTGGAACTGGTTGACTGGGAAGCCTGTCAGGGCCTGCTCACTACCTGCATGACGATAGCTGAAGAGCGAAAGAACAGTTTTGTCAACCTGCAGAGTTTGTGGCGGCAGCACAGGCAAAACCAGGTATATGAGACGCTGCAGCGGCTGTGCAGCAAGGAGGAAGAATATGACGAAACAGAGCGCCGCTGATTCTTCTCTGCCTCCCCCAGGTTCCCTGGAAGAAATACCAGGGCTGGGAGTGGTGAGAGCGCGAGGGCTGCGCAAGGCTGGCTTTGCCACCCCGCTGGAAGCGCGCAGTGCGCACCCCGAACGGCTGGCGGCTGCGCCGGGCATGACGGCCATCAAGGCGGAACAGCTGCTCACCTACCTGAAACAGTTTTCTATGAACGCCCTCGAATCGGCTTCGGGGCAGGCTGTGCGCACCGCCTCAGACCAGAAAGCCGCACAAACCCTGGGTGATGCGCTGGCGCAGCCGCCTGCAGCCTCCTCACCCCTGGCAGCGGCACTCTGGCTGGCGCGCATGCGCGCCTTCACGCTTTTTTCCTGCCCGCAGTGCGCCCAGTACAGGGGCGGCCTGCTGCGCGCACTTTCTGCTTTTGTGGCCGAAACAGGCAGGCAGGAAGCAGGGTACAAAAATGCTGAGCGGGGCATGAAAACAGTGCGGGAGGCTGCTGTTGTTTTGCAAGATGCCATTGCCCGCCCCGACCTGGACAGGAAAGAGCAGGCCCGGCTGGAGAACCTGCTGCAGGATGCAGTGAGGCGGCTTTCAGCCGGCAGAGAGGAGGAGAAACCCCATTGAGTTCGTTTCTGGGCGGCGCGCTGGACATAGGCACCAATTCTGTGAAAATTCTGGTGGCCGACAGAGACTGCAGGGGAGAGTATGCCCATTTCGAACTGGGAGCGCCCTGCCGGCTGGGAGAGGGAATGCAGCGCAACAGGGGCGCCCTGCGGGAAGATGCCATGCTGCGCACTCTGGATGCACTGGGCAGTCTGCTGCAGCAGGCGCGGGCGGCAGGTATGCAGCAGGTGCATGCAGTGGGCACTTCCGCACTGAGGGAGGCATCTAACCGGGAGCAGTTTCTCGAACTTGCCCGCAGCAGGCTGCAGCTGGATATTGAAGTGGTTTCGGGCGAGGAGGAGGCGCGTCTCTCTTTTTTGGCAGTGAGCATCGACCCTCTCTGGAAGCAAAAAGGAGCGCTCTGCGTGCTTGATATTGGCGGTGGCAGCACAGAAGTAATCTTTGGCGCTCCCAATGGAGAGATGGAGCAGCGCGTCAGCATTCGCATGGGGGCGCTCACGCTTTCCGACCGTTATCTGGGCACTGCCCCGGCGCCTGCTGTTCGGCTTGCAGAGGCGCGGCAGGCGGCAGCGGCCGCTTTTGAGCATGTAACCCTCAAGCCGGAGCAGGCTCTGCTGCCCCTGATAGGGGTGGGCGGCACCATTTCTACCCTGGCCGGCATGGAGCGCGGCGGCACGGCACCGAACGGCTCTCTGCATGGATGGCCGCTTGCCATTGAGGCCGTTGAGAGGCAGCTGCACCGGCTGGTTTCGGCCACCATGCAGCAGCGCATGCAGTTTGCCGGCCTCAGCCCGCAGCGCGCAGACATCATACCCGGTGGAGCAGTGCTGCTTGCGCAGGCCATGGAGAGCCTGGGGGCAAATACCCTGCAGGTAAGCCTTCGAGGGCTGCGATGGGGGCTTTGGTACGACCGTTATCTGATATCATCTTCTGGAGCAGAACTATGACAGATGCCAGACGTGAGGCAGTGCTGGAACTGGCGGGGCGCTATTGCTATGACGCAGAACATGCACACCAGGTGGAATGCATGGCGGGTACGCTGTTTCTTGCTCTGCAGCCGCTGCACCAGTTGGGGCGCGAAGAACGCAAACTGCTGGAATATGCCGCCATTTTGCACGACATAGGCTACTTTTTGAGCACAAGGGGGCATCACCGCCATGCAATGCATTTGATACTCACCGAACCCTGGACTGTGCTGACGCGCAGCGAGGCCGGCGTAGTGGCCAACCTGGCCCGTTACCACCGCAAGGCGCCGCCCAGCGTGATGCACACTGCATTTGCCGTGCTTTCTGAAGAAGACCAGAGGCGCGTGCTGCTGCTCGCCCCCCTGCTGCGCATAGCAGATGCGCTCGACCGCTCGCACTCTTCACTGGTGCAGGAGCTGCAGCCCGACCTGCAGCCCGATGCCCTGGTGCTGCGCGTAGGCGCTGTACGTGATGTGCCGATGGAAGCAGAAGCTTTGGAGAGAAAACAGGGGCTGTTTCAAGAAGTATACGGGTGCCCGGTGCGCCTCAGTGTGCACATTGTGTAGCCTGCCGCCGGCTACTGCGGCTTGCGGTGCCTGCGCACGGGGCCGGAAGCCGGTTTGCGTATTACTGCCAGCAGGCGCGTAATTTCAGTTCCGTGCAGGGGAACCCGCACTACTTTTTCCAGCACGCCGCCGTACTTGCGTATATCAGGCGCTGACTCTTCTATTTCCGGTTCTGCCGCCAGGCTTTTGTACGCAGCTGCGCAGCCTCCCGGTTCTACCCAGGGCAGCAGCCAGGGGACCAGTTTTCTCATGGGGGCTACAGCGCGCGCGGTCGCCAGCGGATAGCGTCTGCGGTGCGCGGCGAGCAGAGCATTTTCTTCCGCCCTGCCCTGCACCACGGTTACATTGGTCAGCCCCAGCTGCAGTGCTGCGGTTTCCAGAAACCGCACCTTCTTGCCGGTGGCTTCCAGCAGGGTTACTTGCAGGTGCGGGCAGGCAATGGCCAGCGGAATGCCGGGGAAGCCCGCCCCTGTGCCCACATCGAGCAGCGCTGTGCCGGCAGGAAGCGGCATGACTGCCAGCAGAGCCAGCGAGTCGAGAAAGTGCAGCGTTTCCATTTGCTCCGGCTGAATGCGTGTCAGGTTGAACTGCTGGTTGGCCTCGTGCAGCAGGCGCCCAAAGTGTGCAAACTGATCGAGCTGTTCGGGCAGCAGAGGCGTCCCCCACCTGTCTGCCGCTTCTCGCAGCAGTGGAAACAGTCGATTTTCGGGCATCATGAGCCTGGCCTTACCACGGCCTTCACAATGTCTGCCTCGCCCTCTGCAAGCCGGGCGAGCATTTGCGGCAGCTGCGCCAGCGTGATTTCTGTGCTAAGCAGTGCAGAGGCGTTGAGGGTGTTTTGCTGCAGCATCTGCAGGGCTTTTTGAAAACTGGCAGGGGTATGGTGAAATGCGCCCTGCAGGGTGAGGGCGTCGTAATGCACGCGGTGCGTGTCGAGGGGCACGGTGGTACCGGCGGCGCAGCCGCCAAACAGGTGCACAATGCCTGCCTTGCGCACCATGCCTATGGCGGTCTGCCAGGCTTGCGGCGTGCCTGCCGCTTCTATTACCCGGTCTGGCCCGTGTCCGCCTTCTGTGAGTGCGCGCACGGCTTGTTCAGGCTGACTCAGCCCTGTTTCTTCCAGCGTGTATGCGGCTCCCAGCTGTTCTGCCAGGCAGAGGCGCGCCTTCCTGCGCCCCACGGCAATTACGCGTGCGCCTGCCAGCACGCACATTTTTACAAACATTAGGCCAATGGGGCCAAGCCCAAGCACGGCAGCGGTTTCACCAGACTGTATGGGCAGGCTTTGCAGCCCGTGTACTACGCATGCCAGCGGCTCTGCCAGTGCAGCTGTTTCGGCGGGCATATCGGCTGGTATGCGGTAAAGATTGCGCTGCACTATGCGTGCCGGTACGGTGACGGCCTCGGCGTAAGCCCCGTTGAGAAACAGCAGGTCTTCGCACAGTTCGGGGTGGTTTTTGCTGCAGTAAAAGCAGTGCAGGCAGGGTGCAGAGTTTGCGCCTGCCACGCGGTCGCCGGTTTTCCAGCCTGGCGTATCGGGGCCGGTTTCCTCTATGGTTCCTGCCCACTCATGGCCAAACAGGGCAGGCGGGCGTATCATGCGTGCATGTTCTCCACGCCGAAACACTTTTACATCGGTTCCGCAGGTGAGCGCCGCCTCTATTTTTACGCGCACCTCTCCCTGCTGCAGCGCAGGCAGGCGCACTTGCTCAATGCGTGCATCGCGTGCGCCGTACAGCACGGCGGCCTGCATAAAAGTGCGTGTCAAGGCAGCACCAGCACTTTTCGCGTTCCGGCTCCGGGGGAAGAAGCTTCCTGCAGGGCCTGTGCTGTGTGGGTAAGTGGAAACCGGTGGGATATAAGCGGGCGCACATCCAGCAGCCTCGATGCGATCAGCTCCAGCGCCCTGTTTTGCAGTGTGATGTCGCTGCTGTATGAGCCAATAATTTTTTTCTCCTGCATACACAGTGCGCCGGCATCCAGTTCTACGGGGTCGTTGAGGTAGGTTTGTGCAAATGGGATGAGGCATCCGGCAGGCCGCAGCGCATTCATTGCGGCGGCAATTACCTGCGACTGTGCCACGGCAACTACTGCCAGGTCTGCTCCCCGGCCTGCAGTAAGCTGTTTTACCGTGTTTTCTGCTTCCTCCGGGCAGACTGCTTTCTCTGCCCCTGCCTGCAGTGCGGCTTCCCTGCGGTGGGGCAGCGGGTCTGCTACAGCTACGCGCACCTGCTGCAGGCGAAGCAGCAGGGTGAAAAGCTGGCCAATTGGCCCCTGCCCATATATCAGCGCCACATCGCCCTGCTGCACTGGCGCTTGCTGCAGGGCTTTCATGCAGGTGTTGAGCGGTTCAAGAAAAGACGCCTCTTCTATGGTTATCTGCGGCGGCAGGGCAATAAGGCCGTTTTGTACGCACCAGTCTTTCACCAGTACGTATTGTGCAAACCCTCCGCCTGCGGGTTCAAAGCCGGCGGTTGCCCCGGTTTGTTTGTACACGGGGCACTGCGCATAGGCACTATGGCTGCAGTAATGGCAGCCTGGCTGAAGGCAGGGCACATGGTGGTTTACCGCCACGCGGTCTCCTGGCCGCCAAGGTGAAACATTTGGGCCGATGGCCGCTATCTCGCCGGCGGTTTCGTGCCCGTAAATGCGCGGCGGCTGCTGCAGACCTTTTGCAATTTTTTTGAGGTCGGTGCCGCATACCCCGCAGACCTGCACGCGCACCAGTACTTCGCCCGGCCCCGGCATGGGGACAGGCACGGTTTCGATGAGAACGGTTTGGCTGCCGCGGTAAACGCCTGCAAGCATGGAATTCGGGATCATGGTAGGTAAGGGAGCGGGGCTGGGGCGCCCGCGGGAAAAACAAAGGGGAAGGCGCACAGTGCGCGCTTCCCCTGCATCTTCACACTGATAGAACCTATTTCTTCTTGCCGTGCATCATTTTGCCGTGCATCATTTTGCCGTGCATCATTTTGCCGTGCATCATTTTGCCATGCATCATTTTGCCATGCATCATCTTCTTTTTCACCAGTACGCTTGCAGGCATTTTGCACTTGGAGCAGCAGTACATTACTGGGCTTTTCTTGCCCATTTTCACTGCAACCGAGCGATACTGGTTGGCATGGGTGGACAGTTTCATGTGGCAGACCGGGCAGTAACCCGCCTTGACAGCAGTGTGCTTTGCCTTGACGTGATGCATCATTTTGCCGTGGTGTGCCATTTTAGGCTTGGCCAGTGCTGCACTGGCGCATATTGCTACCATGCCTGCAATAGCTGTTACACGGGCGATGAGTTTATTCATGGAAGTTTCTCCTGATAAAGAGAGATAGAGGAGATGCGCTCCTCTTGCGCTTTCAGACATAAGGTCTGATTAAGTATAACATTGATATTGTTCACAGAAGTTCCTTCATCTGTGAACATATTGATACAGTTCATATTATACGCGTTTTTTATAAAAAATAATTCTCGATCAAGCATACACTGCTGATGCAGGTTATTTTTGTTCAGTTTACATTGTTCACAATGCCTGCCGCCCCCAATTACTTCCTGATGTTTCTGCATGTCTCAAACTTGTGCAGCAAGTGCCCGTGCTGGTGTTGGCTGTGTGTCATAGGTATACTTCTTTGTTGTTACAATCTCAACTGAAGGCTGCTATGCAGTGGCATATTGCTGCTCTCTGCAGGAAAACTGCAGGCAGACGCATGGTATCACCTCTGGCTTCTTGCTGCAGTGCCGCTCTATCGTTGTGCTGTTCTGCGTCTTTATCTGTTTTGGCTGGAGCTGGAGATCGCTCTGCAGCTTTTTTCGTACCTGTTTGACTTTATAAAATACAGGCGTCCTTCCTCGCTGCATACGTACAGCCCCCGTTTTTGGGGCTTCACTCTTTTTGTCATGCTGTTTTCTCTGCTGGTATGCAGGCAGGCAGGCCCCTGGATTTTGCTCATGGCTGCAGCAGGGCTGTTTACATTTGTCGAATGCCTGCTCATCAAGTGCGTACTACCGATGTGGCAGCACGATGTCCCCAGTCTTCGTGCTGCACTGCGCCTTCGTGCTGCAAAACTAGACCTGCCTGATTGAAATAAGGGGCAGAGTGAGAGGGCTGTGCTGCCTGGCAGTATGTGTTCTGTTTTCGTCGGCTGCTGCGATTCTTTATGCGCCCCTAAACTACAAGCAGCCGGCAAGCCTGCTGTAGTACTGTGAATCATCGTGCAGGAATATCACATGCAGGCAGCGAATTGCTGGTGCAGCAATTTACTTTACCTTGCAGGTGATTCTATGACCTATCGTACTCTCAGGCATGCTTTTTTCCTTCTAGCACTTGGCGCGCTTGCCCTGCCGGCTGCTGCGCGGGTGCGCATTCGATTTGACGGCGGCTGGCGGTTTATGCGCGAAAAGCTGTTCACCCTCACCCAGTCCCGGCCGGTGGTGCAGTGGCAGATGCATATCGTGCCTTCAGATGCCCCCCGTGCTGCGTACTACGCCAGCCCGAATACAGCAGATACCGGGGAAGGCTGGCAGACATCGCGGTCGGGAGACGGCCCGCTGGCAGAAAATCAGTGGGCGTGGTTTCGGGCTGTGCTGCCCAGCCTGCATGTGCCTGAGCGGTATGCGCCCGCAGTGCAGTTTACCGATGTAGATGACAACGGAACCGTGTATCTCAACGGCAAAAAGCTTTACCATCACGAGGGGTGGGGACAGCCGTTCACTGTTTCTCTGCAGTCGGCATGGAACCCGCACGGCCCCAATGTGCTGGCTGTGCTGGTGCAGAATGTGGGCGGGCCGGGGGGCATCAGCGGCCCCGTTGAGGCAGGGCTGACAAGGCAGTCGGCCGCTATTGCTCCCTGGCGGCCCGGCTTCTCAGATAAAGGCTGGCAGACAGTGCAGCTTCCGCATGACTACGTAATACAGGGCAAGTTCACCAGCACGGCAGATGCCGGGCACGGCTCGCTGCCCACCCCGCAGGCATGGTACCGCAAAACATTTTTTCTGCCGCAAAGCGCAGCAGGCAAAACGCTCTACCTCTACTTCGAAGGCGTATTCAGCCATGCAAGGGTATGGGTAAACGGCCATTACATGGGCCTGCACCACAGCGGCTACACCTCTTTTCGATACAACATTACCCGCTGGGTACACCCGCAAAGCCGCAACGTAGTGGCAGTGCATGTAAACCCCAGCCAGTTTGAAGGCTGGTGGTACGAGGGAGGCGGAATATACCGGCATGTGTACCTTGAAGAGGCCAGCCAGGTGCATTTCAAGCCCTGGTCTACTTTTGTATACACCGAGCTGCCCGCCCACAGCTATGCACATGCCCTTGCACCTGTGCGCACCATGCTGAGCAACGCAGGCAGCACGCCAGCGGTCTGCACCGTAGAGTTTACTGCCCGCGACCCCAAAGGAAATATAGCGGCAGAAAAAACCCTGCACGCAGTTTTGCCGCCCTACAGCCACAGGCGGCTGGCAGTGAACCTCTCTCTCAACCACCCCCAGCTTTGGGACCTGCAGCATCCACGATTGTATGCCTTGCAAACCAGAGTGCTGGTGCACGGCAGCACAGCCGACTCGAATACCACCGATTTCGGAGTGCGCAGGCTGGGCTTTACACCAGACCAGGGCTTTTTTCTAAACGGAAAACATGTAGAGATACAGGGCTTTTGCAATCATCAGGACTTTATAGGCGTTGGCATAGGCATACCCGATTACGGCTGGAAATGGAGGCTGCAGCGTCTGAAGAGCATAGGCTGCAACGCGCTGCGCTGCTCGCATAACCCGCCTGCCCCCGCAATGCTCAACTACTGCGACCGCATGGGAATACTGGTGATGGATGAAACCCGCCACCTGGGAGACGGCTACGGAGCCAAAGCCTCCCCGCAGGATGGCTACAGCAACCTTACCCAGCTGAAATCGATGGTGCGGCGCGACCGCAATCATCCGTGCGTGTTCCTCTGGTCGCTTTGCAATGAAGAACCTTTGCAGGGCACACCCATTGGAGAGAAAATGGCGATGGCCATGAAGAAGGTAGTGGAGCGTTTGGATGGCACCCGCGCTGTTACCGCCGCCATGAACGGCGGGTTTGGACATGGCATATCGCATGTGGTAGACATACAGGGCTTCAACTACAACACGCAGGAATACGACCCCTACCATGCCGCACACCCCGGCACCCCCCTGTTTGGCAGCGAAACCGCAAGCGACCTCAACGACCGCGGAGTATATACCACCAACGCCGCCAAAGGGTTCTACACCGATCACGGCAATACCACGGTGAATGCCTGGTACCCGATAGCTATACGGCCCTTTATGTGCGGCGGGTTTGTGTGGACCGGCTTTGATTACAAGGGAGAGCCTACGCCCTACGGCTGGCCCTGTGTGAACTCAAAATTTGGCGCGCTGGATATGTGCGGCTTTCGCAAGGATGAGGCATGGTACTACGAAGCCTGGTGGGCGCATAAGAAGGTGGTGCATATCTTCCCGCAGTGGAACAGGCCGGGGCAGGAAGGCAAAGTCATACACGTGCGCTGCTTTAGCAGCTGCAACCGGGTAGACCTGATGCTGAATGGCAAAGACCTGGGCGAAAAAACCATGCCGCGCTACCGCTACCTTGAGTGGAATGTGCCCTATGCCCCCGGCACGCTGAAAGCAGTGGGTTACAGCGCAGATGGAAAGAAGGAAGCCGTTGATGTGCTGCACACTACGGGCGCGCCCTATGCCCTGCGCCTTTCTACCTGGAAGCGGCACATTAAAGACGACAACGAAGACATCAGCATGGTGAAGGTGGAAGTGGTAGACAGGCAGGGCAGGGTGGTGACCAATGCCAACAGCCTGGTGCATTTTGCGGTGACCGGGGTGGGCAGCATTGCCGGGGCTGGCAACGGCGACCCTGCCGACCATACGCCCGATCAGGCACATTACCGCAAAGCCTTCTACGGCCTCTGCATGGCGCTGGTACGCGGCGGGCGCAAGCCTGGCAGACTGGTGCTTACCGCACGAGCTGCCGGCCTGAAATCGGCCAGTATATCGTTTGTGGTTTCTGCCAGGTAGCCTGGGCAGGTTTGCAGCCTCTGTTCTGCACGGGCAGAGGCTTTTTTATGGGCCGGGCGGCAGCGCCTGAGGCAGTGAAAGCAGAATGTGCATCATGGCTTGAATGTTGGGGGTGTGCAGCAGGGGCAGGGTGATTTTCGATTCCTCGTAGGTAGATACGTAAGAGGCATGAATTGTTTCCATCTGTCTGCGCATTTGGTGGGGTGTTTGTACCGGTGTGATTTCTCCGCGTACGCACTGCGCACAATAGTGCATGAGGCGGTGCATCTGGCAGAGGGCAGGGGGTGTTTTCTCTTCATCAGGCTGCAGAATGGGTTGTATCTGGCGGGCGGTTTCGCTGTGCAGCTGCACCACCAGCGCAGGGGCAGGGTCTGAGGTAGGACCGGCGCTCAGGGTTAGCTCGGCCTGCCCTTTCGAACCGGTGAGCAGGTAACGCTCTTCCGGGCGCACCGAACGGGTATGCATGATCTGATGCGTTGCCTGGCCGTGATGGTGCGAGGTAATGAGTGTAGCCAGGGCAGCATCCGAGGCGAGGCGTCCGGTTTTTCTGCCTCCCTTTACCAGAAACTCAACTCCCAGGTCTGCGCTCACTGTAAGCGGTTCATCGTGCCAGAGAGTGCAGAGGTCGAGGGTCTGGCTGGCTACGGCCTGAAAAATCGCATTCCAGTCCTGCCCGGCAGAGAGCGGGTCGGGGGGATAGTCTTCCAGCGGATAGGCCCATGAACAGCGGGTGTGCTGCAGGGTTCCAAGCGCGCCCTGCTGCAGCAGCTGCTGCAGGGCCTCGGCGTGCGGATGAAATCTGCGCGGCAGCAGTGGAATGAGCGGTATGTGCTGCTGTGCTGCCAGCGCATGCAGGTCATCCAGCGTATTGAGATCGGTGGAAGGGGGCATCTCTGTGAGTACAGGCAGACCTGCCCTCAGCGCTTCTGCAATGGTATCGGCGCGCTGTTCCAGCGGTTCTGCCACCAGCACTGCGTCTGGCTGAGTGGTGGGCAGGTCTGCTGCATCCAGAAAGGTTTCCGCCTTCACACCTAGTTCCCTGCTCCATACCTTTGCCAGGCGGTCATCTGGGTCGGCAAATGCACACACCTCCCATTCGGGGTTTCTGAGCAGTGCAGAATGGTAGCGCAGGCGTGCCAGTTCGCAGCCGGCGATAGCGAGCCTGAGGCGGTTTGTCTGCTCTCTGTTTTCGGTGCTGCCAGTCATGTTCAAACCTTCGGGGTATCGGTTTCCACGCTCCATACCCCGTCTTTTTGCGGGAGAAAGCGGTAATCGGAAAAGAGTATCGGTTCTTCTGCGCTCAGGCAGAGCGCAATTCGCAGGGCCAGAGCGCGAATTTCCACTTCGGCATGCGTATTGGCGCGCATTTCCAAAAAGTGCCGCCAGGCGCGTACATTGGCTGTCATAATAAGCGGCGCTTCGGTTTCGTTGGGCAGCAGTGATCGCGCGGCCTGCTGCACTTTTTTGCGCAGGTCTGTGCGTGCTTCTGCACTGAGCAGGGAGCTGCCTTCCTGCTGCAGGGCCATCAGCCTTTCTGCAGTCTGTGCATACTCTGCGGCAGCGCGGTCTATGCGCATTTCAAAGGCATGGTGCAGCTGCGGGTCTGCTGTGTATTCTGGGCGCTCTACAAAGCGCAGCACACTGCCCGATACATATCTTTGTGAAATCTGCGAGTAGGCCATGCCTGCCCGGTGGCGCACTATTTCATGGGTGACAGAGCGGCTGATGCCGTAGAGCAGAAAAGAGAAGGTGGCATGCTCTAGAACGCTGCCGTGGCCTGAAGAGAGAATGTTTTGAAAGTAGCGTGCGGCATCTTTGTTGTGTGTGCGCTTTGGGCCAAATGAGGCATAGCAGAGCTGCCCTGCAGTTTTGCATAAAGCGGCGGCAGGCGGCAGTGCGTGAGGGTCTTGCAGGTAGTTTTCAAACTGCAGCGATGGTTCGAAACCCTGCAGAAAGGGCGCGAGGCCGCCAATATTGGTTTGCGGACGGGCGATGATGGCTACGCCGGGCGCACAGAGGTAGGGCGTGCCGCTGCTGGTGCTGCAGACCGGGCTGTGAATATACCGAAAACCGCCGGCAGTTTGCTGCACAAGAGCGGCCAGTTCGGGGGGAACATTGTCCTGATGCATAGGCTGCCTTTCTTTCATGGTTTTCATCCATTGTACCTTAAGGCCCTGCATGCCCGTTGTTTTACAAACAGTGCATTGAATGCCTTATTGCGCAGTGATGCTGATATACTGTATTCATCCTGCGCTATGAAAGGTTGGTCTGCGCCATGCCCGGTGAA
>DAIDHN010000073.1 GCA_027459665.1 Chthonomonadaceae bacterium | reverse complement strand
TATCGCCCTCAGATTCTGTGCAGCAGAAGCAGTGGCGGGAGGCGTGCGAGGCAGCGCTGGGGGCTGAGCAGCATGCCCTTTGTTTGCAGGAGGGCAGTGCGCTCACTCTTGAGCAGGCATGCACACTCGCGCTGCAGCAGTAAGTTTGCGCTACTTTATGCCCAATGGCCGGGACCTCTCCCGGCCAGTCGCAGCGCTCCTTGAGAGAGGGGGAGCAGAGCAGAACTATGCTGCCAGCCCGCACCAGCCTTCTGCGCTATAAGGCGCGCCCGGGAGAGGGGCAGGCCGCAAGGCCGGGGTGAGGTGACTTCACGAGCTTTGGCTGAGGGGGTGTTTGTCGGCATATGCCCAGTGCTGCACTCTGTTCTGCGGCACTGAACTGGGAGCAGGGCTGAGCAAACTTCTGACCTCTTCGATGCGAACGAAGCGCTCTTGGGCGGTTTATCTGTTTTGTGATATGCATGAAAGCATGCATATTGACCCAGAGTAATAACCTTACAGATTTCCAATTCACAGTAGGTGTGGTGAAGGGGAAGAGAAACTGCAAGGCAGGAGCAAGCCTACAACCACGCTGCAAAACTCTCTTCCCAATACATAACTGTGCCGCGCGAGAGCAGATTAACCATGCAGCGGGTCGGCGTGGAAAAAGTTTGTTAGGGGCGGAGGGCGCGCACCACGCGGGGTATGCCCTGCAGGTCTGGGAGGGTGGGCAGGAGGCGCCAGCCGGTTTCGGCAAGCAGCGCTTCAATGAGCGGAGCCTGCCCTGCCCCGGCCTCAAGCAGCATGCAGCCGCCGGGCAGCAGCACGCGTTTGCCCTGCCTGGCCAGCTGCCTGTAGAAGCGCATGCCGTCGGCCCCGCCATTGAGGGCGAGGCGTGGTTCGTATTGGCTTATCTCGTGTGTGAGAGCATCTATTTCGTCGGCTGGGATATAGGGAGGATTTGAGACCAGCACGCGGCAGCATGAGTTTGCCAGCGGCGAGAGCAGGTCGCCCTGAATGTAGCAGAGCCGCTGCGCTGTCTGGTTGAGCAGTGCATTTTGCCGGGCGACTGAGAGTGCAGTGGGAGAGATGTCTGCGGCGGCAATTTGTGCCTGTGAGCAGTGCAGCGCCAGCGATACCGCTATGCATCCGCTGCCAGTACAAACATCAATGCAGAGCTGTTCAGGCTGCAGCATGCAGAGGGCTGCGTCTACCAGCAGCTCGGTTTCGGGCCGTGGAATCAGCACAGAAGGGTTTACCAGAAAGGGGCGTCCGTAAAACTCCTGAAATCCGCGCAGGTAGGCCAGCGGCTCGCCCTGCATACGCCGCTGCAGCAGGCTTTCAAAGGTTTGCTGCTGCCCGATGGTGAGGGGGGGAACCAGACCTGCCGCAATCTGTTCGCGGGTGGCATTCAGGGCTGTACCGAGCAGCAGCGCTGCCTCGAGGCGCGGAGTGTCGCTGCGGTGGGCGAGCCGCTGCGCTGTAGAGTGCAGCAGCTCTTGCAGCGAAGTATGCGGCTCAGGCACCGGATGCAGCGGAAGCGCTGAGGCGCTCGGCCTGGTCTGCGCTGATGAGGCGGTCGATGTACGACTGCAGGTCGCCATCCAGCACGCCTGCCACATTGTATACCGTGAAATTGATGCGGTGGTCTGTTACTCTGCCATCTGGAAAGTTGTAGGTGCGTATCTTTTCAGAGCGGTCGCCTCCGCCTACCTGCAGCCGCCGTGCACCGGTTACTGCCTCCTGCTGTTCCTGCAGCTTCATTTCGTACAGCCTGGTGCGCAGCACGTTTCGTGCCTTGATTTTGTTTTGCAACTGGCTGCGTTCGTCCTGACAGGTTACAACAATGCCGGTGGGCTTGTGGGTAAGACGTATGGCTGTAGCTACTTTTTGCACATTCTGGCCGCCTGCACTGGAGGAATGGTAAACATCTTCTGCAATGTCGTTTTCATTCAGTTCTACGTCGACCTCTTCGGCTTCGGGCAGTACTGCAACAGTGACAGTTGATGTTTGTATGCGTCCGCTCGATTCGGTAACGGGCACCCGCTGCACGCGATGCACTCCCCCTTCGTATTTCAGCTGGCTGTAGGCTCCCTGCCCTTCTATCTGAAAAGTAACTTCCTGTATGCCGCCCATGCCTGTTTCCTGCATAGAAAGGATTTCGGTTTTCCATTTGCGCCGTTCTGCGTAGCGCAGGTACATGCGCAGCAGCTCGCCCGCAAACAGGCGGGCTTCCTCGCCGCCGGCGGCAGGCCGTATTTCTACAATTACGTTGCGCTCATCGTTGGGGTCGGTGGGCAGCAGCAGAATGCGCAGCTTTTCTTCCAGTACATCCCTCTCTTCCTTGAGGGTATCGAGCAGGCGCTGCGCTTCTATGCGCTCCTGCCCGTCTGAAAGTGAGATCAGCTCTTCCGCTTCGGGCAGGTCGTTGAGAATGCCGCGATAGTTTCGGTATGCTTCCACCACTTCCCTAATTTCGTTGCGCGCACGCGCTGCAGTCATAAACTGCCGATAATCGCTTGAGAAAGCGGGATCGTTGATCTGGTTTTCCAGTTCTGCGTAGCGGTGTTCCAGCTCCTCCAGTTTTTCCCTTGCATTTTCGAGAGACAATATAATACCCCTTGCATGCACAACGGCAGGGAGTTGTTCGCCTTGCCGCATAACTTATTTTATACATTATACCCTGTGCCGCTTTACGCGCCTGAAACTGAAGGCGCGCACCGGCAGAATGCTTATGTTGGCGTGCTGCTGCAGAACAAGGTATTCTGATGGACAAGACAATGCCCAGAGGAGGAAAAAAATGCGCTTTTGCTCTCATACCGTTTGTCTGCTGGCTGCGGCTGCGGTTTCTCTTGGCTGCCTCGCATCGGGCTGCAGCGGGCCTGCGCACTCGGGCGGCGCAGTGGGAGGCGAAGACCTTTCTGCCTATCTGCCCAACTCAACTCTTACCCCTGGCGACACTCTGCCAGTGAGTATGCAGGATGTATGTACGCCGGGATATGCGCACAGGGTGCGCGATGTGCCGTACGAAGAGAAGCAGCAGGTGTATGACGAGTACGGCATGCCGCACCATGCGCCCAGACAGTATGAGGTAGACCATTTGATCAGCCTGGAACTTGGCGGTTCTAACCGGAAGAAGAACCTGTGGCCCCAGCCATATTTTACACGTCCGTGGAATGCACATGTGAAAGACAAGCTGGAAAACGAGCTGCACCGCCTGGTGTGCGATGGAAAACTGACCCTGCCTGCCGCGCAGCATATGATTGCCTCCAACTGGATTGCGGCTTACCGGCAGGTGTTTCATACGCAGCAGCCGCTTGCTTCAGGCAGCGGCAGAGGCGGGGGGTACCGCGGGTATTCATCTGGCAGTGTTCCTGCTGCTTCTGCTCCTGCCCCTGCTGCAGGCGGAAGCACAAGCGGTCAGGTTTGGGTGAACACCCGTTCGGGAAAGTTTTTCAGGCCAGGTCAGCGCTGGTACGGGCATACCCGCGAAGGGGAGTATATGTCGAAACAGCAGGCGCTGCAGCAGGGGTACCGGCCAGCAGGGGGGTACTGACCGCGGAGATGGTGTGAGGCTTAGTGCGCACCCCTGCCGAAAAGCACTGCCGGTATGGTTTGCAGCACTATTTTCACATCGGTGATAAACGACATATTCTCAATGTAGGCCAGGTCAAGTTCCACCCAGCGGTCGAAGTCTACATTGCTGCGTCCGTTGATCTGCCAGAGGCAGGTGAGGCCGGGGCGCACTGCCAGGCGCTGCTGCTGATGCACGGTGTACTGTGCCACCTCTGAGGGCAGCGGGGGCCTGGGGCCGACAATAGACATATCTCCGCGCAGCACATTCCAGAGCTGCGGCAGTTCATCTATGCTCAGTTTGCGCATCCATCGCCCCACGGGGGTAACGCGCGGGTCGTTTTTGATTTTGAATACCGGGCCGCTCAATTCATTCTGCTGCATCAGGTCAGCCTTGAGTTTTTCTGCATCTGCACACATAGAGCGAAATTTGAGACATGAAAAAGTCTTGCCGCCTCTGCCTACGCGCTCCTGCACAAAAATAATCGGTCCCTTTGAGGTGCATCGCACCAGTATTGCTGCAATGAGCATAATGGGGGAAGTGATTACCAGAATAGTAAATGCAATTACTATGTCGAACGCCCGTTTCACAACATTATAGGGCACTTCTTTGCATGGAATAATTGTGTGTGCTGCTTCAGCGGGGTATACAGTGCTGTGCCGAGAAGTTTGCTGTGCCATCTGTAAACCATCCAACTCGTTATGATTTGGCAGTACGGAGATTCTTTCTGCGCTGATTACACGCGGGGTTGTGCCCCTGAGTGCCGCTTCATTGTCTGCAGCGGCCAGATAGAGCGGTTTCTGATTGTCTCTCAGAGTTTCCATTCTGTCTGCTCCCTTTGTCTGAAGCTGCAGTATGCATTCGAACATTCCTCAGACATTCTATCTAGGTTTCTATTCCATAGTATGTGGCATAATTTGTTCCAAAAACCCGGTTTTGCCACTTTTTTTTCGTATATTTCTAAAAAACAGTTGATTTTTACAGTATTTCGCCATTTCGAGCGGGCTTTTGCGCATCCGGCGCCTGAACTATCAGCGTATGAGGCCCATGTTTGCAGAGCGAACCAGCCTGTTGCAGAGCTTCGGCCAGTGTGCCCCTCCATATGCGCTGCTGAGGGGTAGTGAGGCGTGAGGCGAGTGCAATGGGACGGTTTTCGCCGACATTTCGTGCAAAATCACGCAGGGTTGCGTGCAGCGCCCGCGAGGTTTCATACACTGCTACGGTAACTTGATAGGCAGCGGCTTCCCTGAAAAAGAGCATGCGGTCGGCGGCTCGCCGGGGTGGAAAGCCTAAAAAAACGAAGCGCTGCGCCGAAAAGCCGGAGAGACTGAGGGCGGCCAGCGCCGCACAGGGACCAGGCACGGTTTGCACCTGCAGGTTGTGCTGAATAGCGGCGCGCACCAGCAGAGCGCCCGGGTCTGCCAGACCGGGGGTGCCAGCATCGCACACAAAGGCAACGCTTTGCCCCTGCTTTATTAGCTGCAGCAGCAGGGGGATAATTTCGGTCTGATAGCGCATCGGATCGATTTGCAGCCCATACTGCTGCAGAAGGGCGCGGGTAACCCGCGGATGTTCTGCAGCTACTACAGAACATCCGCGCACAATATGCAGGGCACGCAGGCTGATGTCCAGCGGATTGCCAATAGGCATTGCAACCATCCAGAGACCGGCCGGTATTTCAGCTGCCATGTTTGGCTGTTGTTAGGGAGCTGCCGGCACAGAAGGCGCTGGCGAGGCAGGCATGCCTCCCGCCCCCAGTGGTGAACCGCCGCCCTGTGCAGCCGCGTGCGCCTGGTCGAGGGGCAGCTGCTTTTTGATTTGTGCTATGTAGCCGTTGATGCGGCCAACATCGGCTGTCTGCCCCATGCTGTTGAGATCGGAGGCGAGACGCTGATATTCTGTGATGTACTGCTGGTCATCCTGAGGAGTAGAGGGCGGGCTTTGCGCCATATATTTTTCAATGGTTTCGTACTGCTTAACGGCCTCTGTGTTGTTGTGCATCTGCTTGTAAAGGTCTGCCAGCTGAAAGCGCACGCTTCTGTCTTCTACGCTGTCGAGTACGGTTTTATAGAGGCCGATGAGCTGTTGGTTATAAGCCTGAATTTGAGCAGAAGTAATGCCTGGCGCCTTCATTTTATTCTGGGTAATATCGGTTGCAACCATGAAAGCGGCGGAGGCATCGGAGGGTTTGCGTTTGAGCAGAGCTGCAAAGTCGGCAAACGCCTGGGTTTGCATCTGCTTGATTTGCGCCTGACTGGGTTGGGAGGGAGAGGCTGCCTGGCCTGTTTCGGCCTGCAGCATGCTGTTTTGCGCCATAGATGCCTGGTAGATGTCGTAATAGGGCTGTACATTGGGGTCGAGTATCTGAATGGAAGCCTGCTGAGTCATTTTCTGCAGGTCATTCTGATATGCCTGGCTAGCCTTTTCCTGTATCAGCTGCTGCTTTGCCTGGGCAAGGTTCCAGCCTTTGGGAGTGACAGTTTTGCGCGACAGCACTTTCGCAAAAATATATACTTTTTGAAACCCACTAGACTGTACTACCGGGGTGAGAGCGCCTGTGGCAGCCTGCTGTACCGCAGTATCGAATGCGGGGCCGTAACCCAGCGCTCCAAACGGGCTGCTGGTAGCGGCGTATTCAGGCTGAAACTGGGTGGTTCCGTCTGGTGCAGTGAGGCCGCTCTGGTACTTGTTGGCTTTGGCAAGAGCCTGTATGTTTTTGCCTGCCTGTACCTGCTGGTAGAGGGCATTGGCTTTTTGCTGCGCCTGCTTTTGCGTAAGCATTCTGGAGTGCGGCAGCTGGGGGGCGAATGGGTTTGCGCCATACGGAATTACGATTTCGGCCAGTTGCACCTGTATGTTCTGGTTTTCTACATCCTGGTCGGTAAGATGCACCTGGTCGCGGTAATAGGTGAGCAGGGTTTGCCCGAGCAAAATAGGGTTGGTAGCCAGCTGTTTGCGCAGGTCTGCTTCAGAAAGGCCCATTTGGCTAAGGTAGCTTTGCCACTGCGAGTTGTTTTTTATACCCAGGCTTTTCTTCTGCTCATCCAGGGTAGAGTCGATGGCGGCAGGAGAAATGACAACGTGGTGCAGCTGCGCAAGCTTGCTTACCAGGGCATTCTCTATAGAGGCTGCCAGCCCCTGTACATTGGCCTGTACGGTAGCGGCTGCAGACTGCACCCCTGTTTGCTGCAGGGCCTGCGACTGCTGGCTCTGCAGAGAAGTGAGGCTGACAGTTATTCCGTCTACACGAAGTGCAGGCTTGTTTTGAGAATTTCCCTGCGGGTTCTGGTGAAATGCGCTTCCGAACTGGTTGAAGCCGAAGCCTATTACGAGTACCAGCGCCATGAATATAGCAAAGAATTTGCCATATTTCTGAAAGATTATACGCCAGGTTGTGATAGAAAAAAGAGCGTTCATACTGAGGTTGTGGTCTCCGGAGCGGGGCGCTATTGCGCCAGCGCTCTCTGTAGGTAATCCAGGCAGGCTCTGGAGCCGTCTTCTGCTGTGCCTGCCCCGTTTTCGCCTGTGCCTTTTTCGGGTTTGAAATGTGTTTCCAAAGAAATCCAGCCTGTGTAGCCATCCCTGCGCAATGCCTCAAACTGCGCCTCGTAGCCCACCTCTCCCTGGCCCATTACGCACCATTTTGCATGGGTGCCCAGTTCCGGGGTGGTTATGCGCACGGCATCTTTTACATGCATGTGGGCCATCCAGGGTTTTGCTGCCTCGTAGCCATCAGGAAAAGCGGTTTCTCCGAGCGCAAAGGCGTTGCCTGGGTCCCACACTACCTTGAGAGCAGGAGAAGAGATGTGCTGCATGAAGCGTGCGGTTTCTGCCCCGGAGCCTACGTAGCATGCGTGTTCATTTTCCAGCAGAAAGGTAAGGCCGTTTTGTTCGGCATATGCCAGCGGCTGCTGAAATGCCTGCGCAATGCGCTTTTCTATCTCTGGGCTGGGCGCAGACTTGCGCCAGAACGAGAAGATACGCAGATTGCTGGTTTCAAAGCATTCCGCCAGTTTCGCGCACCGTTCCAGAATTTGCTGCTGCTGCTGCATGGTGCTGGCACGGGCAAGGTGCAGCGGGCCTGCTGCCGAATCGGTATCGCCTGCAGGTTCCAGGTCACACTTGAACAGGGGCGTAGCCAGGGCGACTACCTGCATGCCTCGCTGGTGCAGGGCGCGCAGGGCGCGGCTGGTTTGCTCTTCGTCGAGGTCTGCTATGTTGGTGTTCCAGAGGGCGCGCAATTCTGCGCCCCGCACACCATATTCGCACATCACATCCAGTGCATGTTCAAAATCCTGGGAAATTTCGTCGGTTATGACAGAAAGTTTCATGGCGTGCGCCTCCGGTTTTCAGAATGAAAAGCCGAAACAGTATACCCGTTTCATGGCACAGGGCAGAGTGTTTTAGTGATTTTTCGCCCCGTGCTGATTCACCCAACTGGTAAGTGCCTCTGCTGCCTGCTTGTCTTGAATATTAAGAATAGACCAGCTGTTTGTGTCGAGTACCTCGCTGATGTGCCCCTTGGTTACGATTTGATGATTCAGCACAAAAACCACATCTTCATCCTGGTGCGCATGCGACCACTGGAAGAAGCGCGATCTGCCCTGCGGAGTAAGGTTCAGGCTCACACTGTATTCCGGGCCGGTGATGAGATTGGGCGGTTCTTCATCTATAGAAGCCGAGGTGAACTGCGCCCCGGTAAGCACCACGGGGAATATTGAGGCCACCATGCCCGGCGAAAGAAAAACAAGATGTTCCACCTGCCTGCCGCTGGCGCTGCCTCCTGCAGACCCGCCGGAAGCTTCTCCGCCGCCGTTCATGGCGCCCGGGCCGCCCCCCGAGTACTTTTTGATAAGAGCGTTCAGCGTGGTGACGCTTGGTTTGCCGTGCAGTGTTTCGACAGGGAGATGAATGACCTGATTTGGGTCTATTTTCGAGAAGGCGGCAGGGTCTCCGCCCTGATGCCTGTGCGCCATCAGTACCTGTGTTTCGGCCCGTACAAAGGGAGCCAGCATGGCTTCTCCCTCTATGTCGTTTACATTGAGGGCTGTCTGAATGGCGTTGCCTGTTTCGAGCGTACAGAGCGGGCCGTTTGCGGTGTTGAAAATAGAATCCCAGCCATATTCTGTGAGCGCCACGCGTGCGGCTGTGTTTTCTGTGAGTATCTTGAAGTCGCTCTGGTCGAAGTTGGAATGGCGGTTGAGCGTGCCAACTACGGTGAGGCCCGACAAGTCGGGCTGCAGGGGAGGCCATTTGTGCGCCAGCAGATAATGGTCTTGTATCTGCCCTGTTATGTACCACACCGCCCCTATGAGCAGCATGAGCAGGAGCAGTTTTTTTGTACCCTGCTCCCGAAAATAACGCATGCGTTCGGGTGCGCCCGCTGGTTGTGTACCTTCCTCTACTGGAAACAGAGGCATATGTTTGTATCAGCCCTTCATAAAGAATATTAGTGCAGCATTGTACGCATGGCTGCCAGCAGCGTAAGCACGCTGCGTTCGTCGGCGCATGCGCCCATGGTTCCTATACGCCAGATTTGCCCTTTCAGTGCGCCCAGCCCGCCTCCTATCTCTATGCCGTACTCTTCCAGCAGGCGCCTGCGCAGGGCAGCTTCGTCGGCGACAGATGCCGGTATGCGCACGGTGTTGAGGGTAGGCAGACGGCAACCCTCCTGTGCAAACGGCTGCAGCCCCAGTTCCTGCAGTCCGTTCATCAGCATGCTGCTGCAGCGATGATGCCTCTCAAAGCGGTTTTGCATTCCTTCGGCTTCTATTTCATGCAGCGCCTGTGCAAGGCCGTAATACAGGTTTACGGGCACTGTGTGGTGGTAGGCATGTGCGCCATCGAAGTAGTTTTTGAGCAGCTGCCAGTCGAAAAACCAGTGGTTTTGCGGCGTTTTGCGGTTTGCTGCTGCGTTCATTGCCCTCTCTGATACAGTGATGGGGGAGAGACCGGGTGGCACGCCCACGCATTTTTGTGTTCCCGACCAGGCGGCGTCTATTCCGTTTATGTCGGCATCTACTGCCATGCCGCCCAGCGAGGTAACAGTGTCTGCGGCGAACAGCGCTCCGTACTGTTTTGCCAGGCTGGCCACCGGCTGCAGTGTTTGAAACACACCGGTAGAGGTTTCGGCATGCACGCAGGCGAGCAGCTTGACCTGTTTTCTGCCTTGCAGAGCTTTTTCAAACAGTGCGGGGTCTATGGGCCTGCCCCATTCTCCTTCTACCACAGTGACTTCTGCGCCCAGTTTTTTTGCGATTTCGGCAATGCGCGCTCCAAAAAAGCCCATTACGCCTACTACTGCCTCGTCACCCGGTTCAAGCAGATTGGCGAGGCAGCATTCCATGCCTGCCATTCCGGTGCCTGTGAGCGGGATGGTGAATGAGTTGGCGGTTGCGAAAAGGCTGCGCAGCCCGGCGCGCAGTTCGTTTAGCAGGTCGAACAGTTCGGGGTCGAGGTAGCCAATCGGGGGGCGCGCCATTGCCTGCAGCACGCCGGGCGTTACGCTGCTGGGGCCAGGCCCCATAAGAAGCCGGGGTGAGGGGAGTGGTTTCAACTTGAATATTCCTTTCACATTGCAGTTATGTTGTAGCCGCCATCTACGTAGAGGGTTTCGCCGGTGATGCCGCGGGCCAGCGGGCTGAGCAGAAAGAGTGCGGCATCGGCCACTTCATCTGCGTCTACGGCCCGTTTGAGCGGTGCGCGTTCAGATACATGCTGTATCATGCTGTCGAAGCCGGCAATTGCCCCGGCCGCCAGGGTTTTGATGGGGCCGGCAGAAACAGCGTTCACCCGTATCTGCTCGCCGCCCAGGTCTGCCGCCAGATAGCGCACGCTGGCCTCCAGCGCGGCCTTGGCCACTCCCATTACATTGTAGCCGGGCACCACGCGTTCTGCGCCCAGATAGGTGAGGGTGACAATGCTTCCCCCCTCGCGGGCAAGCAGCGGTCGCGCGGCGCGCGCCAGGGTAATCAGGCTGTACACGCTGGCATCGTGTGCGAGGGCAAAGCCATCCTGGCTGGTTGCAACATATTCACCACTCAGTTCTTCTTTTTTTGCGAAGGCAATGGCGTGCACCAGGCAGTGGAGCCGGCCGTCGAAAAAACTGCCTGCCTGCTGCATCAGCTGCTCTACCTGTTCTGCGCTGGAGGCGTCGCATTGAAACACGGGCGCATCTATGCCGGCATCGGCCATGAGTTTGCGTACGCTGTTTTCTTCCCGCTCGCCAAATACCGAGAAAGCAAGGCGTGCGCCCTCGCGGTGCAGCGAAAGCGCAATGTGCCAGGCTATGCTCCATTTGTTGCGCGCACCGGTCACCAGTGCGCACCTGCCGTCCATTATCTGCGTCATTTCGTCCTCTCTCTGTTTGCTGTAAGTGTTGTATTGTACCGCATCCTGCCTTTTGGCGGCGCGTTACTGCACTGCTCCCCTCAGCGCCACCTCCCAGGTATCTGTTACCTGTTCACCCTGATGCACCGTGATGTGGCTGTGCATGTTTACGCAGGTGCAGCAGTGGTTGGGCACAATGCGCACCCTGTCTCCGGTTTTCAGCGTGTGTGGGCCGTCTGCCTGCAGCATGCCGTGTTCCTCGCTGGCGGCTGCAAAGCGTATATGCGGGTAATCGGGCAGCATGCCGTAGAGGCCGTCTGGCAGGTTTCTGTCGGAGGCGAGCGTTTTCACCCCTGCATCCAGAATGATTCTTCCATCGGGGCGCACGCTGACAACGGTGGCAAGCACTGTGAGCGCTACGTCTTTCAGGTCGGTGCCGCGCAGCAGCTGGGTGCGGTCGTTGTACACATACACGCCGCTTCTCATTTCTGTCACCCCCGGTTCAACTGCCATAAACGGCGCTCCCGGGGTGCTTCCCACGCTGATTTCCTGTACCGGCAGCCCTGCCTGTACGAGGGCTTCAGCGCAGGCGCGCATTTTCTGTGCCGCCTGTCTGGCCAGCTCAGCCCGCCCGTCTGCCTCTTCTTGTGCGTAGATATGCCCTTCATGGGTGAATATGCCGTGCAGGGCTGCTCCTTTGCACTCAGCAATGAGTCTGGCGAGCTGCAGGCATTCTTCCACCGATCGCACCCCTGCGCGCCCCAGGCCGGTGTCTACTTCTATGAGCAGGGGAATGGGGGGCAGCCCTGCCCGCTGCATGGCTTCTGCCAGCGGCAGTACGGTTTCAGGGCTGTCGGCTCCCACCCGCATGTGTGCCATGCGCACCAGCCGCACCAGCCGCTGCATATTGGCTTCGCCTGTGAGCTGGTTTGCCACAAACAGGTCGTTGAATCCGGCCTGCGCCATTTTTTCCGCCTCGCCCAGTTTCGCTACCGTGAGGCCGTCGGCGCCGGCTTCTATCTGCATGTGGGCTACCTGAAAGCATTTGTGCGTTTTGATGTGAGGCCGCAGTTTTTTGCCGCCTTCCCTGCACATCTTTGCCTGTTTTGCTATGTTGTTTTGCAGTACGTTCTGATCAATCAGAACAGCAGGGGTGAGCAGATCATGAATGAGTGTCATAATTATGAGTACCTTTGCATAGTTGGCGCAGTTACAGAAGCGCCTCTATACGTAGAGTGAGAAGGCGCTGCAAAACGTGTACCGCCGCACAAATAATGTGAGCAGCAGGGCATCCCTGCTTCTCTTTACTCCCTTCACCATACGGGGATAGATATCATGATGACAAGAACCCTGCTGCTGCAGATGGCAGGCAGCAGAAAAATGGAGCATTTTGCCCGGCACAACAGAATTGCCGCTTCGCTGGCACAGCGATTTATTGCCGGTGAGAAACTGGAAGATATTACCGCACCGGTGCGCGCCCTGAACCAGCAGGGCATGAGCGTCTCTCTCGATTTTCTGGGAGAGAGCGTTTCTTTCGAAGCGGAAACAGCAGAGGTAACAGACACCTATCTTCGCCTGTTTCAGCATATTCGGGCGGAGGCGCTGAATGCCAATGTTTCTGTAAAGCTCACCTCTCTGGGTCTGGATATTGCAGATGCCCTGGCAGAACGAAATCTGCTTCGTATTCTGCAGGCTGCAGGGCCGGAGATGTTTGTGCGCGTGGATATGGAAGGATCACCCCATACACAGCGCACCCTCAACCTATTTTACCGCATATGGAACAGTGAACAGGGTTTTCGCAACACGGGCATTGTGCTGCAGTCTTATCTGCACAGAAGTGCAGAAGATGTAGAGGACGCAATTCGTGCAGGAGTGCGCGTAAGGCTTTGCAAGGGAGCCTACCGCGAAGGCCCTGAGGTTGCATTTCAGGAAAAGAGCGAGGTAGATGCCTCTTTTGTGCGCCTGATGCAGCGGCTGCTCACAGAGGGCAATTATCCGGGCATTGCCACGCACGATACGAATATGATAGATGCGGTGAAAGAGTTTGCACGCCAGAAGAATATTTCTACCGACCGCTATGAGTTTCAGATGCTGTTTGGGGTGCGCCGTGAACTGCAGGAGCAGCTGGTGCAGCAGGGATACCGTCTGCGCATTTACACCCCGTTTGGCGAGCACTGGTACCCCTATACCATGCGGAGACTGGCCGAACGCCCAGCCAACCTTCGTTTTGCGCTGACCAGCATGGTGCGCGGCTAAATGTTTTTTGAGCAGGGGCGGTTTTTGCAGAGCTGCACTGCAGTCTGAATAGCGCAGCAGAGGCTGGCCTCGCTTGCCAGCCCCTTGCCTGCTATATCGAAAGCAGTTCCGTGGTCGGGCGATGTTCTCGGAAAGGGCAGGCCGAGGGTAATGTTTACCCCTGTGTCAAACCCGTGCAGTTTCACCGGTATGTGCCCCTGGTCGTGGTACATGGCAACCACGGCATCGTAGTCTCCGGCGGCGGCGCGTGCGAATACAGTATCGGGCGAGAGCGGTCCGGCAGCGCGTATGCCTTTCTGCAGGGCGAGCTGCACAGCCGGCAGAATAATCTCCTGCTCTTCTTCTCCAAACAGCCCTCCCTCCCCGGCATGAGGGTTCAGCCCTGCCACCGCTATGCAGGGCTGCGCAATGCCCTGTGCGGCGCAGGCTTCTTCGGCCATCTCAATACAGCTGAGTATTCGGCTGGTTTGCACCCGCTGCAGCGCCTGCCTGAGCGATACGTGGGTGCTGACATGAATTACCCGCAGCGAGCCGCTTTGCAGCATCATGCCCACGTTTTCTGTTTCGGCTGCGGCGGCCAGCAGTTCGGTGTGCCCAGGGTAAGGGCATTTCGCCAGTGCGAGGGCTTCTTTGTGCAGCGGCGCTGTTACCAGCGCATCCACTTCTCCGCACAGGGCGGCGCGTGCAGCGCATTCTACGCTTTGCCATGCTGCACGCCCTGCTTCGGGCTGAATGCACCCTGTTTTCAGCCCCTGCAGGTGTGCATCGGTTGCCTGAATGACTGCGGGGGGCATGGGCAGCTGGAACTGCCTCGCGGCTGCCTGCAAAACCTCTATGTCTCCATAGACCACTATACGGCAGCTATCGGTTGTATGGGGCGCTGCCAGTGCGCGCAGCACAATTTCCGGGCCAATGCCTGCGGGGTCGCCCATGGTGACTGCCAGCAAAGGTTTCATGTTTTTTCCTCCAGCCCTGCGCAGCGTGCGAGCGCTGTCCTGTCTCCAAACCCTCCCGATTTCATTACCAGCTGCAGCCGGCTGTTTTCGGGCAGCATGGTAAGCGCCATGCCAGGCTCGGGTTCTGCTTCTGCCAGCAGCAGCGGTATCTGCAGAGCGCGGCACACCATTTCGGCGGTGTCTCCGCCAGTGGCGACAATGCGTGTGTTCTGCTGCGGGAGAATGTCGGCAACAGGAGGGAGCTTCATTCCTTCCGGCTGTTCCTGCATTTCGGTCTGCCAGAGCAGTGCGCGCATATCGTTCTGCCAGAGCCTCTGAATTTGACTGGCTGTGCTGTTGTGACTGTTTATGAGTGCAACACCGGGCATGCAGGCAAGGTAGTGTGCCTGGGCCGCGGCTGCTGGGTGGCGGCTGCCTGCCAGCACCAGCGCTTTGTGGTGTGCGGGCAGCAGCGAAAAACCTGCCTGCACAGACGGTTTGCCGGCAATTTGCTGTGCAATGGCGCGAAACAGCCCGGCGCTGCCTATGGGCAGCACGCTGCCGGGTCTGCCAAGTATAAAGCGGGCAATGTGAGCCAGTTCCTCTTCGCTGGCGGCATCGCAGCAAACTGCCTGCCCTGGGGCTGCGTCTGCCAGCTTTTCGATGGTGCAGTGCGCTGTATCTGGCAGATGAAATGCACCTGTGACTGTACTCTGCGTGTTTTGGCCATGTACAAACAGCATGTTTTGCTGCACGGTTCTTCCGCGTGCAGGAAAGGCAGGGCAGATGAGAATGGTGCGATGAGGCAGTATGGTGCGGGCGGCCTGCAGATAGTGGGGCAGATGGCCCCGCAGCACGCTGTCGCATTTTATGCCAAGCAAATCTGTGCGTGCTTCTGCCAGGCGCGCAAGATACTGTGCAGCGCTCTGAAATGCCTGGGAGGGAGCGAGGCTGCGCATTCGACCGTTGCAGGAGAATACCCCGCCTGCCTCTAATGTGGCCGGCAGGGGGCAGATGCCGGTATGTATATACACGGCACGCGCACACTGCGTAAAAGCCGCCGCACTGTCGGCAGCGCCTGTAAGGTCATCGGCTAAAAGCACGACCTGCAGCGGAGAATGGTTGGCATTCATCGGTTCTGCCTTTTTACCTGCTTCCATGTATTATTGCACAGGAAGCGCACAATGGCGGCGCAGCATGATGCTGCCTTGTGAGTGGGAGAGAATGCGCTGCCAGGCCGCTGGTCTGCACTCGCCAGGCATGGGCGCGCTATGAATGAATAGCGTCTGCTGTTTTGAAAGCAGAGGCCGCCAGCTTTTTTCTTGCCCAGTCTTGTGCAACAGGGTCTGACTGATGAACGGCCTTGTCAAGTTCTATTTTTGCCAGGCGAACTTTACCCAGATGAAGGTAGGCAGCCCCAACATAGTAGGTGTAAAGACCATCGTCATGATGCAGCCACGACAGAACATGAAAATAGGTAAGCGCAGCGCTGTACCTGTGATTGTAATAGTCACCGGTTGCTTTATTGAGTAAACAGGCAGTTGCGTAGTCATTCACTGCGCCGAAAATGAGATAGATAATTATCAGAATAAGCGGCAGCATGGATAGATCAAGCTTAATACGCTTTCTCATCTGCCACAGTAATTGTTTCATTTATACCCCCTGTGCATATGACCAGGCAGACAATTTGGTTTTTCTGCTGAAATAGCAGACCAAAGGGTGTATTCAACAGAAGTTTACCCCACCTGTTTTTTTGCGTCTTCATTTACTACATCAATATACTGCAAAAAATCTTTCCAACCTCTGTTATGCCCAGCTTTTTTTGTGATGCTGTTTCGAGCAGGTTCTGCTCCCCC
>DAIDHN010000072.1 GCA_027459665.1 Chthonomonadaceae bacterium | reverse complement strand
GGGAGAGGGGGAATGACCGAAGGTCAAGGGGAGTGAGGTTACACAGTGAGCCTGATCTGCCAGCACGGGGTCTCCATCCTGCGGCTGCAGTCTCAGCTCAGGTTCACACGTTTGTGAAATACATGCCACTCTATCACGAGCAGTGCAATGCCCAGCAGGGCAAGTGCGGGCCAAAGCGAATGCGGGGCAGACACCCTGCGGCCCTGTGCCCTGTTTTGCTGCTGAGATACAAACGGCAGCGAAGCATGAGGAGCTATGCGCGAAGCCTTGCTGCTGGCCAGGTTTGCTGCAAACAGGAAGTGAACTCCCGGCGCGCTGGCAGTGTATTCTCCTGAGTAGGGCGCCCCGTCAAACAGTACACTGCCATTAGAGCCTGCCGCTGCATGCTCGGTAAACCCCCTGGGGCCGGAGATTTTCAGGCTGGTTACGCCCTGCGGTACAGGAATGGAAACCGGTGTGCCCGTATGCACTGCGCCGCGTATGCCCGCCTTGCCGCCCAGCGCCAGCCAGCGCACTGCGTTGTGCAGCAAAATAGGGTAGCCAATTGTGAGAGGAAAGCGGGTTTGCAGTGGGTCGAAGGCAAAAAACAGCGCTCTGGTTCTGCCCATGCTGCCCTGCACAATCAGCGAACCGCTGTCGGCGGCGGCAATTTCAGTTCCCCATGCTGCAGGCTGGGCTCGCAGAGTGTTGTCGAACCTCTGCCCATTCAGGTCTACATACCTCAGCGGAATGCTTTGCTGTTTCCAGTCTATTGCAGAAACATTGTTTTGCGTGCCTTTTGCAATGGCCGGGCACTGGCTGGACGTGCAGTGCAGAAAGAGATAGCGGCCCGCCGGCAGCCTGGACGGTGCGGAGCCGTTGAATACCACCGCATTGAAGCCTGCTGCGGCAGATTTACCCGGCCACTGCGGGGCAGTGTAGAGCTGCACGGCAGGGTCTACCTGCATGGCGCGCTGCAGAAAATAGTCTGGCGGGCCGCAGAGCAGTATTTTCAATATCTGCCGGGGCCGCAGAATCAGCCAGGCGCGGTTGTCTGCTGCCAGCGCATCATGAATTTGCAAATGCACCTGCAGCAGGCTGGGGCGCTGCGGAGCGGGCAGAGTAAACGTTTCGGTTTCATCCTGGTGAGCTGGCAGCACAACAGAATGCGCATTCACCAGTGCGCCCTGTAGCCGTACGGTTTCTACAAATTTTTCGGTTTGAGGGCCAAAGTTGTGCGTTACAGCCAGCACTTGCAGAGTGCTGCTGCCTGAAAGAGGGTACCTGTAATCCAGTGCGGTGACTGCCACGTTGCGGCTGGTTTTGCCCACAGGATAAAATGCGAGGTGTGCCTGGCCCAGGTAGAGGTTTTTTAGAGTTGAGGCAGAGGAACTGCCATCTGTGTGCTGAAAGCAGCCGTCTGAAAGCAGATAGATCTGGCTTTGCGCTCCGTTTTGACTGGTGCGGGCAAGGTCTGCCGCCAGCTGCAGTGCCGGCGTCATCTGTACCGGTGCATCCACTGCCTGCAGCGATGCAAGCGCCTGCAGCAGTCTGGCCTTGCGTGTGGTGAAACCGGTGACTGTTTTCGGCTGCGGGCCTGCTGCTATCAGCATCATGCGGTCGCCCCTCTGCATATGTTCAATGAGGCGGTGAGCAATATTTTTTGCAGCGTCCAGGCGGGTAGGGGAACCATCTGCGGTTTGCATGGTAACGCCCGTATCCATTACCAGCACAAGGGTGCGTCCGCCCAGTGCATAGCCGGTCAGTTCGGGATGCGCCAGCGCCAGGGCAAGCAGCGCGGCCGCCAGCAGCTGCAGCAGCAGCAGCATGCTGCGTCTCAGTTTTTGGAAGGGCGCATTTGCCTGTACATCGCGCACAACCCGCTGCCAGAGATATACTGAAGAGACCACCACCTCCCGGCGGCGCAGCTTGAGCATATAGAGCAGCACGATGGCGCCCCACAGGGGGGGCAGCCAGAGCAGCATGGCAGGATGTTCAAAAAACATGCCGATGCCTTTCGTTTCTGCTCAGCCTCTTCCCAGTTGTATGGGGCTGGATTCTTGAGCAGCAGCCGGCGATGTTACAGTGCGGTTTTCTACATGCTTCAGGCGATTTTCCATCTCCTGCAGCCTGTTTTCTACCGATATGTCGTACTGTGTAGTGGTTTCGCGCAGCTGCTGCAGTTCTCTGCGCAGGGTTTCCAGCTGCTGGCTGGAGCCGTTTTGTTCAAGCATGCGCATTTCTAGCTGCATGCTCATCACTTTTCTGCGGTGTTCGGTTAGTATGGCAATAAAAGGAACTCCGAAAATCAGCACAACAGCGGTTAGGCCAATAATGTCTCCCATATCATTCTCCTTTGGCCAGGCGCAAGGCATCTGGCAGGGCCAGGGCGCCTGCATAAAGCGCCTTGCCCACGATTACCCCTTCCAGGGTTGGCATGCGTTCTGCGGCCAGCTGCGCCAGCGCGGTGATGTCGTCTGGGCCGCTCACCCCACCCGATGCAATGAGCGGGCAGCTGCCCGCTGCCTGTGCGATATGCAGCAGCATTTGGGTATTCACGCCCTGCAGCATGCCGTCTCGTGCAATGTCGGTAAACACAAAGCGTTTTGCCCCCAGGGCGGCCATGCGTGCAACAAAAGCTGCCGCATCTTCGTTCAGGGTATGCTGCCATCCCTGAATGCTTACCATTCCATCTCTGGCATCCACCCCCACCACTGCCTTTTCGCCGTACATGGTAAAAATGCCTTCTGCCAGCTGCGGGTTTTGCGCCACTGCCGTGCCCAGTACCACACGTGCTGCTCCAATGCCAATCATTCTTTCCACCACTTCGGCGCTTCGCACCCCTCCGCCAAACTGAACGGGCAGGCCGGTTTGTCGTATAATCTGGCGCAGTACCTGCAGGTTCACTGGGTTTGGGCTGCCGGTTCGCGCCCCATCCAGGTCTACCACATGCAGCCACTCTGCCCCTTCAGCCTGCCAGCGCTTCGCCACTTTCAGAGGGTCTTCCGAATAGGTGGTAACGCTTTGAAAGCTGCCCTGGCTCAGGCGTACGCATTTCCCATCCTTGATATCTATGGCGGGAAAAATTTTCATGTTCTAAATGCTCCATTCTACAAAATTGCGCAGTATGGCTATGCCCGCTGCACCGCTTTTTTCCGGGTGAAACTGTGTAGCGGCCACATTGTCTTTTTCTACCGCGCAGCAGAATGTCTGGCCGTGCGAAGCGGCGCCAGTGGTAAGCCCGCTGTTTGCCGGCACAGGAAAATACGAGTGTACAAAGTAGACCTGCGTTTCCTGCGGGATGCCTCTGAACAGCCGGGAGGCGCGTGTCTGGTGCAGGGCATTCCAGCCGATGTGCGGAACCTTGATGCCGGGGGGGGCAGGTTCATGCTCAAAAAATCGCTCTATTCTGCCTTCAAATATGCCCAGCCCCTTTGCATCTCCCATTTCGCTGCTGGTTTCAAACAGCATTTGCAGCCCCAGGCAGATGCCCAGAAAGGGTTTGCCCGACAGTATCGCGCCTTTGACAGCGTTTTCCAGACCGCTCTGGTGCAGATTATGCATGGCAGCGCAAAACGCTCCTACACCGGGCAGCACAACTTTTTCCGCTTCTGCCACCACATCCGGGTCAGAAGTAATGCAGGGCGCTCCCCCTGCAGCGCGCAGCGCTCTTTCCACGCTGCGCAGATTTGCCATTCCATAGTCTATCACGGCAATCATTGCGCCAGGATTCTCCTTGCAATCCGGCCTGCCGTGCAATGTGCGTGCTAGCGGGAAGGCGCGGAAGTATCTATTACCGGCCCGCCTGCCCGCTGTTTCTGGCGTGCTGCAGTTTGCCGGTCTATGTTTTGTTCTATATGTTCCAGATTACTGGAAACCTGATGGTTGTTTGCCTGGGTTACATTGAGCGCCCATTTGAGGGCAAACGCAAGCGTCAGGCTGAGAGCAGCAATGATAACCAGGCGGCTGAAAAGATGCCTGCGCGTAACTTGCTCTGTTATTTCTTCTGGTTCAGAATACACGATGTTCACTCCACGGGAGCGGATTTTCGTGTTCACCTGCAGAATTGAGGCTACAGCACGCCTTTTGTAGAAGGCACGCCGGTGATGCGGGGATGAAGAGTCACCGCCTGCGCCAGCGCGCGCCCAAAGGCTTTGAATGCCGCCTCTATGATATGATGCGTATTTTGCCCTGCCAGCTGCTGCAGATGCAGCGTTATGCCGGCATTCATGGCTACCGCCCTGAAAAACTCGGGGGTCAGTTCAGTTGTATAGTCGCCCAGCCTGGGTGTGCTGAGCTTCAGGTTGTACTCCAGAAAGCCTCTGCCGCTTATATCCAGCGCACAAAGCACCAGGGCCTCATCCATGGGCATAATGCAGCTTCCCGCTCTGGTCAGCGATTTTCTGTCGCCCAGTGCATCCGAAATGGTTTTGCCCAGCACAATGCCCACATCCTCTACGGTATGGTGGTCATCTATATGCAAATCGCCTTCCCTGCAGTTCACATTCAGGTCAAACAAACCATGTTTTGCAATGTGGTGCAGCATATGGTCGAAAAAACCGACGCCTGTGTGCAGAGAAGCATTTCCCTCACCATCCAAAGACAGTTCCAATTCTATATCGGTTTCAGCAGTTCTTCGTTGTACCTTTGCGATGCGTGTCATGATTTTCTCGCCTCCACCGCTGCGGCATGCGCCTCAAATCCCTCTGCCCTCGCCAGCAGAGTCAGTTTTTCGCTTATCTGCTGCAGCCCCTCTGCCGAATAGTAGATAAAGCTTGATTTTTTGAGAAAGGTATCTACATGCAGCGGCGAGGCAAAGCGTGCCGTGCCGCTGGTGGGCAGGGTGTGGCTGGGGCCTGCCATATAGTCTCCCAGGGTTTGCGGAGAGTGGTCGCCCAGCAGAACCGCCCCCGCATTGCGAATTCTGCCCAGGCAGGCAAACGGCTCGCGCACCATGAGGGCAAGATGTTCGGGGGCGCAGGCATTGGCGAGCGCACATGCCTGCTCCAGGCTTTCTGCAATAAAAATGCCGCCCTGTTTTTGCAGCGCCTTTTTGAGTATTTCCTGCCGGGGCAGGGTTGTGACCTGGTTTTCTATCTCTTGCAGCACCTGTTCTGCCAGCTGGCGGCAGGTGGTGATGAGGTAGCCCGCGCATTCGGGGTCGTGTTCTACCTGGGTAAGCAGATCGAGCGCTGCATACCTGGGGTTTGCGCCTGCATCCGCCACCACGCACACTTCGCTGGGGCCGGCAAGCATATCGATGTCGGCAACGCCCCACAGCATTTTTTTTGCGATGTTTACATACAAATTGCCCGGCCCCACAATTTTATCTACCGCCGGTATGGTTTGCGTGCCGTACGCCATGGCGGCCACAGCCTGTGCGCCTCCCGCAAGGTAAACGCGGTGTACGCCGGCAATGGCTGCCGCGGCCAGCGTGAGCTGCGATGCCCTGCCCGATTTTTGCGCGGGCGTGCAGAGCACTATTTCCTCTACCCCTGCCACCCGTGCGGGAATGGCGGCCATCAGCACCGTAGAGGGGTAACTTGCCGTGCCACCCGGCACATACACACCCACCCTATGCAGGGGGCGCACCATCTGGCCGGTTACCGTTTCAGGCTGCACATCCATCCATCCAGTGCGCAGCTGCTGCCGGTGAAAGGTGCGAATGTTTTCTGCAGCATGCTGCAGCGCCTCTCGCATGGCTGCGGGTATCTGCATAAGAGCTTCCATGCACTCGCTTCGGCTGACCTGCAGGTCATTCAGCTGCGGTGAGTCAAACCGGCGTCCCAGGGCAAGCAGCGCCTCATCTCCCTGTTCGCGCACCTGCTGCACAATGCCGCGCACAACCTCTTCTGCTTCCGGGTTGTTCTGCAGCGTATCCCGGCGCAGGTGGCTGCAGGCGGCTTCAAATCCGATTTCTCTTACATCAAACGTCTTCAAAGCTTGCTCTCCTGAATTTTTAACCTATAATGTAAAGAATTGAGAGCATTATACTTCAAAAGTAATGAACCAGCAGAGAAGCCGCCCTGAGCGAGAGCGCCTGTGCGCCGCGCGAAGAGAGCGCTGCTGCGGCATGCGCACACTGCGCCGTGCTGTTATGCTGCGGGCAAGCCGCCGCCCGTGCTACAATAGTTGGGAAAGTGAAATGTTTCAGGAGGAGAAAGTTTGTACCAGGGGCTGATAAAACGCTATCGGGAATGGCTGCCCGTAACAGAGCAAACGCCGGTTATATCGCTGTTCGAAGGCAGTACGCCGCTTCTGCCCATGCCGCGGCTGGCGGCAGCCATTAGCCCGCACATTGCACTGTATGCAAAGTTTGAGGGCATGAATCCCACCGGCTCTTTTAAAGACCGGGGCATGACGCTGGCCGTGAGCCATGCCTGCCAGGAGGGGCGTACCGTGCTGATGTGCGCTTCTACAGGCAACACATCGGCCTCTGCCGCTGCCTACGCCGCCCGCGCCGGAATGCAGTGCGTGGTGCTGATACCCGGCGGCAAGATTGCACTGGGCAAACTTTCACAGGCGATAGTGCATGGCGCAAAAGTGCTGGCCATAGAAGGCAACTTTGACGAGGCGCTGCGGCTGGTGCGCGAGATATGCGCAGAATTTCCCATTGCACTGGTAAACTCGGTGAACCCCATGAGGCTGCAGGGGCAGAAAACGGTGGCCTTTGAAGTGGTGGACGATCTGGGCGACGCCCCAGACTACCACGCCATGCCGGTTGGCAACGCAGGCAACATTACCGCCGCCTGGATGGGGTATTCAGAGTACCATGCGGCTGGCAAATCAGCCTCAATGCCGGTTATGCTGGGGTTTCAGGCGGCAGGGGCAGCGCCCCTGGTGCATGGCAAACCCGTGCTGCAGCCTGAAACCGTAGCAACCGCCATTCGCATAGGCAACCCCGCCAGCTGGCAGGGCGCAGTGCGCGCAAAAGAAGAATCGGGCGGGCTGATAGACTGTGTTACCGATGCCGAAATTTTGGAGGCGTATGCCATGCTGCCTGCACTGGAAGGCGTGTTTGCCGAGCCTGCCTGTGCGGCCCCGGTGGCAGGGCTGAAAAAACTGGCCGCACAGGGCTTTTTTAACAAGCCCTGCAGCGTTGTAGTTACCCTGACCGGGCATGGCCTGAAAGACCCGGATACCGCCATGCAGTCTGCCGCATCGCCACTTGTGGCTGTTGCTGCAAGCCGTGATGCCGTGCTGCAGGCCATGGGGTTTTGTGCATGAGCCGCAATGTGCGCGACCCGCAGGAACCTTATGGCGGCGCACACTTTGCGCTTTTGCTGCACAGCGTGCCCCACATAGGCGAAAAAACTCTGGCCCGTCTGCTGCGCACCGGGGCAACGCAGCGCGTTACCCCCGAAGAGTTTATGGCCATGCAGCCTGAAACCTGGCAAACTGTGTATGAGCTGAATGCGCGTTCTGTGGAATACCTGGAAATGCACCGCAGCATTTTGCTGGAGCAGGCGCTGCAAACCGCCCGCCTGCTGCGCAGGCACGATGTGAAACTTATTCACTGCATGAGCGTTGCCTGGCCCGATCGGCTGGAGAGAAACCACGATGCCCCCCCGCCTGTTTTGTATGCACGGGGCAGCGCCGCACTGCTTGCCCCTGCAGGCGAAGGGAATTTTACCTTTGCCATGGCTCTCTCGCGCAATGCGCCCAAAGAGGCGCTGGAAAGGCAGGAAGAGGCCGCCAGTGCGCTGCTGGCACAGGGCGGCATACCAGTGACAGGGCACGACAGAACCCCCTACCAGAGGCTGGCGCTTTGCGCACAGCGGCTCAACCGCCCCGCAGTGTATGTGCTTGACAGGGGGCTGAGGGAGGCAATGGGGCCGGAATTTGCAAATGCGCTGTTTCGTGCGGCGCGCATACGCGACGACTGCTTTCAGAGTGAACGCGATCTGGCGCTTTCCTGCTTTCGGCTGGACGACCATGCCATTGGCGAAAACAATCGGCGGCGCGACCGGCTGATTATGGCACTTGCAGACAAAATTGTAGCAATTGAGGTAAGCTGTGAGGGAGAAATGGCGGCTTTATGTAAACGTGCATGCCAGCAGAAACGCGAAGTGCTGGTAGATGCGCGGGGAGGAAAGGGCTGCCAGATGCTTTTGCAGGAAGGGTGCATACCGCTTCCCTGTAAAATAAACTGATTGTGCGGTGAATGTGCGTTGTGGCTCCCTGAACGCAAGGAGAGAGCTGTATGCCGGAATTGAGCGTGCCATCGCTTCAGAGCGATTTTCAGCTCGATGCGCTGAAAAAAAGTACCCGACAGTCGCTGCAGACTATGTGCAGCGTGCTTGGGCTTGAGCGTTTGGCCCTGCTTGCGGTTGCACGCGACGGTAAAAGCCTGGAAGGAGACGCCGCCGCAGGCGTTTCTGAATCGGCAGTTGCCGACTGGAGCGCACCCTTTTCAAGCTTTCCTGCCGCACATGAAGCGCTGGTTTCGGGCATTCCCATCACCATCTCCTCTGCTTCCCTGCCTGCCCCGCTTGCCCAGCTTTTTCCTGGAAACTCTTTGCTAATGCCCCTTTTAAGTTATGGAGCAGCCCTGGCACACCTGGAAAGCGGCACAGACTGGGAAAGCAGCGAGTGGCAGGAAAAATGGCGCGGCATGCAGCAGATTGTTGGGCTGCGCCTCGGGCTGCAGTCTGCAGCGGCCGGATGGATGGAAGTGCAAACCCGCCAGAAGTATATGCACAGAATTGCAACCGCCTCGCTGGAAGGAACTGCCATTGAAGAGATAGCAGGCATGATTTGCGACCTTGTTGCAGGGCATTTCAATGTAGAGCGGGTGGGATTTTACCTGTACGACAATCAGGGGCAGGCATGCTCGCTTGCACTGCGCAACATTTCTGAGGCGTATGCAGAAGGCGTGAAAAACATTGCCCCTTCCTCTACCCTGCGCACGCGTGCCGAGGTAACGCACCTGCCAGTGTACATTCGCGATGTGAATGCCGAACTGAAAGAGATGCCTCTGCTGCGCACCCTGATGATGCGCGAACATATATCCTCGGTGCTGCTGGCTCTGCTTCATCATGAAGACAGGGTGCTGGGGGCGCTCACAATCTATCCTGCCCTGGGGCGCAGGTTTACCCCGCAGGAGCAGCAGAGCTTTCAGGGGTTCGCCGATATGAGCGCACTGGCCATGGTGGTATCGAAGCAAATTGAACAGCAGAGAACAATGGCCGCACTGAATGAACGCACCCGCATAGAACAGCAAATTCAAACCTCGCTTGCCGACTCGCTGACAGCGCTGACCATGCAGCTGGAAACCACGCAGACCTATTTGCAGGAGGGCAGAACTGCACAGGCCGAAGAGATGCTGGCAGCGGCCAGAGAAATGGCGCGCACTGCGCTGCAGGATACTCGAAGAGCCGTGCGGAACCTGGGCAGCTCGACCGGGCCGAGGCTGAGCCTGAGGCAGATACTGGAACAGATGCTGAAAGACGTGCAGAAAGAAACTGGCGTGCTTACCCGGCTGCAAATTGGCGGAGAAGAATACGCACTCACAGAAGAGCAGGTGCGCATACTTGAAAACGTTGCCCTTGAAGCGCTGAAAAATGCTCAAAAGCACGCCTCGCCAACGCATATTAGGGTAGGGCTGCAGTTTGGAAGGCAGGAGATTGCCCTGCTGGTGGAAGATGACGGCACAGGGTTTGATTTGCAGCAGGTGCAGCAGCAGGAAAACGAAGCCAGCATGGGGCTGATTGGCATGAATGAAAGAGTGCATCTGGGAGGCGGCATGCTGGTGATAGACAGCACCCCTGGCTGGGGAACCCGCATTCGGGCCGCCCTGCCTCTGCAGGATGACGGCCCGCCGCCCGCCTCTCTGCCGCCGGCTGCCTACCTGCCTGCCGCGCAGCAGCACGCACCAGCCTTGCGCGTTTTGATTGCCGATGAAATTGCCATGATGCGCCAGGGGCTGCGCTCTATGCTTGAACCCGAACCCTCGGTACAGATTGTGGCAGAAGTGGAGAATGGAAACGAGGCAGTTGAGCAGGCGCTGGCCCTGCAGCCTGATATTGTTCTGCTTGATACGCACATGCCGGGGCTGGACGGCATAGAGGCACTGCGCCGAATTCATGCGGCAAACCCGGCCATACAGGTGGTGATGCTGGCTGCAAGCTGCGAAGAACAGCAAGCCGCCGAGGCGCTGCAGGCGGGAGCCAGGGGAGTGCTGCTGAAAGATATGAGCGCCCACGAACTGGCGGCGGCATTGAAATCTGTGCATCAGGGAGAAATTGCACTGGCGCACGAAATATCGCGGCGCCTCGTGCTGGCAGCAGGGCACGCAGCCCAGGCATCGAGCGCGCATTTTGGCCTCAACGACAGGGAAATGGAAGTGCTGCAGCTGCTGGCGCGGGGAGCAAGAAACAAGGAAATAGCCGCCGCGCTCTACATTGCCCCCAAAACAGTGGAATACCACCTCTCAAATATTTTTGCAAAGCTGGGCGTTTCCAATCGCACCGAGGCAGCACGCAAGGCGCTGGAACTGCGCATTGTGCCACCCGGCAGCCTGAAATAGGGCAGGAGAAATTCTGCCGGCCGGCGAAATAAAAAGAGAAAATACTTCTGTTTCTGGAGATACCATGAACGCTCCCATTCTCGCTCTTCAACGCAGCCCCCATGCAGCAATGACCGCTGTCTCGGTAGACAGTGTTCAACTGAAAGACCGCTTGCTGCAGCCGCTGCGCGAAACCATACGAACCGTTACCCTTCCTTCTCAAATAGAGCTGTGCCGAAACACCGGCCGCGTGCGCAATTTTCAGATAGCCGCAGGAACCGTGGAAGGCAAATTTGAGGGAATTTACTTCAACGACTCAGATGTGTACAAACTGCTGGAAGCCCTTGCCTGGTCGCTTGCCTCTCACCCTGATGCAGCGCTGGAAGCCGAGGTGGATGAACTGACGGCCATTGTTGCCTCTGCGCAGCAGCCAGACGGCTACCTGAACACCTACTTTATGTTTGAACGGGAAAAAGACCGGTTTTCCAACCTGAGAGACATGCACGAACTCTACTGCGCCGGGCATCTTATTCAGGCGGCTGTGGCGCATCACCGTGCAACAGGAAAAACCACCCTCCTGCAGGTAGCCGTAAAGCTTTCAGAATGCCTCTGGAAGCACTTTGGGCCGGAAGGCAGACTGGCAGCCTGCGGCCATGAAGAGTGCGAAATGGCCCTGGTTGAACTGTACAGAGATACCGGCGATGCGCGCTGGCTGCAGCTGGCGCACCGCATGGTGCAGGCAAGAGGTCAGAAACCCGGCATGGCAGGAGGCGACAGGTATCATCAGGACCATGCCCCCGTTGAAGAGCAGAAAGATGTGACCGGCCATGCAGTGCGCCAGCTCTACCTTGCCAGCGGGGTAGCCGATTTGCTGCTCGAACAGGAACTGCCCGAATACATGCAGGCGCAGCTGGCCATATGGGAAAATTTTGTAAACAAAAGAATCTACATCAACGGCGGCGCCGGAGCAAGATACGAGGGCGAAGCCTTTGGCACAGACTATGAACTGCCCAACGATCGTGCCTATGCCGAAACCTGCGCTGCCATTGCCAGCATTATGTGGAATTACAGAATGCTGCACCTTACCGGTGAGGCGCGCTTTGCCGACCTGATGGAAATAACGCTCTACAACGCAGCGCTGCCGGGCATCAGCCTGGATGGAAAACAGTATTTTTACGAAAACCCGCTGGAAAACGACGGCACGCACCGCAGGTCTCCCTGGTTTGGCTGCGCATGCTGCCCTCCCAACATTGCTCGTCTGCTTGGCCAGCTGCCCGGCATGTTCGCCTCTACCCGTGCAAACACCCTGTTTGTGCACCTGTATGCCTCTGCCGCCATGCAGCTGAACCTAGAAAACAACCGGGTAGAACTGGAAATTGAAACAGATATGCCCTGGCAGGGAAAGGTGACCATTAGGGCGGTGCGGGCCGATGCGCCCTTCACCCTGGCGCTGCGCATACCGCACTGGGCGCCCGGCGCTTCGGTGAGCGTTAACGGCGCTGATGCGGACAGCACCCTGCAGCCCAATTCCTATGCAAAACTGGAAAATGTAGGGCAGGGCGATGTCATCGTACTCAACCTTCCCATGAAAACGGCTCTGCTTGCCAGCCATCCATGGGTTTCTTGCAACTACGGCCAGGCTGCTGTTTCCAGAGGCCCGCTGGTCTACTGCCTGGAGCAGACAGACAACCCCGACTGCGATGTGCGTGATATTTTGCTGCCGGTCAACGCCTCTTTTGAACCCTGCGAACTAAAAAACCTGCCCGGCGTGCAGGGGCTGAAAGCGGCAGGGGCGTGCAGGCAGCCGGAGGGAGGCAGCGGCCCGCTGCACCAGCTGCTTCACCCTGAGGCCGCCCCGCCTGCAGTGCGGCCGGTTACCATTACGGCTGTGCCCTACTATGCCTGGGCCAACCGGGAAGCAGGGCCTATGCGCGTCTGGATTCCTCTTACGCACTAATGGGCAAAGTCTGCACACAAGGCGCAGAACTGGAGACTTGCCTTGCCGAAGCGCGCAAGGCAGGTCTTCGCATTGTTTCTACCAATGGAGTATTCGATTTGCTGCACGTGGGCCACATACGGCTTTTGCAGCAGGCGCGCAGCCTGGGCGATATGCTGGTGGTCTGCATCAACTCTGATGCTTCTGTGCAAAGGCTCAAAGGACCCCAGCGCCCCATTGTGCCCGAAAATGAGCGTGCCGAAATGCTGGCAGCCCTTGCCTGCGTGGATATTGCTGTCTGTTTTGAAGAAGATACCCCCGCCGGCATTCTGGAGAAAATTGCCCCCTGCGTTCATGTAAAAGGGGGAGATTACCGTGTGGAAGACCTGCCCGAAACAGAGGTGGTGCAGCGCAGCGGAGGAGTGGTGCGCATTCTTCCCTTTTTGCCAGGGCATTCAACCACCGGTTTGCTGGCGCGCCTGCAAAAGGCGTTACAAAAGGAGAGCATGCAATGAAAGTGCTGGTCACCGGCGCAAACGGAATGCTGGGGCAGGACCTCTGCCCCATGCTGGAGGAAGCGGGGCATACCCCGGTGCGCACCGATGTAGGGGTAAAGGAAGGGGCTGCAGCGCCTGCCTGGGAAGCAATGGACATTACCTCGCCGCAGGTAGTGAGGGAGGTGTTTGAACGCACGCGGCCAGAGGCAGTGATACATGCAGCCGCCTACACCGATGTAGACGGCTGCGAGCGCAGCCCCGATCTGGCGTATAAAATCAATGCAATGGGCACATGGAGCATGGCAGCCGCCTGTGCAGAATTTGACGTGCCTATTTACTACATCAGCACAGATTTTGTGTTTGACGGCGAAAAGAGCGAACCATACACCGAGTTTGATGCCGTGAACCCCCTCAGCCATTACGGCGCCTCCAAGCTGGCCGGCGAACAGATGGTTGCGCGGCTCTGCCGCAAACATTTCATAGTGCGCACCCAGTGGCTCAACGGGGTGCATGGCCGCAGCTTTGTTTCTATCATGCTTGAGCTGGCGCGCACGCGCAGTGAATGGAAGGTGGTGGTTGACCAGATTGGCAGCCCCACTTTCACCCGCGATCTTTCTGCCATGCTCATTCGCCTGCTGCCATCGAGGTTGTATGGCACATACCATGTATCCAACCGCGGGGCATGCTCATGGCATGAGCTGGCCGCCGCTGCGCTGCAAATGAGCGGCATTACGCACATTACCCTGCACCCCATTCCTGCCAGCCAGTGGCCCTCGCCCACCCGGCGTCCGGCCCATTCGGTGCTGCGCAGATACGCCCTGGAACTGCAGGGCATGGATGATATGCGCCCGTGGCAGGAGGCGCTGCAAGATTTTCTGCAGCAGCAGAAAACACTCACTGCCAATTTGTGAAGGAGAGAATGATGCTGATTGAGAAGGGCAGCAAACTGCTGTTTATTGGAGACTCTATTACCGATGCCGAAAGAGCCAAACCGGTGGGCGAAGGGCTTTTTGGAGGGCTGGGCCGAGGGTATGTGAGCTATGTAGACGCGCTGTTGAATACCTGCTGCACAGAAAGCAGAATACGTACCGTGAATATGGGAACCAGTGGCAACACTGTGCGCGACCTGAAGGCAAGGTGGCAAACAGACGTGCTGCAGCAAAAACCCGACTGGCTGAGCATTATGATTGGCATCAACGATGTATGGAGGCAGTTTGACAGCCCCAGCCAGAAAGAGCGCCATGTATACCCCGGTGAGTATGCTGCTACCCTGGAAGAGCTTGTGGCCTCTACGCTGCCCGCAGTAAAACGGCTTGTGCTGATGACTCCCTACTACATAGAGCCAAACAAATCTGACCCCATGCGCGCCAGAATGGATGAATACGGTGCAATTGTGCGTGAAACCGCCCTGCGGCACAACACCCTGTTTGTAGATACACAGGCCGCTTTTGATGCAGTTACCGCGCACTTTTATCCTGCATCGCTTGCCTGGGACAGGGTGCATCCCAACCATACCGGCTGCATGGTGATTGCGCATGCCTTTCTCAATGCAGTGCAGTTTCAGTGGTCTGCCGGAATTTGACCGGGGCTGGCCGGCATGGGTGAAACCCCTCCCATTCTCCCGCCTCCCCGCCCTCAGCACCCCTATCTGCAGGTGGGGGGCATGCGCCTGCATTCCGGCGTTTATCGGCCTGTCGGCTCGGCAGGGAGACTGCGCGGGCCGGCGCCTCTGGCGCGGGCAATGATGGCGGCAGGCGAGTGCGGGCTGGTTTTCTTTCTGGGCATGCAGGTGCTGGGGGACGGTCTGGTTCCCACGCTGGCGGGCATGCTGCTGGCATTTCTGGCTGCCCCGCTGTACCTTACTCTCTGGCTCTGGATAGACCGGCACGACCCTGAACCAGTGTGGGCGCTTACTGCGGCATTGGCGTGGGGGGCAGGGGTGGCAACGCTTGTGGCCAGCCTGCTCAATTCGGTGGCGGCGCAGTCGGTAAACGTGCTGCTGGGGCATGGGGGCAGTTCTCTTGCCGCCATTTTCTCTGCCCCTCTGGTAGAAGAGGGTCTGAAAGGGCTTGGCATTGTGCTTTTGCTGCTGTTTGTGCGCAGCGAATTTGACGGTGTGCTTGACGGCATTGTGTATGCAGGAATGATTGGTCTTGGGTTTGCCGCCGTAGAAAACGTGGAGTATTATGCCAGGGCGTTTCAAACGCAGGGCATACACGGTTTGGCCGTCACGTTTTATGTACGCGGCATGCTTACCCCTTTTGTGCATGCGTTGTTTACTTCCATGACAGGCATTGGCTGCGGTTTGGCCCGCAATGCCCATACGCAGCGGCAGCGCATGCTGTATCCGCTGGCAGGCTTCTGCGCCGCGGCTCTGCTGCATGCGCTGCATAATCTGTCTGCCTCGCTGGGCTTGTTTCCATCGTATTACCTGCTGGTAGAACTGCCGCTGTTTGCTGCTCTGATTGGGTATGCAGTTTTGTGCAATGCAAAAGAAGCGCGGATGATAGAGCAAGAGCTGCAGCCGGAACTGAACACCGGCCTGCTTACGCCTCAGCTTATTCGCCTGGCTTCTTCATTCTGGGCGCGCTCATTCTGGGTAGGCGGCGCCCAGGCCAGCGCTGCTCGGCAGGAGGCGCGCAGGGAACTGCTGCAGTGCATGGTGCGTCTTGCCTACTGCTGCTATCATTCTGCGCAAGGGGAGGATGCTACAGGCGCCGCTGCTGCCAGCGAGCAGGCCGCCTGGTACAGGGGGCGCATTGCCTGGCTGAAAAGCAGGGTTTAGAAGCTGCGTTCAGCCGCGAGCCGCCCGCCCTCCTGGCCCTTGTCAGAAAGTGTTTTTTTGCCGGTGCGCGTGAAAACAGTCTTGTTATTGCTGCAAAAAACCCCTCAAAAAGAGTCGTCGGTCTCCAGTAGCCTTGCGCTACTCTAGAGGCCGACGACTCTTTTGTGCATTTTTTCCGCATTTCGCCCTTTTTTTGTGATTTTACGCTTGCACGAAACACAGGGATAGTGTATACTATGAATGTCCACTACTGATTGTGGGCTTTTAACCGCACCATTGTGGAATGGAAACGTATTATTCACTGGCGCAATCTCTTCCAGGGTGGTGCTTTTAACCGCACCATTGTGGAATGGAAACCGTTCAGGGGCGGACTGCCGGGATTGTGGCTTAGCACTTTTAACCGCACCATTGTGGAATGGAAACCTGCCGAAAAAGTGATTACGGTGAGAGAGTAGAAACC
>DAIDHN010000071.1 GCA_027459665.1 Chthonomonadaceae bacterium | reverse complement strand
CCTCTGCATGCCCTGTGAAGGAGCAAACTATTATGAGTGAACAGGATCGCAACCACGACGCCAACCACGGGGGGGGGTAAGGAATTATGCCGCAATCAGACAGACAGTATCAACCACATCATTCTGATAATAGTACATGTTGCCTAATGGCTGCTATTCTGCCAGGAGCTGTAATTGTACTAGTGGTAGTAATATCTGCAACCATCTTAATTCGAATTCATAATATATTCAATCGCATAAATAATACCAAATCTTTCTCTTCATACTACTATAAATCCATAAATGCAAATAGTATGAAGAAAATACAAAAGTACCGTATAATGCAGGAAAATCATCCTGACTCCCTCGATGCTGCAGAGAACCTCTGTATGCTTTATCATTCTCTTGTAATTAATAACACTGGTCTGTTATGGGGCGGCATCGCACCAAATCACCTTCTCATACAGCATGATGCGCATGAGGCAGTGAAACAATGCAGGATAATACTGAGGCAACCTTTGAAGATAGATGACCAGCTGGTTTATAGTGAGGTTATGGCAGAAGATGCAGTAACTGCAAACAATATTTCTCAGGCTAAATTATCTGTAAATAAGATTGAAAAAAAATTGAGATACCGGAAGCATTCTGTGAAACGGGCAACGGATAATGCTCTTTTTGTTATCTATGAAGTACTCGGGAGAATTGCTGTCAAAAATCGACAGTGGAAAAGTGCAAATGACTATCTACTCAAGGCAGGCAAAGTGAGTGGAGACCCGTATGCACTTGAGATCGGCCCCAATATGCGTCTGGCACATGAGTTGCTGCAGCATGGCGAGCGACAGGTGGTTGTAAGTTATATTAAAGAGTGCATGGACCATCATCTTATAGTGGGAGAAAAATCTATCATGCTCAAGTGGATTAAGAAAATCAGGAAAGGCATCATTCCGGCATTTGGTGATCCAGTCAATGGAGGATTCGGTCTGTGGTACTGAGTTTTATTACCTCCTGCCTCAGTTTGTATGTACAATCAATCTTCTTGTTTAAAATTTCAGTTATCGGTATTCTGCCCGACGAGGAGCCAATGAGGTGAGGAGACTACTGTATTGACCACTGGCGTTAGCTACACGACTGCAGGCTGCCAATTTGCTGTAGCAAGGCAAATGCCCTCCTGATCTGCACAGGCGCAGGGGAGGGCATTTGTTTGTACTTGTAGAGGGCAGCGCCTAAGCGCGGGTAATCATCAGCGCCCAGTCGTGAGTATCTGGCGCTGAAAAAGAAATGTCCTTTCCCCCTATGAAGTTCAGAGCAGGCATCCACTGCCCGGTGCGCGGGTTGTACCACTGCGCTTTCAGTTTTGCCGCCGCTTCCAGCAGGTCTACAGAAACGGTACCGCCTTTTGTAAAGTAGAGGGCATACTGCAGCCCAGGGTTGGCCAGCATCCATACTTTTGGCAGAGCGCCGTGCGCATCCGGTTCGGGCTGCAGCATGTCGTTGTGCGGATGCAGGTTTTGAAATTTGAGGCTGTGCAGAAACTGCGAACTCCACACAAACCACTGCATTGTCTGGCTGTTTTGCTGCATTCCAGGCAGATCGGGCGCGTAGTATCCGCCTCGCATCAGCGTTTCCCACAGTCTGCGGCGTACATCGGCAGGGGCAGTTCTATCCTGCATGACTACCGGCATGTCGTACTGCTGGTCTGCTGTAACGGCAAGCAGGTCTCCGCCGCTCAGGGTGATCAGGTTCATGCCGTCCAGTTCCTGCTGCGGGGTAGAGATGGCATCCAGCTGAATTTGCCGCTGTGTAAGTTCCTGCAGGTTTTTCTGGCTGGGCCAGAGCGGAAGACCTGCCGGCGATACCACATAGCTGGCGGGCGGGGTTGCTGCTGAACTGGAGGCGGCTGCTGGCGGCACTGGGCGGCTGACGGCTGCTGGCAGCAAAGTGGTGATGGGGTGATGATTGGGGTCATCCTGCTGCACTATGCTGAGCAGGCTTTGCAGCAGGCCGCTGTGTTGCACCGCTGCAGAGTTTTGCGGCAGGCAGAGCAGGTTCCAGCAGAGGTTGTATGCGCTGTAGCGCGCCACAACGTATTTCCAGAACCTGTCTATCTGTGCCGGGTTCATAGTTGCCAGCATGCCTTCTCCGGGAGTTCCCAGCCCCAAATCAGGGCAGATGCCATGCTGGTTGCATACTGCTATGCGCCTGTCCATCCACTGAAAAAACGCCGGGTTCAGATGATCAGGGTTGTTGCCAATGAATGGCGATCCCCCCTCGTTGATGCGCTGAGGAACCGTGGGGCTTTGCGGGTTGAGCAGCCAGTTGCCTGCCAGCCTGTTGAAGCCCTGCTGCATCAGGGTTGTGACCTGCTGTTCAAAATTCACGTAAGAGCCTACTCCAAGCAGAGACTGCGGGGGAGAAGCGCTCTGGTTTGCCAGCGCCGCATTTGGCGTTTGCCCTGGTGCAAAGAAAACGGGCAGTGCAGCAAACTGGGGCAAAAGGGGCGTGCCGTCTGCCAGTGAGAAGTGCCGCGGATGTGCCGGGTCTACTACAACATACCCATGATCATGTGCGGTGCCTGCATCGCATCTAAAAGAACCCTGCTTGTTGTTGAGGCCGGGGTCGTTGGATACAGTAGACCATTCCCATGTTCCGGTGAGGTCGGGTGCAATGCGTATTATCCAGTGGTCGCCGCCATCCCAGAAGCCGGCTATCCGCCCTGTTCTGCCATCCGGCTTGATCAGGTTGACTTCCAGCGTGGTATCGAGCCAGGGGTTGGCAGAAGACTGTTCGGCATGAAGGCTTATTTGAAACGGGGTAAACAGCGACACGCTGGGAGTGGGAAGGCTGATTTGCGTTTGGCTTTCAACGCCTGACGCCGTTTCTTCAAGCTGAAATTTTACTTTGTTCTGGTAGTTCGCCACCCAGGTTTGCGCAGTTTTGAGATTGATGGCATAGCCCTGACTGGTGTTGCTGTAGAGAATCAGATAGTAGGGCGTGCCGGCGCTGTCTGTGGCCAGTGCGTGCAGCTCCTGCCAGCCGGCGGCCTGCCAGCCGTTGCCGGGCTGCACCTGTACGCTGAGCAGGGGGTTGACCTGCAGGTTATGCAGCGTAAGCGGCGCTGTGCCGGCATCTGACTTGAGAGAAAGCGAGGCATCTTTTCCGCCTGCCATGTGCCAGTCTTTGTAGGTGAATACCGGGCCGGAATAGGCTGGGGCAGTACGAAGCTGCACTGCAGCGCCGGGATGCGCCTGAGGAGGGATGCGCAAGGGGTCGAAGCGGTAGCTGCCTCTGAAATCTACTGTGCTGATCTGGTTGACTGCGTAATCGTAGAGCCAGCAGTAGAACTGTTTCCCGCTGTTGTCGAGATAGCACCAGAGAATGTCAAATGTGTCTCCGCTGCGCGCCAGAAACCATGCCAGATGCCTGCTGTAACCAGACGGCCCAGGCGCAGTGTAGAGATAGTAGAGCGAGAAGGTACGCTCTTTTCGCAGACCGGACAACCCCCTTTGCAGCGTACCCGAAGTGCCGTTCCATTTCAGGGTGTAGAGGCTGTCATGCACCTGCAGGAAGTTTGGGCCGCCCTGCGCCAGCGCGGGGAGAGCGAAAAGGAGAAGTGCCAGCGTAAGCAGCGCCGGTCGTATGGGTGAGCGCTTTCTCTGCAAAAGAACCTCCAGAAAACAGTATTTCGGGCAGGCAGAAATCTATCTGCATACCTTTAGACGCAGCAGCGCGCATTCGGTTTCTGAAAACCGGGGGCATTTGCTTTTTTATAGCAGTACAGCCCCCGGAAATGTAGGTTTGCTTACATTTGGCAGATCATTGGCGCTGCTTCCAGCCCGTAATGCGCAGCGTCACAATTTTGTCGTGTCCAACCGGGAAAACAATTTGTTTGCCGTGCATGGGATGCGTGCCCGGCAGCGGGCGTTCGAGCAGGTCGGTTTGCTGCACTGTCACCGGTTTTGAGAAAGTGAGAACCGCCCTGGTATTCACCCCCTGCGTTTCAAAGAAGCGCAGTATCATGCCTTTGCCGTTTTCGCTGCCCTTAAGCGCTTCTGCTACCAGATCGTGGTGAGAACTGTGCAGCGTGCATACGGGTAGCACTGCCTTTCTGGTATGCGGTTTTGTGACTACTGCGTACAGCGGCACGTTGAGCGACTTGCCTGCCTGTTCTGTTTTGGCCGCCTGCCACCCGCCTGTGTGAGGCTGCAGCGCATAGGTAAAACGTTCCATTCCCTCATCGGGGGTGGGGTCGGGCGAATTGGTAGAACGAAGCAGGCTGAGCCGGAAGCGTGCGCCGCGTGCATCTGAGCCGTATTTGCAGTTGTTGAGAACTGTGAGGCCAAACAGCGGCCTGCCTGGTTGAATGTGTGCCAGGGTTGCTGCAAACAGGTGCATATGCGGGCTGCTGGGCAGCGTGACAGCAACCAGAGTGCGGTTTGCAGGCAGCGGTACAGTAAAGCCCCAGAGATGAGTGGCTACGGCAGATGTTTTGCCCTGCGACATTCTGGCTGGGAAACGGAGCCAGGTGGTATTGGTGGCAGTAGAGCCAAACACCCAGTCGTTGAAAACAAGCGCAGCGCTTTTTACGCTGCCGCCTTTGAAGTGCAGCAGCAGCCTGCCGCCATGAGTGCCGGGTGCAGAGGCGCCCAGCAGAGCCAGCATGCCGCCGCGGGTGGGTGAGACCTGAATAGTCTGACCGAGGCATTCTACATTGTCTTTGCCTGGCTTGCTGCCGTGCAGCAGCATGGGGATGCCTTTTGGCCCTACAGGCTGCACGCCTGGAGCAGGAAAGTCGCTGCGTACGTATCCACGGTTTTCGCCGTCGAAATTAACAGCGCTGCTGTTGTTGTAGAGAGCTGCCAGCGAAACAGGATGCGCATTCTGTATGCGCGGAGTCAGCTTGTCGGTCATATCCATCCAGCTCTGGCCGGGGTTCTCCTGCCCGTTGTCGGGGCGTGCAATGCTGCCATAAGGAATGGAGACATGCAGGTGCGGCCGTTGCATGGCGAGGTGAAACGCTACCTTCAGAAACTGGCCATGTTCATGCCAGTCTACTACTGAAGGAACAAGCAGGCAGGACATATGGTGCGCCAGCGTGAGGTTTTGCGTATAGGTGGAAGCACCCAGCTGGTGAGTAACGGAGATTTGCGCAAACACAGGGCCGTCTGCTGTTACGCGTACCTGTGCACCCTGAGTGGTGAGGAGAACTTTTGCACCGGTGTAGTTGATGTCCCATGCATTGCCCGCATCTCCCAGCAGCTGCAGCACATTTTGCGGTTTGCCCTGCTGCAGCACTTCCTGGCCGGTTTTGCGGTAGATGAGCGAAAGCAGCAGACCGGTTTTCGGGTTGACTGAGGCCTGCAGCGCGCTGTTTTGCAGTATGAGCTTCCCGCTGCTGTGAATGAGCAGCGGCGTCTGTGCGGGCGCTGCGGCAGGAGAGAGATAGTAAACCCTGCTGCCAAATGCCGGTACATTCTGCGCCACAAACACAAGAGTATGCCGTCCGTCTTGCTGCACCGCGGTGCGTGCGCCCTGCGCATCCCGTACCGAATGGTACCGCGCCGGGTTGCTCACCTGCACCCTTACCATGTCTGTGCGCGGCCAGGAAAGCGCGTTCCATACGGCAACCGGAAGGTCTGCTGCGGGGCAGGCAGGCACTTTCAATTTGCTGGTAAGCGCCTGCAGTGCGCTGGAGCGCTGCTGCACCGCCCACTTGTCTGCCGGGGCAAGACGTTTTTCCATCCAGGTATAGGTGGAATGTATGGCAGTGCCGGCCATGATGTCGTGGAACTGTGCAAATGCCGTAGGCTTCCATGCGGTGTCGAAGCCCTGCACTGGATAGTGTGCGCCCTGCAGCGTATTTAGCGAGGAGAAAACCTCTGCCGCATACAGGTCGTTCTGGTTGCGCCGCACTGCTTTTTTCAGGTCGGCATGCGTTGTGTATGCGCCTGTGAAAACATACTGCAGATCATGATTGAATACGGGCAGGTGTTTTGTTTGCGGATTGGAGCGAAGAATGTGAAAGAAAGTGGATGCGGTACAGAAACGTACACGCGGCAGAAGCGGGTCGGACTGATATGCTTTTCCCTGCAGAATTTGCTGCCTGGTTGGGCCGCCTCCATGGTCTCCCACACCAAATACTACCAGCGCGCGCCGTATGCCATCTCTTCTCTGATTGTTCCAGGGGCGCACCAGCTGATTCAGCACCACCGGTTCATCGTATGCTTCGGTATGTGCTGTGAGTACGCGAGACCCATCCGGCGACTGCCACCACATGAGCGGGAATTCTTCTTCGCAGCGCATATGGTAGTAGCTGTTGATGCCCGAGAGACGCATGAGCTGCGGCATTTGCCATGAGTGCCCGAACGAGTCGGGCAGCCAGCCTACTGTTGCAATGTGCCCAAAATACTTTTTGAAGTAGGTCTGTCCCAGCAGGAAAGAGCGTGCCAGCCCTTCCCCTGAGGGCATATCGGTGTCTGATTCATTCCAGAGGCCGCCCACCGGCTCCCACTGCCCTCTTTTTGCGGCCGCCTGCATTGCTGCAAATTCGCGGGGGTATCTTTTCTGAATGGCGGCATAGGCGCCGGGCTGGCTCTGCACATAGCCGAAATCGGGGAAAAGGTTCATCAGGTGCATTACGCTGCGCCAGGTATCGCGGCAAACCTGCACGGTTTCGGGCCAGGGCCAAAGCCAGTTCATATCGATGTGCGCATGCCCTACGTAATCTACCTCATAGCTTCGCACCATGCTTCTGAGGGGCATGAGGGCCAGATGCGCTTTTTGCAGCCGCTGCACAAACGCTGTGGTAGAAAGCCCTGCTCTCTGGCTGAGGCGCAGGGTTTGTGCACATCTGTTGAGTGCGGCGCGCACCTCGGCGGCATGTTTGGGGGAGAGGGAGGGCAGCAGGGTGGTGTAGAAAGCGGTTTCCTGTTGAAGCTGGTCGAGCTGCGGAATGCTGATGCGCACATTCACAAAGTGAAGCTGACCTGTGCCAATGGTATTGATGCCGCGCAGCGCCAGCTGGTACGCTGTGCCTGGAACGGCGTGCCTCGCCAGGGTCATGGCACCGTCGTCCCAGTGAAATGTTTGCTGCAGCATGCCGTTTACATAAATCTCGCCATAATCGTCTATGCCTGCCAGCAGGCTGAGTGAAGCGCCTCTGGTAGAGATGCCTGCCACAGTTGCGGGCACCACAAACCGGCTTCTAAACCAGCACTTTGTGTTTGGTCCGCCCCATTGAAACCCCGGATGCACCAGCGGCCATGCACTGTAATTGAAATGGGCGGCTTCGTATCCTGGCACATCCGGCTGATGAAAGCGCCAGTTGTTGAGCGGCAGAATGAGAGCGTTTTGCAGTGCAGACAGCTGGCTGGAGAGGGTTTTGACAGCGGCTCCAGCCGGGAGCGCAAGGCAGCAAAGCAAGAGCAGTGGAAGGGTTTTTCGTGTCACATCTATTTCCTTACAGGGTTTTGAGCAGCGGATGCAGTGCGCGAAAAGCGGGTGTGCCTGCTTCCCCCAGCCACTCATAAAGAATGCTTTCGGTGCAGGAGAGAGCAATGCCGCACTGGTTGATTCGGTGCAGGCCTGCCTGATGTTTTTCGGCAGAGCGTGCCGACACGGCATCTGTGGCAGCCCATGCGTGCAGGCCCTGCTGCTGCATCTGCATTGCAGTCTGGCAGACGCAGATATGTGTTTCCACGCCGCAGATTACCCACTGGGTGCGCTGGGTCTGCTGCACCGCCTCTCGGATGCGAGCATCTGCGAGTGCGCCGAACGTCATTTTATCCAGTGCCTGCGTGTTCAGCAAAGCCTCTATTTCAGGCAGCAGCGGCCCAAGCCTGGGTGCGTTTTGGGTAGTTGCCAGCACAGGTATGTGCAGCAGGTTTGCTGCCTGCAGCAGTGCATTGCACGAGCGCATCAGGTTTTGCCTGTTGTGCTGAATGGCGAGCAGGGTTTCCTGCATATCGATGACAAGAAGAGCGCATTGCCCGGTTTCAATGAGACCTGGGTGCATTGAGAGCGGCATCCTTTTGTGAATGAACTGGTTTATTTATTCATATTTTCCCTGCAAAATTCCTTCTTATGGCTTAATCTATTCTATTTTGGTGTACTTTGGGTGAATTTTTGCCTCCTGCCGGCCCTGTCTGCGCACCCTGTCGCGTGTAATGCGCGCCCCTGCTGGTTCGGGGGCGTGGTACAGCGACCGGTTGCCGTCTTCACAAAACGCTTCCTGCGCCTCTATGCGCGGGCATACCGCATTCTTTTTGAGGCGCTCTACAGCAGCGCCTATGTGCTCCCACACTGTTGCGCCGCGTATGCCTAAGCGTGCAGCAATCTGCTGCTGCGTATCACCGTTCAGCCATGCCAGCAGGCAGAGGCGCTGACGGCTGGTGAGCGGGGTGATGCAGAGCAGGCGTCTGAGTTCGTTTCGATACAGCTCAACATCCGGCGTTTGCTCGGCACGCAGTTCGGGCAGTTCTTCCAGCGGCAGAGTGTGTTCGCAGCCTTCTGTTTCCACCTGCCGGGCCTGGGTGCGGTTGAGCTTGCGCAAATGCTCGCGGCACATGTGGTCTACAAAACGTTTCAGCCAGAGCAGCAGCTCTGCCGATGGCCGCCTGGCATCGAAGCGTTCGCGCACCAGCCAGGCAGCAATCAGCGCCTGCTGCACCATGTCTGGCGCATCCTGCACACCTACTCTCAGTGCCGCATAGCTTCGCAAGTAAGGGTAGAGGGGTGCAATAGCACTGTCGAAAGTGTGCTGATTGAAGGTTTGTTTTACTCTGTTCGGGTTCATTTCTGCTCCTGTCTAGTATACATATGTATCCTAGAATACCAGAAGCAGGGTGAGAACAGAGGGCGGGCAGGGCGATTTTTTGGGCGTACAGTGCGTCTTGAAAGTACACAGACGGCCTGGCAGAGCATACAGGCAGTAAATTGAGAGGCTGTAATCCCCCTCAGGCATATGCACTCATGCCAGCCTGTACAGTGTTGTGCAGGCGCTGCAAATTAGGGCGCCAGGTACTGTTCGTCGCTTACCTGTTCCAGCCATTCCACCACCCTGCCGTCCAAACTTTCCTGAATGGCAATATGCGTCATGCCTGCGGTTTCTACTGCTCCGTGCCAGTGTTTTTCACCTGGCGGAAACCACACCACATCACCTGGCCTAATTTCCTCTTTCGGGCCGCCTTCGCGTTGTGCCCAGCCGAGGCCGGTGGTGACAATAATGGTCTGACCCAGCGGATGTGTATGCCAGGCAGTGCGCGCACCTGGTTCAAAAGTGACCACTGCACCCTGTACGCGGGGCGGCTCGCCTGCCTGAAAAAGCGGGTCTATGCGCACCGCACCGGTGAAATAATCTGCCTGCCCTTTGGCCGAGGGGCGCGATCCGCTGCGTATGATATCCATGGTTGTTGTTCTCCTGTAAACGGTGAATGAGAGCGGCTGCTTTTCGCACCTCTCTCACTGACTGAGCCTGGCTGCGGTTTGTTTGGCGGCCAGGGTACTGCGTCGGGGGCAGATCAGGAAAGCTGGTCTATTCTCCATACCGTTGTAGCGATGCGGGCCAGTTCTCTTTGCCGTGCAGCAATTTTTTCAGGCGTCCATTCCTCATATTTCTCCGCCATCTGCCGGGTAAGCGGAACAGCGCTTTTTATTAGCCGAGAGCGTTTTTTTGAGTAGGGGAGGCTGCCTGCGTCTTTATTGATTTCTTTTTCAAGCAGCGCCATATTGCCTATGCGATCGACGCAGGTTTCCAAATCCATGTCTGTAAAGTTCTCCCAGCCCTCATTCGGTTTCTGAGGCAAAATGTGTTCAAGCGTGTAGCCATCTTCTTCTATCGCAGTGCCGCTCTGCTGTTTCTCCAGCATTGCAAGTATATAGCGAACAATACGGTTTTGAGTGTTGTTAAAGCTCTTTACGGCAAAAGCAGCCTTGAACTGTTTATCGCCTGGGTAGACTGGCCGCAGCCGGTTCAGTATTTCACGCAGGCCGCTTATTTCCCCATTGTACAGTTTGAACGCAGTTTCGTTGTAAATGCGCTCCTGTTCGGAGGGGTTTTGCATGCCAATTACATTGTAGCGAAAGGTAAGGACTACTATGCAGTGCAGAAGCTTTTCAAAATCGGGTTCTTTCAAGCTGCGCCTGGCCGCCATCAGCATGGGGTAGGGCTGTCTCACGCCGAATTTCAGCAGAGTTTGTGTTTCCTCTCTAGGTTGTGCAGATTGCATGAGAGTGATTTCATATCGAACAGCATACCAGATGGAGGCTGGTGCAGAGGCGGCTGGAAAAGCTTGACATACAGATTATTTGGATGTACAATATGCACACAACTCAATACTGGTTTACCACACGCCAGGGGTGCTGCAAAGGCTGAGAGAATGCGACCCATTCAACCCTGAACCACCTGATTCGGATAATACCGACGGAGGGAGGCGATATTGTAACGTGCCTGCATATTCCGGCGCCGTGGTTTTTCCCTATGGGAAAACACGGCGTTTTTGTTTTCAGGCCGCTGCTGTGCGCCTCTTGCACAACAAGAGGAGAAAACCCATATGCATTGTAACCGAAACGCTTTTACGCTGATAGAGCTGCTTGTAGTTATCGCCATTATTGCAGTGCTGGCTGCCATACTGTTTCCGGTGTTTGCCCAGGCGCGGGAACAGGCGCGTGCCACTGTATGCCTCTCCAATACCCGGCAGATAGGGCTGGCAGTGCAGATGTATTTGCAGGACTACGATGAAACCTTCCCGATTTTTTACGCATACAACACCCAGGTGCCCAACACCACCATTCCTGCCATGGCCGGTTCGCCCCTGCATGCGGGAGTGGAGGTAGAGCTTTTTCCGTATACAAAGAGCAGAAATATTTTCACCTGCCCCGATGACAGCGGCGGCCCCACCCTTGCCGACCCCAGCTACGGCTGCCCGGGGCGCTCGACCTATGCAGCCTGCTACGGCTCAAGCTACCGTTTCTGCCACGGCATTTTCACCACCATTGCCAACGTTTCCAGCGAAAACAACAGCTACTACGCCACCACCGCTGTCAACACGCTGGCAGGTTTGCAGCTTCCTTCTGAAACCAGGCTGATGCGCGACGAAATGCTGCCCTGGTTCACCGACCCCAAGTATGGCTACTACCCTGCCTACTATCAGCAGTGGCATCCGCGTGGGGGCGGCATCGTGTTTGCCGACGGCCACTCCAAATTCATTGTGAGCGCCGGTCAGTTTGACAATGAAGTGGTTTGCCCGGGGGGAGAACGAAGCGGGCAGACTGACCCAAACGCCGCAGCCGATGGAAACGCAGGGTACCCGGGTTACCCGGTGTATTACTGGATGTGTGACTGATGAAAGACTGCCAGAGCGTACTGCTGCTTGCCAACGGCGACCCGCCCCCGCGGGAACTGGCGCAGCGCACGGCGACAGACTACCCGTTTGTGATCGCCGTAGATGGAGCAGTGCGCTTTTTGCAGGAATTGGGGCTGCAGGCAGACCTGGTGTGCGGTGACTTTGACTCGATACCCGAAGGCGCGCGCGCCCTGCAGCCCAATGCAGAATGGGCTGCCACACCCGACCAGTATCATACCGATCTGGAAAAAGCCATTCTGCTTGCGCTGCAGCGCGGGGCCAGGCGCATTGCTCTGCTTGGCGCATGGGGCGGAAGGCCAGACCATGCGCTGGCAGCCTGTGTGCTGCTGCTGCGCTATGCCCGGCAGTGCGAGCTGAAGCTGATTACGCCAGGCGCTGTTCTGAGGCCGCTTGCCGCACCCTGCACACTGGAACTGCCATGCAGGCCAGGCGACATTGTTTCGCTGATATGCTTTGCGCCCGTTACAGTTACCCTGCAGGGCGTGCAGTGGGAGCTGAAGCAAGAAGAGCTTCAGCCCTCCAGCCAGCCGGTAAGCAATAGGGCAGTAAGCAGCAGGGTGAGTGTGACTGCGCACCAGGGGGAAATGCTGGCATGCTGCCTGCAGCCTGAGGCGTTTGCATGAGGCTGCATCCCCATTTTGCGCCTGCCGACCTTTTTTTTCTGGCGCTGTACCTGCTCTTTCTGTTTCTGGCAGGGTTTTGGCCGCGCAAACAGAATGTAGAAACTTACCTGATTGCAGACCGATCGCTCAGCCTGCCCCTGTTTGTGGCCACACTGGTAGCCACCTGGTATGGCGGCATACTGGGGGTGGGCGAATTTGTGTATCAGTACGGGGTGGTTTCGTGGACTACAAACGGCCTGCCCTACTATGTATTTGCGCTTTTGTTTGCGCTGTTTCTTGCTGCCAGAATACGCAGTTCGGGGCAGCACAACTACACCATTCCAGATCGCCTGGAGCAGGAGTACGACCGCAAAACCGCGCTGCTGGGGGCCGTATTTGCTTTTGTGTATGCCTCCCCATCCACCTACATACTCATGAGCGCCCTGCTGCTGCAGCTGCTGTTTGGCTGGGCATTGCTGCCCGCCATGCTGGCCGCCACCCTGTTTTCCATTGTATATGTTTTTCGAGGCGGCTTTCTATCAGATGTACGGGTAAACACCTTGCAGTTTCTGCTGATGTTTTCGGGGTTCGCCCTGGCTGTGTGGCTCTGTATCGCCCATCATGGCGGCATCGGATATTTGCTCAGGCCCGGCGTGCTGCCCGCAGACCACCTGCTCTGGCTGGGCGACCCAAAGCAGGGGGAGGGAGCGGGGTATGTGGTGGTGTGGTTTTTTATAGCGCTGGTCACTCTGACAGACCCCGGTTTTCACCAGCGCTGCCATGCCGCCCGCACGCCCCGCATAGCAGTGGCCGGTATTTTGATAGCCATTGGGTGCTGGTTTACCTTTGATGTAATGACCACTGTAAGCGGCCTGTTTGCGCGTGCGCTTGTGCCCAATCTGGGCGATGCGCGCATGGCGTTTCCTGCGCTGGCAGAGCGCATTATGCCGCCGGGGGCGAAGGGCTTTTTTTATGTAGGGATGCTTGCTCCCATTATGGCCAGCACGGTTTCGTACACATTTATTGCCGCCCTTACCATTGGCCGCGATTTTATCTGGAGGCTGCGCAGGGAGCAGGATGAACGCAATGTGCCTGCCTATACCCGCATTGGCCTGATTGCCACAGCGCCTATTGCCATTTTGATTGCTCTTGCCGTGCCCAGCGTAGTGCAGGAATGGTATGCCTTTGGCAATGTGTTTGTGCCCGCCATGCTTTTGCCCATACTGGGCGCATACGCCCCTTCGCCCTGCTGGAAGCCGCCGGCAAATTATGCGTTTGCCAGCATGTTGTGCGGGGGAGCTGCTGCGCTGTTTTGCCTGGCGGCAGGCTGGATGCATGGAGGGATGGACAACCCCTCTTATCCGCTGGGCTGGCAGCCTATGTACACGGGCCTGCTGGCCGCTGCACTGCCGTTTGCAATGGGCCTGCTGAAAACCCGTTTGTGCCGTGTATAGTTTGAGCCTAGAAGTAGTCTGGCAGGGCGAGGGAAGGCTTTTGGGCGGGAAAGAGGCGAAACAGCATGTCGAGGTCACGGTCGGCGCCCTGAAATTCTGCTCCTGCATTCAACGCCTCCTCCGCCCCTGTCTGGCCGGTGGCAAGCGCCGCCCAGAGACCGGCGGATGCAGAGAAGGTACTGTTTGAGCTGGCGCTGCAGTGCGAAATCGGTTCAAGAGTACCCTGCCGGCATAGCATCTCCTGCCGGCAGGGTTGTTCTGAGAGACGGAAGACCAGAGGGGTATCGCACTCTTGCAGGCAGCTGCCCAGCGAGTGCAGAAGCAGATCGAAACGAGCTGCAATCCCCATGCATTCATCGGCGGCGCTCACTACAGCCCCTGGCAGGCCGGGCAGGCCCAAATGCTGCAGCTGCGGCCAGGGCAGATAGAATTCTACCTGCTGCATGCTTTTGAATTCTGCTATTCCCTGCAGCAGCGTATGCTCTGCAGCGGGCGAGACTGCGCAGAATTCCTCTATTTTGAGAACGGGTGAAATGGGCGGTTCATGCAGCAGCATGCTTCCGGGCTGAATGCCGGCAATGATATAACCGGTGGGCGCGTTGTTGTTTTCCACAATCATGCGCGAGTAAGGGAAGCGCTGCAGTATGGCATTCCAGCGGCGTTCGGTTCTGTCTTTGCGCAGCGACCAGAGGGGCTGCGTGTCTCGCAGGGTTTGCAGGGCCGGTATGTTTTGCGGTTGAATGGGAAGCAGTGGCGATGTTTGCTGTGGGGCCTGCAGGGAGGTGAGCGGGAGAGAGCAGCAGCAACGGGTAGAGATTACATGCCAGCCTCGCCGTGCATAAAATGCCTGGTGAGATGGAAGCAGCGCCAGCATTGCTGCGCCCCGGTTTTGCGCCTCCTGCCTTGCCGCTGCAAGCAGTTGTGTGGCGTATCCCCTGCCTCGTGACTGCTGCCTGGTTGCCAGCGCCGATATGCCCAGTATGCTGAGTGGGGCGCGGCCTGCCTGCCAGAGCGCGGGCATAAGCGTAAGGCAGGCTTCGGGTCTGCTGTTTACGCGCACTACCAGTTTGTCTTCTGCACGCAGGTCGGGGTCTGCATAGTAGATGGCGCGCGCCTGCTGATACGGCAGGTGAAAGCTCTCGCACATAAGCTGCAGAATGTCTTCCAGTTCTTCGGGGTGTGCAGCGCCTGTTTGAAGGTGCATAACGCGTTTTCCTTACGGGCATGAGTGCGTGGGCCTGGCATGATCCGACGGGAGTATGGTTTCAGTATACACGCATGCTGTTCATTTCGGCTGCTGTGCTGTGAAGAGCGCAGTAAAGAAAAAACCCTCCGCATTTCAGCCCTTGCGGGGCGGCAGCGGAGGGTTTGTATGTTTTGAACCGGCTTAGGCAGCGGGTTTGATTTCCACTTTGGCGCCTTCGGCATCGAATTTTGCCTGCAGTGCCTTGGCATCGTCCATATTGAGGCCGGCCTTGATTTTGGAGGGTGCGGCTTCTACCAGGTCTTTGGCTTCCTTGAGGCCGAGTGCGGTGACTTCGCGCACTACCTTGATCACATTGATTTTTTTGTCGCCAATTTCGGTGAGGATGACATCGAAGCTGGTGGGCGCTTCTTCTGCAGGAGCAGCATCACCTGCAGCGGGCGCTGCCATGGCTACGCCCATGACGGGTGCTGCGGCAGAAACGCCAAATACTTCCTGCAGTTCCTTGCTCAGTTCAGAAAGTTCCAGGGCGCTCATCGCCTTGATTGCTTCTACAATATCAGATTTGGTTATGGTTGCCATAGTTGTTTATCTCCGTGAGATTTATGCAGCGGTTTCGCCGCTCTTTTTGTCGGCGACTGCCTGTATGGTGCGTACAAAATCGCCAAGTATGTTGTTGAGTGTGCCTACCAGGTTGGAGGCCGGTGCGTTTAGCGAGCCAATCAGCTGCGCCACAATTTGTTCTTTGGGGGGCAGTTTCGAAATGGCTGTGAGCTGAGGAACGTCGTAGATTTTGCCTTCAATCCATCCGCCCTTGAGTTTGATTTCCGGTTTTTTCAGGTCTCGCAGAAAATCAATCAGCGCTTTGGTGGGTGCAACCACGTCTTCTTTGGCAAATACAATGGCTGTAGGGCCAGTCAGCAGGTTTTCCAGCAGAGAGGTCATCTCTTCGGAAGCCGCTTTTTTGAAGAGGGTGTTTTTCACCACATGGTATTCGGCGTTCATGGGGCGCAGCTTTCGCCGCAGCGTGGTTACTTCGGCCACGGTGAGTCCGCGGTAGTCGGTAAGCAGTGCGCCCTTTGTTTCGTCTACAATAGTCTTCAGCTCGGAGATCACCAGCTCTTTACGAGATTTGGGCATTTTACTAGATTTGGGCATTGTGATACCTCCGTTTCCCCGCCATGCAAAAGCGCAAAAGCAAAAAGCCCGGCTTCGCGCTGCATAACGCAGACGGCGAATGCCGGACACAAAGAGGCGCAAGAATTTTGCTCCCCCTCAGGAACGGCTCACCTCGGCAGGCACCCTTGCGGGATATTGTGCTTCGGCATTTCTTTGCGAAGCAACCTGCTGTCTGCGGCAAGCAATGGCTGTGGGTACTATACAAAAACAATATGGCATAGAAAACGCCTGTTTGTCAAGCGAAAACCGCTGCTCAAAAAGCGTTTTACGCCTTGCGGGCAGTGCAGTGCGGCACGTCATGCTGCCTTTGCTTTTTGCGCCCCTGGCAGCCTTTGCCGCACTTTTTTTGAAAAAAACTGCATGTTGCTGTAAAAAGTGCTTGCAATCTTTGCAAAAGCGTGTTGAAGT
>DAIDHN010000070.1:13905-16477 GCA_027459665.1 Chthonomonadaceae bacterium | reverse complement strand
GCGGTGTTTCACGGCAAGAATCAGATTGGGTTCAAGGTATACATTGAACTGCTGTTTAGAGTGTTTGTTTTCTAGCATGCTAGTATTATAGCACAATTTTGCGAAGCATGCAGCGGTATGTTGGCGTTTTGCTCTTTTTGGGCAGAGGCTGAAGATGGTGCCAGTCGGTATAAAATTGCACTGAAACAGAAGCTTTGTGCATGAATGCAACTGTTTGCAGGCAGAAGTAGTCATACATAATATGCAGCAGAAAAACGGGTGAAAATGCCGCCTTGCAGCGGCAAGCAAATATTTTGCTATTATATTGTTGCTGCAGGTATTGTTTTTTGCTGCCGATACGTAATGTACAGATGGAATCTGAAAATATCCTGCAAGGTGAAGGGCTAAAAAGATGACGACAAGACAGCACTTTGATATAGAACTGGCGGGCTTGCAGGAAAAAATGCTGGAAATGGCTACCTGTGCCGACAGCATGGTAGGCATGGCGGTTGAATCGCTGCTTTCGGGCGATCTTGAACTGGTTCAGGAGGTGGTGCAAAGGGATGACACGGTAGACCAGATGGACCTGGACATAGAGGCGCTCTGCCTTCGTCTGATTGCCACCCAGCAGCCGGTTGCACGAGACTTGCGCATTATTGGCACCGCCCTCAAGGTGATTACCGACATAGAACGCATTGGAGACTATGCGGTAGATATAGCGAAAATAGGCCGCAGGCTGGTGAGGGCGCATGAGGTGTATCAGCCTCTGGTAGACCTGCCTCACATTACTTCGCTCAGCCGCTCTATGCTCTACGATGCGCTGCAGGCGTTTATTCACCATGACCTTGACCTGGTAGATCGGGTAATTCGCGCCGATGATGCCGTGGATGCCCTGTACCATAGTATGCGTTCGCGCCTCACGCAGGTGCTTACAGAAGACAAGCCCCACAGCCTGCTTGCCCTCAACACTCTGTTTGCCGCCAAGTACATAGAACGCATTAGCGACCATGTGGTGAATATAGCCGAACGCGTCTGTTTCATAGAGACAGGAGAGCTTAAGCCGATTTCGCCTTCTGCTGCACTGCGAGATGACCGCACTATCTAGCTGCTGTGTTTGGCAGGCAGGCGCGTGCCTGCATGCTTTGCACAGCATTTAGCATTGCAGGGTATGCATTGCCGCAGCCGTGTCAGTCAGCTACCCTCCTGCTGCCGAGAGGTAGTTTTGGCCCATCTTCGCTGCAAACTTCCAGGGTGTAACGCGCAGTTTGCCCAGGTAGGGGTAGGCGGCTGTAAACTGAATGCTTTTTACGCTGGCAGGCGTGCCTTGTATGCGTAGGTAAAGGCCCTGCTGCAGGTTTTGCGGCTCAGGTGCGGGGTGAATGGGCAGCGGCCCCATGTCGGTTGCGAGTATGAGCTGCAGCCTCTGTGCGGGGGTGAGCAGTTTTGCAGGCAGCCCCGCCTGGCTCTCTGCCGCCGCCAGTTGTGTATTCGAGAGGGAAGCAAACAGTTTCATGAAGGGGGCGCGCCAGTTAGGGCCAATAACATAGCCGCTGCGGTGAAACGCCTTTTCTGCAACGGCATGCCACCACAGGTTAGTCCATTGGTTGTGCGTTAAGCCGCCAAGTATTTTTACATCTGCCAGCGACATGGGGCCTTTGCCCAGCGCGAATTTTGCCATGCGGCCTGCCAGCCCGGCCGGCGGCTCGTTGAGTATGTTTGTACCGGGGTCGGTGGTTCTGCTTACCAGCATGCCGCCAAACCAGGCGGAATGGTAGCCAAAGGCGCGGTCCAACTCGCGCACTGCTTCGGTCAATGGAAACTTGTCTTCAAAAGTCCATAAACCTCTGATGCGTGTGTCGAGGCTGTTGACAAAGCGGGTGCATATCACGGCAGCGCCTGTGCCGTGGTAGAGCTGCTGCATGAGGTGAGGCAGGTATTGCGATGTTTTGAGCACAAGAGAGGGACGCGAAAGCCGGGCAGGCAGCGGTTCGGCGAGATCAAAGTGCGCTCTGGGCAGCAGTTTCACCACCCTGGGATCGGTATCGTCGTCGTTTATGTCGTAACCAGGCAGGAACTTGCGCTGAGCCACGCTGTTGTCTGGCCACCATACGCTGCTATTGTTGGGTGTAACTTGCGCAAGGTAGAGCTGCCCGTCTTGCGTGTAGAACCCGAAATCATCGTGGGCAAACTGCAAACTGTTGTTTTCCTGCTGTGCCCTTTGTCCCCCGCCGGTTTTTTTGATTTTCAGGTGCAGATGTTTTTCTATTTGCTTTATCTGCTTGTGGCTTTCGGCTTTCCAAAAGCCGAAGTATTTTGCAATCAGCGTCTGATCATCAGGCGGCAGGTCTTTGTATCTGGTAATTCCAAAGAGGTAGTTGCGAAAAGTGTATGCTGTGCCTCCTGCGGGGAAGGCTGCCAGCTGCCTGTTTGCTGTGGATGCGAGTGCATTCAGGGTGTCGCTGTCCATCGAGTTGAGGAAGACTGTTGCCGGGTTGTGCAGGTTGTTTTTTGCAAGAAACTGCTGTATGGCGGCGAGGTACATTTGTGAGAGAGTATCTGCAAAGTATTTTGCCTGCCGTTTCGCCTGCAGCAC
>DAIDHN010000070.1:0-13895 GCA_027459665.1 Chthonomonadaceae bacterium | reverse complement strand
TTGCCGTGCAGACTGTTGCAGTCTGTATCCGTTTCCCACCTTGACCCAGTTCATTCTGTTTGCCCAGGCAAGGCCAATCATCACGTTTCTCAGGCTAATCGGTGGTATAAACAGAATGTCATGAAAGCCTGCCTGGTTTTTTTGTACAGAAAGCGCCACATGCGTTTCAGCAGAGAGGCGGGCAAGCGCCTCTTGCAGCGTAACAGAGGGTGCATTGATTGCAACAGGCTCCAGCAGGCGTTTATCGCCTGTCGGCACGCCGCGCTGATCGGCTTTTGCAAGCGATGGCGTGCCAGCGAGCATGATCAGCGCCGCCATGCTGCGTTTTATACAACGTTGCATAATGTTTCGTATCCTTGTATCGTTCGCATTCTTCAGGCAGTGTTAATTGCGCTTGTGGTTTGGCGTGGGCACATGACCCGGCAAAGCATAATGTGTTTCGTTTTTGGTGCCCTTTACGCTTTCCAGAGACCGTATCTCTGGAGAAAGATCGCATCCCAGGTAGCTGCGGCTTGCAGGGGGCTTGACCTTGATGCCTCCCGGCGGCACAGCAAGGCTGCCAAGAATGCCTGGCACGAGCACTTTAGTTGCAGCAGGGAAGCGAAAGACTTCGGCTGGCGTCCGTTTCATGGGGCGCACCCATTTGACGTAGGTAACCCGGCGGGTTGGGGGGGTGGGGCTGTTTGCCGGCGGGTAAATGATGTCTTCTTCCTTCCAGATGTAGTGTGTTTGTACATCCCACCAGAAACGGTCTATCTGCTTGCCGGCGTTGCCCAGGTTTTGGCTGTGCTGCTGCAGTATGAGGCACTTGTGCCCTTCAAATACCGCAGCGCCAGTCTTTTTCAGGGAGCCGATGGATGCAGTGGTTTTACTGGCGTAAAATGGAGGCGGAGGAGCTGGCTTGAAATTGGGATTGAGTGTGAATGGATGAATATCTGATGGCCACCCGGAAAGCTGCTTTACACGGTTGTAACCGATCTGGCTTGACCTGAGTTTGACCAGTTTTACCAGTGAAAATATGTTCAGAGCTGCCTTGTTTCCTGCTTCTGTCCAGAACAGGCCGCCCATTCCGTGGGGTGCCAAGAGATACTGGCTAAATTTGCCGTTTAGCAGTGATTCACTCATCACAGGGCCATTTGGCATGGAACTGTAGTAAGTGAGAGTTACAATGGTAATGCCGTCCATACGGTGACTGACAATCAGTTTTTTCCAGTAGGTAACCTTGTGCTGCGGCGCTGCCGCCTTTGCCGCCTTCAGTGTGGCAAAACACGCTGTTAAAAGCATTGGCGCAGCGAGGCATTTGATGAATGCTGTGTACAGTTTTGTCATGAATACTGCTCCTGTGAGGGGCAGGGTGGTGCGCTGCCCCTCACTATCAATACAAATACATTGGCTAAACAGGATACAACCCGGCAGTGGAATAGGTTGAGAACCAGATGGATGGGGCATTGCAGCCCTGCATTACCGCTACCCAAAGAAAGCCGCCCCAGCCAGGAGGTGGGTCTGCCTGATTGACAACGGTGAATGTGTGAATTCCGCCGGGGCCGCAGCCTGGTTCCGACCAGCCGTACACATAACCACTACCCGTAGTGAGGTCAGTTACCCCCAGTGCATTCACGCCGTACTGGTCTGTGCCCTGAACAGTGAGGTAGTAGGGAGAGCCAATAGGCTCGATGGTACCGCCGGGGGGTGCGCTGGAAAAAAACACCTGAGTTACGCTTTGTGCTTTGGCTGCATGGGGAGCAGCAAGCATGAGCAGTGCGAAGAGGGTCAGCACGAAGGCTGAACTGAAGTAGCGGGCTGCGGCATGCCGCCCGCGGGTGTTAGGCAAACTCTGCATGGCAGTATGATCCTTTCTGTATCTGCTATCCTTCCTAAAGGACGCAGAGGACGCAGAGGACGCAGAGGACGCAGAGGACGCAGAGGACGCAGAGGACGCAGAAAACACGTCCCCGGACCTCCTGGCCCAGCCTGAACGTACAGGCTGATTACAGTGTAACACAGGCTGAGTGCAATGTCAACAGTATCATAAAAAAAATTATCAGTAGCGCAAAATTTAATGTTTTGTTAACATCTGCCTGCTTTCAGCAGCTTGAAGCATGGGCAGAACAGCTACCCCCCTGCTGCCGAGAGGTAGTTTTGGCCCATCTTCGCTGTAAACTTCCAGGGTGTGACGAGCAGTTTGCCCAGGTAGGGGTAGGCGGCTGTGAACTGAATGCTTTTTACACTGGCATGCCGAGCACATTGGCGCCGCTGCGAGGGGCAGAGAGAGCTGCCGGCAGCTCACAGGCAGTAAATGGGAGCAAAAATTTCATTTCATTCTCTTCTCTTCTCTCTTTGCCTGTTTGGCGAAAAAGGGCCTGTTTTGCGGGTCAAGATGCTGCACCATCGCCAGGGTGCGTTTGAGTGAGAAACCCAGGTAAGCTGCATCTGGCGGCAGGGGCACGCGAAAGGCCCCGGGCGGCACATGAATGCTGCCCATGCACATTGGCACAATGACCCGTGTTCCGGGCGGGAATGCAAGCAGGTGAGGCGGAATGCGGGGGATGCGCTTGAGCCAGAGCACACGTTCTGACTGGCGCGTAGGAGGAGCAGCGCTGTGGGATGAGGGCAGATTGATGTAATCGCGACGCCAGATCATGTGGGTGTGCAAATCCCACCAGTAGCGGCTCAGCATGCTTCCATGGTTTTCTGCAGGAGTTTTATGGCTTTCCAGCAGCTCGCACGGATGGCCCAGGTAAGTGGTGCGGCTAATCTGTTTCAGGTGGTCTGGGTGCGCAATAAACATGCCTGCAGAAATGTTATGCTGGAAAAAAGTTCCTCTGTTGTAAGGGTAGCCATGCTGATTTACCGGCCAGAATGAAAGCTGTTCTACACGTTTTTTGCCAATGGTTTTGATAAGATACTGCAAACGGGCTACCAGATCAGGCAGAGAGACGCTGGCAGTGTGGCTGATGATTACCCATTTTATGCCATTTTCTACCAGGTACTGCACGGCAGCTTTTCCGTGCTGAATGTATATTTGTACATGAGGGCCGAGCGGGTTGGATGTGTAGAAGTCTAGGGTTGTGTAGGGAGATAATCCATCGGCGGTTGTTTTGCGTTCCCAGCAGACCGCAGCACCTGATGGGGTGGCGGCAGCAGCGGGAGCGTGCAGCAGACAGATGAGCGTTGCAGTGAAGGCACAATAAAGTAAGAACAAGGGTTTCATAAGAGCAGTACCTATCGCTTTATTTGGCAGGAGAAGCAGAAGAAACTGCCTCTGCTGAATCAGCGTGTGCATCAGGGGGTTGTAAACGCTCTCTAGTACTGGCAGCGCCAGATAAGGGGGTGGTCATAGCAGTCAGCCTTCCCAGGCGTTTAGCAGCAGGAACCGAACGAAGCGGTTTTCTGCATGGCAGTGTGATCCTTTTTGTATCTGCTATCCTTCCTAAAAGAATGCAGAGGTCGTTGAATGCGCGTTTCCGAACCTCCCGGCCCAGCCTGAACACACAGGCTGGTTACAGTGTATCACAAGCTGGCAGTTGCAGCAACAGTATCAGAAAAAAAAATAGCAGTGATACAATGTTTAATATTTTCTTAATAATTCTCTGCTTTCCATGTCATTCAAATGGTTTGCGCTTCTTTTGCAGGCAGGCGTGCCCATATTCGCAGCGAACGTTTTGGAGTGGAGAGGGGCTGTTGAGGTAATGATTGAGCGAAGGTTTTTGGGGGCAGGCAGGCGGGTATCAGGTTTTCAGCGTTTAGGCAGCCGGCAAACAAACCCTGAACGCCAGTCGGCATTCTGCCGAAGATAGTGTTCGCAATGGAACAAGCGCCCGGTACACAAGCCCATCTGTGTATCGGGCGTTTGTTCATACTTGCAGAGGTCAGGCCATTGTCTCGTCAATGGCGCGGAGGGTTTCAGGCGAGAGCACTGCCCCTGCAGCGGCGGCATTTTCATCTACCTGGCTGGGGCGTGATGCCCCGATGATTACGCTGGAAACGTTCTGCTTGCGCAGGCACCATGCCAATGCCAGCTGTGCCAGAGAAAGCCCGCAGCTTTCGGCAATGGGAGTAAGTTTCTGCACTTTTTCCAGCACCTCGTCATTCAGGCGGAGGAACTGATTCTGGCGCGGGTCTGCAGCACGGCTGTCTGCAGGGAGGGGCTGACCGGGTTTGTATTTGCCTGTGAGAATTCCCTGGGCCAGCGGAGAATAGACTATCTGGCCAATTCCTTCTCGTTCGCAAACGGGCATTACATTCTTTTCCAGTTCGCGGTGAAGAATGTTGTACAGCGGCTGGCTTGAGACAAAACGATCGAGGTTGAGCCGGGTTTGCATGGCTACAGCGTCGGCTATCTGATGCTCGCTCCACTGGCTGAAACCCACATAAAGCACTTTTCCTTGTGTTACCAAATCGTCCAGCGCCCGCAGCGTCTCTTCCAGCGGAGTTTCGGTGTCGTAGCGGTGGCACTGGTAGATGTCTATGTAGTCAAGCCCCAGACGCTTCAGGCTGGCGTTGCACTGTTCTAAGATGTGCTTGCGCGAAAGCCCTCTGTTGTTTGGCATAGGGCCGTCGTTCATCGGAAAGAATACTTTGGTGGCTACTACGTAACTGTCGCGCGGGTACTTGCGCAGGGCTTTGCCTACCACTTCCTCGCTTTTGCCGCGTGCATACCCGTTGGCAGTATCAAAAAAATTGATGCCAAGTTCATATGCCCTGTCTATGCACAGTTCGGCAGTTTCATTTTCTGTGGCATTGCCATAGGTAAGCCAGCTGCCCAGGCATACCTCACTCACCTTGAGACCGCTTGCACCCAGCCTGCGGTATTTCATTTCAGGCATAGAGAAAACCTCCTGTTGATTAGGTGAAGATTGGCCGCATGAAAAGCAAACGGGGAAATGACTGCAAAAAGCAGCAGTTTGTCATACGGCATAGTAGTACAGTATTTATTACGCGCAGCCTGCGCAAGCTGTTGCAGGCAGGCAAATTGAAACCTGCTGGGCAGAACCAGGGAAGACATGCAATGTTTAGTAGAAGCCTCCAATGCCTGATCCAAGCGTTTGCCCCTGCGGCCCGCGTGCAAAGGCGCGCGCATAGGGGAATGCCTTGAGGCTGATGGTGAAAAAAATGCTGTTTTCTGGCAAAAATCCGCCGGTGGTGCGCGTGTAGGTGAGGGTGGCGCGCAAACAGTCCCAGTCATGTGTAAGCTGGTAGTTTTGGCTTTCTACCGAGTTGGTGAGTCCGTTGTAGAGCAGCAGGCTGAGCAGCCGCCAGCTGCGGCCCAGCGGCAGGTCAAGCTGAAGGTTGAGCTGGGTGATTTTACGGTGAATGCCGGGTTCGTTGGGGTCGATGTTCGCCAGTAAATCCAGGCTCATGTTGTTTGGCCCGCGGTAGCGCAGCGAGTTGGTGAGGCTGTAAAAGCGGCCTGTATTGGGGTCGAAGGTTTGGGTGGCATCGAGGCGCAGGTTTTTGAATGGCCGCCACATCATGCGGGTGGTAAGCACCTGCCATGGGCTTGTCTGGCTCTGGCTGTTGAAATCGTAGCCAACCCCTGCAGTGAGCTGAAAATGCCGGTCATCCAGGTAGCCGGCGTTTGCAGTAAGGTAGTTTGACCTTTGCAGCTGATCGAACAGAAACGGCGAAGCCCCTTCGGGCTGGTTGTAGAAATAGTTGATGTCAAACCCCGAGCGCCCCAGCAGGTGCTGCCGCAGGTGGGTTTCGTCGTGAATCTGGTATTCGGCGGCGCCGTCGCCATAAAGGTGCTGTTCCAGCCCTCCGCCGGTTACTATTTCTGTGCTGCCGCGCATCACCCTGAATGGCAGCAGGTTGAAAGCAAGCAAAAACCTGTCGGTGTTTACGTTGCTGCCTGGTTCAGAGTAGCGGCCAAAGCCAAACTGAAAGTCTGTGGGGATGTGCCGCAGCCAGCCGCCCTTGTATGAAAGGGTGTCTGTATTCACCAGCAGTTCGGGCAGTTTTTCCAGGCCGCCGCCAAAATTGCCGCCAGACTGAGGGCCAATGGGTGTAGACCCGTTTGCACTGAGCGTATACTGGTAATCTGTTGCAATGTGCTGCAGCTGAAACTGGCTGGTAAGCCTTTCTGTGCGCTGCACCGAGGAGGCGCCGCCTGATGTGCTGGTGGTGAGCAGGTGAGCCAGATTGAGCGAGTAGGTGATGGTGTTGGAAACGCTGCCCCTGCTGTCGAAGGTAAGCGTTTGATTAAGAGACCCGTTGAGCTGGCTGGCAGAGTAGCTGGAACTGCTGTTGTTGTTCAGGCTCAGCGAAAGTGTGCCTGTAGAACCATGCGCTGTGTCGTTGTGAGTGAGGTCTAGGCGGGTTGTCTGGGTGTACGACCCGCTGCTTGCGCCCGCGCCCACAAAATAGCTGTTGTGCTGCAGCTCTTCATCAAACGAAATGCGGTTGCTGCTTCCCAGCGACTGCTGGTGCTTGAGAGTGAGGGTGAAGTTGCTGCCTGTGCCCGAACCAAAATAGCCCTGTGCGGCGAACAGGCCGCCGTTGGCTGGCCCAATGCCGCTGCCTATGGGCGGCAGGCCGCGGGGGGTGATGCCGTATCCGCGCGCAGTAAGGTAGTCTCCCGATGACTGTGAAATGCTGCTCCCCGAGCTGTAGCCTCCCGCTCTCCCCTGCCTGCCTGCCAGGTACTCTTGTTCTATGCGAAAGCCCGGCCCGTGCAGCTGGGTAATATCCAGGCGAATCAGGCCGGCGGCCGCTGCGCCAATGGCGTAGCTGTACGGAAAATGGGCGAAGTAACCGTCCTGCGGGTTCTGCCCAAACTCTGGCAGATAGTTGGAGCTGGGACGCCGGATGAACTGGTGGTGCAGAGGGATAATGAGTGTGGGCAGCGTGATGAGTTTGACGCCAAACAGCACAATGCTCACCCGGTGCATGGCCAGGCGGTCGCCCGGTATCATTGTGGCCGAGCCTATGTGCAGCTCGTAATGCGGGCTTTTTTGGCTGCAGGTGGTGGCAATGAGATTTCTGCCTGAAAAGTAGCCGCTAGAATCGCCTGCAATACTGCCCCCCAGCAGATGAAGCGGCTGAAGTATGCGGTTTTCAAACAGGGAGGGCGCCAGCGTGCCGCGTGCATTTTCGAGGCGGTAGCGCATGCTGGCGGGGTGAAAGCGGATAATGTCGGCGTATGCAGAAACTCCCATGCCCTCAATGTGCGCGTTGCCGCTAAAGATAAGCGCACCGCCCAGGCTGCCGTCCAGATTGTCGGCAGTGAGGGTGTAGCCTTCATAGCTGAGCGATATGCCTCCGCGTACGCGAACAGACCCATTGGGGCCAATGCGGTAGCTGCCGGCAGCGCTTCCCTTGAGTACGGGTTTTGAAGGCGCAGGGGGAGCCTGGGCGCAGCATGCGCCGGCGGGCAGCAGACAGATGAGCAGGACGGCATAGAGTGCACACTTCATGGAATTGGGGAGAGCGGCACGCAGATTTCGGCTAAACAGAAGAGCGGCTGATGTGAACCAGGGGGTGCATGCAGCGAGGCTGAATGCACCCAGTATAGATTGCGGGCAATGTTCATGCTTATCCCTGGCAGGCCGTGAGGGAAACCAGGGCAGCATGGCTGCCTACTGCCCTCACACATAGTGTGCAGTATGCTGTGCGGTATTTCGAGTGCAGGCTACCATTCGTAATACCACACATATGTGTTGTAGACGGTGGCTTGCGGGTCGCCGAATGGCTGCGCGTCTCTTTCTTCGCCGCAGCGGCATGTAAGCCTTAGTCCGCGCTGATAGAAAACAGGGTCTTCCTCGTGCAGCCGGTATGCCGAGAAGCTGTTGTTTTGCGGGTTGAGGTGGGTAAGGCCGGCAACAGGGGTGTAGTAACGCCCCCGGTTGAAGTAGTAGGTGCCCAGAAAGTAGTCTTCCAGGCCAGAAGAGAGTTTGAGCGGTTCATGGCTGCCATTGAGGTAGGCGCGCATTTCGGCTTCCAGGTAATTGAGGTTGGAGCTTGCCGCGGCCATGGCAACCATGTAGAGCGCGCCTGGGCGGTGTGTGCTGCATATGTCAAACTCCTGCAGCCGCTGTACGGTGTAGTTTTCCAGGCGGTGCAGGCGCAGGCGCGCATTTTCCGGCAGCGGTATGTTTGCAAGCGTCATCGGCAGGTTCTCTGTGCCGCGCACAATCCACCAGAAAGGCGGATTGTCTGACAGATCGGCAGCGCGCTGTGCGGTTACCCTTACGCTTTTGCCAAACGGTATGCGAAAGGTATTGTAGATACCGCTTGGGCTGCCTGTTTTTCCGAAGCGGTGAATGCCCCAGGGTGCGCTGTCATCCTGAAAGCCGATGCCGATGCCCATCATCAGTTCCATCTCAATAGAGGGCGCTGCCTCGCCGTCTACATACACTCGTACAAGCGTTTTGCCGAAATCTTCAAAATCTCCGCCAAACCACATATGAGTGAGGCAGCCTTTTCCCTTGTGGTACAGCAGCTCCGCCTCTTTTCCAGCTTCCAGAGGGTGAACCTGCTTTCCTACATGTCCGAATGTTTGCAACTCGGAAACGTGCGAGGTTTCGGCATGTGCTGTTTCCTGGGCAGCCAGCACAAGCGGTGAAGCCGCAATGAGCGTACGGCGGCTGAGTTTTTGATTTGGTGGAGTATTCAAGGTTGTCTTTCCTTTGCAAGATAATCAGCATAGAGCTGTGCCAGCTGAGAGGGCGTGACCGCCACATAATTCGGTCCGAGCAGTTTGAGCATATCATGCAGACTTTGCAGACTTGTGCTCCAGTTCATGCAGAATACATTCAGAAATGCCGGCCTTGTGCTGCCTACGCGTGCTTTTACATCCTGCGCAAGCTGCTCTGCCGTGCCTCCGCCTGTGCCTGCCCGAAACACTTCCTGGCCGTTTGGCAGGGTGTAGGTAAGCTGTGAATAGCTGTTTTCACCCTGGTAGCCGTAGTCGGGCATGAGAAACGAGATGTCGGGCAGCAGCGGCCCTACTTTTGCAATTGAGTCTGCGTTTACGCCCATGAGTCGCAGTGTATGCATATCTAATCTGTGCATGTACTGGCCGGTGAGCGAGTAGAATGCCTTGAACGCTGCATTGCGGTGTTTCAGGTCTGCCGCCCATTCTGGCGGGTACATGTATCCCACGCCGGAGACATCGCAGATAAATTCGTCCTCCGGGTCGGCGTGGCTGTAATACCATTTCACCTCGGTGGGTGCGCAGTCTATGAGGCCCGGCCCCATTCCCCAGCCTATAGGGAATGTACCGTGCAGCGGGTTTTGGAAATACCTTCTGAAAAAGTCACGCCAGGTGCAGTAGTTGTCTCCATCTGATATGGTGATGGCCAGGTACACCTTGCCTGGGTCGTATGCGGGGGCAGCGGGGTGGTATTTCTGCTTTATGCTTTTGAGCTGCACCCCGCTCATTACCGAGTAGTTTGCCACATAGTCGCTTACAGTGGTGATTTTTCCAAACTGGCTTGCCAGCGCTACCCCTGGTCCTTCGTCAATCCCTACGCCGCCTCCATGCCAGTAGAAGCCGTGCACCACTGAATCGAGGGGCATTTTGGCCAGAATTGCTTTGGCCTGCCTCAGTTCGCCTGCCATGTCTGCACCGGGCAGATTTTGCGCTGCCGGGCCGGTTACCCAAAGCGTAATGCCTTTTGCCGCTACAATCTGGTCGATGGCGCCTGTATCTAGAATAGAGGGGTCGAGCCAGAGTGCAAGCCAGGGGTTGAGATGCGGCATAAGCTGCGTGCGCAGGTACTTTAGTGCGTCTGCATCGTTATGAAACCTGCCTCTCAAATCAAGTTTTATCGGCAGGTGCAGCTTGTGCGCCAGCGCAGGGGAGGCAGGCAGCAGATTGTAGGCCGCCGCTGCGTCTACAGCTACATCCTCGCTGAGATACACTTTGGGGTCGGGGATTACCGCGCCATGCACCAGTGTTTTGAAGTGCGCAAGCAGGCTGCGCCAGTTTTTTACGGCCACTGGCGTGCCGGTGGAACCCTGTTTCTGCATCTGCTTCAGCCAAAACGCGTCGCTTTTATCAAAGATCAGATAAATGCGCGGCTGCTGCCTGTTTACCAGCCCTTGCAGGGTAAGCAGCAGGATTCTTTGCTCGGGAGTGAGCGATTTTACATGCACTACCAGCAGGTGCCGGGCAGGCTGCGCCATTTTGGGCTGCAGGGTGGAGTAGGGGCGCGACAAAACGGGCAGCGTGATGTTTGTGTAGGCAGAGCGTGAAGGCATGTGGTTTAGTACAGCATAGCCGTGCAGTATTTGCGCCGGGGTAAGCTCGCCTTTTACATGCAGTGCAAGCAGTGCCCCGCGGGCAAGCATCTGCATGGTTACCCATGGGTCAAGCTCTCCCATATCGGGGTGATGCGTCCAGACATCCGCCGCTTTGGGGAACTGGCTGTCGTTGTGCATGATCAGCGCTGCAACGGGCTGGCTGCCTTCCTGCAGAATGGGAAATATGCGGTCGGCGGGCGGAAATGTGCCGGCATCTATGGTTTGCACCGTTTCCCTGTCTGTCCAGTTCAGTTTCAGCGCCCGCAGGTCGAGCGGGTCATGCGAAGAGAGTGCGGGCGGGGCGAGTGAATTGCCGAATCCGCCCACCCCCATGCCTTTAGGGCCAAAGCCCGCCGCATGGTTGTTGTTGCCGGTATCTCTCCAACCCGCTCCTTTCTGGTACACTACGGGATGGGTGAACGGCACGCCGCTTAAAACAAGCGCGCCGCCTGCTTTGTGAAAAGCTTGTATGTTGCCAAAGGCAGCCTGCGGGTAGGTGTTGCCATAGGGCAGCACAAGTGCGCCATAGCGTTTTGTGTTGAACACTGCAGGGTTGGCAAGGCTGTTTGCATTCAGCAAATCTGCCTGCACGCCAGCCTTGCGCAGCATGGCGGCAATTCGCTGTGGCTGTACCAGTATGGATACCATGTAAAATGGAAACCCCTTCTGGTCAAACACAGCCACGCGGGGCGCTGCAAAAGATTGCACCGGCAGCAGTATGAGCACAAACAGAGGCAAAAGCACGCGGCTGCGTACTCGGAGGAATAGCATGGCACGATTCCTTGTACTGTGGTATTTGTTTCCCTTTTCTTTAGAGACAGGAGTACGAAATTCCTGCCTGAGAATATGCTGCGCCCGCCAAAAAGTGCGTATTTGCCATTGTCTTCGTCTTGCAGCAGCGGTCTGCACACTGCTGCTGCCTGTCTGTTTTTCGGCCTCTGCCTGCGCCGCTTCTGCAGCAGACGCTTTGCTTGAGAAGGCTTTGCACACTGCGCCTGCTGCCTCGCAGTGGCCCGACCAGGGCTATGTAAAGCTGCTGGACGTGGGCGATGTAACCGTGAAGCCAAATGGGGTGCAGGTGGCTGTTTACCAGGAGGCTTTCAAGCTGTTTCATCGTTCAGCGCGTTCGCTGGGCGAGGTGAACCTGGCATACAATGCCGCTTACCAAACCATTAGGCTGATAAGCGCAGAGACCGTAGAACCCAACGGGCACGTGCTGCGTGTGCTGCCCTCACAGGTACGCAATGGGGGCGTGGTGGGTGAGTACGCCATGTACAGCGATGCGCAGGCGCTGATGTTTTCTATGCCGGGCCTGCGCAACAATTGTGTAATCAGCTATCGTTACGAGGTAATTACGCATTCTGTGATGGGCAGGGGACTGTACTGGCTTTACTGGGGCTTCAACGACAGTATCCCTGTAGAACTGAGCCGCTTTACCCTGCACGTGCCGGCCGGGCAGACGCCTGCCTGGAAACTGCACCATGCAACGGGGATACATGTGCAGCAAAGCATGAGCAAAGACGGTACGCAGCGTGTGTTTACCTGGCAGAAAAAGCACATGCCGCCTATTCCCGTAGAACCGGCCATGCCGCCTGTGCGCAAGATACGCACCTGGCTGGAGGTTTCCTCCGTTCCTTCCTGGTCTGCCATTGCGGCATGGTTTCACGGCCTGCAGGCGCCTCAGATGCAGCCGGACTCAGCGCTGCTTTCGCTGGAAAAAAGGCTGACAAAAGGATTGAAGACGCCGGCGCAGAAGGCCGCTGCACTGTATGGCTGGGTGGCAGGACAAGTGCGCTACGTAGGACTGGAATTTGGCATTTCTGCCTACAAGCCGCACCCGGCAGCAGAGGTGTGCCGCAATTTGTACGGCGACTGCAAAGACAAGGCGAATCTGCTGATTACCCTGCTGAAAATGGCAGGCATTGAGGCATGGCCTGCGCTGTTGAAAGCAAACAGTACGGTGCCTGTTTCTGATGAACTGCCTACGCTTTCTGCTTTCGACCATGCTATTGTGCTGGCCGATGCAGGAGGTACGCTGGTCTGGCTCGACCCCACTGCTGAAACCGAGCCGTATGGAAGCATTCCTGCTGCAGACAAGGGGGCGCAGGCACTGGTAGTGAAGGGAGCCGCCGGGGAGTTTATGCAGGTTCCCCCCTACACTGCCGCAGAAAACGGTTCGGATATGGTATTGAACCTGCATATTCTGCCCACAGGGGCAGTGAGGGGGAGCGCTGCGCTTACCCTGCGCGGAGCCATGAAAGAGACCATGCGTGCCTCGCTTGCCAGAGTGCCTGCCGGCAAACGGCAGGACGCGCTGCGCAGCCTGGCACAGCGGCTTGGGCTCCCGGGGGAAACAGATGAGGTAAGGTATTTGCAAAACCCTGCGCCCGGCGCGCCTGTTGTGCTGCTGTTTCGGTTTCATGCCGGCAGCCTGGGCAGAGAGATTGGCAGCATGCAGCTGCTGCCTCTGTTTACAGCCATGAGCGGGCCTAGTCAGCAAAACCCTTATCTGCAAAAAAAGCGCGTCTGGCCCATATGGTCGGGCACTGCCTCTCATCTCACAACGCGTACGCGCATAGAACTGCCTGCCGGATGGAGCATTGAAGCGCTGCCAAAGCCGGTAATGCTGTCTGACCCGCTGCAAACCTATCAGCGTACTGTGCAATCGCTGGACAATGGGCATGCCATTGAAGTGACCGACCGCTATGTTCAGCTCACAGGCATGACAGAAGCATCGGGGTATGCCCAGGTGCAGAGCTTTTGGACTGCGCTGCTGAAAACTGCCGGAGATGCTGCACTGGTGAAGCGAAGCTGACGCTGTTCTCCCGGCCAGAATGAGCAGGGAGTATGAAAATCATCACATAATTATGAGAGGAACGTACTGAGAATATGGAGGAGAAAACGCTGCCCCCGCAGCCTCTGGACGAATGGATGCTTGCACTGCTTGCCTGCTCTTGCCCGGCACATTTGCCTGTGCATCTGAATGCCGAAAAAACAGAACTGATATGCGCCTGCGGCAGGTATGCCTTTGCAATTGGCGAAGACGGCATACCCAATATGCTGCTGGAGGAGGCAAAAGTACTCAACCCTGATGCAGACCCGGCACAGGTGACTTCGGCGGAGGAGTCTGACTGATGCCTACCCGCATTTCGTTGATACAGGGGCCGAATTTGAATTTGCTGGGTTCACGCGAACCTGATTTTTACGGCAGGGAAGCGTTTGATGAGGTGAATAGAAAAATAAAGCAGCGCGCCCAGGAACTTGGCCTCGAAGTGCGCATTTTGCAGTCTAACCATGAAGGGGAGATTGTAGATGCCATACAGGATGCCCGCAACTGGGCGGATGCGATTATTATCAACCCGGCGGCATTGACCCATTACAGCTATGCGGTGCGGGATGCACTTACGGCAGTGCGTCTTCCCGCCATTGAGGTGCATCTATCCAATGTTCATGCGCGTGAAGAATTTCGCCGCCATTCGGTGGTATCTCCAGTGGTGGTTGGGCAGATTGTGGGTTTCGGCTCACTGGGCTATCTGCTTGCGCTGGAAGCAGCCCAGAAGGTGGTGGATACCAGCCACAAGTAGTTTGGCAGCCGCTGCCCTTCTGTTTTCGGTGTGCAGGGCTTTTAGCGCGCCGCCGCCTCAGTCTGT
>DAIDHN010000069.1 GCA_027459665.1 Chthonomonadaceae bacterium | reverse complement strand
GCGTTGTTTGCCTGCGCCGGTTTTGCCCGATTTGATTTGACGATAACTGCTCCCGCAAGCGGGGCAGACCAGAGTGGAAGTAGAGGTATTTTCCATAACTAAAAGTATACCCGCTAAAGATAGACACTCCCAGCTGTAAAAAATCTTGACAAAATGCCTGTTTTGGTGTTAGAATTGTATATGATTCTGCACAATGAGCCAGTAAGTCTGGTTCGGCATCTGGCACAGCAGCCATACTTCGGGCACTATCACACTGTAACAAACTAAAATACTGCAGTGTTGTTGTGGGAAGTATGGCTTTTTTTGTTTTGTGCAGAAAATTAGCAGAGCTGGTTTTGCTCTGCTAATGCGGCTTACCCAAAATGCCGCTACTACACTAGGAGGTTCTGCAATGAACAACAATCAGAGTGTTCTTCGTACCGCTAAAGGTTTTACGCTTATCGAACTGCTTGTAGTTATCGCCATCATTGCTATTCTTGCCGCCATTCTGTTCCCTGTGTTTGCACAGGCGAGAGAGGCTGCACGCGCCATTTCCTGCCTGTCAAACTTCAAGCAGACAGATCTGGCCATACAAATGTATGTGCAGGATTATGATGAAACCATGCCGCAGGTGAATTCATGCGGTTTCGGCGGCAGCTGCTACGGGGTTTATCCCACCGACCAGCCCTGGCCGCTGGTGGTAATGCCCTACATGAAAAACTGGCAAATTTTGCGCTGCCCAGATGACCCCAATGCCAACAATGCAGTGCTTACCGAAGACCCAAATACCAATGCCAACGACCAGGGGCAGCCTGTTACCAAACAGCAGTGGGACTGGGCATGGCGTGTAGATGCCGGTTACAACATGGACTGGCTTTCATACAACGAAGGCCCCTGTACGCCAAACGGTCCATTTTTCAATGCAACCCTTGCCGATATTGCGCGGCCGGCCCACACCATTCTTCTGGTAGACAGTATTTGGGGGCTGAGCGGAAACACACCTCAGGGAGGCGGCAACTGGGCTGTAGACGCGCCGGTAGGAGCGCCCAATCTGGGCTGCTACCTGGGTGGCTGGAATTATACAGCCAACCCGCCGGTATGGAACGAATACGGCGGTGCATGGCCCTGGCATAAATCTCACACCATGTTCAATATAGCATTCATAGACGGGCATGCAAAAGGTGAGCAGCTGGGGCAGCTGATGGCTGGCGCTAATCCCAATCAGTATGCCATTACCAATATGGATGCCTATCAGTGGTCTACTAACTAGAATCCAGCCAAAAACTGTTTGCACGGCAGGCTGTGGAATATGCGCCACAGCCTGCACTCTCCTTCTCCTCGAAAGGTTTTCTCATGAAAAAGTCTGTTCCCATGCCATTGCTGGTACTGGCTCTGGTGCTGCTGGTCGCTCTGCTGGGCTTCTTCGGTTACAGAGCACTCGCGGTTTCCAAAACAGTAACACTGCCTCCGTCTCCCACTCTTCCCCCTCTGCCTGCAGGCGTACAGCCCGGGCATCGGCCTGGCACCATAGGCGGTGGCAGCGGGGTAAGAAAGTAACCGTTTTTACAGCTTGCGGGGCGGCAAAGCAATTTTCCATACTGTGCCGGCGTTTTGTGCGCCCCCCCTGCTGGCGGTTCCGTAGAGAATGCCGTTGCTGCCTGGAGTAACTCTTGCTTTGGGTGCAGCGCCATTTGCAGGGGGAATGCCGAAATTGTAAAGTATAACGTAACGCCCCTTCACGGGCATTTCCCATACGGTGCCGCCGCCGTGCGCACCGCCTCGGCTGGTGGTTCCATAAAGGTTTCCACTGCTGTCTATAACAACCGATGAGGCTGGTGCAGCGCCGTCTGTCATGCCGCTGCCGAACTGGTGAAGAATGGCAAACCTGCCTTTTTCGTCTATTTTCCACAGCGTGCCGTCTGAATGAAGGCCGCCCGAAAAGGTAGTGCCGTACAGACAACCTGTGCTGTCTATGGCGACCCCTGCTATTGTGCTGCCGCTTTGCTGGCTGTTGAAGCTGTGAAGAATAGAAAAAATGCCTTTTGCACTTATCTTCCACACCGTGCCCTGGTTGTACAGACCGCCTTTTACTGTAGTTCCGTAGAGGTTTCCGGCGCTGTCTATGGCAATGCCTGCTTTGGGGTGAGCGCCCTCTGAGCCGTTGAATGAGTGCAAAACAGAAAAATGCCCGCCTTCACTCATCTTCCACACAATACCGTCATCGTTTAATCTGCCGCCATAGGCGGTTCCGTACATGCTGCCGGCGCGGCTGAAGGCAACGCCGGCAAACGGGCCTGCGCCCTCCGATTCGCGGAAACTGTGCAGCAGCGAAAATGTGCCCTGGCTGCTTATTTTCCAGATGGTGCCCGCCTGGTTTGCGCCGCCTGAGGCAGTGGTTCCGTAGAGAGAGCCTGCCTGATTGAGTACAACGCCAGACAAGGGGACTGCACCCTCTGTTCCGTTGAACGCGTGTAGTATAGAGAAGCTGCCGCCGGCATCTATTTTCCATACTACGCCCTGATTGCGGCTGCCGCCTGTTGCCGTGGTTCCGTAGAGGTTTCCAGCACTGTCTGTGGCGACGCCTGCCAGCGGAGTAGAGCCTTCTGCACCGTTGAATGTGTGCAGAAGCGAGAAAACGCCCGGCGTGTCTGCGCAGGCAGCGCCTGCTGCCAGTAGTACTGTGAGAAAAAAAGGGAGCAGGACGCTGCCCTGAAGCCGGTAACTCATCATGCTCTGTACTCCTTTGCGTTTGCTCGCATGCGCTTTTTGCTGCAGCACCAAAAAGCGGCGGTGCGGCTGTAGTGTTTGTGCAGATGTACTGCGCAATGAACTATTGCGCTGGCGCATGGCCTTCAAACCCATGGCTGGTGACAGGTATTTCATTATGCATATCATGTATTCCTGCCTGTGGGCCGCTGCAGGCATGCATCTGCAGAATGGTCTGCTGCATGTCTGCTTGACATCCTTTGCTGCAGGCAATACAATGAAAGCATGAATAAGCCCTATCATATGGTTGTCACTGGTTCTGGTTTTGCGGGCGCGCTTCTTGCCGCTGCCTCTGCACGCATGGGGCTGAAAACTCTGCTGCTGGAAAAAAGCGCCCACCCGCGCTTTGCCATTGGCGAATCTACTTCCCCTCTCGCAAACCTGCTGCTGGAAGAGATTGCGACAAGATACGGTTTGCCCGATTTGCTGCCGCTTTGCAGCTACGGAACATGGATGAACCGTCTGCCGCACCTTATGCGCGGCCTCAAAAGGGGGTTTACCTTTTACGCGCACGCTACCGGCGAAAAGCACTCTGCCTCGCGCACATCGCAACTGCTGGTAGCAGCCAGCCCTGCAGATGTCGTGGCCGATACGCACTGGATGCGGGCAGACATCGACAGCTTTTTTGTGCAGCAGGCACAGCAGGCAGGGGCAGAGTACCGTGACCACTGCACTACCACTTCGCTGCATCGAAAAAACGGGCGGTGGCATCTGCAGGGAGAGCGCAATGGAGCGCCCTGGCAGGAAGAAGCGCAGCTGGTGGTGGATGCAGGTGGTGCGCGCGGTCTGCTGGCATCCAGACTGAACCTGCCCTGCGGCTCGCTGCAGGGTTTTCCGCAAACAGTAGGGGTATATAATCATTTTGAGGGGGTGGAATTCTGTGCTGAAATGGCGCAGATGCCCGGGCTGCCGCCCTACCCTCCCGACAGCGCTGCAGTTCACCACCTTTTTGAGGGCGGATGGATATGGATGCTGCGGTTTGACAACGGGGTGGTGAGCGCAGGGGCTTCGCTGCAGGAGAGACTGGCTGTGCAGCTGGGAGGCTGTGCAGACCCGGCACGTTTGTGGTACAACCTGCTGCAGCGCTTTCCTTCTGTGGGGCAGCTGTTTCGCAATGCGGTTTCTCTCAGGCCGTTTGGCTGCCTGCCAAACATGGCCTGGCAGTGCAGCCTGCCTGCCGGTGATGGGTTTGCGCTGCTGCCTTCTGCCGCTGCCTGCATCGATCCGCTGTTCAGCACGGGTATTCCGCTGGCGCTGCTGGGGGTGCAGCGTCTGCTGGCCCTGCTGGAAGCAGAAGGGCCGCAGGCAGATTTGAGCGGGTATGCAGAGGCTGTGCGGCAAGAAACCGAGTGGACTGCCGCGTATGTGGCAGCGTGCCATGCCGCACTGGGCCGGTTTGAGTTTTTTGAACCGCTTTCGCGCTTCTACTTTGCCGCCGCCTCATTTTCTGAAATCTGCCGCCGCCTGCCCAACGCTCCGCGGGTAAACCGCTTTCTGGCTGCAGATGTGCCCTCGTTTGCCCGGCCGATGCAGCATTGCCTGCGTGTGCTGCCCGAACGCATGCAGACACAGGGCGGCGCAGCATTATTTGATTCAGAAACCGCAGCTGCCATAGAACCGTTGAATATAGCAGGGCTGGCCTGCCCCAATAAGCAAAACTGGTATGAGGTGGATATGAGAGACCTGGTGAGGAATGCCGAAAAACTGGGCCGCACCCAGCGGCAGATGCATGAAGAACTGGCCGCTGCACCCTGGGCGCAGATACCGGGATGCAGCCTGTGAACCGGCACACACACACTGCAGTACTGGGTGCAGGAAGCTGGGGCACAGCGCTGGCGCTGCTGCTGGCTCAGAATGGAGAGCAGGTGCAGCTGTGGGCACGCAGCAATGAATTGGCAGAGGCTATTCGACAGCATGGCGAAAACAGAAGGTACCTGCCGGGCGTTACACTGCCGCCTCAGGTGCAGCCTACTGCACATATGGGGCATGCGCTGCAGCAGGCGCATACCGTGGTGTTTGCCGTGCCAAGCGGCGCCATGCGTGATGTGGCGCGGCAGGCCGAGGCGCTGCTGCCGCACAATGCTCTGCTGCTGTCTGCCGCGAAGGGGCTGGAAGAAGAAACGGGGCTTCGCATGAGCGAGGTGCTGAGCCAAACCCTACCCGGTGCACTTGAGAGGCTGGCAGCGCTTTCTGGCCCAAACCTGGCCGTAGAGATAGCACAGGGGTTTCCGGCGGCAGGCGTGGTAGCCGCGGTGCAGCAAGAGGTTGCCCGCAGCATGCAAAAGCTTTTTTCGCAGCAGAACACCCCTGTGCTGCGACTCTACACCAGCACAGACCTGGTGGGGGTCGAACTGGGGGGCGCTATCAAAAACCAGATCGCCATTGCCGCCGGAGTGTGCGACGGGCTTGGGTTTGGTGAAAACGCAAAGGCTGCGCTCATGACCAGAGGGCTGCATGAGGCAGTGCGGCTGGGAGTGGCGATGGGCGGGGAAGCTATTACGTTTATGGGGCTTTCGGGGGCTGGAGACCTGATAGCCACCGCAGCAGGCCGGCTTTCACGCAATTACAGGGTGGGGTATGCGCTTGGGCAGGGAGAACCGCTTTGCAGCATACTGGCAGAACTGGGGCAGGTTGCAGAAGGCGTGCCCACAACGCATGTGCTTTGCAGGCTGGCAAAAGAACACAGGGTGGAAATGCCGCTCTGCTCTGCCCTCTACCGTCTGCTGTTTGAAGGGGAAACCGCAAACACGGTGCTGCGAGACCTGATGCTGCGACCCACCAGGCCAGAAAAATGAAGATGCGGTGAAGAGAAGCCTCGTATCTGCCGATAATCCTGCCGGTTGGAAATACATGCAAGGAGCGGGACGTGGCAGCAGAACAGGCGCCTGTACCAGAACGCAGGTCGATCAGCGCGGGACGCGAGTTTGCACGGCGGTTTGCCAATTTGCTGCACGAACTGAGGCTGCAGCCGGGTATTCAGCGCAAGGCTGAAGTACTGCTTGATGAGTTTGCAGACGCGCACCCCAACCTGCGAGCCTCTTATCTTTCACGTGATGTAGACGAAAGTTATTTCAGCGACGGTGCGTGCGGCTGGGAGGCCGGGGCGCGCCCCAAACTGCAGGCAATGGCCATAGAAGGAGAAACGCTGTTTGAATTTCTCGCTTTTTCCCAGGGGCTGCGCATGCATGCAACCCCCCTGCAAACGGTGATGCACGTAGAAGAACTCTGGCTTGAACCCGCACCTCAGCAGCCATTTGTGCTGCGCTGCTGCCTTTACCACAGCTTTCCGGCTACTACGCTTCTCTGTGCCTCTACTGGCGAAAGCCAGGAGGCGCTGCATAATTTTCTGGTGCGGCTAAAATATCTGAGAGGGTTTTAATTATGCCGCGCCCGCTTGTAAACCGTAAAACAGCAGGGCCGCAGCAGCCTGCAGCATGGTTCGCCCCCGCTGAAAACACAGGCGGCGAAACAACCGGACGCCAGGAACTGGAGACGGAAGTGCTGCGCCTGCGGGCAGAGGTGGAGCGGCTGCGTGCGAGAAACGTGCGGCAGCATGCACCTTCTATCTGGGGTGCGCTGATGCTTTGCGGCGGAGCGCTGATTTTTGCTATTCTGGCGCTTGCCATGCATGGCTGAGAATGAGTAAGCGGAACATACACAAAGCAGGGAGCGGCGTCTGACCGCTCCCTGCTGTTTTTTCGGCACTGCCGGTCATGCCAGCAGTCGAAGGGGTTTGAAAGACCCGCTGAGCACTTTTTGCGAGCTTACGCCCAGCCACTCATCCAGGGCGGTGGCATACACGTCTCTAAAGTCTGTGGTGAACTTCAGGTTGCCAAAATCCAGGTCATCCAGCGCAGGGTACTCGCCATGCAGACCGCCGTTCACCCTGCCGCCCATTACAAACAGACAGCTGGCTGTGCCGTGGTCGGTGCCGTTGGAGGCGTTTTGCTGCACGCGCCTGCCAAACTCTGAGAAGGTAATCAGCATCACTCTGTCTAGCAGTCCCCTTTGTTTCAGGTCGGCATAGAAGGCTGCCAGGCTTTCAGACAGGTCTTGCAGCAGCTGCGCCTGCGTGGGGGGCTGGTTTGCATGCGTATCAAACCCTCCCTGCGAAACATAAAACACCGTGGTCCCCATGTCTGCGGCGATGAGCTGTGCAACAGATTTCAGGTTTTTCGCCAGCGGAGAGAGACCGCCTCTTATCCCGCCCGGATAGGCAGGCGCATCCAGTGTCTGGCTGGAGGGCGATCCCAGGGGGGCTTCGCTGTCGTCAAGCTGCTCTTTGCGCAGCGCCTTGTGAATGATTTCGCTGGAAGTATAGGCTCTGTGCCCTGTTTTGCGTACCAGGTCATCGTAGCTCGATGCCATGGTGCCCTTGGAATAGAGTGCTGTGAAGGCATCGACTTCTACGTTTTTTTCCATTGGATAGATGGGCTGGAAACCATAGGTGGCCGGGTTTTGCATAGATACAACAGAACCGTAGTCTGAGTTGAGCGTGCGGGGCATAACGGCTCCAAAGTTGATGCCTGCCAGCGGGTTTTCGCGCAAGTGGCCGTCATCGTCGAAGTAGCGCCCCAGCCAGCCCTCTTGCACAATGGTAGAAACCGGGTCGGCTGTTTCCCAGATGGCAGTGCTGCGGAAATGGCTCAGGTTGGGGTTGGGGTAGCCCACTCCCTGTACTACTGCCAGGTGCCCCTGTTGGTAGAGCTTCTGCATGGCCGACATGGCGGGATGAAAGCCGATTTTGCTGGAAATAGGCAGCACATCGGTGCGCGGTATGCCTATTACAGGGCGGTTTTGGTAGTAAAGCGGATCGGTGTATGGTATCACGGTGTTGAGGCCGTCGTTGCCGCCAAACATTTGCAGCACCACCAGCACTTTGCCCTGGCTGCTTTTTGCAGCTTCTCCGCCCGGTGCAGTATCTGCTGCCGCACGTGCCAGCACTGCAGGAGCGGCCATGCCCAGCGATACAAAAGTCAGTCCGTTTTTAATAAACTCTCTTCGAGAATTTCCCATTTTATTTTCTCCTCAGCGGCGCATGACTGCTATACCAGCTGGAACTCGGGGGTAACCATTACCATATGCATTAGCCCATGAATTTTCAACTGGGCCGCGCGCATGGTGCGAGCATTGGTAGGTATCTGAAAAGGCTCAGCCTCTCCATTGCGGTTGGTGTTGAGGTAGTTCACCAGCACCTCTCTGGAATGGTCGTCGAGACGGCGGTGCAGCAGGCGGGTGGCGTAGTAATCTACAACATCCTCAGGCGTTTGCATTTCGCCTTTCAACAGCGTCTGCTCAATTGCGGCAAGCATCGGGCTGTTTTCCGGGTTCATGCGCGCCAGCTGCATGCAAAACTGAAAGCGGGCAAAAAGGGTGTTGGTGTTTATCCAGGTAACTCCCCCGTCCCACCCTTTCACACTGGGTGCATTGAACAGTTCCTGCCCCATAGCGCGCATTGCAAAAAGCGCAGGCCGCAGAGAGACCTGTGTGCCCGTACTGCGTATGGCGTCTACCACAAATTCTGTGGGAGTTTTGAACTTTTGCCACATCACTTTTTCTGAATAGAATTCGGGAGAGAGAAACATTGCCTCCAGCACAGGCTGTATTTTTAGCCCAGAGCTTGCAAAAATGTCGGCGTAGGGCTTTACATCTTCTGGAGAAGCATTGTCGCTCACAAAGAATTTGTACAGCTTTGTGCAGATAAAACTGGGCAGAGAAGGCTGCTTCATCAAAATGTCTACAATATCATTGCCATTCCAACTGCCGGTCTGACCCAGCACTGTTTTTATTCCATCGTCGTGCTGTTCAGGGTTGAACTGGTACTCGGCTGTGAGTCGGTTGAAGCCCCAGCCGGTGAAAGCGCGGGCATTCTGCCGCACGTCTTCTTCGGTGTAGTGGCCAATTCCCAGGGTAAACAGTTCCATAAGTTCACGCCCATAGTTTTCGTTGGCATGTCCCTTGCGGTTGTACTGGTTGTCGAGGTACCAGATCATGGCAGGGTCTTTGGAAACCGCCTGGGTAAGGTCGCGAAAATTGCCCATGCCCATTCGTCTGAAGAGCTGATTTTGCCTGTAGAGCATCAATAGATTGTTGACTTTAGAGTAAGCGGAAACAAAATGCCCGTGCCAGAAAAGCGTCATTTTTTCCTGCAGAGGGTTGGGAGAGTGAACCATTCGGTTGAGCCACCATATTTGCAGGTCGCCTGCCTGGTTGTAATTCAGCTCTTCGCCATCCATGCGGTCGAGCATGGTGTCTAGCGGGTCTGGCGCGGTTTCGTACACCAGAGAATGAACTACGCTCTTCAGCCCTTTTTGCACCAGTGACTGAATGGTTTCATGGTCTGCTCCAAATCCGGCTCTGCGCAGCAGATGCGCCATCTGCTGATATTCGCGAGAGGTTACGTCTACACTCATGAACTGTTTCTCCTTCACTGCTTCGGCTGCAGGCTTGCCGAAACTTGTGCCGCACCCATGCGGGGTTTGTGCGTGCCACAGGCCGGTATGAATGCTGTTCCGGCAGCTACATACCGGCCTTTGATGTTATATCTGGACGAAGGTACAGGAAAATAGTTCAGAAAAAGAGGGGGTTAATTATTTTCGGCATCATAAGAAGCCCTACGTGAAGAGGGAAGGAAGCGCTGGGCCAGGTCTTCAAGCAGGGTGTAAAGCACTGGAATTACGATGAGCGTGAGTATTGTAGAGACCAGCAGCCCGCCAATGACTACGGTTGCCATGGGGGCGCGAATTTCAGATGCCTCGCCGATTTTCATGGCTACCGGCAGCATGCCGAGTATGGTTGCCATGGAAGTCATGAGTATGGGGCGCAGGCGTGTGGCGCCCGCCTCTTCTAGTGCAGCGCTGCGGTTGTGGTTTCTGCGGCGCAGCTGATTGGTGTAATCCAGCAGCAAAATGGCGTTGCGCCCCATGAGGCCGGAGAGCATGATGATGCCGATTGCCGCAACCAGAGAGAGGGTTTCTCCGGTAAGCGCAAGCGCGGCAAATGCTCCTGCCAGCGCCATAGGCAAGGTGAAGAGAATAACAAGCGGCGTGCCCAGGCTGTTGAAGAGCGAGGCGGTTACCAGATAAACCAGCATGACGGCAATGCCCAGGGCGGTAACAAAGGGAATGATATTGTCGTTGAGGGCTTCTGCATCTCCGCTCCAGTGTATGCGTATATTCGGGTGCGGTATGGCCAGCATCTGCCGGTTTACCGAACGCTCTACATTGCCCAGGTGCGCGCCGGGCGCCAGGTCTGCCGTGACGGTAATCAGCCTTTCGCCATCGCTTCGCTCCAGGCTCGACGGGCTGTTTTCCAGCTGCAGCGCCGCTACATCGTTTAGCAGAACAGGCTGCCCGCCCGAGTCTGTGCCCACTGGCAGGCCGCCTAACTGCTGCGGCGACTGGCTGTGCGCGTTGATCAGCATGACTCGTATAGGCAGCGAGTGGTCGCCCTGCTGCAGGCTGCCTGCCTGTTCGCCATGCACTGCAATGCGCAGCGCCTGCCCTACCAGTGCGGGAGCCAGATGAAACGCTGCCGCGCGGGAGGGGTTTACCCGCACCGAGAGGCGCGGCTGACCGCTTCGCACCGATACATCGGGGTCAAGCACATCTTGTCGGCGTGCCAGAACCGCCTGCACTTTGGATGCGTAGACAATGAGGGCATTTGTGTTGGGGCCGCGCAGTTCTATATCGATGGGCGCCGAGAGGCCAATAACAGAGCGTACTGCCGCCGTGGTGATGCGTGCGCCTGTCTGCACGGTAGCAACTGCCAGCATGCGGCGCAGGGTTTGCGCAACCTGCTCATCTGAAGCAGAGCGCGTCTGGCTTCCCCCGGTTCCAAACAGCCTCTGCAGCAGGTTTTGCTTTGGTTTGAGCCTTACCCCTATCTGCGCATACTGTGCGCCATTGCGCGGAATGGTTCCAAAGCCGCCCAGCAGCTGGCCTACGGTGGCAACAGTGTACTGCACCTGCGGAAGTTTTCGCACCTGTTCTTCTACGCTGCGTGCTGCAGCATCGGTGTTTTTGAGGCTGGAACCGGGCGGCATTTCTATGTTGACCACCACCTGCCCCTGATCGATGCCTGGTATAAACTCAAAGCCGAGGTGCGATGCAGAAAAAATCAGCAGCGCGCCCAGCAGAGCTGCAGCTGCGGTAAGCACCAGAGCGCGATGCGTCAGCGCGTAGCGAATGGCATGGCGGTAGTTTTGTTCCAGCCCGCAGATAATATTTTCCAGACGGGCAAATATGCCGCCGGCAGGCTCAAGCTTTTCACCTCTGCGGTACCATCGCGAGGCGAGCATGGGGGTAACGGTGAAAGAGACCAGCAAAGAGAAGAGGGTTGCCGTGACGATGCAGAGGCCAAACTGCTTGAAGAAGCCGCCTACAATGCCGCCCATGAAGGCAATGGGAACAAACACCACTACATCTACCAGAGTGATGGCAATGCCTGAAAAGCCTATTTCCGCGCGTCCATTGAGAGCAGCGCGGCGGGGCGATTCGCCCATGTGCAGATGCCTGGTGATAGATTCTAGCACCACAATAGAGTCATCTATTAAAATGCCAACCGAAAGCGAAAGGGCCAGCAGCGTCATTTGGTTGAGAGTGAAATGGGCGAGGTACATAACGCCAAATGTGGCCAGTACGCAGCTGGGCAGGGCAAGCGATACTATGAGGGTGCCGCGCATGTTGTGCAGAAAGAGCAGCACCACGGCCATTGCCAGAAATGCGCCCAGTATGAGACTGAGATCTACATCATTTAGAGCAGCCTGCACGGTGTGCGAGTCGTCGCGCAGCACCACGGCCTTTACCCCTGCCGGCAAATGCGCGCCAAGCTGATGCAGGGTGTGCAGCAGGTTTTGCACTACGGTTACTGCGCTGGCGCCGTCTGCTTTGGTGAATATCAGGCTAATGCCCGGCACATTGTTTATGCGCACAAGCGCAGAGGCAGTCTGCCAGGTGCGTTTTACCTGCGCTACGTCTGCTACAGTGAGGGGCGGTTCGGGCAGCGATGGCGCTGAGCCGGGCTGCTGCAGGGCGAACTGGGCCATGCCTGCCATGCTGGAAGAGAGCAGGGGGGTGCTGCGCACCTGATTTAGGGAGGTATATGCGCCGTTGAGCCGCACTTCGGTATCGGCTGCCCCGCCCGACAGCGTGCCGCCCGGTATGTTTTGCCCGGCGGCCTGCAGGCTGTTGATTACATCGCTCAGCGTGAGTCCGTTGCGGGCCAGCGCAGAGGGGCGTACCTGTACCGCTATCTCCTGTTTCGAACCGCCCAGGGTTGTCATGCTTCCCACGCCTGGCAGCCGCTGAAGATGCGGGGCGATTTGGCGGGAAATGAGTTCGCGCAGCTGCTGCGGGCTTTGCCCTGTAAAACCGAGGGTGAGAACCGGCTGGGCATTGATGTCGAGGGGGGCAATGCGTGGTGTTTCTACGCCTGCAGGCAGAGAGTTTCTCACAGCATCTATGCGCCTTTGCAGTTCCTGCTGCGCCTGCCGCAGATTGGTGCCTACCTGCAGGTCCATGCTGAGGATAGACACATCGCTTTGCGAGCTGGAGTAAACGTTTTGTACGCCTGTAATGCCTGCCGCCGCGTTTTCCAGCGGTTTGCTCACTTCTCGTTCTACTTCGGCAGGGCCTGCTCCTGGAAAGGGTGTTACCACTGTAAGAGTGGGGATGGGCACCTGCGGGTTGAGTTCCGCCGGGAGGCGAAAGTAGGCGATGATTCCTAAAACAGCAATTGCTGCCAGCGTCATCCACACTACCATGGGGCGCGCGATCGCCAGCCTGGTCAAGCCCATCTTGCTCCTCTGTATGCCGCCTTCTGCGGTTTGGCATGGTTGTATTGAGAAAGCATACCCTGTAGAGGGCCTGAACCGGAAGACAGTGAGCGCCGATTTGTGAGGTGTGCTTTTTTATGGAACCTGTTGCATCACCCCAACTCATCTATACACATCTGTTGATTCTGTTGATTGAATTCTCTGCAGAGGGTACGTTTTGAACGTTGTTCTGAATGTGCAAGCGGAAAAGATACTCACCCCTGCGAGTTGTATCTGGCTCTCAATGAGATAGAGCACCGCAGAACCAGAGTGCGGCATCCTCAGACCAAAGGGTTTGTAGAACGATTCAACCGAACCATCCTGGATGAGTTCTTCCGGCCAGCATTCAGAACCAGATGCTGCCAGAGCCTGGAGAGGCTGCAGCAGGACATGGACGGGTGGATGCAATACAACTATGAGAGGCCACATCAAGGATATCGCAATATGGGAAAAAGACCTTTCGATACATTCAAGAGCAATGCAAATAATGCATGGACTGTTACACAAGAAGGCTAACAATACATGCTTCTCTTGCCAAATTCCAATGGTACCTCAGCTTCATAAGATGTCAGCCACCTTATGATTTAAGATAGGATCACATATCTTAAATGGTGCGCAATACTGGTCGAATATTCTCTTCAGTTACCCCGTATTCTGCCAATATACCAGCTATCCGATCCCGCTGCATCAGAGCAAATATCATGTGTTGAACTCTTGGGTATTCACATTTATATTCTTCTGCCAATTTGTGTGATAAACGTAAAATAGATTTCGCTTCTCTACCCATTCGTACTTGAGATTTGGGATCATAATACTGTGACACAACATTCAATTCTATCTCATTTGAAACTCTCATTATAAGCTCTCTCAGATTTGTTTCTGTATGAAACAGCCTGTTCCTCAAATGAATAGAGCAGCGTAGCGCTCCATAAAGAAGCAAAAATTCTTCTACTAATGGAACACTGCGTTGTTCGGCCTCACGTCCGGCGATCCAAAGGGCACGGAAGTAATGTGGTTCCTTTTCAAGTTTTACAGCTTGCATACTTCTGAATATACTAAACATTACAATTTTCCCTCATGATGGAATAAAGCCACATTACTGAAAACACTGCAAGAAACTAATCACAACCAGTTTGTTTGAATCATACCTTGATGCCTACAATATGCTGAGGCGATTTTGCTTGGGTATTACCCATTGCTCACCCCAGTATTTCTCAACACTGGTAAAGATATTAGATACTTCTGTGCAAATCAGTATAATGCGAATTTTGTCATATTTTAGTACCCTTGGCAAATTGTATCGTATAATTCCATGCATTCGACTGATGCTTGTTCTGGCAATCGCATACAGTACAAAAAAAGCCAATTGCATTTGCCATCTAGACCATATTGTAGACATAATAGTGCGCATCGACTCCATGTCATCAAAAGTGCCATACACGCATTCAAAGTAGTACTCGTCACCAGTGCTGCTCTTGCTTCAAACTCTGCTTTCTTCTATAATTGCCCAATCTCCAGTTGGTAAAAGAAAGCTGTACTAGCAGGAGATACATAGCAAATGTTAGTGGATTCCATGTATGAGAGTAACATATAGTTAACTGATACATAAGAAAAATAATACCCATCATATAGTAAACCGCCATGCGTCTAAATCTGAACATGTCGGTACCATACAATATCTCCATTGTTTGTTCTGGCAACCTAGATACGTCAAGTTCTTCTTTATTCGATTGAACAATGAATACAAATGCTGTACCTACTGCTAATAAGTACAATACCTTGCAGGCATTGCTTAGACACTCAAATTTTATCTGGTATAAATACAAAGAAAGCATAATTACTGCTAAGCGTGCAGCTTTCGATACCATATCTTTTATGACCTCATTCCCTCTATGCTGTCACTAACATTTTCTGCCTATCGCAAAAACCTTACTGAGCAGCTACCACTGCTCAGTAAGGTGCCCATTGTTGCCAAGTCAATTGCTAATGAATGTATTTACTCATTGCTAAGCTAACTTTGTAAAACATTCGCCAATCTTTATCAGGATCGTAGCAGCAAGGTCGGCTAGACAAGCAAGTAGAGCATTTGAGCAAACGGCATTGCATGCCCATACCCCTGGAATACATCCTAGTGGATCAGCATCACAATTTACGAGAGCTATACCAAGACAGAAAAGACACAGTTCTCCCGCCATCGCTATCTGAACAGCACATGGAGCCCCTGCTTCCAAAAGCACCTGTTTTACACAATCCCAAGTATTGCTACTGTCATTAGCCCCAACCCCACATATATCGCTGCCATCAGCATTCTGGTATTTGTGCCCAAGCACTTTGAATCCTCGCGCCGGGAAGTAAACTCCCCGCCCTCCGTTCCCGGTCAGCATCATCGGTTCAGGCGCTTTCAGGTAACACCTGGCTATCCTCTGCGTGCCAGCCCCCCCCCTGCACGTACTGGGGCACTATGAACGCGTCGTACACGCTGCTGCTCATCACCGCCCCGTTCGCGCCTGTTATCATAAGCGCGTACAATGTCTGCCTGCAGTCAGTTTGTGACATGTAAAGCGAAATGCATGCCTTCATAAGAAGTGATGAATGAAAAGCAGCATACCAGTAATAGAAATTCCATGTACTATGCCGAGTAGCAGGAACAATCTTAAAGCAAACGTTGGCCAGATGACAAGTTCATTGGCTAAATCCCCGTTTCTAGGTAATATCATGATGCATAACCCATTCAGGGTAAATCCCATTACCGGGTAGAACGAAAGCTCTCGAACCCAGTGGAGATAAAATGTCAATGCTATCATTGTTTGTAGCGAAACAGTTGATACATGAGGTAATTGTATCGCAGTGGAATGCGCCTGGTGCATGCCGTTTTGAGTACTATCAAAAAAATGAACAGAGGGTAACTTCACCAGCAGCCAATTTGTAAGCAGCCATACAACAAAACACAGAATGGAAGCATAGAGCAATGAGATCCAGAGTATAATGGCTCTGCTGCTCTCGCCCTGCCCGCCTATCATATCATGTTTGAGGCGCGTGACTATAGTCGCAGTGCAACAGATACAAAGAAGCAGGCATGCCCCAGCCACACTCTCAGTGGTAATGCTGGCTATGTAACCGCAAAGTACTGTCAGTACCATGGCAACTGCCCAGGACAGCCCCCCACGGCTTCGTATATCCTTGATAGATAGCTGCTGATTCATTCTTATACCGGCTTTCTATAGCAAGGCGGAGTGCGCTTGTGATACATACAAAACCCGTATGCACATCCACAGCTTGAACGCTCAAGGTGTAGTAGCTTTAGGCATTGCAACAGCGCAGCATATGGAATCAGTATGTCAAAAACTCCACCGCAAGCAACAAGGCATGCAGAAATACCAACTTCAGTGACATTTCCCAGTGCAATTGTCAATAGGCAAATAGCAATGCATCCTAATGTATCACGCTTCATGATGCTGGGTATCGAATCTTTAATACACTGCATAAACTGGTTTTGACTATCTTTCATGCACTGGTAGTAATCTTTCAAACAGGATACAGGGTCACGGTAAACATTCATCATGTTTCTAGTTGACACGTAGTAGTTTTTAGTATTCAAAAATGCACCGTCACTGAATGCACTGAGATACACAGCAGTGTTATCACCAAACACAAAGCCCTGCACGTACTGCGGTACTATGAACGCATCGTACACGCTGCTGCTCATCACCGCTCCGTTCGCGCCTGTTATCACGCCGTACACCCCCACAGTGTCTGCGTGGTGGTACTCGTCATCAGTTGTGCTCTTGCGGCGTATCAGCATGCTGCTGCACCCTCCGCCTGCCCGCAAGTACTGAGCGCTGGCGCTCCAGCTGCCGCCCGCCAGGTCGCTGGTTTGCTTCACCATCTCGCCTGCCCCGCACGCTACCCCGCAAGGGTACCACGTCCACAGGTTGTTCGCAATGTCCTTGCTCCACCTGCGGTTCCCGTCAGCGCCATACGCATACTGGTAAGCCAACGTGCCGCTGTGAGAGATGCTCAGCAGCTGCGCTTCCTCGTTGCAGGCAAACTCGCGAGTGTACCAGCTGCCAGGCATGCTCGCAAGCGTGCCGTCGGCGTCCCAGGCGTAAGACTCGGTAAGGTTCGTGGCGCTGTCGACTACCTGCACCAGCCTGCCACCGCC
>DAIDHN010000068.1 GCA_027459665.1 Chthonomonadaceae bacterium | reverse complement strand
TGCAGTGCCTTCACAACGGCATCTACGGTGCGTTTTTCATGCATTAGCTGCAGCGCTTTAACCAGAACAGTTCCCTTTTCATCGGTGATATCCATTGCCGGGCGCCTGTCTGCAAGGCTCTCTGCATTCAGCTCTTCTCCAGACAGTTCAACCACTCGCGAGAACATTCGCAGAATATCATCGGGTTCATCGCACACAGACACCAGCTGAACCAGTGCATTCTCTCCGAGCAGCCCTGCAAGCTGATTCAGCTTCTCTTCAGTGGCAAGCTCGCCTTCTTCCGCCACAATCTCTCCTGTGGCGGGGTTGGCAACAGGCCGGGCAAAGCGGGTAGCAATAAAGGTAAATCGATCGGTTTCATTGCGCAGATGCTTGCCGCCCTCGGTAATCTCCTGCAGCGAATAAAGCACAAAATGCTTCAGAGCCTGAGAAATCGACATTGTAAGAGGCTCATCTGTACCGGCTGCTTCTTCTGAAGCAGGTACAAAGCCCTGCAGCGCGCGTATCACCATGGTGACAGGAACTTTTTTGCCGCTAATCTGAACCGAGACTACATGCTGGGAATCGCTTTCCACTTCCAGCCAGTTGCCTTCGGCTGAGATAATGGTTGCAGAATAGAGCATTTCGCCATGGGTATCCATGTTGTCTTTGAAATAGACACCCGGCGAACGCTGCAGCTGCCCTACTACCACACGTTCGGCGCCATTGATGATGAAAGTGCCTTTGTCTGTCATCAGCGGCAGATCGCTCAGGTAAACCTGGCTCTCAATCTCTTCCTTGTTTGCCTGCCGCATCAATACCCGTGCCTTGATGGGCGCATCAAAGGTCATGTCGCGGTCGCGGCATTCTTCTATGGTATACTTCGGTTCGCCCAGAGTAAAATCTAGAAGTTCTATCGAAGTCGTGTTGGCAAAATCGTAAATCGGGGAAAAACTCTCGAAAAGCTCTTTGAGACCTACTTCCAGAAACCATTTGTAGGAATTGAGCTGAAGTTCGACGAGGTTGGGAATTTCGATGACGTGGCGACGCTGTTTTGCGCGTCCCTGAATTTCCTTCATGCAAAGCCTCCCATAGTGCGCCAAACACCCATGGCAGGGGCCTGCTGGGGGCGGCAAATTACCTGCCAATCTATGCGCACGAAACAATAGGATACCACAATCTGCACCTTTTGTCAAGCATTTTTTGCCGTCTATGCTGCCTTATCGTGTACTCCGCCCAGAGCCGGGCAGACGGATGCTAAAAAGATTTGACATCGAGCCTGCAGCAGAGTAAAATAATAGGGCTTGCCTCTGTGGCGCAATGGCAGCGCAACGGTTTTGTAAACCGTCGGTTGTCGGTTCGAATCCGACCGGAGGCTTTATACGGGCGGGCTGCTTTATGCAGCCCGCCCGTATGTTTTACCCTCTCTTCTTCCGCTGAAACAGCATGCCAAAGCGCTGCGAGGCTCTTCTAACCAACTGTGCAAAGTCATCCATGATTGAGTAGATGATTGGTGTGGCAAGCAGCGTGAGCAGCAGCGAGAAAGTCTGCCCGCCAATCACAGTGTAGCCTATGTCCTTGTCGGTGGCAGCGCCTGTACCATTCGAAAGCGCGAGCGGTATCAAACCGGCCACAAATGCAATGGTTGTCATTAGAATGGGCCGCAGACGGTCACGATTCGCCTGTACAATCGCATCATACCTGTTCATGCCCTGTGCCCTCAGCTGATTGGTGTGGTCTACCTGCAGAATGCCATTCTTTTTTACCACGCCAAACAATACCAGTGTTCCCAGCATACTGAAGATGTTTAGAGAGCGGTGGAACAGTAAAATTGCGAGAAAGGCAAAAGGCGCTGTCAGCGGCAGGGCACTCATAATGGTGAAGGGATGTATCCATGACTCAAACTGGGCCGCCAGCACCAGGTACATGAAAACCAGCGCCAGTACCAGTGAGGTAAGGAATGCCACAAACGCTTTCACCAGCTCTTTGGAGGTTCCAAATGGCGCAACCGTATATCCTGGCTGCATGTGCAGATTGGCAACTATTTGCTGCAGCCTGGAAGCTACCGCCTGCTGAGAAGCATCCGGCAGCAGGTTGCATTCTATCAGAGCATCGCGCTGACGGTTGAAGCGGTCGATTTCTGAAGGACCTGTGCTGCGCGTAAACGATACCACCTGACTTATGGGCACGCTGCCCTGGGTAGAAGAAGGCACAGTAAGCTGGTCTATACTCTGTACACTGTTGCGAGAGGCCAGGTCAGCGCGCAGATGCACTTCGTACTGTTCTCCGGCTTCAAAGTAATCGGTTACGTGCAGCCCGCCTACCATGATATGGAGGGTATTTGCAATGTCCTGAACAGTCACCCCCAAATCTGCTGCCTTCTGACGCTCAATATGTGCATCAATTTCGGGCTGCCCTACCACGAGAGAGGTATCGGCATCAACTACCCCCGGCACACGCTTCAATTCAGCCAGCGCTTTCTGGGAGTATTGGGTGAGCATTTTCAGGCTTGGGCCTGATATAGCATACAAAACAGTATACTGAGGCGCACCGGTTGATATGGCTGCTACCGGAGCAACACTTGTGCGCAAATTGCCAAAATGGGGCAGCACATTTGTACGCACCATCTGCATCACATCCTGCTGTGTATACGAATCTTTGCGCTTGGTGGCATCTACCATCTGCACAAAAATTGTTGCCAGGTTTTGTGTCTGCTGCGGGTTATCGCCTATTGTCATAACGGTGTAGCGAATATCGGGCAGCTTCTGTATCGCCGCTGCGATGCGGTCGCCCAGCGACTGAGAAGACACCAGGCTGGTTCCCTCTGGTGCGCGCACTGTTACCTGAAACTGCGACTGGTCATCGGTTGGCAAGAAGTTTTTTGGTATTTTGCTCACTACAGACGGTGTGGCAAAAAGCACAAGAAAACAAATCAGCACAATAGCCCAGCGATGCCCCAAAGACCATTTCAGCATTGCTGTGTACACACGGTCGATGGTTCCAAAGAAACCGGTCTGCTTGCTGGTATGGTGATCATGTACGGCAGTCTGAACGCTCTCTGTCTCAAACCCGGGCGGCATGCCTTCAGGCGATGAAGTGGGTTCATCTGGTTCGGCAGGCTTGATCCAGCGGGAAGCAAGCATGGGGGTGAGGGTAAAAGAAACGATCAGCGATACTATAATGGCAAAAGCCATGGTAAGGCCAAACGACTTTAGAAACTCGCCTACAATGCCAGACATAAACGCTATGGGCAGAAAAATAGCTACCAGCGACAGCGTAGTGGCAAGCACAGCCAGCCCAATTTCGCGCGTAGCTTCAATGGCGGCTTCATAGGGCCGCATCCCTTTCTCTTCTACAAACCGGTAAATGTTCTCCAGTACTACAATGGCATCATCAATTACTATGCCTACCGACAGCGTAAGCCCCAGAAGCGTAAGGTTGTTGAGCGTAAACCCTTCAGCATAAATGAGAGTGTATGTGCTGATGATAGAGGCCGGAATAGCCAGGCCAGAGATGACAGTTGTGCGCCAGTTCATCAGAAAGAGCAGCACAATGGCAGCAGCCAAAATGGAGCCAATCACAAGATGCTGCTTCACGGCATCGGCAGAATGACGAATAAACGTAGACTGGTCTGCCACAATGCGCAGCTTGTACCCGGGGGGCAGCGACTGCTCAATATCAGCAAGGCGGCTGCGAACTGCATCTACAGTTGCTACCGTGTTGAGGCCAGACTGCTTGCGTATCGAAAGCAATACCGTAGGCTGACCATTTACATCTGCGGCAGTGCTAGCCTCTTCCATGCCGTCGTGCACCACGCCAACATCTGAGACGCGAATAAAGGCGCCGTTTCTTTGCGCAATCACAATGTCATTGAACTGCGAAGGTATGCGCACGCGCCCATTGATTTGCAATGTGATTTTGCGGTCGCCCTGGTCTACCTGGCCGCCGGGCGCCTCCAGGTTTTGTGCTACAAGCGAATTCTCTACATCTACTGCAGTCAGGTTGTACTGACGCAGTTTGTTGGGGTCCAAATAAACATTGATCTGGCGCTTGCGTCCGCCCAGAATGGTTACCTGCCCAACGCCTGCCACAGATTCTATGCGGCGTCGCAGTACCTGGTCAGCGTAGGTAGTAATATCTCGAATGCTGTATGGCGCAGAAAGCGCAATCTGCATGATTGGGGAGGCATCGGGGTCTACCTTGTCGACAATTGGCGGCTTTACATCGGAGGGCAGCTGCGGCAGCACTTCGTTTACTTTTGCGCGCACTTCTTCTACGGCAACATCGATATTCTTGCGCAGATGAAATGTGATGATTACCTGCCCGAAATTTTGAAATGAGGATGAAGTGAGGGTGTCAATATCGCTGATGGTATTGACCTGCTCTTCAATCTTGTCTATAACGTTGGTTTCTATGTCTCTGGGAGAGGCTCCATCTTCCTGCACAGTAACCGTTACTGTGGGAAAATCTACCTTCGGAAACAGGTCAACACCCAGTTTAGTGTAAGTAAAAAACCCTACCACCACCAGTGTAAGCACAATCACCGTTGCAAACACCGGGCGGCGTACACACACTTCCGCCAGCCATTGCATGGTCATCCTCCCTGGAAACACTCGGAATGTTTTGTATACTACGCATATGCTAACTATACGGTTCCCAAACAATTAAACCATATTCTCGAAGCGTTTTTCAAGGCAGATGCCGAATGCGGCAGAGAGTTCTCTGCCGCCCTGTGCAGCACAAAATCACGGCTGAGCTGGTTTGGCAGCAAGAAGCGCTCTGGTTCTTGCCAGCAGCAGCAAGGCGCTCAAAAAAGAGGCCATGGCCCATCCATGCGGAGCTGCCCAGTAACGTGCGCCTTCCGGGCCTTGCATCAGTTCGGGCAGCAGGCCGGTAGGGGTAGCGCGCCGCAGCACCGTGTGCAGATAAAGGTCTGCCTTGTCTGCCAGGTACTGCGCATCCTCTTCCCGATTCATCTGATGTATTCGCATTGCCACAGCGCAGCAGCACCTTGCCATCCAGAGAGTGTTCACACAGGCAGGCACCCCTCCCACATAGGCATCGCCCTGAAAACGGCGTATAGCTCTTCCACCCTCAAAATCTGTCTCCAAATGTTCCAGAATGGCATGCAGGGTCGCCTCTGCCACGGCAAGATCGCGCGGCTCATGCAAATTCAGCATTCCAAACGGTTCTATGGCCCCCAGCGCCGAAGAATCGAGTGTTGCATCTGGGCATCCGTGCGCATCAAAACCGCGAGTAAGTGCGCCGTTGTGTACAAAATGGTGCAAAACTCCCTCTTTCACCCGATGTGCCGCTTCTGCATACTCTGGTCTGTTCAGCAGCGCGGCGGCTGTTTGCAGGCCGGCCCATGTAGCTGCATTAGAATAGGTAAATGAGCCGATAAAAGTTTCCCATGTATCAAAGGCAGAGGCATGCACCCCCTGCGAGGTCAGCCGCGATACCAGATAATCTGCTGCTCTGCCCAGCATCTCTTTTATTTCAGGGGTCGGCCTGCCCCCCTGTGCTGCCCATTTTCCGCACGCCCACATCACTGCCCCTACCTGATCTACCTGAAGGTGTTCTGGAGGCAGACACCAGTTAGGCGCAGATTGTCCGTTTAGAAAGTAGCGCTGATGCCAAAACCCCTCTGGCTCCTGATAGCTGGCGCACCACTGCAGGCACTGTTTTGCATACTGCATATATCCCGCATCCATCAAACCGCTTACATACTCCGCCCCGTCGCGCGGCCAGAAATATCCATACCCCCCGCAGGCTACAAACTCAGGATCAAACTCAGGCGCCGCTACAGCCGCCCCATCCTTGCCGCACAGCATGGGCAGGCAAAGCAAAGAGCGTTCGTACGCCTCCTGCAGCTCATGCGATATAGCGGCCGGCTGCAGACCTGGTTCGGGCTGCAGAGCCTGCTCAAGCGTTTGCAGGCCGGGCATCAGAAACTTCTCATCCGCTTTCTGCCGCAAGGCTGCCAGCTTTTCAGGTGAGTGTGACTGCATCATCTTCCAGCTATCCCAGGCTGCCTCATCCGTTTTCCCAGTCACAAAAAAGGCGGTCATCTGCAGGCGGGCGCCAGGCTGCAGGCATATCCTCCTGCCAAATGCCCAGTTTACATCCCCTATTTCCAGGTCCTGGCAGTTTAGGTATCCATCTTCCAAATCATACAGTGCGTTATTCGCCCAGTTGCGCCCTGCCTTGCCGCACTGCCATATTTCCAGTGCGTCTCCGCCAAACAATGCAGTGCATTCCCTGTGGCGCTGCACCAGAACCTTGCGGTCTGCATCGTAATACACGCCATTGCCCATGCGAATGCCACCCAAATTCCAGTCGCCAAAATGAAACACCCCTGCCTCAATAGAACCAGGCGAGTGATTGATCAGGGTCATGGTTCGCACCAGGCCCGCCCCTTTCTGGGGCATAAAGTCTGTAAATTCCCATTCAAGGGCCGGCTCATGCAAATGCAGCACGGTTTTGCAAATGCTGGTGCGGCTCAAATAGCTCTGGCTGCGTGAAAAACGCTCGTTCCAGCTCCACAGCAGCTCACCGCGGCCTGCCCCAGACAGATAGAGACACGGCATACACTGATGAATTTGCTGGGCGTGGTCGCGTTCTGGGTAGAACCAAGCCATGATTTCGGCAGAATACCCCAGCGAAACCAGGGCATCTTCACTTGCAAGCACAGAAGTGGGCAGATAGACGGGCATGAATAATCATCCTTTGCTCAAAATCAATAAAGAGTACCTGCTATACATTTTCGGCAGACATTCTGCTGCTGCTGCAATATTATTATAATACCCCCTCTATACTGCTGCCCCCTGTAATGCCAGCGGTTCTTTGGTAAAGTCAATCTTTCAAATCAGCCAGGTCATAAGGTATAATGAACTCTCAAAACCTGCGCCTGCAATTGGCGCAGACCGGAAGCGCTGCTTCCGCTTCCCGCTCCTCCCGCAGGGAGGGGCCAGTTACGGTGCAATGCACCAGAAAGACCAAGGGAGGTTCTTACTTTATGCGTCATTACGAGGCTATGTACATCATAGACCCCGATGTTCCTGAAGAGCAGTGGGAAGCTGCCATCGCCCGCTATAGCAAAATAATCACAGACCATGGCGGCATAGTAAGCGATGCAGGGTTGTGGGATAGAGGCAGGCGCACCCTGGCATATTCCATCAACAAAAAAACTGAGGGCATATACGTCCTCATGCAGTTTCAGTCTGATGCTGATGCACCCAAAGAACTGGAACGTATTTTTCGTATCAGTGACGATGTGATGCGGCACATTATTGTGCGGCAGGACTACAAGGAAGAATAATTTTTAATTTTTCTTTGCCGCATGGTTAAAAAACCATGCTTGCTCTACAGTACTCTTTTAGAGTGCAGTTCATCTACACTCCACTCAGACTTGAGAACCGTTGACGGCACCCTGCCGTCATCAGGGTAAGGAGAATCGCATCATGCTGAACCGTGTCATTCTTATTGGACGTCTCACTGCAGACCCGGAAGTGAAATACACTCCCTCTGGTGTGCCAGTGGCCCAGCTGCGCATTGCCGTCAACCGCATTACCAAAAACGAAGCCGGCGAATATGAAACCGACTTCTTCAACGTGACGGCATGGAGACGCACTGCCGAATTTGCTCAGAATTACCTGAGCAAGGGCAGGCTGGTCTCTGTCGACGGCAGACTGCAAACCCGTTCGTGGGTGGATCAGGCATCCGGTCAGAAGCGCACCTCGTTTGAGGTGATTGCAGAAAACCTGGAAGGATTAGACCGCCGAAGCGAAGCGGAGGGGGGCGGCACACCTGCTTCTATGGGAGCGCCGGCTGCACGACCTGCCCCCGCAGCAGCTGCCATGGCCGCTGCAGAACCCGATGACATGGACGAACATGATCCTTTTGCAGATGAATAAGTCACTCTAAAGAGCCGAAAGAAAAGGAAACAGCATCTTATGACAGCTACCCCGGCTCCCTCTCCCAAGCCTGCCGGCAAACCGGCAGGCAAGGGCGGCAAGTTCCGCCGACCGCGTCGCAAAGTGTGTATGTTCTGCGTGGAAAAATCTACCTCGGTAGATTACAAACAGGTGATGCAGGCAAAATATGCACGACGCCTCACCACCGAACGGGGCAAAATTGTCCCCCGGCGAACCACAGGAACCTGTGCAAAACACCAGAGAATGGTGTGCGAGGCAATCAAGCGCGCAAGACAAATGGCGCTGATGCCTTTTGTTGCAGACTGAAACAGCCACAATACTGTATCGAGCTGCCCCTGCAATGAGGCAGCCCGATACTTTTACAAGATTTACAATAGGAGCCGCATATGTCTCCATCCCCCGCAGAATTGCTCAATGCTATCTCAGACCCTCATTACCGTACATCTCTCGATCCGCTGAACATGATGGGGCTGGTACTCAGGTTCCCTGCACAATGCAGGCAGGCATCAGAAATTGTCTGGCATTACGGCCCAGAACACAGCGTGCATCATGAAGTAAGGCAGATTGTGGTCACTGGCCTCGGCGGGTCTGCTATCGGCGGAGATTTCCTCCGCTGCCTGGCTGATGCATACGGCCCCTGCCCTTTGCAAGTAAACCGAGACTACTCTCTGCCCCAGTGGGCTGCTTCCTCTACTCTTACGCTGGCAGCTTCCTATTCAGGCAATACAGAAGAAACCCTGGCGGCATATGCAGCAGCAGGCAAAGCTGGCTGTGCCCTTGCCGTAGTAACCAGCGGCGGAAAACTGGCCGAACGTGCGCAATTAGACGGGGTGCCCTATGCACTTGTACCCGGCGGCCAGCCCCCCCGATCTGCCACAGGCTTTCTTTTCTTTCCTGCCATTCACTATCTCAGCACACACCACTACATCCGTCACGATTTTGAGGCGGATTACATCGAAACCTTCAATTTGCTGGAGAAAATGGCTCTGGAAATTGGGCCGGATGTTGATGTAGAAAAAAACCCGGCAAAACAGCTCGCCCTCGCTCTGCATGGCAAAATCCCCATTATCTACGGCAGCCAGGGATACAGAGGCGCAGTGGCCTATCGCTGGAAATGTCAAATAAACGAAAACAGCAAGCTGCCGGCGTTTTCAAACGTACTGCCCGAACAGAACCACAACGAAATTCTGGCCTGGGTGCAGGCGCAAACTCTCGCCCCCCACTGGGCAGTAGTTATGCTGCGTGATGAACAGGAAGAACTTCTTACGCCGCATATGGATGTGCGTATCAAGGCAACCTCAGAGTTGATACAAAAAGCAGCAGTGCTGCACGAAGTAGCAGCACAGGGCACATCTCTGCTGGCCAGACTGTTCACCCTAACCTACTTCGCCGACTTTGTAAGTGTCTACCTCGCTTACCTTACCGGCGTCTGCCCAACAGACATCGCCTCGATCGATACCCTTAAGGCAGCGCTGTCTGGATAAATCTGCCTAAACTCAAAAACACAAAGCCCCCGCTTTAGTAGCCGGGGGCTTTGTTTCTACGAGAAGTACACCTCGTTTGCTCGCTATTTAGTTTTGCCTATATTCGCTTTTACGCTTGCAATTGCTTTTTCAGTTAGAAGGAGCTTTGATATTACTTAATTTGCAATGCGCTCCACTTTCATAGACGCATAGCGCGGTCTGTTTGTTCCCATGAGCACAACTATTTTTTTGGCGCAGCGGCAAATGCCAGCTTCTGCAGCCACAGGGCGCAAGCCGAGGGCCACCGCGACAGTACACGATACCCCTCTGCCAAACCATACCCATGCGGACCATGCTCATACATATGCAATTCTACAGGCACATGCGCTGTCCAGCAGGCAAGGGCAAACTCCAGACTGTTTTTAGCCGGTACTACGGGGTCATCTGCCGTGCAAACCAGAAAACAGGGCGGGGTCTGCGCATTCACCCTTGTCTCTAAAGACATTGCCTGCACCATTGCTGGAGCAGGGTGGCTGCCGATCAAATTGATGCGGCTGCCCATGTGAGTAAAAGAACGCCTCATGGTTATCACAGGATAAATCAGCATGGCAGCATCTGGCCTGGAGCTTACTCTGTCTATCGGGTCGGAAGAAACAGGGTTCCCATTGTCCCAGCAGGTAGCTGCCATTGCCGCCAAATGCCCTCCCGCCGAAAACCCCATAATGCCAATTTTTTGCGGGTCAAGCCCCCATGCAGCCGCATTGTAGCGAACCAGACGCATGGCTCGCATCACATCCTGATGAATTGCCTCGTAGTGATAGCGGGGAGCAATGCGGTATTTCAATACAAACGCCGTTATCCCCAACCCTGCAAGAAACTGGGCAGGCGGCAGCCCCTCATGTTTAGCCAGATATTGATAGCCGCCGCCGGGGCACACAATCACCGCGGCGCCAGTAGCTGTGCCCTGAGCAGGCAGAACGCTGGTAAGAGTGGGAATATCGGCGGGGGTATTGCCTTTGGCATCTGGCGCTGGCCCCTGCCAGAGCTGAATCACCGCTGGTACAGGCGCTGCCAAAGCAGCAGCAGGCAGCAGGGCAAGCATACACAAAAGCAGAACTTTGCAACTACGCATCAACGTACACCTCCATATTTGCGCATTGTCACGCTGTCTTCAATGTTCTGCAGCCTGCACCCGCTCTCCTGCCTGCTTATGCAACCATAGATACCTCTGCCTCTACACTGCCCAGCGACTCTACCTCGGTATCTGGCACAATCTCTGTGTATGCCAGTACCATCAGCGTGGGCAAAGAGCGCTCTATAAGCCGTCGAAGAGGCAGACGTATCTGCCCAGAGCAGAGCAGCACCGGGTTGTAGCCATCTTCCAGCGCAGCTTCCTGGCGAGCAGACAGGTCTTTTATCATTGCCTGCGCCAGCTTGGGTTCTATGGCAAGCATCTGGCCGGTAGCAGTCATCTGTACTGCCCCGCGCAATTCCTGTTCCAGCGAGGGCGACAGCGTAAACACGCGCACCACGCCGTCTTCATCCTGCACCTGCCGGCATATCTGCCTTGCCAGCGCCTGACGCACAAACTCGGTAAGCGAATCCATATCGCGAGTTCGCGGGGCATAGTCTGCCAGTGTTTCCAGCACAGTGGTAAGGTCTCGTATGCCTACTCTCTCTTTCAACAGGGCCTGCAGCACCTTCTGCACCTCGCCCAGGGTAAGCAGGTTTGGTATCAGCTCATTCACTGCGGCTTCGTCTGTGTGCTTCACATGCTCAAGCAGTTTCTGGGTTTCCTGCCGGGTAAGCATTTCAGAGCTGTAGCGTTTTACAATTTCAGTAAGGTGGGTAACCAAAACTATGCCCGGCTCTACAATAATGTACCCTGCCATTTCTGCACGCTCTTTTAGAGAACGCGGCAGCCACTGCGCAGGAGTGCCCATGGCTGGCTCTATGGTTGCAGTCCCCTGCAGAGGGGTGCGCACCATACCGCTGTCGAGTGCGAGTACGCACTGCATCATCAGTTCATGCTTTGCCACCACTGCACCACGAATTTTAATCTGATACTGGCTCACTTTCAGCTGCAGGTTGTCGCGAATACGCACAGTAGGCAGAATAATGCCCAGTTCCAGGGCAATCTGCTTGCGTATATTCCCCACCCTGTCTGCCAGATCGCCGCCTTCTTCAGGCAGCGCAAGGGCTACCAGGCTGCTGCCCAGTTCCAGTTCTATCGTTTCCACCCCAAGCAGAGGCATCACTGCCTCTGGCCCAGACTGGGCGGCCGAGGCAGGGCGGCTTGCCTTCAGCTTCTGTTCCTGCTCCAGCCGGGCTTTTTCTGTTTCCTTTTGTTGCAGCAGATAGGCCGCACCCCCTGTCACCAGCGAAGCGCCAAGCAGCTGCAATTTGGGAAAACCAGGCAGAGCCATCAGAAAAAACAGCAGCCCGCTCACTACCATCAGCGGGCGAGAGCTGCTAAAAAGCTGCCCAAGAAAATCATGGCCAAGCGTGTTTTCTGCCCCTGCCCTAGTTACAATCAAACCAGTGGCAGTAGAAATCAGCAGGGCAGGTATCTGGCTCACCAACCCCTCGCCAACTGTAAGCAGGGTGTAGGTTTGCAGCACGCTCATTGCATCTCCGCCGCGAGAAAGCCCAATGGCAAACCCGCCTACTACGTTGATGATGATAATAAGAATGGCTGCAATGGCATCGCCTCGCACAAACTTGCTGGCGCCATCCATTGCACCATAAAAGTCGGCCTCGCTGGCAATCTGTTTGCGTCTGGCCTTTGCCTGTTCTTCATTGATCAGGCCGGCATTTAAGTCGGCGTCTATCGCCATCTGTTTGCCAGGCATAGCATCTAGTGTAAAGCGGGCAGCTACTTCTGCCACCCTGCCTGCGCCATTGGTGATAACCACAAACTGCACCACCACCAGTATGAGAAATGCTATGATACCTACTATATAATTGCCGCCAATAACAAATTTGCCAAATGCACTAATAACCTGCCCCGCCTGCCCCGAACTGAGTATAAGTTTGGTAGCCGCTACATCCAGAGAAAGTCGAAACAAGGTCATTACCAGCAAAAGCGAGGGAAATATGCTGAACTGCAAAGGCTCTGTATTGTAGATTGCAACAAGCAGCACTGTGGCAGAACCTGTTATATTTACCACCAGCATGGTATCAAGCAGCCAGTCGGGCAGCGGAACAATCAGCATACCCACTACCAGTATGAGAAGCACCGGAAGCAGTAAATCGCTGTTTTTGAGGAGGCGCTGTAGAAAAGGCGCTATGCGCGTGGAACTTGTTGCGGTAGCCGCTGCCATTGGCACGAACTCCTGAAGAGGCATAGTGCAGCCGTAAAATAGGCTATCTTTATTATTGGCATCAGGAAGGAATAACTATAGGCCGCATAGAAGCTGAAATATGAATAAGGCACTACTGCCTCAATACATTGTCTGAACCAGGAGAGAATCATGCGTTTTGGCGTTTGCGCCGACCTGAAATATGCCACAGTGCTGGCTGAAGCGGGATACGATTACATAGAGCTTTCGGTAGCTGCAGACCTTATGCCGGAAGACCCCGAATCAGTGTGGAAAGAACACTGCAAAAAGATACAGCAAATGCCTCTGCCGGTAGAAGCATTCAATTCGTTTGTGCGTACAGGAAAAATCACCGGTCCTCATGCCGATTTTCCCCGCCTGCAGCGTTATGTAGATACTGCATTGAAGCGGGCTGGCGAGGTAGGTGGCAGAGTGGTTGTATTTGGCAGCGGCGGCGCGCGTCAGGTTCCTGAAGGGTTTTCTGCTGCAGAAGCAAATGTGCAAATACTCAGGTTTTTAGAGATTTGCGCCCGAGCAGGAGAACAAACCGGAGTGACAGTAGTCATTGAACCGCTCTGCAAGGCAGAATGCAATATAATCAACCTTGTTTCTGAAGGAGCATCACTGGCGCGAACGGTGCAGAGCAAATGGGTGCAGAACCTTGCCGATACCTACCATCTGGAAAAAGAAGCAGAACCGCTGACGGCAATCGTAGAATCGGCAGATGTACTGGCGCATGTACATACCGCAGATACTGGCCGCCTGGCTCCTTCTACAGGAACATACCCTCATGTCAGCTTGTTCGATATACTTGCCCAGGCAGGTTATGAAAAACGTATGTCGATAGAATGCAGCTGGCAAAACCAGCTCGAAATGCTGGCAGCACCCGCACTTCAGCACCTGAGAAGCTGCCGGCAGGAGGCGAAAACAACACGATGAAGTATGAACTCTCAAAAAAGCAGATTGATGATTACCAGGAAAATGGTTTTCTGGTAATTGAAAATTTTCTCACCCCCCAAGAGCTGCAAAGATGGCAGCACGACACAGATGAGGCAGTAGCCCAAAGGCTGGAACTGCAGCCAGGTTTTCTAAACAACCAGGCAAACCCCGATGACTTTTACAGCAGAGTTTTTACACAGTGCCTGCGCCTTGCTGATACACACGATGGAATGCATGAGCTGATGCACGACCCGATGCTTGGGCAGATGATTGCAAGGCTCAGTGGGGTGAATGGCATACGCATATGGCATGATCAGGCCCTTTACAAACCGCCTTTCGGCAACCCCACAGGCTGGCACCTCGATAATCCATACTGGTCGTTTTATCACCGGCAGTCTATTTCCATCTGGGTAGCACTAGATGATGCCACCCTTTCCAACGGATGCCTCTACTACATACCCGGCAGCCACAGGCAGGCGCGAAACGACAATGTAGGTATTAGCAGCAACATAGGCGCACTTTTCAATACCTACCCCGAATGGCGCAGCATTCAGCCTGTTGCCTGCCCCTGCCAAGCAGGCACAGCAGTACTGCACAGCGGCTACACTGCCCACGGAGCAGGAGCGAATATGACCATCTCGCCGCGTCGGGCCATGACCTGTGCCTACATGCCAGATGGTTCTACCTTCAACGGGCAGCGCAATATTTTGCCTGAAAAATATTTTCAAAGCCTCAAAATAGGCGATCTGCTGCAAGACAACGAAGTGAACCCTCTTATCTGGAAGGAGAATTAATCAGTTTCTCATGTTTTACCGCCGCGCTCTTCGCCCCCTGCTCTTCACACAAAACGCTGAAACAGCCCATGAACGCACACTTGATATGCTTGCTGCAGCAAGCCGTCTCACTGGCAGAGTGCCTATACGCTCACTGGCTCACCCTGCCCTGCAGGTGAAACTGGCAGGGCTTACTTTTCCAAACCCGGTTGGGCTGGCAGCTGGCTGTGATAAAAACGGCAAGGCGGTTTGCATGTGGCCCCGCCTGGGTTTCGGCTTTGTAGAGGTAGGCACTGTTACTGCCTCGCCGCAGGCGGGCAACCCGCGCCCCCGAGTGTTCCGTCTCCCCGAACAGGAGGCAGTCATCAATCGACTGGGGTTCAACAGCGAAGGGGCTGAAGCTGTTGCACACCGCATGGCTGTACTTCGACGCGGCAGACCGCTCTCTTTTCCAGTAGGAATCAATATAGGAAAAACCAGACAGGTAACCGGGGAGAACGCTATTCTGGATGATTACCGCACCAGTTTTCGCAGGCTCTCACGCTACGCAGACTTCGTAGTGGTCAACGTCTCTTCGCCAAACACACCCGGCCTGCGACTACTGCAGGAAAAAAACCGACTGCATGATCTGCTGCAAATGCTTCAGGAAGAGGCCGCAGCATTGGCAAAACTAAGAGGAGAAAGTCAGAAGCCCATATTTGTCAAGGTCTCTCCCGATATGGCCGAACAAGACTTGCAAGGGGTGGCAGAGGTAAGCATTGCGCTGCAGATGGCCGGAATCATCGCTACCAACACCACCATTCAACGCGACAGCCTGATTAACAACCCGCAGCAGGAGGGAGGGTTGAGCGGAATACCACTGCAGCAAAAAGCGCTCTACACACTGCGCGCCCTCTACCAGGTGAGCCAGGGGCGTATACCGCTTATTGGAGTAGGAGGTATTTCGAGTGCAGAAGATGCCTGGAATAGAATACTGGCCGGCGCTTCTTTGATACAGGTGTATACTGGTCTCATCTACAAAGGCCCTTCTCTCCCCCGTGACATAAACCGAGGCCTGCTTCACTTTTTACAGCAGGCCGGGCTTCAGAATATACAAGAGGCAGTTGGTCTACAATCCCGTTGAAGGAGTTGCACATGGAACTGAATAATCTGCAAAAAAGAGATCTGTTTCTTAACGGATATTTACACATCCCTGGCGTGGTGCCTCAAGTAATGGTGCAGCAGGCGCTGAAAGTCATTAACAACTCTCTGGGTGAAGGCATAGACCCGGCACAAATCACCAAATTCAGAGCGCAAACCTACTGCCCCGAACTCACAGGCACCGCAGACATTGCAGACATTTTCAATCGAACGCCTGCACTTCAGCTTGCTGAATCTGCTATTGGCGAAAATGCCCTCCGCCCGGTGCATAGCGCGCAGATTGCACTCAGATTTCCTACTTTGTCTATGCCGCCGCCTCCCCCGCGCCCGCACATAGACGGCACTTACTCCCCAACCAACGGAGTGCAGGAGGGCACCCTATCTAGTTTCACCGCCCTTGTAGGCATTCTGCTCAGCCCGCTCACAGCAGACTACCAGGGCAATTTCACGGTATGGCCAGGTTCACACATTCTTCTGCAAAAATACTGCGAGCAAAATGACCCTCGTACACTCATCAAGGGACTGCCGAACCTGAACCTTCCCCCGCCTGTTCAGGTCACTGGCATGCCCGGAGACATGCTGCTGGTGCATCACATGCTCGCACATACCGCAGCGCCCAATGCATCGCACAATGTACGCTATGCGCTGTTCTTCCGTCTTAAACGAGAAGACCATGATGAACACAAGTGGGAGATACTCACCAATCCATGGCTGCAGTGGCATGGAATGCAGCAGACAGTAGAGGAAACTGGTGTCGCCTGAACTCTGCATCAGGCAAATTGAGTACGGCTCTGCAGAGTGGGAGGCAGAGGTGCAGCTGAGACTAACGGTGCTTCGCCAGCCCCTTGGCCTCACTTTTACCCTCGAAGAGCTGGCCCTCGAAACAGATACCCTGCATATTGGGGCGTTTGCAGCAGACACACTCATCGGGTGCCTGCTGCTCACCCCGCAAACGCAAACCATTTGCAAAATGAGGCAGGTGGCAGTTGCTGCAAAGTATAGGGGCAGGGGAATTGGCAGGGCTTTGGTGCAGCATGCAGAAGTGGCCGCCAAACAAAACGGGTATACAGAAATTGTGCTGCATGCGCGTGAAACTGCCGTTGCATTCTATCTGGCGCTTAAGTATCTGCCAGAGGGAGAGCCGTTTACAGAAGTAACTCTGCCTCACTTGGCAATGCGCAGAAAGCTCTCGCAGAAAGCCGACATTTTAGGCAGTCCCAATCAATTCTAGACAATTATTGTCTTCAGTTCGGGCTGGTTCACATGCCTTTCTTTTACAGAAAAACGCATGCCATCATAACCGGTAGTAATCCCTTCCGAAGCAAGCAGTTCTTCCAGTTCATGGTGCAGCAGACCGCCCAGGTGCGAAATATGTGTTGCCGCAACCGGTGCATCAGCCCTCAGGCTGCCCTGCTGTATCAGCCTCTTGCGCATCGAAATCACCTCAGGTATTCCCATATGGCCAGCATAGTCAGAGTGATTGATCCCGTTGGTGCACTCAACCACAACCCCATCTAGGCGGTATTCCTGCAGCAGCTTCCATATCTTTTCAGGATACCAGCCTGTATCAGAAGCATAAAGCAGACAGCTTCCATCTGTACCGTGTAT
>DAIDHN010000067.1 GCA_027459665.1 Chthonomonadaceae bacterium | reverse complement strand
GAACCTGGGCGGCGGGGTGTAGTGCGGTGCGCTTCGCTGCGGCTGCGGGTTGAACCTGGGATTAGGCTGCCATCCTCTGGGACTGTTGCGCCCTCCTCCATGCAGACCAAGGTCGCGTCTGGCGCGCTGTGCAGCTTGCTGTGCGCTTCTGTTGAACTGTATGAACGGCATGCCTCTGTGAGAAGGAGTGGCAGGGCGGGCGGCACCTCTGTTGTTAGACTGAAAGCCTAGCACTGGCATGCCTCTGTGTGGCGGGTTAAACCCTCGCACCCTGCCTCTATTTGCTGGATTGGAGATGCCAGGTACAGAGCGGAAATTGATGCCAGGGTTAGCCCTGCGTACCTGCATCGGCGCAGGAGAGCGAAACACTGGCTGGCTCATAATGCGCCCTGGTATGCCTACCTGTCGGGTAAGTATGCCGGTAGGGGTAGTGGATGCCGGGGTAGGGCGTCCAATTTCAACCGGTCCAAAGGCATGCAGGAAACGATTCTGCACCTGTGCAGACCGTCCTCTTTCAAAAACTACTGCGCGGTCTCTGGCAAGAGGAGTGTAGTTGGCAGATCTGCCGAATTCACGGGCAGGAACCACACAGGCACCTGCAAATCTGGATGCATTGACGGGCACAAAGCCTACTCGTCTGCCTGTAAGAGAGGCATAGTTTTCTGCAGAGGCAAGGTACCGATCATAGGCGGTAACTGGCCCGCCGTTGTAGTTGTTTACGGTAACATTGGTGTATGAAGAGTAGCTGTTGACGACTACGGGGTTGTATGGCCGCGCTACGCAGTAACTGGTGTTGACTGGCACGTAGGCTGCCGCCGCACCGATAGAGAAGTAAGCCCCCCAGTTGCCACTGCTGAAGCCGAGGGCAACGCGAGAGTAATGCACTTCCTGCGGGGCAAGAGGCGCCCATGCCACCTGGTTGTCGTAGGTAGAGAAATGCACTACGGCAGGAGACCAGTACTGATCGTCAGGGCCAGGAACCCATGACCACCCGTAAGGCTCATCTACCCAGGTTCCATAATGATAGGGCGCCCATCCCCAGGGTTCGTTGGATACCCATGTATAGCCAAATGGTTCTACCCACACCCATCTGCCATCTTCATAGGGGCGCCAGGAACTGTCGTTCACATAAGGCGCCCATACGTGTCCGTATCTGGGGTCATTGTGCCAGCGGCCGTAATTGTTGAGGCCGCCCGCCACCAGCGCTATGTTGGAAGGCAGATAGCTGCCGCTGTTGTCCTGGCCCCCATACATCTGGTTGTTCAGTTGTGAATTCCAGCGGTCCCAGCCGTCTTCGGGAGGAATTGGCCCTGTCTGGAATGGCGTGGACAGGCTGTTGACAGCCATGTAGTCGCCGGAATGCAGTGTGATGCTGCCCTGTTCGCCGTCTACATATGCGCGTCCTCGCTGCACTGCGATCTCCACTCCATCTCCCACTCCAAAGCGCACCTGAGAAGGGCCGTTGATTTTGGAAGAAAAGAGCGGGGTATCTATCTGGTATACCGAGTGTGTGTGCTGCACTCTCAGCGTTGCCAGCCCGTTGCGCAATGTAACTTGCGTATATTCCCCGCTGCTGTCGCTGTACAGCACTTTCAGGGTAATGAGAGCGTCGTTTCCCAGGCGCAGTTCGCTGCCGTCATCAAACTGCAGGTCTGCACGCCCGCCGTTGGTCACCCATATCTGTGCGCCCTGTCTCAGCGGCATATTGCTGGTTGCCGGCGACCAGTCAAGACTGCGCGATGCTCTCCAGGTTACGTTGCCCTCTACAACAGAAAAACGGGCAAGACGTATTGGGCCAGAAGAGCTTGTATCCTGATAGCTGCTGTTATTTGAGTTGGAGTAGCTGTTATTGTAGTTTTGTGTATTCTGATTGACGCGGTATCCGTTGTCCTGCGAGGAAGCGGGTGCGGCAAACAGCATGCCTAGTGCCAGCATGCCTGCTACACCAGCGTATATGATTTTCCATCTGTTTCGCCACATGATTTTATCTCCTGTGCTTCCTGAAATTTCATCTGGCCGGAAGCTCGCCTTACTGCAATTTTGTTCCACTTCTACACAACGTTTCTGCACCGTATGTGTGACTGTCGGGCGCTGTTCTGTTTTGCATGCTGAGATTATTCCAATATACAGTCGATTGAAAATACAAGAAAGCCAGTCACAAAAGTATTTGCAGGCATAGATCAATACCGCCGTAATAACACTTTGCCTTCATTGCTCAGCAGCCGGAAACAGATGCCTGTGACAATAGTTACACGATGTGTATGATATGTGCAATTCAATATAACAAATATGATGTAGGCAGTAATATTCTGATGTATATATACCGGTATGTGTGCAGTGCAGTATCTATGAAAGCAGGCCTGTACAAACCATACTGGAGAAAATAATATGAAACAACATATCAGCGCTGTTCTGTTCGCCCTGTGCCTGCTGGGAGCAGTCTCTCTTCGTGCAGCCGCCGCTCCCGACTTGGAAACCATGACCATAAGCCATACATTCTCTGGCAGTATGATAGAGTATCAGCCAGATGCAGGCAATCTGACTTCAGACAACCACGGCGACCTGATCGGTCTTGACTACAATGGGGGGAAGTATCAGAAAGGTTGTGTATACGAGATTCAGCCGGATGGCAGCTGGGTAGACCTCTACGATTTCGGTATGCCCGGCACCAATGGTTTTTCCCCGATTAACACTCCTATTGTGGATGACAACGGAAACCTGTATGGCGCATGTGAATACACCAGCGAGAGCAACCTGCACAGCGCGCTGTTCATGATGACCAGAAACTCGAACAACACCTACAATGCGCCTTTTGTATCTAACCAGTTTGCAGGTACCTACGGAGCCATCAAGCTGTCTTGGGCACGAGGCAGCAATGAACACATACTAATTGGCACTGCAAGCCAGACCTGGTATGACAACAACCTCATTTTTGAATTGAACGCTTCACCGCAGGGTTTTTCAAATTATCATGTTGTTCATACCTTCTCAGGGTCAAGTGATGGAAAGATGAACATTTCAAGCCTGACCCCAGGCATAGGGGAAAGCCTTCTGGGTACTGCCTGCTCTTACAACACTGATGACAGCATAATTTTCAAACTGCAGCCGGGCAGAATGCAAGAGTATGACTACTCGGTGGTTCACACCTTTAGCGGTAAATCTACAGATGGATTAGCTCCATTCAGTGGTTTGACTGCAGATGCTTCCGGCCAGTTGTTTGGCACCACATGCTATGGAGGCAGCCATGGTTTCGGCACCGTGTATCGGCTAACTTACTCTCGTTCTTCCAGAGGCTATCTTTTTCAGACCATCTACTCTTTTGGCAACAGCGGCGATGGCATCTGCCCCTACGGCAGAGTGTATGTAAGCCACAGCGGCAATTTGTATGGCCTGACTAGTGCTGGCGGAAGAAACAGCCAGGGCACGTTGTACGAACTGTTGCGGATAACAACCATTGGACCAACCCAGGCATTGGCGGGCAGTACGAACTATTTGGAGTCGATTCTTTGCAATCTGCCTTCTACTTCTTCCTATGTGGCATCAGGCAGTTTAACACGCGGCCCTGGCAATGAGTTTTACGCATCGCTGCCCGTTCTTTCCCAAAACCACGGCGAAATAGTGCGCTTCGGGCCGACTGTTACTCAAGTGCTGCCTGCTGCACTGAATTCTGTGCCCGTATCAAACACAACTCTCACGGTAGAGGGCACAGGTTTCAATACTCAAGACTTTATTTACGTAAACGGCACAAGTCTGCAGCCCACCCAATACAATGCCGGTGAACTGGCGGTGAGCGTTCCCCCTACGGTCTGGCACACTGGCAGCAACAGCGTGGGGGTATACGACCCTGTTATAAATTCGTACAGCATACTTGCACTGCCTATTGACAATGTGATCTTGCGTGCGCATCTGCAGGGAGTGACAACCCAAAACGGCAGCAATCAGATTGTTGTGACTGTTGCCAACTATGGACTTGTTCCGGCCTTGTCTACGCACATTCTTGGGGCAATGCTGGTGCAGGGGATTAGTCCACAGCCCATGACATATACTACTCCTGCGGTACAGCAGCTGAACCCCGGGCAGACTGAGTACTTTACCTTCAACGTACCGTCTTCTACGCTGAGCCGACAGTGCACTCTCTATATGACGGTGGGATGTGTGCAGACATACTCTATATTCAAAATCCCTGTGACCCTCCCGTAACACCTGTCAGCAGCACTGCCTCCAACCGCCTCTTGTCCTGCACAAACAGACGAGGGGCGGTTTGGCTTGCATGGGTGCAATGCTGAAACACTGCCTGCAGCATAGAAGAGGAAACTTAAATAGAGATGGAGAATAAAACACCTGGAAGGAGTATTCCCACTCATGATTCGCAGCAGTGCAGATACTGGCTCTGGCGAACGTCTGCCGCACTCTGTGGTATTGCGGCGAGGCAGCCTGGAAGATGAGCATGCCACCTTTGAGGTAATGCGCCGGGCAATGGGGTATGACCTTGTATTTGCTCATCATGAGGCGGCAAGAACACATATGCGCCTTTCGCCCAATTCAAGTTACTGGGTGGCAGAGGAGAAATCGCGCACGGGAAAACCCCGCATTGTGGGTTATGCCCATAGCATGGTGCGAGAGCAGACATGGCAGCTCACCGAGTTTTTTGTACTGCCCAGCCATCACCGCCTGGGAATAGGTCAGGCGCTGCTTGCACACTGCCTGGAAGAAGGGAAAACTGCAGGAGCCGTCCGCAGATTTGTACTGGCTTCGCATGATCCGGGCGCTGATTCGCTTTATATGCGCAAGGCAGGCTGCTATCCTCGTCTGCCCATGCTGCTTTTGGCAGGCAGCGCTTTCTCGCTGACACTGCCCGAACGCTGTTCACCCATTCTAGATACCGTTGCCTCTCCAGATGCCTCGCGTTTGCTGGCCCCTGGCGAAACCGCACGAGGAATGCGTCTGCTGGCAGAACCTATTGTGCTAACCCCGGCAGTACAGCAGCAGATAGATGCGCTTGACAGGGAAACAATAGGGTATGCACGTTCTGAAGAACACCGCTTTTGGGCTGCAGGCTGCGGGGGAGAAGAGGGAAGATCGCGGCTTTTTCGCTGTGCCGACAACGGCCCGCAGTACGGAAATCTGGTTGGATATGCGTATTATGGCAAAATGAGCAGCGGGCCGGCACTGGCCGTAAATGCAGAAGAACTGCCGCGCATGATAGAGCATGTGACTCATTTGCGCAGACCCGGTATTCCTCGACCAGGGTTTTTGACGCCAGACCCATACTGGGCGGTGCCCGGCTGCAACACCACCATACTGCAATGGATGCTGCAGTGCGGATGGCATATTACGTACCAGTATCTTTATATGAGTTCAGAGCCGGTTGGTTCACTGGAACGTTACGTTTGTCATAACCCACTACACTTTTTCTAGAGAGATTACGATGTTTTTGAAAAAAATTTGCCTCGGTATTGCAGCGCTTGCCTGCAGCATGCCAGCCAGCGCCGCTGTTGTGCAGTGCGACGATTTACAAAGGCCGCCGGCAGGGCCTGTGCTGCAATCCATGCCTGCGGCAAGCGTTTTGCAGCACAAAATTCTTCTGGTAAATCAGGGAAGCTCCACGCTGCACGCTCTGCTGAGCCTGCAGGAGAGCGGGAGTTTGCAGGCAGGCAGACCTCTGCCTCGCAGCAGGGTGACAGCGCCTGTTTATCTTGCTCCGCATACTCGCAAAACGTATGTACTCAACTTTCACACCCCTCCCGTGCCGCACAATGCCCTTTTACAGCTGCATATCAAACTGATTGATAACAATCGCACCCTGTTTCAGCAGAAAGAGAGTTTTGTACTGGTTCCTCAGGGTACAGAAGGCAGCAGCGGCAGTTTTTTGCCGCCAGATGCGAAAACCATGGGCAACTGGATTACCCGCTACGGAAAAGAAGCGTTTTTTATACCGGTGTTTAATGGCCAGGCGGTAAAGACATCGCCCTCCGTTGGTTTTGCACGCGGAACTGGTAAGCATATTCCTACTGATACGCCGCTGGGCAATCAAGACGAAGGGCAGTATGCTTTCAATGTTTGGAACAGTGCGCCTACAACCGACAACCGCGTTCTGCTGGGGCAGAGCGGTTTGACTGAACGGGTTGCTGCTGCATTCACTGCCATGCCGCGCCTGGTGCCTATACCGGGTACGCGCCATCAGCTTAAACAAGTGCCAGTGTCTTTGATCTTTCGCCTGAGGGCCAACGACAATTTGCAGCATGTGGCCAGTTTCTATTTGCTAGATTACAAAAAACTTGGCTTGAAACAGCAGATCAATGTGTATGACAGATATGGACACCTGCTAGCTGGCACATTGGCCGAGAACCTGCAGAACGGCGTGTATTACCGCGTAGCATACACTGGCAGGGTACTGGTAGAGATAAAACCTCTCACGGTACACAAACCAGTTTGTTCGGGGGTATTTATCGATTATTTTACGCAAAAAGAGGTGCCTGGGCGCTGAACACTGGCGAAAATCGCGCAAATGTGGTACTGTATAGTATACGTATGTATACTTAAAAGGGAGGATATTATGAACGACCAACCGCAAATTATACGGTTTCGCGAACTGATAGCCGAAGCGCACAAGCACGGGTTGAAGAGCATTCAGACCCATGCCGTGCAGTATCCTGCAGCCGACAATGGGCAGCGTGCCATTTTTCGCGCCGAAATTGAATTGCAGCCGCAGCCGGAAGGGCCGCTGCTGCATGTGGAGGCGACTGGGGACGCTGATCCCAACAACGTAAGTAAAATGGTGGTAGGCGCTCTTATTCGAATGGCTGAAACACGTGCCGTTGCCCGCGCCCTGCGCTGGGCTACCGGCCTGGATGGCGTTGCAGATGTTGAGATGCCCGATTACACCGAGCGCCCGGTGGCACAACCCCAGTCGAGGCCGGCAGCATCCCCAAGAAGCAGGCAGAGTGCGCCGCTGCCCGAAGGACCTGCTTCTGAGGCACAGCGCAAGGCTGTGATTGCACTTTGCAGCCAGGCGGGCATAGTACCGCCCGACACGCTGGCGGAATGGTCGGCGCAAAAAGCTGCCGAGTGGATTGAGCAGAGACAGAAGAAAAACCGTGCAGAAAACGCTGCCAGCTAGAATTCACGCACAGTGACAATCACCATGCCGTTTTCTATTTCAACCGGGTAACGGGGCAGTGCATAGCCGCCCAGGGTTGAGCAGCTGCCGGTGCCGAGTTTGTAGCAGTAGCCGTGCCTGTTGCATACCACCTGGCCGTTTTCCACCGGGGCGCCATCCAATGGCGCATTCTGGTGCGGGCAAAGATGACCCAGTGCATATACTTTTCCCTGGTAGAGAAAAAGAGTGCATTTGCCCTGTTCACCCAGGGGCTTTGTTGTCCCTCTGTTTTCGGTTAGGCTTTGCACCGGGCATACCTCGTATTTTACCAGGCGCAAATTTACCCTCCCAGCCGGCTCATGCCGCGTCCCTGGGGAGCAAAGCCGTCTTCCAGCCGGTGTTCGAGGGGCTTGTGGCGTACAGCAATGCGCCACAATTCTTTTAGCTGTTCATCATCTGCACCAGAGCGCACTGCCTCGCGCAGGTTCACCTCTCCATCTGCCATCAGGCAGGGGCGCAGAAAACCATCTGCGGTGAGGCGCAGGCGGTTGCAGTTTTTGCACATATCGCGCGTTACCTGGCTGATGAACCCTATAGTGCCCGCTGCACCGGGCAGCCGAAAGGTTTGAGCCGGCCCGTTGGTCAGCAGTTCGGCAGGCTCCAGTGTACCGAGCTGCCGGCAGAGTATCTGCTCCATTTCTTGTACAGGCACAAAAGCCTTGCGCATTTCGGCGGAGTTGAGCATGCCTGTTTGCCCCGAAGCGTCGGGAAGCTGAAAGTATTTGCGAAACGATGTGCTTTCTGCATCGGCATAGAGGGAGATGCTGGAGACGCTTCCTGTTGGGGCACCAGAGAGAGAGTTGAAGCGGTTTTGCGCCAGAGAGTCGTCGCCGGAAGACCAGTTGATTGGCATCAGTTCTATAAACCGTACATGCAGCGGACGGTGTATAGTGAGCCTGGCAAAGTCTGCCAGTTCGTCTTCATTGCAGCCGCGCATTACTACGCAGTTGAGTTTGAGAGGAGTCATGTTGTGCTGCAGTGCTGCTTCCAAGCCATCCAGCACCTGCTGCAGGCCGGTTCTGCGGGCTATGCGTTCGAATTTTGCCTGCTGCAGGGTGTCTAGGCTCAAATTGACGCGCGCTATTCCTGCTTCTGCCAGATCGGCGGCCATTTGCTGCAGCCGTATGCCATTGGTGGTGATTGAGAGGTCTTGAATGCCTTGCAGGGCATTTACAGACTGAATGAGCGGAATGAGATTTGGGCGAAGGAGCGGCTCTCCGCCAGTGAAACGCACTTTGCTTATTCCCAGTTCGACAGCAGTTTTAATCAGCCTGTGCAGCTCTTCATTGGTGAGCAGCTCGCTGCGCGGGGCTGTGGGCGCGCCTTCTTCGGGCATGCAATAGACACAGCGCAAGTTGCAGCGGTCGGTAACTGATACCCGCAGGTAATTGATTTCTCTCTGGTACGAATCTACGAGAGGCATGGCAGGTTTTTCCTCTCATGGTTTATTTAAGTTTTCGGCGTAAATGATGTACCGCAGCCGCAGCTTCGCTGCGCGTTTGGGTTGTGCCATTTCCAGCCGCCTTCCAGCAGGTTCGCCAGGCTGTAATCGAGGGTGACACCCTGCAAAAATATGGCGCTTTTGGGGTCGGTGAGAAGACGAATACCCTGCTGAATGCAACAAATGTCGTTTTCACGCTGACTTTCTGTCATCGCGAGGGTGTATGAGAGGCCAGAGCAGCCTCCGCCTTTTACTCCAACGCGAAGGAAGAGGTTTGGGTTGTTCTGTTTTTCCATCAGCTGTTTTACCCGTTCTGCCGCCGCAGCAGTGAGCGTAATGGGAAAAGAGGCCGCTTCGAGTACTGTTTCAGTCATTTGTTTCTCCAGAGCGCATCAAAAAAAGCCGAGATCAAGTTTTGCTTCTTCCGACATCATGTCCATATTCCAGGGCGGGTCCCATACTACATCCACATTGCATAGTGCTACATCTTCCAGGTCTTCCACCCTGTTCTGCACTTCCGGTGGCAGGGTAGTAGCAACCGGGCAGCCCGGCGAGGTAAGGGTCATGCGTATACTTACCTCTGCCTGCGGAGTAATGTCTATATTATAGATCAGCCCCAGTTCGTATATGTTCACAGGTATTTCGGGGTCATAAATAGTTCGTATGGTTTCTATTACCCTGCCTTCCATCAGTGTAAGTTCAAGTGGAGTAAGCAGTTTTTGCGGTGTGGCAGGAGTTGTGTTTTCCATGGTATTACTCCGTTGTGGCTGGTTCACTGCTATGGTGCAGCGCCTGTTGCAGGGTGTGCCATGCAAGGCTGGCGCATTTTACTCGCGCAGGGTAGTCTCGTACACCGGCGAATGCCGCCAGTTTGCCCATCTGGCTCAATTCATCTTCAGAAAACTCCTGCTGCGAAGTGACAAGTGCATGAAACTGTTCAAACAAACAGTTTGCCTCGGCAACGGTTTTGCCCTGCACTGCCTCTGTCATCAGCGAGGCGCTGGCTTTTGAGATAGCGCATCCCTGACCTTCGAAGCGCACTTCCTCTATGACCTCGTTGTTTATGCGGAGGGCAAGAGAAAGGTGATCGCCGCAGAGCGGGTTGCGCCCCACAGCGCGTTCTGTTGCCTGCGGCAGCGGCCCAAAGTTGCTTGGTCTTCTGTTGTGATCCAGAATCACTTCCTGGTAGAGTTCTCTCAGTTCATCGTTCATAGTATTATTCCATGCGCCTGGGCAGAAGCTCAGGCAAACATTGTTCGTATGCTTTTCAGCGATTCTGCCAGCGCATCCAGTTCCTGGTGTGTGTTGTAGCAGGCAAGCGATGCGCGTACAGTGGCAGGTACCTGAAAGCGCTGCATTAGCGGATGCGCACAGTGCTGGCCAGTGCGTATCGCAATGCCCTCATAGTCGAGCATGGTACCCACATCGTGAGGGTGTACCCCTTCGAGCGTAAACGAAAAAACACTGGCTTTGCTCGGTGAGACGCCAATCATGCGAAGGCCGTCTACCTGCGCAAGCAGTTTTGTGCCGTACTGCATGAGTGTTCGTTCGTAGTCGGCAATTCGGCTCATGCCGGTTTTTTGCAGCCAGTCTATGGCGGCTCCCAGCCCCACAGCGCCTGCAATGTGCGGCGTACCGGCTTCAAAACGGTAAGGCAGGTCGTTGTAGACGGTTTTCTCAAAAGAGACAGAGAGAATCATATCTCCGCCTCCCTGCCAGGGCGGCATATCCTGCAGCAGGGCTTTTTTGCCATACAGCACTCCAATGCCGGTTGGTCCGTACAGCTTGTGCCCAGAGAAAACCAGAAAATCGCAGTCCATCTGTTGTACATCGATGGGCATGTGATAGGCAGACTGTGCTGCATCTACCAGCACAGGAATGGAGTAGGCATGTGCGCGCTGTATGATGTGCTGAACAGGGTTTACCGTGCCCAGCACGTTTGACATATGCACAATGCCAACCAGTCTGGTGCGCGGGGTAAGCAGCTCATCGAGGGCATCGAGAACCAGTTCCCCCTGGTCGTCAACGGGAATGACGCGCAGTATGGCTTCTTTTTCCTGGCAGAGCATTTGCCAGGGAACGATGTTTGCATGGTGCTCCATAGCAGAGACCAGAATTTCATCGCCCTTGCCAATATGCGTGCGCCCCCAAGTTTGAGCTACCAGATTGACGCCTTCGGTGGCATTGCGTACAAATACCACTTCCTGCGTGGAGGCAGCGTGGATGAATTCGCGTACTTTTTCCCTTGCCCCCTCGTATGCCTGTGTAGCCCGTTCTCCCAGCATGTGCGAGGCGCGGTGAATGTTGGAGTTGCTGGTTGAGTAGAAATTCGCAAGCGACTCCAGCACTGCAGCGGGTTTCTGAGTGGTGTTGGCGTTGTCGAGATAGATAAGCGGTTTGCCATGCACAGTCTGCTGCAGAATGGGAAAATCGCTGCGTATTTTTTCTACAGAGTATTCGGTTGTGGGTGTAGTTGCGGTCATAGGGTAGTTCTTTCCCGATTTGCTCAGCCTTTTAGAAGCGCAGGGGGAGCATTTGCTGCAGGTAATTGCTCACAGTCTCCAGTGGAATGCGCCCGGTTACATCTGCTGCAAACGCCTGCACCAGCATGGCGCGTGCTTCTTCTTCCCCGATGCCTCTGGATCGCAGGTAGAAAAGCGATTCCCTGCTTAGCTGTCCTACCGTGGCGCCGTGCGTGCACTTTACATCGTCGGCAAATATTTCCAGCTGCGGTTTTGTGTTGAGGCGTGCGTCTTTAGAAAGCAGCAGTGCCTGGTTGGTCTGTTTGGCATCTGTTTTCTGCGCATCCAGCTGCACAAATATTTTGCCGTTGAATACCCCCTGCGCCCTGCCGTAGAGTATGCCCCTGTACAGTTCGTGGCTTTCACAGTGCGGCATGGCATGGTCTATGGCTGTGTGGTTGTCTATCACCGAGTTTCCGCCTGCCAGGTAAAGGCCGTTGAGGGTGGCATGTATGCCGCTGCCCCTCAACCCCACTGTTATGTCGTTGCGGGTGAGCATGCCTCCCAGCGCCATATTGTGCGAGGCAAACCGGCTGTTTCCCTGCAGTTCTGCCCGTGTGCTGGAGATATGTATGGTTTGCAAGTTTTCCTGTGCGATTCGCACATGGTCTATCTGGGCGCCGGCTGCCAGTGCAAATTCTGTGGCAGAGCAGGTAAAAGCCGTCTGTTCTCCTTCAGAGAGGAAGACCTCTACCAGAGCAGCCTGGCTGTTTTCTCCTGCAGCAACAAGCAGTCTGGGGGTAGTGAAAGAAGACTGGTGCAGCGTTTGGCTGATGAACAGCACTGTGACAGGCTGCTGCAGCCGGCAGTTTTTTTCCAGCACCAGCGCAGCCCCATCCTCCATGAAAGCGGTGTTGAGCGCCGCAAACGGGCCAGCCTGCCGTTCGTTTTGCTGTGCAAGCCAGGGCTGCAGCAGTTCGGGCGAATCGGTGAGAAGGGTGGAGATGTTTTGCACCCGAATGCCCGCCGCCATGCTTTCCAGGCGGGAGAGCGCTGGAACAAAGGTTCCGTTGCAAAAAACCAGCAGAGGCCCGGGCTGATTGGCCAGCGGGTGATTCTGCAGCATCTGCTGCAGCGAAGGCAGTGCAGGAGGCAGGGGGCGTGCAAAAGCGGTTGTACGCAGTGCATTGAGAGGAAAGAAGCGCCAGTCCTCCTGGGTGCGGTCTGGAATGCCCTGCTGTTCAAACTGCTCAAAGGCATTACGGCGCAGCGTGCCCAGCCAGGCGGGTTCGCCTGCCCGGTCGGGGAGAAAGTTTTGCCAGGCTTGCAGATAGGGGGCCAGTTCTGTTTGGGTTTGAGAAGTAGACATATGGTTGACTGCTCGGCGGTCAGGCGTTTACCAGACCGTTTCGCACCTCCTCTTCCAGCCACGAATAGCCTTCTTCTTCCACACGCAGCGCCAGCGATCGGTCTCCAGAGCGTACTATGCGGCCATCCATCTGAATATGCACAAAGTCTGGCTCGATATGATTGAGCAGCCTCTGGTAGTGCGTGATCACCAGCACTGCCCGTTCGGGGCTTCGCAGCTTGGTTACTCCGCTGCCAACCGCCTTGAGTGCATCTATGTCTAGCCCCGAGTCTGTTTCATCCAGAATTGCGAGCCTGGGGTTGAGTACAGCCATCTGAAAGATTTCGTTGCGTTTCTTTTCGCCTCCCGAAAAGCCGGTGTTTACGTCTCTTTTGAGCAGGCTTTCATCTATGTCTAGAACCTTGAGTTTTTCTCGCACCAGTTTCATAAAGTCGTAGGCATCCAGTTCCTGTTCGCCCCGTTCCCTTCTGATTGCATTCACTGCTGCCTTGAGAAAGTAGGTGTTGTTTACCCCCGGCAGTTCCACCGGGTATTGAAATGCCATAAAGATGCCTGCTCTGGCCCGTTCTTCGGGGCTTTTTTCCAGCAGGTCTTCTCCCTCATACAATACCTCTCCTTGCGTTACCTCATACTCATCCTTGCCAGAGAGCACGTTGGCGAGGGTAGATTTGCCAGAGCCGTTGAGACCCATGATTGCATGTACCTCGCCAGGGTTGATGACAAGGTTGATGCCGCGCAGAATTGTTTTTTCGCCTGCGGCAGCGTGCAGATTTTTGATTTCCAAAAGTGTCATAAAGCGCTAAAGTCCTCGATTTGATAAAATGTCTTGTGCTGTTTCAGCCAACGCTTCCTTCCAGGCTGACGCCCAGCAGTTTCTGTGCTTCCACGGCAAATTCCATGGGCAGTTCTCGAAATACTTCCTTGCAGAAGCCGTTGACAATCATGTTGACAGCATCTTCAGTAGAGATGCCTCGCTGGTTGCAGTAGAAAATCTGGTCTTCGCCAATTTTGGAAGTAGAGGCTTCATGCTCCACCTGCGCAGTGGGGTTTTGCACATCAATGTAGGGAAAAGTATGCGCCCCGCAGCGGTCGCCAATGAGCAGCGAGTCGCACTGTGAATAGTTGCGCGCACCCTCTGCGCCCGGATTTACCCTCACCAGCCCCCGGTAGGTATTTTGCCCGTTGCCGGCCGAGATGCCTTTGGCTACGATAGTAGACCGGGTATTTTTGCCTATGTGAATCATTTTCGTACCGGTATCGGCCTGCTGTTTGTGATTGGTAAGAGCAACCGAGTAGAATTCTCCCACCGAGTTGTCGCCTTTCAGAATGCAGGAGGGGTATTTCCAGGTGATGGCAGAGCCGGTTTCTACCTGTGTCCAGGTGATTTTCGAGTTGTCTCCATCGCATTTTCCCCGTTTGGTAACGAAGTTGTATATTCCTCCCCGCCCTTCCTTGTCGCCTGGGTACCAGTTTTGCACGGTAGAGTATTTGATAGTGGCCTCGCGCAGGGCAACCAGTTCCACCACTGCAGCATGCAGCTGGTTTTCGTCGCGCATGGGCGCGGTGCAGCCTTCAAGGTAAGACACATATGCGCCTTCATCTGCGATGAGCAGGGTGCGTTCAAACTGACCGGTGTCTTTTGCATTGATGCGGAAGTAAGTAGAGAGTTCCATTGGGCAGCGCACGCCTTTTGGTACGTAGCAGAAAGACCCATCGGAGAAGACCGCCGAATTGAGAGCGGCGAAATAGTTGTCTGAATAGGGCACCACTGTACCCAGGTATTCGCGCACCAGCTCGGGGTGTTCTCGCACTGCTTCGGAGAATGAGCAGAAGATAATGCCCATTTCCGCCAGTTTGTCTTTGAAGGTAGTGGCAACAGATACGCTGTCGAAAACGGCATCTACGGCAACATTGGTGAGGCGTTTTTGTTCATCCAGCGATATTCCCAGTTTTTCAAAGGTAGCGAGCAGTTCGGGGTCTACCTCATCGAGGCTGGAGAGCTGTTTTTTTGGCTTGGGTGCAGAATAGTAGATAATGTCCTGGTAATCTACTTTTTCATAGTGCACATTGGGCCACTGCGGTTCAGACATCGTTTGCCAGTGCTGAAATGCTTTGAGACGCCATTCAAGCAGCCATTCTGGTTCCTGCTTGATCGCCGAGATGGTGCGTATGATTTCCTCATTGAGGCCGCGCGGTATAGTGACTGCCTCGATTTCAGAGGTGAATCCGTACTGGTATTCTCTGCCTGCAAACTCTTCTATGGTTGATATTGCATCAGACATATCTGTTCCTTCTTATCTGTTCACTCGTATATTTGCACTGGCGCTGAGGATGGGTTTTGTTCGGTTTGTACAGCGGTCCTGTGCGCATTCTGTTTCAGGTAAAGCATGGGGTAACTGTGGCTGGCTTCCTCTTCTTCAATCAGTTCTGCCAGTGTGACCGTGCTGAGCATTTGCAGTATGCGAGAATGAATTCTGGCAAGCGGCTGCCGTATGGTGCAACGGTCGTGCTGGTCGCATCCGTTGTTTGCTGTTTTCATGCACTGTGTAAAAGCAGGTGCGCCTTCAATAGCTTCTATAATCGCAGTGACGCTGATAGATTTGGGCGGAAGCGCCAGTCGGTAGCCTCCCGTGGGACCGGCGATGGAGGCAGCGATTCGAGCGCGTGCAAGCTGCTGCAGTATTTTGGCTAGCAATTCTGCAGGGATGGCATATTCCTGGGCTATTTCCCGTGCGCTGGCTGCCTTTCCCGGTTCCAGGCGTGCCAGGTGAGAGAGCGCCAGCAGGCCGTAATCTGTTTTTTTGCTCAGACTGATCATGATCATCCCTGTTGCGACTATTTTGGTCGGCGACTATTCCTGTCGGATATACGATTGCAGTATACCCTAGAGTTGCCTTGTTGGCAAACATTGAAAAAAGGGGAGGGAGAATGAATTGTCTGGTGTGCCCGCTGCAGCAGGCAGCAGCGCCGTCGGTTGTATTGTGAGGCATGCAGGCGCCGGGTAGGTGAGTTTACTCAGCGCCTGTTGAATGTTTCTCTGTGCTCACCGGCGCCGCAGCGTGATGACTGCTACGCCCAGGCCGCCCAGATGGAATGAATCGCTGTGAAGGGAGCGGTGTGCCGGATGCTGATTTGCGGTTATCTGGTCTACCCATTCTTCTCTGCCTCTTGCTGCGCCGGGCAAAGCGATGAGGGCTGTAGAATTTGTCTTGTTTACAATCAGCACTTTTCTTTCGCCGTGCGGTGTGATAAAACCTTGTGCATAGATGTTTGGCGTGGAAACGCTGGAGGCTGTGATTCTGTCGCCAGGGCCGAAGTTGTGCCGCAGAAGCTCTAGTACGCGGAATCTGGCATTGGGTACGCCGGTTTGCCAATTGACCATGGAGACACTGGGAAACTGGCTTGGGTAGCCTATGAGCTGACTCTCACCCGTTATCTGAATGCCCTGGGCTGCAAGATTGCCGAATAGATAGGCAAACATGGCGCCGCTCAAATTCCAGTACGGGTCATTTCCCAGCATTGCCTGCACCTGGCTAGCGCCGTTGTCGTTGGGCATCATAGTGCCAATTTCGTCTATGTCTGTTGCAATGCTGGGGTTGTACTGCCGCCTGATGTTTTGAATCTGCTGCACAATGCCGAGAAAACCATCTGCCTCAGAGAAAACAATGCCCGGCCACTGTGCGGGGGTGGTGTTGCCTGGCGGGCTGGCATAGAAGTGGTACGACATCATGTTGAGCGGGGTACCGGGGGCATGGTTTTGGGGTTTGATGAAGTAGGAGAACCAGTTTATGTCATTTGGGTTCCAGTTGGATGTGCCGGCAAGCGCTATGCCAACAAATCTGGTGGATGGGGACACCCTGTGAATTGCTTTTGTGATGGCATCGTACCAGCGGGAATATTCCTGCACGTTCATCTGGTGTTCGTAATCTACTTCATTGAGCACTTCCCACCAGGCAAAATGGTAATGATAGCCTGATTTATGCCAATGCCCATACTCATCCTTGAAGCCGCCGCGTGTGTACCAGCTTACCAGGCGTGCATAGTAATCTGCAATGGTTTTGAGGCTAGAGTCGGTGAGTGTTGTACCCTGTTCATAGTTCCATACTACTTGGTTGGGGTCGTTTGGGTAGGCAACTGGCGCGTTTGTTTTGAACATCCATTCGGGCACAGTGCTGAAGTTCATAATAACGGGATGGCCTGCAGTGGCTCGCATGAATGCCTTTACCATGGGGTCTATCAGCTTGAAGTTCCAGTATGTTTTTCCGTTGGCAGGAGGCTTCAGCTCGGCTACAGCCAGTTTTGGGTAGGGCAGCCAGGGCACAAACCTCACGTAGTTTGCTCCCAGCTTGTGCAATGCCTGAAATGCCCTTCGGCTAATTGGCGAGGAAGGGCGAAGCAGCGGGTTTACAACCACCTGCAGCGTAGGGGTGGTGTTTGATTTGCGGATTACCTTGTTCCAGGAGACAGCTATATTGTTTGGGACAGGTGTGGATTGTGCAGACGCTGGTATGGGAAACCAGAAGGAAGCTGCTGCAGCCGCACACGCTGCCAGTGTAATGCATTTGAATGTCATAATTTTGCACCCGTGTATTTGTGAAGATATTGTGAGAATACCCTGTTTTTCTCAGGCACAGGTCTGGTACGCCTAATATTTATTCAGGGGTAATTGATCGCATAAATGAGAAGGAGCAAAACCATTCAGAAGCTCTGCCTGGCAGAGATGAAAAAGGCACCGGGCATCACAAACTTTTCAGTACTTCGCATACAGCGGCAGGCATTGCCGAAAGCAGTGGAGAGTGCTGCGGTGGCTGCTGCGAGAGAGGCAGCGCCTTTGAGGAAGTCACGCCTTGTGTTCTTGCGCGA
>DAIDHN010000066.1 GCA_027459665.1 Chthonomonadaceae bacterium | reverse complement strand
CTGCTTATAAGCATATCAGCATTTTTTTCTTGCGTCAACAATTTTTTGCAAAAAAAATGCAGATTGTTTGCTTCTGCGCATTTCTATATTTTTACAGGAAATATCTACCCAAACACACAACAGCAAAAATATGAGCAGCATTAAAAATTTGCCAAGCATGTTTCCGGCAACATCGCAGAGTTAGCAGAAACACGGCTTCGGCAGGCAAGCGCGCCCAGCGTCTGCGTAAAGCAGCAATGCCCCCTTAGTACAAACTGCAGGAGATTTGCATGCCTGCCAAAAAATCGTTTGTCTGTTTTGACAAATTCACCGAGTCGCGTTGCATTGCAAACCCCGCCTGCCTTCCCTATACAGCTGGCGCCTGCCCTGCAAGAGCAAGGGTTGCAAAAGCTTTTCAGCAGAGCGGCTGGTACGCAGAATGCAGCAAGCCGGCATTGAGCTGCAAAAAGACATCTGGAATCGTAAAAGGCGGCAGGTTTCATAAAGAAGCATCTCATCTGCGCCTGCTCTACCACGTTACGGCAGATTGCGTGTACAATAAAGAACGCTATTTTGGGGGGAGAATTTTTACCATATGCTTGCCAGTGAAATTCGCCGCAAATACCTTCAGTTTTTTCAAGAGAGAGGGCACATGCGTCTGCCCGGCGCACCGCTGTCGCCTGTAGATGTACTGGGCGTGCCAGACAGGTCTGTACTCTTCACAGGCTCTGGCATGGAACAGTTCAAGCCCTACTTCACCGGGGCAGCTGTTCCGCCCTGCCCGCGCATTACTACCGTGCAGAAATGCGTGCGCACCGTAGACATAGACAGCGTTGGAGACTTTTCACACTGCACCTTCTTTGAAATGCTGGGAAACTTCAGCTTTGGAGACTACTTCAAGGCAGAAGTGATTCCCTGGACGTGGGAGTTTCTCACCAAAGTAGTGGGGCTGGAACCAGACCGCCTCTGTGTCACCGTGTATGCCGATGATGAGGAAGCTTACAAAATCTGGAACGAGGTAATCGGCCTGCCACCCGACCGCATTCACCGCCAGGGAGAAAACAAAAACTTCTGGCCCGCCTCCGTCATCAGCCAGGGGCCGGATGGCCCATGCGGCCCCTGTTCCGAAATTTTCTACCGCATCGCCCCACCCGAAGAGATGACCGCCGATGCTGCGCTCACGCCCGCCGAACGATATGCCATAGACGACGAAGCAGGCAGATGGGTAGAGATATGGAACAACGTATTCACCCAGTTCAACCGTTCAACAGATGCCGAAGGCAATCCGCTGCTCACTCCCCTGCCCCGCCGCAACAACGATACCGGAGCTGGCCTCGATCGCATTGCCTTTCTTTCACAGGGCAAACGCAGCGTATTTGAAACCGATTTGTTTGGCCCCATTCTCGATAGAATTGCAGATTTGTGCCGCAAAACCTATACAGGAACCGCTTCTGCACAGGATTTTGCTTTTCGCGTAGTGGCAGAACATGTTCGCTCTATGGTTTTCTGCATAGCCGACGGCATTTTGCCCTCCAATGAAGGCAGGGGCTATGTGCTGCGCTACATTATGCGGCGCGCCATACGCTTTGGCAGAAGCGTGCTCGGTTTTGACGAACCGTTTTTGCACCGCATTGCCCCCGGCGTAATAGAACAAATGGGCGACTTTTACACCGAGCTGCCCGAAAGAGAGGCATTGATACTCGCAGCTATTCATGCCGAAGAAGAGCAGTTTTTACGCACGCTGGATAGAGGCATGCGCATACTGGAAGGCTTTTTGCAAAGCGAGGCAACAGTAAAAACCGGCCGCATCAGCGGCAAAGATGCCTTTGATTTGTACAGCACCTACGGTTTTCCCATTGGCCTCACCGAAGACCTTGCCCGCGACAAGGGCATAGCAGTAGACAAGGAAGAATTTGAACGCGAACTGGCGCTTCAGCGGCTGCAGTCGCAGCAGGGCAGCAACATAGAGCGCGATGTATTTTCAAGCAGCGCACGCAAAACCGCCGCAGGCACGAACCTGCCGCCCACCGACTTCAGGGGATACGACCATACCACCCTCGAAACCCGTGTGCTGGCTCTCTACAAAAACGGGGAACCTGTGGAAAAGGCGACAGCAGGAGAACAGGTCACGGTAGCGCTGCAGCAAACTCCCTTTTACGCCGAGTCGGGCGGGCAGGTAGGAGACACCGGGCGGTTGTACAGCCAGGCAGAAGGCGTTTCTGCACAAGTTACCGATACGCGCCGCACAGCAGGCGTAATACTGCACTCAGTGCAGATAACAGAAGGCGTACTGCGCACAGATCAGCTGCTGCAGGCCGAGGTAGATGCCGCACGCCGACTGGCCGTGATGCGCAACCATACCGCTACGCATCTTTTGCAGGCCGCACTGCGCAGCGTGCTGGGGCAGCATGTGCATCAGAAAGGCTCGCTGGTTGCTCCCGACCGCCTGCGCTTCGATTTTACTCACAACCATCCACTCTCTGCCGCCGAACGCTATGAAGTGGAGGAAATGGTAAACAGACAGCTACTGCAGGATGAGGCCGTACTCATTTACCACGATGTGCCTCTGGAAGAAGCGCGTAAAAAGGGCGCCATGGCTCTGTTTGGCGAAAAGTATGGCGACCGCGTACGCATGGTGGAAATACCAGGCTTTAGTCTGGAGCTTTGCGGCGGCACGCACCTGCAGCGCACTGCACAGATAGGGCTGTTCAAAATTGTATCTGAAAGCGGCAGCAGCAGCGGAGTACGCCGCATTGAGGCAGTAACCGGCGAGGCAGCGCTGAGACACGTGCGCCGCGAAGAAGAGACACTGGAACAGGCATCTGCGCTTCTGCGTTCCTCTTCCGATCTGCTCACTGCCCTGCAGCGCACCCTTGCCAGGCAGCGTGAACTGGAACAGGAAGTGCGCCGTCTGCAGGCTGGCAGCGCAGCACAATCTGAACTGCCCGAACCTCACACCGCCGCGGGCATAGCAGTACTCACAGCAGAGCTGCCCGAAGCCGGTGCCGAGGCGCTGGCCAACCGTGCCGACGCAGCCGCCCAAAAGCTCAAATCCGGCGTAGTGGCGCTGGCTTCGGTGAAAGAGGGCAAAATATCGTTTGCGGCCCGCGTTACCCCCGACCTGATAGAAAAAGGGCTGCATGCAGGCAACCTGCTGCGCGAGGCTGCACGCATAGCCGGCGGAGGAGGCGGAGGAAGAGCCGATTTTGCAACTGCAGGCGGCAAAAACCCCGAACGCCTTGCAGATGCCCTGAAGGCCATAGACCAGCTGATAGAACAGCAGCTGAAAACCAAAGAATAAACTTCTGCCAGGAAACAATGCCATGCACTTTTTTCGCATACCTGGCGGGCTGATGCTTTTTGCTATCGCCCTGCCTGTTTTTGCCGCCCCTGCCTATGCCGCGCCTGCAGGCGCACCGCATTTGCGGCCGCCTTTTGTAGTCGGCGCACAAACCAACACCCCTCTCATATTCACCCCTGCCGCCAGTGGAGCGCCTCCGCTCCACTTTGCAGCAAAGGGGCTGCCCGCTGGCATAACTTGCTCGAAAACCACCGGCGCCCTGCGGGGAAAGCTGCACGCATCCTGCACAGTTGCCATCTCGGTAAGCAACCGCTTTGGAACTGTAACCCATGCCTACAGGCTGCAGGCAGGAAGCACCGCACTCACACCGCCTATGGGCTGGAACAGCTATGACTACTATGGAGACAGGGTAAATCAGGCGGAAGTAATGGCAAATGCACAATGTGAAGCGCAAAAGCTGCTTCCGTATGGCTGGAACTATGTGGTGGTAGACTACCGATGGTATGCGCCTCACGCAGATGCCTACCCAGACAATGGCGCGCCTAACGAACCGCTTACCATGGATGCATGGGGCAGGCTTCTCCCCGCTCCCGATCGTTTTCCTTCTGCCAGAAACGGCGAGGGCTTCAAGGCGCTCGCTCACCGGCTGCACCAGATGGGGCTTCGGTTTGGCATTCACATTATGCGCGGCATACCGCGGGAGGCAGTAGAAAAAAACCTGCCCATCAAAGGCTCTCCCTACCATGCCGCCGATGCTGCAGATACTGCAAACATCTGCCCGTGGTGCCCCGATATGTATGGCGTAAAGGGCAGTACGCCGGCAGGCCAGGCATACTACAACAGCATTTTTCGCATGTATGCGCACTGGGGCATTGACTTTGTGAAAATGGATGACACCAGCCAGCCCTATCACCAGGATGAAATAGAGGCAGTACACCGCGCCATTCAGCAGTGCGGCCGCACCATTGTACTCAGCCTTTCGCCCGGAGAAACCCCTTTGCAAGATGCCAAAAACGTGCAGAGTCATGCCAATATGTGGCGCCTTTCAAACGACTTTTGGGACAACTGGCGCTCGCTCAACTACGCGTTTACCCTGGCCCGCCGCTGGCAGGCATACATAGGGCCGGGGCACTGGCCAGACGAAGACATGCTGCCTCTGGGTCATCTTTCCATGGGCAGCCGCCCGGTAGGACCAGACAGGTATACCAGCTTCACCCCAAACGAACAGCAAACGCTGCTTTCGTTCTGGTGCCTGCTGCCTGCCCCGCTCATGGCAGGGGGAAATCTGCCAGACAGCCCGCAGGAAACGGCGCTGCTCGCCAACCCTGAGGTGATTGCGCTGGATCAGGATGCTGCAGGCAGCGCGGCGACACTGGTGCAGCGAAGCCCCGCACTGGAAATATGGAAGCGCAAACTGGCAAACGGCGATGTAGCCGCAGGAGTTTTCAACCGGAGTAATTCACCTGTCAGCAGCAGCATACCGCTCTCACAGCTTAGGCTAAACGGCACATGGATGCTGCGAGACCTCTGGAAGCACAAAAACCTGGAAAAATGCGATTCAGCCTTCCCGGTCTCCCTGGCGCCTCATGCCTGCCTGCTGCTGCGTCTCCATGCCGTCAGCCGCACATAACCTGCACTGCCGGTTAGGGAAGATAGATGCGGGGCAGCCTGTCGCTGAGCGCAGTAGTGATTTCATGTTCGGTAGTATCTGCAAGGCGGGCAAGCTCTTCTGCCCTAATGCACTCTCTGCCCTGCTCTCCAATACATACTGCGGTATCGCCGGCCTGCACCTCAGGCAGATGGGTTACATCCAGCACGCACTGATCCATGCATACCCTGCCCAGCACGGGCGCTCTGCATCCATGCAGCAGCATGTCGGCTTGGTTAGAAAGCCTTCGCGAGTAGCCGTCGCCATATCCTATCAGCACGGTAGCCACTCGTGAAGGCCGCTCAAGCCGGCAGGTTGCCCCGTAGCTGATTGTATGCCCGGCAGGCAGACTGCGCACCAGCGCAACGCGGGCATACAGCGACAGCGCCGGGCGCAGCGAAAGACTGGTTTCCATTTGCGGCAGTATTCCATACAGCAGCAGCCCGCAGCGCACCAGGTTCGCACCCCGCCCCCTTCCCGAAAGTACAGCAGCGCTGTTGTTCTGATGCACCCAGCTGAATGCTGCGCCTGCCTGCTGCAGGGCATGTACGGTATCCCAAAACGCAGCTTCCTGCGTATCTGTCAGCAGAGCGTCTGGGTTTTCTGCATCGGCAAAGTGCGTGCATACGCCGTCAGTCTGCAAACCAAGCTGTACAGCCTGCCGCCACAGCGCCACAGCGTTCTGAGGCAAAACCCCTGCCCTGCCCATACCAGTATCTATCTCAAGATGTATCGCCGAACCTCTGCCTGCGGCGGCGGCAAACGCCTGCAGCATTTCCGTACTGCTTATGGTTGGGGTAATCTGCCATGCAGCCGCCTGCTTCATCTGCTGCGGCGCTGCGGCGCAAAGCAGGCACACGGGCGCAGTCAGGCCTGCCCTGCGCAGGCGCATGCCCTCTTCTACAGTTGCCACTCCCAGCCACGCCGCCCCTGCTTCCAGCACCCTGCGCGCCACCGGCAGCAGACCGTGCCCATAGGCATTTGCCTTCACCACTGCCATCTGCGCACAGTTGGGCGGCAAAAACTGCTGCAGGGCATGTACGTTTTGCCCCAGTGCTGCGGTGTCTGTTTCCACCCATGCTCTGCGTGCGCCGGATACCTGTTTTTTGGGAAAGTTTGAATTTTTTTTCACAAATGTGTAACTTTTCCACCCTCGATGCGTCTTAATAGGTAGCAGCTCGATCAGGGGAAACCCTGTTGCTCCCAAATGCAGGTTTCTGTCCTCCTGGCAAGCCCTGCTAGTAAGAGATGTGCCAGAAGAGTGGAAACTTCCTTTCTTCTGGCTTATTTTTTATTCTGCTGCATTGCGCGCTTCAGCGCCTCCACCATAGCGCCGCCCTCTTCTTCTTCCTTTTCAGTACTGGCAAAGCTGCGCCAGGCTTCCCGTTCAGGGTCGTACACCTCTCCCTCGCGTGCTTCCGGTTCTCTCCAGTTTTCGGGCAGTTCCAGCCCCAGTTCTCCGGCCGCCTTCTCAATCTGGTCGGGGTGCAGCCAGATCACACCTGTATCTGTGTAGGCATCATCTGGTTGAAGTGCTGGCAGCTGCTCTGCGGTTTCTTCATCTGGCATTACCTCATACTTTTCTGCGCTAATGTATACCAGCCTCAGCAGCACATAGCGCACGCCCGGCTGCGCCTCCAGTATTTCCTGCGATTTTCTGAGCTGGGCAATGCCCGCTCCATTTTCCATCCGTTCTGGGTAAGTGAACTTGATTTCAAACAGGCAGTACGATTCGTGGTCAATACGCCACACTCCATCCAGCTCGCGGTACAGTCTGCCCTCGCGCCCATTTTTCAGCCTCTGCTCCCAGGTAAGAATGCGCTCATCCTGCAGCGGTACACTCTGAAGCAGCAGTCTCCGTGCCGCCTTTTCCACCAGGCCGCCCAACAGCTCGCCAGCCTGCCTCGGCCCGCCTCTCCCCGGATGCTTTTCAGCCATTTGTCGCATAAAAGCCCGGTATTTTTCATCTTCGGGCGGCACCAGCATTACCAGCCGGTATTTGCCAGGGTAGTCAGGCATGGGCAGCCTTCTCCTTCGGCAAAAAGCCCTGCAGTTCACGTTCTAAAAACAACGGTTCTCCGGGTGCAGTGTGATTGAGTCTGCCTGCCCGCATCCAGCGCTCCAGTTCGTTGATCTGGCTGTACAGGTGGTCAAAGCTTTCTACTATGAAAAGCAGCGGCTGATAGTGGTCTATTTCAAAGGTCTGGTTGATTACCCATTCCATTTGCAGGGGATAGCGCTGCACCTGCGGCGAAAAGAGCGCATGCTCTATCTCCCCGTGCGAACTCAGCAGGCCGCTGCCATACACCTTCAGCCCCTCTTCAGAGCGCATTAAACCAAACTCAATGGTAAACCAGAAAAAGCGCGCCAGCGCTCTCACAATGCTGCCCAGCAGTTCTACCCTCTCTGCGTGGCTGCCGGCGCTTTCCGCCAGTTCTGCCGCAGTATGAGCGCACCTGCCAAACTGTACCAGGGTATCGGCAAAGGCAGGGTCGGTATGCATGGGCACATGCCCAGCTACATCGTGAAAAATATCGGGTTCGGGCAGGTAATCCAGGTGCGCCCCGTCGCGTACCGTAATGGTAGTAGGAAATTCGCGCCTGCTGAGGCAGTCGAAAAATTGAAATGCAGGCAGATAGCCGCTCACGGCGACCGCCCGAAACCCTGTGAGCGGGTTCAAAAAACGATTGATCTCTTCCAGGCGCGGCACTCTGCTGTGGTTCATGCAGAGACTTTCTATTCCCTGCAGAAAGCGCTGGTTGGCGCAGCGCTGCCAGCTGGGTTCCATGCGAGCATACAGCCGCTTCCAGGTATGATGATTGGCTTCGCTGTAAAGATGGTAGGGCTGCTCCAAAAAAGGCTGCCCGTTTTTGCGGGCATTCTCTACCACAGAAGCATGGTTGGTGGTAAGTCCGGTTTTTGTCATGACTGTTTCTCCTGGCAGCTGCGATGGGTGTTCGGCTGCGCTTCCATACTCTACATTATGGTATTACAGCGGCTCAGGTTTCCAGTGCAGCATATGCAGGGGCAGCGAGGCGCAGAGCGGGTCTCCTTTCGAACCGGTAAGCCCAAGAGAAAGACCATAGGCTGTTTGTGCCGCCTCTTGCTGCGGCAGGGCAGGCAAAAGCGATACAAGCGGAATTTTGGTCCGTCTAATCAGCTTCCATTCCCCATTTTCCTCTTCTCCCCAGGCCAGGTAGAGAAACCGCCCTCCCCGCGGACCAAACACTGCCGGCCCGCGAAAATCATATTCGCTGTCGCTCTGCACCAGCCGCACTTCCACCTGCAGCAGAGCGGTTTCAGCGCCGGCATCCACTTTATACAGCGGTTCACTGCCCTGCTGCAGGCCAACCATCAGGGCAGTGTGCCCGTCCCATTGAGCGCCGGGCAGGGTGTGCGCATGTATACGCAGTGTAAGCAGCTCATGAGGCGCCATAGATACGTCCCAGCAGCAGCGCCGGCAGGTCGGCAATAGCCACTCTCTCCTGCTGCATGGTATCGCGGTCGCGCAGGGTTACGGTATCTTTCAATCCGTTCTCCTCTTCGCGCCCCAGGGTATCGAAGTCTACCGTGATGCAGTATGGGGTGCCGATTTCATCCTGCCTGCGGTACAGTTTTCCAATTCCAGCAGTGTCATCGTACACCGCCCTCATCTGGCCGGTTGCCTGCAGCATGTTTTTTATCTGTTTGGCGGCTGCAACAATCCCCGGCTCATTCTTTTTGAGCGGCAGCACTGCCGCCTTGATGGGGGCAAGTGCAGGCTTGAGGCGCAGTACCACGCGGGTTTCCCCGTTTTCAAGCGTCTCCTCCTCATATGCCTCGCACAAAACCGCCAGCACGCCCCGGTCTACCCCTGCCGAAGGCTCAATGACAAAAGGAACCATGTGCCGGTTAGACGCCTGGTCAAAATAGCTCAGGCGGGTAGTAGAGTGCGCATTTGGGTTCACGGCGGCGGCAATCTCCAGCTTTTCCTGGTCGCGGCTGTGCGAGCCGAGGTCGTAATCTGTGCGGTTGGCAATGCCTTCCAGTTCTTCCAGCCCAATAGGAAAGCGGTACATAATGTCTACCGTGCGCTTTGAGTAGTGAGCCAGTTCTGCGGCAGGCACCTCGTACAGTTCAATGCGGTCCCGGCTGAGGCCGCACACGTTTACCCACCAGTTCACATGGTCTTCTATAAATGTATTGTGTATCTGCTCATCCTGCCCGGGAGTGCAGAAATACTCTATTTCCATCTGTTCAAATTCGCGCACGCGAAAAATGAAATTGCGCGGGGTAATTTCATTGCGAAACGCCTTGCCTATCTGGGCAATGCCAAAAGGCAGTTTGCGGTTGGAAGAATCGAGCACATTGCGAAAGTTTACAAAAATACCCTGTGCTGTTTCCGGGCGCAGATAGGCAAATGATTCGGGGTCTGGAATAGGGCCAATCTGGGTTTTGAACATCATGTTGAACGGTCGTGGTTCGGTAAGTTCTCCTTCACATTCACCGGGATGCTGCTTGCTGTTTTTCAGGCAGGCGGCATCGCCCAGGCGGTCTGCACGAAAACGGCCCTTGCAGGTTTTGCAGTCTACCAGCGGGTCTACAAAAGTTTGTTCGTGGCCCGAATAGCGCCACACATAGCGGTTCATCAAAATAGAGGCATCCAGCCCTTCCATGTCATCCCGTTCGTACACATTGTGCTGCCACCAGAGACGTTTGAGGTTGTTTTTCAGTTCAACCCCTAAAGGGCCGTAATCGAATGTGCCCTGCAAACCGCCGTAAATTTCGCTTCCGGGGTAGAGAAAGCCGCGCCGCTTGCACAAAGACACTACCTGGTCGAGAGAATCTGCTGCCATAAAAATTGATGCTTTCCTTTTCAAATGAAATTACTTCTGCTGGTGCAGCAATTATACCCCTCTTCAAGACGGCCAGAGGCGTGCTGCCCAGGGTGCAGCATAAGCATGCGCGAGATTTACAGGGAAACTGCTACAATGGTGTGTCGTCGATATTATCAACTCCACTGCAAAAAAGAGTACCGCCCCATGAAACTGCTGCACTGCACCTCTCCGCGTTCACTGTTTGCCGGTTTTCTCGCCGTGCTGGCTGCCTCGCTCGCCGGCTGCGGCGGCGGTGGAAGCGCCTCGGCGCCTGCCGGGTGCACCAGCATTGTCACCCCCACCCCTGTGATACCAGCCTACCAGTCGCGGGCGGCCTGCGCACTCACCCCGCACCAAAGCGGAAGAGCCAAGTGGACTATTCTGGTGTATATGCAGGCGGCCAATAACCTGCAGCCCTACAGCCTGCAGAATGTTGCCCAAATGGCACAGGTGGGATCGGATGCAGATGTGAATGTTGTGCTGCAGTGGAAACAGATACCAGCTGCCATTACCAACAGCTGCCCCAACTGTGACCCTTCGTTTTATGGAGTGCGTCGATACTACATTCGCAAACACAGCGCCTCAGATGTTACAGCAATAGAAGCGGGCAACACCACCGTACTGCAAAGCGACCGCCTGCCAGACCCGCCCGGCAACACACCTGTAAACACCGCCGGATTCACCGACACGCTGCCAGACCCAAACGGACTGCCCAACGGAACACAGGACATGGGCAGCTACAAAACCCTGGCGAACTTTGTGCAGTGGGGCACCGCCAACTACCCTGCTGACAATTACGCCGTGCTGATATGGGACCACGGTTCGGGGTGGCAAAACGTTTATCGCTCTGTGAGGGCGGCCTCCGCAGCGCGTGCAGTAGCAGTAGATGATGAAACAACAGATGAAATAGAAACCTGGGAACTGCCCGCCGCTCTTTCTGCTGCAGTGCATCCGCTTTCCATGGTCATCTTCGATGCCTCCCTCGAACAGATGACCGAGGTGGCGTATGAGATACGCAACAACGCGAAAATTATGGTGGGTTCAGAAGAAAGCCCGCCTGCGCCCGGTTACCCCTACAACCTCTGGCTGGCCGACCTGGAAGCAGATTCGGGCAACGACAGCCCCTGCGACCTGGGGAACCACATTATTCAGGAGTTTGTAAACTATCCTGCCTATGTAAACGACACAACCGGTTATGCAGCAGAACTTACGCAGTCTATGGTAGACCTTTCTCAAATGAACAACGTGGCAGCTGCGCTCAACAATTTTGCCGGCGCCCTCAACCAGCATGTACAAGACCAGGCGAGCCTGATTTACCGGCTGCGGCAGGACCCCACCTTTCCCAACCGGGCAAACGGCGGCGCACAGCACTACACCACTGCCTACCGCGATTTTAAGGATGCCTGGGACTATGCCGACCTGGTACGCACCGGAACCAGTGTTTGCAGCATGCAGCAAACCGCTGCCGCACTGGAAAACAGTCTGATAGGAACAAACGGGGCCATTCTGGAATCGCAGCACGGCCCCACCGGGCAGGACGGCTCGCACGGCCTTTCCATTTACGTGCCAGACCCCGGTTCTTATCTGTCTACCTACTCAAACCTTGCCCTCAGCAGGGCTGCCCCGCTCTGGCCCCGCTTTCTCATATCGCAGGTGCGGTAGCCCTCAAAAAGAGGGCTGAACAAAAAACAGGGCTCCGGCAGCATTTGCCCGGAACCCTGTTTTCAACTGTACTGGTTCTCTCTCTAGATGTCGTAGTACAGAGCAAACTCGTAGGGGTGCGGGCGAAGCGCAACCTGCTTGAATTCCTGAGTCACTTTGTAGTCGATGTAGGTATCAATCAGGTCTTTGCTGAACACGCCGCCCTTCAGCAGGAATTCATGGTCGGCCACAAGAGCGTTGAGGCTCTCTTCGAGGCTGCCCGGAGTCTGCTGAATGCCCTTGCGCTCTGCCGGCTCCATCTCATAGAGGTCTTTGTCGATGGGAGCGGGAGGCATAATCTTGTTTTCAATGCCGTCGAGGCCAGCCATAAGCAGCGCAGAGAAGGCCAGGTAGGGGTTTGCGCTGGGGTCTGGCGCGCGGAATTCGATGCGTTTTGCCTTGGGCGATTTGCTTACCATAGGAATGCGCACGCAGGCGGAGCGGTTTCGCGCCGAATAGATCAGGTTGATGGGCGCCTCGTAGCCCGGCACCAGGCGGCGGTAGGAGTTGGTGGTAGGTGCGCAGAAGGCAAGCAGCGCTGGGGCATGCTTGAGAATGCCGCCGATGTAGTACACAGCGGTTTCACTCAGCTGGCCGTAGCCTTTCTCATCGAAGAAGAGGGGCTGGCCGCCTTTCCACAGCGACTGATGCACATGCATGCCCGATCCGTTGTCCATAAACAGCGGCTTGGGCATGAAGGTAACGGTGTAGCCGTTTTGCACTGCAGTGTTTTTGATGATGTATTTGTACTTCTGCAGTTTGTCGGCCATGCTGAGCAGGGTATCGAATTTCATATCGATTTCCGCCTGACCGCCGGTGCCGACCTCATGGTGCTGCATTTCTACTTCAATGCCTGCCTCAATGAGGTTGAGCATCATTTCAGTGCGAAGGTCTTGCAGGCTGTCGTTGGGTGGAACCGGGTAGTAACCGCGCTTGTACGGAATTTTGTAGCCCAGGTTGGGTTTTTCATCTCGCCCCGAGTTCCAGATTCCCTCGTCGCTGTCTACATAGTAGAAGCCTGAGTGGGAGGTCTGATCGTAGCGAACATCGTTGAACACATAAAATTCCGCTTCAGGCCCAAAGAAAGCGGTGTCTGCAATGCCTGTCTGTTTCAGATAGGCTTCTGCTTTTTTTGCTATCTGCCGGGGGTCGCGGTCATACTGCTCGCGGGTGATAGGGTCTTCTATATCGCAGACAATGTTGAGAGTGGTTACATCAAAAAACGGGTCGATATAGGCAGTAGAGGGGTCTGGGATAAGCAGCATGTCTGACTCGTTGATAGCCTTGAAGCCTCGAATGGAAGACCCGTCAAAAGCAAGTCCGTCGGCGAAGACATCTTCTTTCAGAACCTCTACAGGAATCGAAAAGTGCTGCTGCTGCCCCACCAGGTCGGTGAAGCGGATATCTACTACGCGGGCTTCACGCTCGCGCGCCAGATCAATTACGTCTTTGGGCGTCATGGGTACGCTCTTCTCCTTAATTTATAGGGTGGTGTACTGCGGCGGCAAAATACGCCTGCACAATGTACAACAGGGAAAACAAACAGCGTGTTGTGTGCAGCAGCCAGGATTGGATGACCATGCTGCAAGGGCCAGATAGCGGCACAGGCACACGGAACACAAAAACTGCTCCGCTGCTCAGGCACGTCATCGAGCCTGGAGAGGCAATGCACGGGGGCGGATATATGCGCACCTGCAACACTGCAGTATGCACGAAAAGTATATTCTCTAACACAAGGCTTTGTCAAGTAAATGCACGCCGCATAAGCGCCTGAACAATTGCAGGCGTTATTTTAACCTCAAAATCTTTCTTTCTGCCCTGCATGCAGTTTCTGCAGCGCTTCTTGTGCGGCGCAACGCAACACGTCATCATCTGCAGAGGCGTAGTTTTCCAGCGCACGCACACATTGCGCATCGGCAAAACGTTCGCATACCTTCATTAGTAGAAGAGCCGTTGCCGCATCGCCGCTGCACAATAGCTGCTGAAGGCGCAAACGTTCAGTTTCACTCAGTTTGCAGCCGGGCATCTGCACCGCGCATGCAAGCTGATACGCGCTTACCCGTCTTTTGAAACGGATTGCGGTTCTGGCCTGCTTCAACAGATAGCGTATATCAGCACAAGAGCCTCCCAGCACCCAATTCAGCTCCTGCGCTTTCAAAGAAAAGTAGAGTGAGGCGATAAGCGCTTCACTGATCAGCCCCTGATAGGCCAACAGCAAAAACGTATTAGAAAACAGCATGGAAACGGGTATGCCTGCAACCCATATTCCAGTATATGCTGCCAGCAATGTTACCGGTACAAACACGAGAGGCAAAAGCGCTGTACTGAGCATCTGATACCTCCGCTGCCTCCTTCTGAGCAGATGCGTTGCCGGCGGAAGAGCTTCAATGAGAGGATTATCTTCTGGTAGCATGCCTTCAATGGCCAGCGCAAAACTCCTGCGGCTATCAGAAATAAGCGGCACAAGCAGCAGAAAACCTGGCGCAAAGAGATAATAGGCTGATTGTTTTGATCTGCGGCTGCTGGAGGAATATCCATGTATGCGCACTGCATTCAACTGAACCGTTCGTTTTTTCCCCAGGTAGGCAACTTCCATTTTTTCACTATCAACACTGACTGCAAGCGGCTGGGTAATCAATATCAAAACAGGCAGCGAGAGCAGCAGCAGCGCCCAGTCGGCGAATAACCCAACGGCCACAGGGTCTTTTGAATCCCCCATGCCAACCATGCAAAGCAGCGGCGCCAGGATAGCAATGATAATAATAATTAGTAGAGGCAGCAGGTCTTTCCACAAGGCAGTCTGTGCTCTTACCGCCTCCCCCTGTTTATTCAATATAAAAACATCCTTTTGACATTTCATCACACGAGCAAAACAGGCACATCTGGCTGTAATAACCAGGCTGCCCCAGGTGCCTCTGCAAGCATGCACGGCATGCAGTTTCTGCAGATATGCCCCTGCCCTGCCGCCGTATTTACCCTGGCGCTTGCACAGCACCAGATCAGCTGCCCTGGCCGTCTGTCTTCTTTTCCTGCTGGGCGGCATGTAAAAGCTGGGCATTATCAAAATGCTGTGCTGCCCTCAAAAGCGTGCCAGAGCCGCCAAGTTCCTGGCTCAGAAACGAAGTGATCACCCCTTTCAATACCCGCTGCCTTGCGTTGCTTGCAGACCAGCGGTTACATCTTGTCAGCCGCGTTATCAGACGGGTATTTGATGAATTATGGGCTGCTATCTCAAGAATACGATCGACAATCTGCCGGGCAAGCGGCTCCAAATCTCCATTCGCATAACTATAAGCCAGCAGCATCCCTCTGTACAAAGCTGCGGCCCACTTTTCTTCTTCATCCTGGTTAGCCGCAAGAGCCATCACCCTATCATCCTGCAGAAGCCGTAACATGCATGTCAAGTATGTCTTCATCATTGGGGCAACATTATAAGAACCAACCTTGCATACGGCTGGCAGGTCATCAACCTGCGCATTCTCAAGCACAGACTGCATGTCTCTGCGGTAACCGGCAACAATTCGACAGGGTGAGACCATTGACATCATTGCTCCTCCTAACAAAAATGCAGTCGGCAGCAAGAGAACTCCACGTATGGTTATCTCGTGTGGTGCAAACGCGTACATAAGGTACATATTGCCATACATACACAACATAAAACCAATACCCCAAAGTGCCTGGCGCCGTTCCAGTTGTTTTATGGTTTTAGGCAATTTCATCTCGCATTCCAACTACATGGCAATCGTTTGCATGCCACAAGCTACACAGAGAGTGAATAAAGAAGATCGATGTGCATTTTTTCAGTATTTGCACCCCTTTGCTTCAGGCGCACATTCTGCCTGCTGAAGCAAGAAGCAGAGAGCTTTCGCCAGGCTGATTTCTCAAGGTCCGCAACTATTCAGTATGGTGTTTATTGTTTTTAGCCAGTACGCTTCAGCCAGGCTTTTCTGCTCTGCATAAGACAAACCTGCTGCCACAAAGTGACCTATGCTTCCAGCCACACAATTAGAATGCGTTAAATTGTGTACCAGGTTATATAGCGCAGTTACACAGGAGGCGATCACAGCCATCGAGCCTCCGTTCTTAACCCCACCTATCCCGCTTGCGTCGCTGGCTCCCAGCGCCCCGCTGCCGCAGTAGCCGTAGAGGTTCATGCCCCCGGTGTACGAGATGGGGTCGCGGTTCAGCCACCTCCCAGCCCCGCTGTCGTAGTAACGCAGGCCGCACAACTGCAGCCCTGTCTCAGGGTCGGTGTAGTACCCATGCATGCCGCCGTACCCCGCATACGGGTCGCTCGCTGCTGTCGGGTCGCTAGTCGCCACACTCCGCCCGCCCCACGCATCGAAGGCGTAGCTGGCAACCACCGCACCAGTGCCCGCATTCAGCTGCTGGCTCACGTTCCCGCTCGCATCCGGTAGTATACCGTACCAGTGCTGCCATGCTTCCAATCCCAAAGGCCGTCGCCCCGGTAACCGGCGGTCAGAACAGCGCCGAAACTGGTTGTGCTTCTACACATTATTTTCAACTGCGTAATGCGCCAATGTCTCTCAATGGCATTTCGACTGCGAACTCCTTGTAGTCGGCAATGAATTCCTGGTAAATCGTATACGAATTTCTAACCTGAGGGTTAATTTTCCTGCTGAAACAGTTATGCAACCCAATGAACGCAAACAGCCATCGCTCTGGCTTGACCCTAAGAAGCCAGGGGCGCTTTCCAGACCCAGAAGGGTTTGAAGCAGCAAAAGACCGGATGAGCAGCAACAGGGTGAAAGGCAATTCAGGCGAGCTGATACAATATGGCGGGCTGACAAGCATTAGAACAGTACATAAATTGATGTGCTCCAAAGAGTTCAGCCAGGTAAGCTTCACTGTAATGTTGAGGCAGGAAGAATAGGATGCCGCTGACAGAAAGAGAAACAGACAAAGCATTACCGCAAGGTCAGTTCCACATACTCCTAACCACCGGTCACGCCAGCCCGGTACAAAAAAAATCACGTATGCACCGGCAAATACCAGCAGGGCATAGCAAAGACAGTTCAGGCAGATCACTGCATAGGCACGCCAAAGAAAGACGCGTTGCAAATGGCTGCGTGTTGCCGAAGCAGGCATCGCCTGTTTCTCTCCCAGGTAGAAGGCTGTCAGGGCTGCTGTGATGCGGCCTTTTTTCCTGCCTGCTGCAGCACAACTCTCAAGGTGGGGTTTCCATGCATCGCCCATCCACCTGCCTCTGTATTTCAAAAGCAGCCAAAGCACCTGCAGTTTCCAGAAGCTGATGGCAGCAGTATCGTGAGAGTCAAAAGGATCGTAAGACAGCAGCGATAAAATGGCAGGAGAACTTTGCGGATCAAGTTCAACACTCGGAGCCTCATCAGGATTTTTGAGTATCGAACGCATATGCTTGTACAACCAGTACATAGGTTTGCCTGGGAATGAACAGGAAAACAAAAGCCCTGTCAGAACGTCGAGGTCTGAAATCAGATTCATAGAAGAGTAGAAGTCATGCAAATCGATACCAATGTCCCAGACAGCAGAGGTATACCAAAGAAAAAGCGCTGCCTGGCAGAGCGCCCAAATACTAATAATGCCTAGCCCTTCTAATATGCCGCCAAATAAAATAATGAGACAGCTTGCCAGAATTGCAGCCAGAGAACCCCACAGGTTGATGCGAAGCATTCGCTTGAGCATGCTGATTCTCTGCTGAAAGTCTGTTATCAACTCATCCATGCCAGCTTCCCCTAAAACAAAGATTTGTCGCTGCTGAAATAACTACATATCCAGTGCTGTGCCAACATACCTGCCAACCCTCCCAATGGCCCCAAAGCTCCTCCCGCACACCCGGTTGCCACTGAGCCGAGCAGATTGCACAGTTTTGCAGGCGTAAATTTGCTGCATGGGTTGAAAACATCATCACAAATATCAGAAGAAAAAGACTGAAGCAAACCTGCAACTGCTCCTACCAGGCATGCCCCACCTGGCCCAGTAAATATATCTACAGCCACACCTGCTTCCGGGTCCCATTTTTGCAGTTTACCGACAAACGAAGCCAATGCTGCAAGGCCACAGGCTGAAACAACCTGACAGAAAACATTCATCAATGATCCGAGAACACCGGCACACGAACTGCCCCCAACATTATGCATTACGTTGGCGAATTTGAATACGCATTTTCCAATTGCACCCCAGCTCGGCCCAACGTCATCCATCCCGCTTGCGTCGCTGGCTCCCAGCGCCCCGCTGCCGCAGTAGCCGTAGAGGTTCATGCCCCCCGTGTACGAGATGGGGTCGCGGTTCAGCCACCTCCCTGCCCCGCTGTCGTAGTAACGCAGGCCGCACAGCTGCAGCCCTGTCTCAGGGTCGGTGTAGTACCCGTGCATGCCGCCATACCCCGCATACGGGTCGAGCGCTGCTGT
>DAIDHN010000065.1 GCA_027459665.1 Chthonomonadaceae bacterium | reverse complement strand
ATAGATACATCCCAGTGGGTGCCGGTTTTTCTCCCTATGCACAGTGCGATTAGAATGAGCGAGAATGCCATGGCGCAATAGTAGGGAGGCAGTATTCGGCGGGTGCGTTTCTTGTAGAAAGCGATAACTCCCTCTTTCAACTCGCCTCCTGCCCGAACTACTGGCAGCATGAGGCAAAAACCAGACAGCACAATAAATACATCTACTGCGTTTCTACCAAAATGAAAAAGATACACACAGATATGAGATACAAGTGTGTGTGTCTGCTCACCCGGCCATATTTGCAGCATAGAGTGATGGCATACCACATACAGTGCAGCCAGTGCTCTCAACCCATCCAGGTACTTGAGGTGCTGTGAGGAAGTGCTTGTTTTTTGTGACATGTATGCTGACATAGGTCCTTGATAGATTTAAACAACAGCAACAATACTACTCAACTATTATATCTTTATTTATTGGAATAGATTAATTTATTGGAATAGATTAGAAAATTTGTAGGAGTTCAGAGTGGATACAGTTTTTTCAGCGTGCGAGGCTGCCGGCTGTCTGCAGGCAAGAATGGGCTTTTGTTGTCTTGTGCCATGTGCAAGCCTTGACATAATCGTGTTTGCATGCCATAATATTATCAACAATCAAATATTCGCAACGCGTTGAAGAGGCAAGTATTCCCGGTAAATGATTTCAGAGAACCGCCGTTTGGTGCAAGGCGGTACGTTTTCGGGAAGAAACTCCCCTCCGAGCAGACAGGCTGAACTGCAGAAATGCAAAATAGGCTGTCCGGTTAGCGACCGATAGAACGCCTTGAGTGACCGTTCGAACTGTATTGGCAGTTCATCGTGCGCGTTTCGTCAACGCGGAACGGTATCAAGGGTGGTACCACGTGAGCAAGCCTCTCGTCCCTTGGGGATGAGGGGTTTTTTTGTTTTTGTACCTGAGCGACATCAATTCTGCCGCTCAATATGGAGGAAACCTGATTATGCAACTGTCCGGCGCGCAAATACTGCTGGAATGTTTGAAGCGGGAAGGCGTCAGCCATATCTTTGGCTACCCAGGCGGAGCTGTTCTGCCCATTTACGATGCAATTTTCGACTGCAAAGACATCAAGCACATTCTGGTTCGCCATGAGCAGGGCGCAGCACATATGGCCGATGGCTTTGCACGCTCTACCGGCAAGGTAGGAGTGTGCCTTGCAACGAGTGGGCCTGGAGCCACCAACCTTGTTACCGGCATTGCCACTGCCTACATGGATTCCATTCCGATGGTAGCCATAACCGGGCAGGTTCGCACCTCGGCAATAGGCAAGGATGCCTTTCAGGAAGCAGACATTACGGGCATTACCATGCCGATTACCAAGCACAATCGACTGGTAAAGAGGGTAGAAGACTTGCCGCAGGCCCTGGCGGAGGCGTTTTATATAGCGCGCACCGGCAGACCCGGCCCTACGCTGGTGGATATCCCGCTTGATGTGAGCCGCAATCTTATGGAATTTGATGTCAACCGCGACTATCCGCAGCAGGTCAATATACCTTCCTATCGGCCTGCCGGCCCCACCGCGCGGGTGCCTGATGTACAGGTGCGCAAGGCGGCACAGCTTATTGCCGAAGCAGAACGGCCCGTGCTTTATGTGGGGGGCGGCGCTATTGCCTCTGGTGCGCAGGCAGAAGTGACTGCTTTGGCAGAACGAACCAATATTCTGGTGACTACCACTCTGCTTGGCAAGGGAGCCATTGATGAAACGCACCCGCTTTCTATTGGAATGCTGGGAATGCATGGTACTGCCTATGCAAATCATGCCACAAACGGTGCCGACCTGCTGATAGCTGTGGGGGCGCGTTTTGATGACCGCGTTACCGGCAATGTAGAAAAGTTTGCAACCGGCGCACGCATAATTCATATTGACATAGACCCGGCTGAAATAGGCAAGGTGATTCAGCCCGATGTGCCCATTGTGGGCGATGTGAAAGCGATACTGGCTGAACTGCTGAAAATTGTCCAGCCCAGACCTGCTACCGCCTGGAATGACCAGATTTTGGAATGGAAAGAAAGATTTCCGCTGATTTACCCCAATGACGGTAAACTATATGCAGAATACGCAATTGAGACTGTGAACGAGATGTTCGACTATCAGGCTATTATGGCAACTGATGTTGGTCAGCATCAAATGTGGGCGGCACAGCACTTCAAGTGCAAACGACCCAGGCAGTGGGTAACTTCTGGGGGGCTGGGTACTATGGGATACGGGCTTCCTGCCGCTATAGGCGTGCAGTTTGCCAACCCAGACAAGCGAGTGGTGTGCCTTTCGGGTGACGGTTCTTTTCAGATGTGTACGCAGGAGCTGATGACAGCTGCAGTGTATGGCCTGCCTGTTATTACGATTGTGATAAACAATCGCTCGCTGGGAATGGTGCGTCAGTGGCAGGAGATGTTCTACGAAGAGCGTTACAGCCAGGTAGACCTGCAGGCATCTCCAGATTTCGTAAAGCTTGCTGAAGCATACGGCGGAGTGGGGATGCGCGCCACAACCAGAGAGGAATTGCGTGATGCACTGGCGAAAGCAATAGAAGTAACCGATCGCCCTGTGGTGATTGACTGCGTTATTCCTACTAAAGAGAACGTGTACCCAATGATTCCTTCGGGGCAGTCTATCAAAGAGATGATGCTGCGCCAGGACCTGGAGCAGGTAAAAGCCAGTGTGCATGCCGATGCGGAACAGTGGTCGTTCGCAGATGAAGAGCGTGTGCTGGAGCAGTATGTAGAGGCGGTGCATTCCGCCGGCTCTGAGGATGCTTCCGGAGGCTAAGAAAACGAACGCACCGTGCGCTGTCTGGCGCACGGTGCAGCGGAGACCTATGGAACTGGATGAATTTGCGCCCGATTCGCTCTGGCGCTGTTATCAGTGCGGATATCATTCGCTGATGAGAAGCGGTCTTTACTTTAGACAGGTATTGAGACCCGCTCTTTCACACATTCTGTTTTTGAGAGCATTGCCGCTTCTGAGGGAATATGCCAGGGCAAACAGGGGAGCGGCGGAACTGCCGCCCGGGTTTGGAGACCAGATGCAGGCATGCCCGCTTTCACCACGCGATCTGCTTCACATGGACTATGCCATCTGCTTTGGCTATGCTGAGTTGTACGGGCTTTCTGCACACAGGCAGCAGCCTGAACTGCTGGATTGGCCAGGGCCGCTGGAAGCAGGGATGGCATGGTCGCTGGAAGGCACCAGGAGGCTGCTAAGCGCCCTGTTTTTTGGTGAAAATTTTGATGAACTGGAAGAAGACCCTTCTCTGGAAGATGATGACCTTCCATTTGATCTTTGAACAAGACCAGCGCTCTGCTGCTTTATGAGCAAGGAGCCTGGCACGGAGGATTTTTTCGCGTGACCAATACCATTATGTCTCAAATTCAGCAGCAGCACACCATTACCGTGCTGGTGGAAAATCATGCCGGCGTACTTGCAAGAGTGGCAGGGCTTTTTGCCCGAAGAGGGTACAACATCGATTCGCTGGCGGTATCTGTTACCGACAGGCCGGAAATATCGCGCATGACCATTGTGGTAAACGGAGACCACAGAGTGCTGGAGCAGATTACCAAACAGCTCAACAAGCTGGTGGAAGTACTGAAGGTGGTGGATTATACCGAGACCGCTTCGGTAGAACGCGACCTGGCGCTCATCAAGGTCAATGCAGAGCCGCACCATCGGGGTGAACTGATGCAGATTGTGGAGATTTTTCGCGGACGCATCATCGATATGAGCGACAAAACCTTTGTGATAGAAGTAACAGGCGGTACAGATAAGCTGGACAAAATCATCCATTTGCTGGAACCATACGGTATCAGAGAAATGGTGCGTACCGGCATCATTGCTATGGCGCGCGGCGCAAAAACCGCTACGCGATCGGGCAGAGACATGGACTGATATGCATGAGATTGTAACCGTATCTGAAATCAATCATGTTTTTTTTGCGCTGGCCATAGCAGCTCCTCTGGCTGGGGCAGCATTGTTTGCGGTTTCACGCCAGAAAAAAACGCTCAGGGCGGCAGCATTCCTGCTTGGTCTGGCAGGGCCTGCAAACCTGCTGCTCTGGTTGATGTACCAGGCGCTCACCAGCCATTTAGGGCTGGACAGCGTGAAAAACCTGTTTGTTAACCTGGCGTGTTTTTTACTGATCGGCGCGGCGGCAGGCATTGGCATAGGCAAAATGTGGCCGCACAACGTGCAAAACAGCCCTGTGCAGGAAAAAAGCGATGAACAGTAAAAAAAACAGTTTTACTCGATACGGCATAGGGGCAGTGCTGCTGGTTTTTGTGATCACACTGGTTGTTGCTGTGCTGGATATTGCAATAAACAGCAGCAGCGGCTATAAAATTACTGCAGATGCATTTATGCAGAACATCAAGCTGATGCAGTGCAGTGCAGCTGAAAAGCTGCTCACCCCTGCCTTGCAGCAGCAAATGCCGGTGAGCGCCCTGCGGCAGCATTTGATAGCTATTACCAACAGATACGGCGGCATAGACCCTGCCCTGAAAAACATGCACGTTACTGCAGACAAAAATCAGGCAGAAGTAAGTTATTCGGTAAACGGCCCGGCTTCCAAATCACGCCTGGTGATGCAATTTGATCTGGCCGGAAAATACCCGTCAAAAATCAATGGCTTTGTGTGGCCAGATTTGACAATACCACACAGCAAAACTGCAAAGAAAGCAACAGGTTCCTAATTCAGGCTTACAGGCTGGATGCATTGTCTGATCATATCACACAAGGAGAAAAGATGACATGGGAAAGGGAGCAAAAATCGCTCTGATTGGCTGCGGAGGATGCCTGGGCATCGTGGTTATTATCGGCATTGTACTTACTGTTATCGGCCTGAAGTTTGGCAAGAAGTTTAGCTATCTTGCCAATGCAGGAATGTTTATTCAGGATATGAAACTGGGTAATTACCAGCAGGCCGATGCCTTGCTGACGCCCGACTTGCAGAGCAAAATCACCGCTTCAGACCTGAAGGCAAAGAAAGAGGCGATAGTGAAAAAATATGGAGATTTTTCCCCCATGCTTACCAATGCCGGCATGTTTCCAGCATCGCAGCAAGTAGGGACATCTACCATGTCGTATACCCTTGATTCACCCAAAAGCGATGCTGTACTTACTCTCACCCTTGTAGCCAATGGGCCAAATGCAGGGCATATCAGTGCGCTGACGTGGCCGGCGCTTTCTGAAAAAAAGACACATGCCGGCAAAAAACATTGAAAGGCACAAGGCTGGCAGAACCTTGCGCCTGTAACAAATGAAGGAGACCCTTTACACTATGACTGCAAAAGTTTACTACGATACTGATGCCGACCCCGGTATTTTGAACGGCAAAAAAGTAGCCGTGATTGGCTATGGAAGCCAGGGGCATGCACATGCTCTTAATCTCAAAGAGTCGGGAGTGGACGTGGTGGTTGGCCTGCGTCCGGGTAAATCGTGGAATGCTGCAGAAAGCGATGGTCATGTAGTGCTCACAGTGGCCGATGCTGCAAGGCAGGCCGACATCGTTATGATACTGGTAAACGATGAGTTTCAGGGTGCGTTGTACCGCGAACACATTGCGCCCAACATCAAGCCGGGCAATGCAATTGCTTTTGGGCATGGCTTCAACATTCATTTCGGGCAGATTGTGCCCCCCGCTGATATAGATGTCTTTATGGTGGCTCCCAAAGGGCCTGGCCATTTAGTGAGACGTGTGTATACCGAAGGCAAAGGTGTGCCCTGTCTGATTGCTATTCACCAGAACCATACCGGCGAGGCAAAAAACATTGCGCTGGCTTATTCCCGGGCTATTGGCGGCACACGGGCAGGGGTGCTGGAAACCACCTTTCAGGAAGAAACGGAGACCGATCTCTTTGGAGAGCAGGCTGTGCTGTGCGGCGGCGCTACCGCGCTGGTGAAAGCAGGCTTTGAAACTCTGGTAGAAGCCGGCTACCAGCCGGAGATTGCCTACTTTGAGTGCCTGCATGAATTGAAGCTGATTGTAGACCTGATGTACGAATCGGGAATTGCAGGCATGCGCTACTCTATTTCAGATACCGCGCAGTTTGGAGACATGACCCGCGGGCCGCGCATAGTAGACGACCATGTGCGGGCAACTATGAAAGAAACACTGCGCCAAATTCAGAGTGGTGAGTTTGCGCGTGAATGGATTTTGGAAAACCAGTCGGGGCGCCCGGTGTTTCGCGCACTGGATCAGCGCGACCGCGGCCATGCCATTGAGCAGGTAGGCCGTCAGCTTCGCGCCATGATGAGCTGGGTGCGCAGCAGCGTGGAACAGCCTGTGGCAGTCACCGCTGTAGAAGAGCAGAGCGCAGTGCAGGGGCGCATGGCGCATGTTGAACTGAAGCGCTGACAACCCAAAAACGGCTGCAGAACACAATGAGCAGAGAGAACCACAAACCATCTCTCTGCTCTGGGGGATGACCTTTCCCTTTTATTGCGAGGAGTTATAAACATGCCTGAACGTGTATATATTTTTGATACAACTCTGCGGGATGGAGAACAGTCTCCGGGGGCATCTCTCAACGTGGAAGAGAAGCTGGAAATTGCACGCCAGCTGGAACGCCTGGGCGTAGATGTGATAGAAGCCGGGTTCCCCATTTCTTCTCCAGGTGATTTTCAGGCGGTGCAGGCTGTGAGCCGGATAGTGCGGGAATGCACAGTGTGCGGGCTTACCCGTGCAGTTCAAAAAGACATAGATACCGCGGCAGAGGCGTTGAAAGAGGCAGTTCGCCCCCGCATACATACCGGCCTGGGTGTTTCTGATGTGCATTTGCAGCATAAGCTGCGCATTTCGCGTGAAGAGGCGCTGGAGCGCGGCGTAAATGCGGTGAAACATGCGCGCAAGTATGTAGAAGACGTAGAGTACTTTCTGGAAGATTCGGGGCGGGCCGACCCTGTTTATCTTTGCCAAGTGATTGAAGCCGTGATTCATGCCGGAGCTACGGTGATCAACATTCCAGATACAACAGGCTACTGCACCCCCGATGAGTATGGTGCGCTGATACGTTTTGTGTGTGAAAATGTGCCTAATATAAGCCGCGCAGTTGTAAGCGTACACTGTCATGACGATTTGGGGCTGGCAGCCGCCAACTCGCTTGCCGGAGTGCTGAATGGAGCGCGGCAGATAGAATGCACCATCAATGGAATAGGGGAGCGCGCCGGCAACACCTGCCTGGAAGAAGTAGTAATGGCTATGCGTACACGCAAAGACCGTTTCGACCTGGAAACCGGCATCAACACGCGCGAGATGTACCGTACAAGCCGCATGGTTTCTACGGCTACCGGCATTCTGGTACAGCCCAACAAAGCGATTGTAGGGGCGAATGCATTTGCGCACTCCAGCGGGATACACCAGGATGGCGTGCTGAAAGAGAGAACCACCTACGAGATCATAGACCCGCAGGATGTAGGCATTAATGAGAGCAAAATAGTGCTTACTGCCCGCTCTGGCAGACATGCGCTGGCGCACCGTCTGGCCGAACTTGGGTACAGCTTTGATGAGGTGCAGATAGACCGCCTTTACCAGAGTTTTCTGGAACTGGCCGATCGCAAAAAACAGGTGTATGATCAGGATTTGCAAAAACTGGTTTCTAACGAAACCAGCACTGTGCGCCAGACCTGGGAACTGCTGCATGTGCAGGTAAGCTGCGGCGACAAGATGATTCCTACTGCTACGGTAACTGTGAGGAACAATGAGGGGAGCATGATCACCGATTCCTGCCATGGCACCGGCCCGGTAGATGCAGTGTACCGTGCAGTAAACCGCATTGTGAAAGAACCCAACGAGCTGATAGAATTCAGCATACAGGCTGTTACAGAGGGAATTGATGCGCTTGCCGACGTGACAGTGCGTATAAGGCATGGAAATGACGTGTACACGGGGCGGGGCGCTCATACCGACATTGTGGTTGCCAGCGGCCGAGCCTATGTGCATGCCCTCAACAAGCTGATTGACCGGGCGGTAGCGCCCTCAGCCCAGGAAGCCGCCCCGGCACAGCCCTAGCCTGCAGTGGTGTTTAGGCATATGGAAACGGCAGAAACTCTCTACGAGATGCCCAGATCTTTCCATATGCCGTCTATGCGCGTCTTCACATTGTCAGACATTGTGATGACATCGGGCCACTCGCGGTGAAAGCCTTCGGCGGGCAGTTTTCTGGTACAGTCGAAGCCCACCTTTGAGCCGAAGCCCGGTGCTCGCGAGGCATGATCGAGCATATCCACCGGGCCGCGCACGAGGCACATATCCCGTTCGGGGTCTATGTTGTTGCCCAGCCTCCAGAGGCATTCCTGCACATTCTGTACGTCTACATCCTCGTCGAACACCAGTATCATTTTGGTGAACATCATCTGCCCAAGTCCCCACAGGGCGTGCATTACCTTGAATGCCTGGCCGGCGTAGCGCTTGCGAATGGAAACCAGTGCCAGGTTGTGGAAAATACCCTCTACCGGCAGGTTCATATCTTGAATTTCGGGCAGAGTCAGTTTGAGAAGCGGCAGAAAAATGCGTTCGGTGGCTTTGCCCAGCCAGCCGTCTTCCATAGGCGGTCTGCCCACAATGGTGGCTGGGTACACGGGTTTGCGCCTGTGCGTGATGGCTGTCACATGAAAAACCGGGTACATATCTGCCAGCGAGTAGTAGCCGGTATGGTCTCCAAAAGGCCCTTCCATGCGTTGTTCTTCCGGGTTGATGAAGCCCTCAATCACAAATTCTGCATCTTCAGGCACCTCAATATCCACCGTGTGCGCCCGTACCAGCTGCACAGGTTTTCTTCGCAGAAAGCCGGCGAAGAGCATTTCATCTATTCCTGGCGGAAGCGGAGCGGTTGCCGAGTAGGTAAGTGCCGGATCGCCCCCCAGCACCACCGCCGCCTGAATGGGCTGTTTGCGCGCTGCGGCAAGGCGCATATGTTCTGCACCTACCTTGTGCAGCTGCCAGTGCATGCCAGTGGTGTTGGCATTGTATACCTGAATGCGGTACATGCCCACATTGCGTTTGCCTGTTTCGGGGTCATGGGTGAATACCAGCGGCAGAGTGATATAGCGTCCGCCATCCTGCGGCCAGCAGTGCAGAATGGGAATCTGGTTTAGGTCTACCTCTTCGCCGGTATGCACTACTTCCTGGCATCTGCCTGTGCCTGCCTGGCGGCGGGGAGGGCACTGCGACATTCTGCTCAGGCGCGGCAGCAAGGTTCGTGCTGCATTCAGCAGACCGGAGGGGATTTCTGGGCGCAGCATTTCTGCGATTTCGGCAGCAATCTCCTCAAAGTCTTCTACGCCGAGCGCCATAGACATTCGCCGGCGTGAGCCAAAGGCATTGATAGCGACTGGCACGGCATGCCCCGTAGGGTTTTCAAAGAGAAGAGCAGGCCCACCGCCGGGAAGTTTCATAGCCCTGTCTGCAACCTCTGTGATTTCCAGGCAGGGGTTGACGCTGGTGCGAATGCGTTTTAGTTCGCCCTCGCGTTCAAGCCGCGCAAGAAAATCTTGAAAGTCGTTGTATGCCATAGTTTTTTTACGCCTGGCCGAAGTCAGTTGTTCGCCTGGTTAAATGCCGAAGCGGGGGCTTTTTGCGGGCGAATGCAGCGGCAGCGGGCGTCGGCTCAATGATGCGTCACGGTGATTGATGATCAGGTCTGAGCAAGGTTCGTAGAGTGCAAGCAGTTCTCGTGCCGCCTCTTCCAGTTCTGCTTCCTCGCCAAACAGCGCCGCCACCGCATCTGCCGCTTCATCGGGTGTGCGGGTATCTTCCACCTGTGCAGCTGACTGCTGGTCTTCACTCATTTCGATTCTGGTTTCCCAGGGCAGATTGCAAATCTGGCTCATAAAGCCTGCAATGTCGGGTGTAATGGGCTGGCGGTCTGTCCAGTGAAGGTCGAGTGCAAACAGAATCAGGCCGGGGCGTGCCGCCGCCAGTTCTGCGAGCGTTTCTTCATCGGGTATGTCATAACTGTGAGCCATGCAGAGCAGAGCAAGTTCATCCTCGCTGTCGTTGTTGTCTCCCGGCTGGTATGCTCGTATGTTTTCAGGCGCTATTTCCCACCAGCGGGCAAAAATTCGGGCCAGCGTTTCGCTGCTTTCTCCCAGCCAGAGAATTTTGTTGGGCGCCAGTTCCATCTGTTCCAGCATGGCGGCAGTCTGGCCGGTTACCCAGGCAATGTCTTCTTCACTTGGCTGCCAGAGTACAAACCTCTCGCCCGGTAGTTCTTCCTGCCCGTTGGTTTCTACCAGAATACCTCTGGTTTGTACATAGTGCCACTGCCTCAGAGTCATTTCGGTATCATCATCAAAATCGTAAACCCGTGCCAGCAGGTCTCCTATTTCCTCGCGCACCTCTTCCATTCCTGCAAAGCCTGCTGCGGCTTCCGGGGTAGCCATTTCATACACCGCCTGGGCCTCATCCATTTGCCTCAGCAGGGCATAGCATTCTGCCATTTCAAGCAGCAGCCATATCGGCAGTCCGCCGTAGGTATCGTTGAGGGCATGAAAAGCCTCTATGGCTTCTTCGTAGCTGCCAGAATCCATAAGGGTTTGAGAGTAATCCACCTCAATGGCCTGCCTAAGCTGCAGATAATCCTGCGAAGCCTGCTGCAAATCGGCGGGTGCGAGTTCGAAGATGATGTTTCTCGCCTGCACAAAAAATGGCAGCCCCATGGCTGGTCTTCCCATCTGAAAAAACCTGCTTCCCATCTGATAGTATGCCATGGGGTTTTTGCGGTCTTCCTGCAGCGCCTCAAATATCTCTATTTCTGTGGGCGGCCTGGGGGTTCCATCGGGCAGCAGCTGCGGTTCGGGTTGTACGCCTGCTGCCGAAGCGATTTCTCTCAGCAGATTGAGTGTGGTTTCAATCACGAGATCAGAGACCACATCCGCCTGAAAAACCATAGACATTTGCTGCAGTGCGCCTTCCAGATTGCCTTCCTGCGCAATCTGCCGCACCTGCTCTACTGCCTGTATCACCTCGCTGCTGGGTTGTGGGTTGGTGGAAATAGGTTTTCCATCCGGGCCGAGAATGCGCATTATAGTGGTCTCCGTTCCAAATGATATAGTATCTGACTCAGTGCTACCAGCGCGGCAGTTTCTGTGCGCAGCGTACGCGGCCCCAGGGAAGTTATGGTGCAGCCATGCTGCAGCGCTGTTTCCACTTCTTCTTTGCTCCAGCCGCCTTCTGGCCCTACTGCGAGCAGAATGCCCGCCGGGTTTTCAGGCAAAACTGCGGCCAGTGCAGGGGCATTTTGCAGAGGGTGCAGCAGCAGCCTGCATGGTTCTGCATAGGCGTTCAGCGCCTGTGGCAGGGTAATAGGCTGTTCCACTTTTGGGATACGTGTTCGGCAGCTTTGTTCGGCGGCATTGTGCACAATTTTTTGCCAGCGCTCCACCCGTTCCGCCATTTTGTTTTGCGGCACTTTGGTCATGGCATGCTGCGCCAGGATGGGTACAAAAGAATCTGCTCCCACTTCGGTGCCATGCTGCAGCGCGTGTTCAAAGCGGTCTCCCCGTCCAATAGCCTGCAGCAGCCTCACTCTGCACTGCATTTCAGCAGGGAGGGGTTGCGTATCCAGGTTTTGCAGGCATACTGTGGTACGGTCTACGTGCAGTACCTGCGCCTTGCGTGCCTCTCCTTCTCCATTGAGCAGCAGCACATTATCTCCTGGCTTTATTCTCAGCACTCGCGCCAGATGCTGGTACGTCTGGCCGGTAATGAGGCAGGTATCTGCAGTAAACTGATCTTGCTTCACAAAAATGCGGTGCATTGCGTTTCAGGCCCAGTTTGCCCCCAGGGGGGGCAGCGAGCGGCTCAGGTTTATCAGTTCAGGCATGTTGACCGGGTTTGATGTGCGCACTGCCAGAAAGCATACCCATATGTCTTCAGTTTTTTCCTGTATATCTTCAAACCCTGCAAGCGCCAGCGCCCTGTGCAGCAAATCTCGGTGTTCCTCCACAATGCCGCCTACAATAACAGCGCCGCCGGTTTTTACCATGCCGCTTATTTGCGGCAGAAGTTCCAGAATGGTGTTGGCCACAATATTTGCCGTTACTATATCACACTGTTGTGCCTGTTGGTAGAACTCATCCAGCTCAAGCACCTCTATTTTGCCTTCCATCTGGTTTTCAGCAATGTTTGCGGCAGCAATTCGGCGCGGCAGGGAATCGCTGTCGGTAGCCCATACGTGTTCAGCGCCAAGCAGCGCCGCTGCAATTGAGAGAATGCCGCTGCCTGTTCCTATATCGGCTACACGCATGCCTTCTTGCACAGTATCTTCCAGAAACTCCATGCAGAGACGCGTGGTAGGGTGGCCTCCGGTTCCGAACGCCATGCCTGGGTCGAGAGCAAGCACTTTTTCTTCGGGGTTTGGCGCATACACTTCCCATGAGGGTTTTACTACCAGAATACGCCCTGGTTTCACCGGCTTGTAGTGCTTCTTCCAGGCTTCCGCCCAGTCTTGTTCATCTACCAGCTGTACGCCTGGCTCGCTGCAGACAGGTGCAAGGCCCCAGTCGGGCAGAGTGTTCAGCCTGTCGCGCAGCGTTTGCAGCTTTTCCGGCAGGTATTCATCTTCCGGCAGGCTTCCCTGTACAGATACCGGGCCTGTGCCGGTGGTCATTGTGCCCCCGCAGCCTGCATCCAGCAGAGCCTGGCACACAGCCTCTTCAGTTTCAGAGGGACAAGAGATGGTGATTTCAGCCCAGCGCATATTTTTTCCTAATGCTTGCCAAAAAGTCTGCCCAAAATGCCATGGCTTTCGGGGTGGTGTTCCTGTTTTTCGCCCATCGATTCGCCCAGTTGTTCCATTAGGGCGCGCTGTTCGGGGGTGAGGCGGGTTGGTATCTGCACCTGTATGACAACGTGCAGGTCTCCTACCCCTTTTGCATTCACTTCAGGCAGGCCCTTGCCATGCAGCCTGTATACCTGTTCGGGCTGTGTGCCTTCAGCAAGATGCAGGGTATCTGTGCCGCCTATTACGGGTATTGTGATGTCGCCGCCCAGTGCCGCGCGTGCAATGCTGACAGGCACTTTGCAGTAGAGGTCGGTGCCCTGCCGTTCAAATATCTCATGCTGTTTTACGTAGAGAAAAAGGTAAAGGTCTCCGGCGGGCGCCCCGCGTTCACCGGCATCTCCTTCTCCCACCAGCCTTAGGCGCACCCCTGTGTCTACGCCTTTGGGAATGGCCACAGTGCGCTCGCGCACTTTTCGCGTACGTCCGCTTCCACTGCAGGCAGTGCAGGGATTGAGTATCACTTTGCCTGTGCCGCGGCAGCGTGTGCAGGTTTGCAGCGTTTGAAAAGTTCCCAGCAGAGATCGCTGCACGGTGCGCACATGTCCGGCGCCGCGGCACTGCGGGCATGTTTCGGGGTTGGTTCCTTCTCTTGCGCCGCTGCCCTGGCAGGTGTCGCATACTTCCATGCGGGGATATTGAATGGTGCGGCTTACCCCTTTGGCAACTTCTTCCAGGGTAAGCTCAAGATCGTGGCGCAGGTCATCTCCATGCGATGTCTGCGTCTGCATGCCCGATGCCTGGCCAAATATGTCAAAAATGTCTGCAAATGCCTGTGCAAAGCCTCCGTCTGCATAGCCGCTTCCAGAAGCTCCATTGAACCCATTGATTCCGAACCGGTCGTACTGCTGTCTTTTCTGTTCGTCTCCCAGCACATCATATGCTGCCTGAATTTCCTTGAAACGTTCTACAGCCTCCGGCGCTTTGTTTATATCAGGATGATATTTGCGCGCCAAATTACGATAAGCCTGCTTGATTTCATTGGGTTCGGCTGTTTTTGATATTCCCAGCACCTCATACAGATCACGTTGTTCCGCCGCCATAGGGCCTGCCTGGTCCTTTCACACTCTTGCCTTCAACAGGTTAGTCTTCATCCATCGAGCCAAGTCGCTCGTCATCTTCTTCATCTGAACCCGATTCTTCCTCGTCGCTATCATCTTCTGCAATAGAATCGTCTATTGTATCGATCATCAGGTCGCTTGGTTCCTCAATGCCAGAGAAATCCATTTCATCGGGCGATGTAATAACAGGCCCTGCTGCAACAATGTCCTGATCGGTGGGCACAGCCGGTTTGCGTGCCACTTTCTGGCGTTCTTCCAGCGTGACTTCAGTGAGGCGCGGCTGTACTGCGCCTGAAGCCAGTTCTTCGAGAGCGACAGTAAGGGCGTTGCTCGAATCGGTGTCTATCAGCTTGCGTCCGCCATCCCGCAGCTGTTTGGCGCGCTTGGCGGTGAGAATCACTAACTCGTATTTATTTTTCTCATCCAGTATGTCAGGGGAGGGATAGATTGGCATATGTAAAATTTGCTCCTTAAAGGGGGTAGCTGTTACCGTTGTTATTGTGCTGTTTTTCTGCTTGCTTTGTCAAGCGGGCATTTGTATGGTACATATTTTTATTGAGAGCGGTGCGCCTTTGCGGCGGCTGCAGCGTTAATGAAGCGGAACATCCCATGCTCTCATAATCTGTGCGTAAGTGAGGCTTTTTGCATGGCCGTCTGCAAAGGCAGCATTGTATCTGAGCGCCTCTGCAGTACCGTGCCATTTGCCCGACCCATCGTAGATCACATGGGTTTCGGCCGGGTAGGGAAGAGAGCCGTCGACAATATGCTGCTGGGCAAGAGCGGTATGGTAGTAGTAGCTTGTGCCGAATTTTGCAAAACTGGAGGGTTCTGCATTGGGCGGGGCGCTGTTTGGATCAAGCAGGCCGCCTGTCATTTCATCTACATTGAAGCCTGTATCTGAGGGGCAGTGAAAAAGAGACAGCGAATGCACATAGGGCTGCAGCGCCTTGTAGAGCCAGGGCATGGAGGGTATTTGGGAATTGAACTGCGGCACCGAGCGCCATATGCCCTCATACCGATCGGCGGGGTCTACTGCCCATGGGTAAAGCGAATCGTAATCCTGGTCATACATGCTGACGCTCAGGCTGATTTGATGCATCTGGCTCAGGCATGCCGACTGCAGGGCGCTGTTGCGCGCCTGGGCAAATACTGGAAAGAGCAGCGCTGCAAGCAGCGCCAGTATTGCAATAACCACCAGCAGCTCTATCAGGGTGAAACCCTGGCAGGCAGGCAGAGAGTACACGGTTAGCTTCCTCCTGGGCGGCAGTGTGTTCTGCAGAGTTTGGTGACACAGCAGAGCATACTACTATTGTAGCACCAGAGTTTGCCGTGCAGTAATCATAGTGCAGACGCAGCAAAAACCCGCACAATATGCTGCGGCACAGCAGGTATTATTGATAGTTATGAAATATCTATTTACCATGCAGAGCGGCTTTGCACAAAATGCTGTTTACCAGAACCCGGCAGTGCATGCAGACACAAAAACTGCGCGTCCTGTGCAGATGCGCAGAATTGGGAATCTGGTTTGGGCCGGGGCGCTGGCTCTGCTGGCCTGCAGCGGGGCAGCAAAGCCCTTTGTCTCTCCGGCAAGGCACATTCACGACCCCGTGATTGCGCAGGATGGGAAGTGGTTTTACCTCTATTCTACAGGCCCGGGTATTTTTATTCACCGTTCTTCCGACCTGGTTCACTGGCAGTGGATAGGGAAGGTTTTTTCACACAGCGTGCCCTTCTGGGCCAAACGCGCTGTGCCCGGCAGCAGGGGGGTGTGGGCGCCCTCTATTACATATTCTCATGGCGTGTACCGATTGTACTATGCGGTTTCTACGTTTGGGTCGCGGCAGTCGGTTATTGGGCTGGCGACCAGCGCCACTCTCGACCCTCATTCTGCCGCATACCGCTGGAAACAGCAGGGAATGGTTGTACAAAGCAGCAATGCAGACAACTACAATGCCATAGACCCCTATCCGTTCAACACTGCAGACGGCAGGTCGGTACTGCTTTTCGGCTCGTTCTGGTCGGGAATCAAACTGGTATCGCTTGACCCGTCTACAGGCAGACGTCAGCCGGGAGCGCCCATTGTTCCAATAGCATACCGGCCTGGTTCCAATGCAATAGAGGCGGGATGCCTTTTTCAGCATGGCGGCTGGTACTATCTGTTTCTTTCTTTTGACTACTGTTGCAGAGGGGTGCACAGCACCTATAACATTCGGGTGGGCAGGTCGGCGGCATTGGACGGCCCCTACCTGGATGCAGCAGGCAAACCCCTTTTGAAAGGCGGCGGAACGCCTTTGCTTGCCACACAGGGCAGTGTGATTGGGCCGGGACACTGTTCTATTTTAACAATCCGCGGCCATGCCTATCTGGTGTACCATTATTATGACGGCAGCGATCACGGCATTCCCACCCTGCAGATACGCCCTTTGCATTTTGACATGAACGGGTGGCCGCAGCCCGGTGAACCACTGAGATAGCGTTTTCACTGCCGTCACACTGTTAGACCCCCTGTATTCTGCCAATAATTACATACAATGCTGTTCCAAATGATATATTGCATTTTGCGGGAGCAGTGTGAGGAGACACGTGTATGAATATGGCAAAGACGGCAGTTTTTACACTTGCAGCATCTGTGGCGCTGTTTTGCATGGCCGGGTGCGGCGGAGGGGCAGGGGGGCTGGGCGTACGCAGCGCCTCTCTTTCGGGCACTGTGCTTGTGCCGGCGGGCACCCCTACGCGAGGGGCTGCTTCTGGCACGACACCCCTGCCTGGCGCTTCTGTGCAGCTGTATGATGTAACCAGCGGCGCTGCTTCGCTGGCATCTGCACCCGCGGCGGCGACCACCACCGACGCCAATGGCAATTACCAGTTTTCAAACCTGAATGCGGGCGACAGTTATGTGGTGAATGTAAGTAAAACAGTAACCGGAACGGGCGGGGCAGCAGTGCAGCTTACCCTGGGCACCTATGCGCATGCCGCTGCAGGAACTACCGTGCAGGCGGATACCGATCAGGAAACTACTGCAGCCGCCAGCTATGTGCTGCAGCAAATAGGCAGCGGCGCCCTGAACCCAAAGCAAGACCTGACTACCGATCTGGACCAGGCAGAACAGCTGCTGACCAGCAATCCTCCTGCCGGGGGCATCGACCTTACCAAGGACTTCAAAAAAAGCTCGGATTATCAGGCAGAAGTACAAGATGTTGAGCAGCATATGCCTGCCGGAGGTGCATACACACCTTCTTCTGCGCCATTTGATGCGACTGGAGATTCTGTTTCAGACACACAGGCAGTGGTAGACGCCGAATACAACACTGCTACCCAAACCATTACCGGGGTGATTGCGGTGTTTGCACCATCTGGCGACAACACCGACTTTTTTACTGCAGTGCCAGACAGCACAAACCACTTTCAGGCCACTACCGCAGACGGCCTTTATACAATTACAGGCTCGGTGAATGGCGAGCATATGGAAGGCAGCTGGAGTGCAGCAGGTGGAAGCGCGCAGGGGCAGTGGGAAGCGGGCAATGCGGCCAGCATGGCATACAGCGGCACATTTGGCAGTGGGACCCCTGCCTCGGGCAGCTGGATGATGTTTACAGACCGGCGTGGAGGGGTGCTGCTTGCGGTAGAAGACAGCAGTGTTGCGGGCCATGCCAGCCATACTCTGATGGCTGCCGGCGCACTAGCGGCCAGTGGCAGTTTTACTGCCACAGTGTACTACCCGACAGCCGCCTCCAGTTCTGCAACGCCGCCCGCGCCGCCGGTAGGAGGCAGCGGCACGGCCTCTGCTACGCCTGCATCTATTACAGGGGCAATAAGCGCTGCTGCAGGCGGAACTTCGCAGGTTCAGATCACCCTGCCTGCCGGGGTATATGAGAGCATTACCTCTCTCACCGGTGCGGCGCTGCCTGCTGCCCCGGCCGCCGCCGCCGTCAAAACAGACAACTAGGCTGCCTCACGCCCCTGTGCAGGGGCTGTATAGTAAAGGGTAACCGGTGGCTTATGCATCGGTTACCCCTATGAAATGCAGACAGGTTGTGCGCAGCGGTAGTATTTGCCGCTGCGGGCATTGCCCTGTGGCGCTGTTTTTTTATA
>DAIDHN010000064.1 GCA_027459665.1 Chthonomonadaceae bacterium | reverse complement strand
ACCGCTGAAACACCAGGGGTATAAAACCAGACAGACAAAAGCGGGCAGACTGGAAACACCAGTCTGCCCGCTTACTTTCATGTGCAGACTACGGAGCCTTCTGCCCACCCAGCAGAAGCTGCAGCAGGCTGCTGCCGCCCGAAGCGGCGCTGCCGCCAATTACCTGCTGCGCATGCAGTATGCGGTTGATTACCATAAGCGATTCAGAGAGATGCACACTGGTATACAGATCGTGCGGTTTCTTCTGATCTGCTGCTATTTCATGGCGTATCTCGCGCAGTTCATACCAGGCAAGCATTCTGGCATCTGCAGGCGAGGGAGATTTGCCCAGCACCATATTGCCCATCAGGCTCAGCCATGCCCGCTGCAGCTGACGATGCAGGGGGCCGATGTTTTTGCCGTTGAACAGTTCAGACCATACAGTGCCTGTTACCATATGAAACAGTTCGGGCATGGTAAACACGCCTTTTGCATCGTGCAGCTTGTACTCGTTGTTTGCAATGCGATCGAGAGTGGCTCCTGAAAAGAGAAAGTCAAGCGCCGCGCTCTGCGTGTTTGAAATGGTATCCAGAATAGGATAGTCCTGCCGCTGTGCAATTACGCGAAAGCCCGCTGTCTGGTCTACCGTCAGGTGCGTGTAGTACTGTTCGGGCAGGCTGAAGGCATTGGCCGAGAAAACCATCTCGTCCAGCATCTGCACTGCCTTGCGCTGTTTTGCTCCCGAAACGGGCATCAGCGTGGGCTTTTCGCCTGCATCGCCGCGGAAGTTGCGATTCACATGCAGTCCGCCCACATAGCGCGCCACTTCAGAGGCTCCCTGCGAGTAGAGGCCGATCAGGCCGTACAGGTCTTGTGTGAATGCAGAGTAGCTGCGCCCCGGTTTTGGAACTCGGTGATACAGCGTGAACATAAGATGCCGTGCCAGCCCTGCATCCTTGATCCAGTAATGCATGGGGTCTGCACCCAGATCGAAGCGGGTTACGTTGGGGTCAAACTGATCGGCAATCTCATCGCTCTGGTACGGGTGGCCAGGCTGGTTGCTTTTGTCGGCTATCTGGTGCAGCTGATACAGCTCGCCCTGGGGGGTAGAAGCATTGATCGGGGTATACCCATACTGAATGGCCCATTCGTCGTATACGCCAACGCGGTTCTGCCAGAAGGGAACTCCCTTGTGCTGCAGGGCTTCTATGTTGAACGGGCAGTAGTCCATCAGCGAGGCGGAAATACCGGTGTCTTCTACGGTTTTTCCGTTTTTCAGCTGCTTGAGGGTATGAAAGGTGCTGCCCAGAAAGTTGTGGCGCAAACCGAGTATATGCCCCATTTCATGCGAAACCGCCATGCGGATGTATGCACGCGCATAGCTTTTCTCGTCGATGGTTTTGTCTGCGCCTGCAAGCAGGCTGATGGCCAGGTTGCCTTCCCAGGCATTCAGGGCGCCGTCCTGCATGAGCTTGCAGTCCCATGGCTCGCTGTCGCTTCCCAGTGCATTGGGCTGCGGCGCCTGTTCAAGCTGGGTAAAATAGCGCGCCGGGTCTACCTGTTCCTGCCGCTGCACTTTTGTAAAGCGCACCAGATTGGCATCTACGGTAATGTTTGCGTTGATGATTTCGCCGGTAATCGGGTTGATGCGCATAAGTGAAACCGCGTAGCCGCTGGAGGGCGAAACCACCCAGCGCACCACGTTGTGAGTCATGTCTGCCTGGTCCCAGTGGGCATTGGCGGGCATCTGTTTCACCACAATGGCATTGGATATGCCTATCCTGGCGAAGGCGCGGTTCCATTCCAGCAGCCCGCGTCTGATGGGGCCGCGGTATTCGGTGGGGATTGCGTTGTCGAGCCAGAACACAATGGGCTTTACAGGCGGACTCATGGCAGCACGAGGGTTGGCTTTGCGCATATTCCAGCGGTAGATGTATTCCACCTTCTGGCTGCGTTTGCTGTCGTTGTCGAAATCCTGATAAGAAGTGGTAAAAAACCCAATTCTTGGGTCGTACAGCCGCGGCATGTACCCGTCTGGCGCAACCGAGAATACAGCATAGTCTATTGTAATGGGAATAGACCTGTCGTCGGCCAGCATGTTGCCGCCGCCCAGCAGATCGGCCAATCCTTGTGCGGGTGCGCCGCCGCCCAGTTTCTGAAAATTGTAAGAAGTTTCAACCAGAATGTTTTTGGGAAAGCTTTTCACTCTGGTGACAAAGGTTTTTTCCCGGTCTATGCCGTAGGCTCCTCCACCCAGAATGCCCCCGCGAAACGAATCTGTAACTTGTGCGATATCGCCTCTAAACAAGTCTGAAACATCTATCAGCACAGCTCCTGTTTTGGCATCTGTTGCTTTTACCGAGAAAATCTCCAGCCTGGCATTAGCAAACGAGCGTTTCACCGCCCTGTCTACAGGGGTGCCCGGCGTAGCCCGAAAGGCAATGTTGGGCACCACCATCAGAATGCGGCCGTCTGGCGCCTTCTCAAACTTGAACAAAATGTCGTTGATAGGCGAGCCGGGTGTAATGTGTTCGGTATCGCCTGTGCGGGCCGTTGCCTCCAGCAGAAACGGCTGGCCAAGCTGCGAGGCGGCAATCTCCATGTAAATGGTATCAGAGGTGCCCTTCTGTTTTCTGTAGAGTGTGAACAGCCCCGGCATTTTCTGAAAACCCTTCACGGTATCGTCAATGGTTTTCGGCTTGGGCGTTTTGGAAGCAGAAGCCACACCGCCTGTTTTCACATCTCCTAGCGGGCTGCCCTCCGTGCGTTTGGTAGTCACTTCGGCATTGGCCCTGGTGGTGGCTCCAAACGGAAGGTTTTCTACCTTCATATCGCTTTCGAGGGTATCGCCGCTCGATTTCTCTATCCAGAGCGTGCCGTCGGCTGCTATGGGTTTAGAACCGGCATCTTCTGCAAAGTGCATATGAATTTCTACAGCCTGGGCGCCATCCTTTTCACCAAAGGCAATGGCCTTGTAGTCGGCATGCGCTGCGCGAATGCCAATGCTGTCGTTTGCTGCATAGTCGTGGCTCCAGGTATCGCCCGCCCCCAGCGGTGCAGCGGGAAACACCGGGCTGGTCGCTACAAAAAGGCGCACCCCCAGATGAGTTTTGTCTGTTTCGCCCGGCTTGAATGAGGCAAGAGTTCCATCCGGGTGAATCACAATGGTATCGGGTGCGCTGCTTGTATTTGGCAGCTGCTGCTTGTGCCCCATAATCTCTTCGGTGCCGCCTTCTGTTTTGCTCAGTTCAGTAATGTCGCCATTGGCGGCAATGCTTGAAAAAGTAACCCGGTTCACCTGCGAGATAACAATATTGAGCTGATGCCCCTGTGCATTGATGGTTGCATTCAGCTGGTCGGTATATCGGCATATCTGCCCTTTTTTGGCATGATACGCCAGGCTCACTTTCTGCTGTGCCTGGCACAGGGTGGGCGCCATTGCAAGCAGAACAGCAGAGGCAAGGCAGAGCCTGCGTTGAATCATCTGTGAAGTTGCTCCTCTATACGTGCCATTTCACCTGCCAAAGCAGGCAAAATGATAGTCATTGTACCTGTCTTAATGCAGCATTAGTATGAGTATGCGCCCGCATGCCGCCGCAGGGGGGCAGCAACATGGTATAATTTTACGTATATATCCAAGAACACCTTTTCGGGTTGGCGAGCAGCTAGCCCCCTGGAAGGAATGCCCAGCATGGCCGCATTGCCCGGTTTTCTCAACCGTCTTTTCGATAGCAACGCACGCGACATTGCCCGCTGCCAAACGGTGGTCGCCAAAATCAATGCACTGGAACCACAAATCCAGAAACTTTCCAATGAACAGCTCAAGCAGCGCATTGCTGAAATAAGGCAGCAGATTCAAACAGACTATGCACGACTTGTGCAGGAAGCAGGAGATCAGTTTGCAGAGCTGATTGGGCAGGAACGCAGGGAGCAGGATAGAAAAATGTACGACCCCCTGCTCGATGCAGTGCTGCCTGAAGTTTTTGCCATTACCCGCGAATCTGCACGGCGCACCCTCGGAATGAGGCACTACGATGTTCAGATGATCGGCGGCATGGTGCTGCACGACGGCCGCATTGCCGAAATGAGAACCGGTGAGGGTAAAACCCTGGTAGGAACTTCACCGCTTGTTCTCAACGCACTGCTGGGCAAAGGCGCACACCTGGTGACTGCCAACGACTACCTTTCCCGCCGTGACGCCATCTGGAATGCGCCAGTGTACCACCTGCTTGGCCTCAGTGTTGGCATTATTCAGGGCCAATCGCCAGAAACCGGCGATGAAGGCGGCTCATACATCTATGACCCAGACTATGACGACCCCGACCCGCGCTTCAGGTATGCTCGCCCATGCACCAGGCATGAAGCCTATATGTGCGACATTACCTACGGCACCAACAACGAATTCGGCTTCGACTACCTGCGCGACAACATGGAGTTTACACGTGAGGAACTGAGGCAGAGAGAGCTGCACTTCGCCATTGTAGACGAGGTAGACTCTATTCTGATCGATGAGGCGCGCACCCCGCTCATTATCTCAGGCATGGTGCAGCAGCCCACCGACATGTACGAAACCATCAACCGCATTGTGGCGCGCATGAAACGCGGCATAGACGACCCGGTGAAAGACAAGGACAACCCAGAAGCCGACAAGCTGAAGTCAAACATACATTATGTGGTAGACGAAAAACAGAAAACCGCAACCATCACAGATGCAGGCGTAGCCATGATGGAACGGGAACTCAACATCAGCAACCTCTCTGAAAACAATGAGCTGATGCACTATCTTCAGGCGGCAATGAAAGCCCACGGTGTTTTCCGCAAAGACATCGACTATGTGGTAAAAACCGTGAATGAGGAAGACGGCCCCGAAATCATCATTGTAGATGAAAACACTGGCCGACTCATGTTTGGCAGAAGATACTCAGACGGTCTGCACCAGGCCATAGAAGCCAAAGAAAAAGTAACCGTTAAAAGCGAAAGCCAGACGCTGGCCACCATTACCTTTCAAAACTACTTCCGCCTCTACTCAAAACTGTCGGGCATGACGGGCACAGCCAAAACAGAAGAAGACGAGTTTCGAAAAATCTACGCCCTCGATGTTGTGCAGGTGCCCACCAACCGCCCCATGGTGCGCCAGGATCAGGCCGACGTAATTTACAAAACCCTCGAACACAAACTGAGGGGAATTACCGCAGAAATACTGCGCGTATACTGCCGCAAACAACCCATACTGGTAGGCACTCGCTCTATTGAAATGAGCGAACGCGTAAGTCAGCGGCTCGCCCCGGCCCCGCTGGCAGCGCTTTGCATGATAGAAGTAGCCCGGGAAGCACTGGAAAACACTAAAAACATCTCTTCTGAAGAGAAAAAACAGTTCACCAACCTGCTCAACGGCGCACTGATGAACGGAATGCAGCTGCGCACCCCGGTTTCACGCCTCAAGCCACTGCTGCAGCAGCTCTCTTTGCGCGAAGACCCACTGGATGCCGCAAACATGAAAGCCATGGAACGCATCTTCCGCATTGAACCGCAGGGAGAAGAACTGCTGCGAGAGGCGCTGCTGCATGGCATTGGCCACAATGTGCTTAATGCCAAGTTTCATGAACAGGAAGCGGTGATTATCTCGGAGGCAGGCAGAAAAGGCGCTGTCACCATATCCACTAATATGGCAGGAAGAGGAGTGGACATTCTGCTGGGAGGCAAGCACATCGATCAGGAACTGCCCCCGGTAGATGGACGCATCGCCTCACTCGAAAAAGCGGTAGCCGCCGCAGAAGCGCTGGAACAGGAAGAAAAAGATATCGATGAAAGCGCGCTGCTGGGGTACCGCAGATTTGGTAATGCAGGCGTACTCAATGCAGTCACCACCGGAGCGCTTACCGATGAAGAGCACAAAAAAGCGGCAGACGAAGTGCGGCAGCTGGGCGGCCTCTATATACTGGGCACAGAACGGCACGAAAGCCGGCGCATAGACAACCAGCTTCGGGGACGTGCAGGCAGGCAGGGCGACCCCGGAGAAAGCCGCTTCTACGTATCATTGGAAGATGAACTCTGGAGGCTGTTTGGAGACAAGGCCAATCATCCGCTGCTGCGCACCTGGGAAGAGCATCTGGCAATGGATGCAAAAATGCTCTCCAGCATGATACAGCGCGCCCAAAAGAAGGTGGAAGAACACTATTTCGAATCGCGCAAGCATGTGCTTGACTACGATGACGTGATGAACCGCCAGAGAGAGCTTATCTATCGGGAGCGAAGACGCATTCTTGAAGGCGTTGACCTGCGCGACACCATTGTACACTATATATCGGCCAACATTACATCGGCCATAGACACCTACTGCAACCCCGATATCGCGCCCGGCGACTGGCAGATGGATACCCTCTACCAGGAGTTGAACGACTACTTTCTGCTGGCGCCTGCCGTGATGCCCGAAAACCTGCAGGGCAAACCCCGCGAGGAGATGAGTGACTACCTTACGACCTTTGTGATGCGCAAATATGAGGAGCGCGAAAAGGAATTTGAGGAAATTGCACCCGGTGAAATGAGGCAGATGGAACGCTGGATGGCGCTCAGAGCCATCAATGACCGCTGGATGCAGCACCTGGCCAACATGGACTACCTGCGCGAAGGCATCGGCCTCAGAGGCTACGAACAGGTAGACCCGCTGCTTATTTACCAGCGGGAGGCGTTTGATGAGTTTGAAAGAATGCAGCAGGCCGTGCAGGATGACATTGTGCGCGCCCTCTTCCGGGTGCAGCTGGTAGTAGAACCGCAGGATATGCAGGGCGCCATAGCAATGCAAAACCTGGCGCAGCCTATACCGTTGCCGCAAAACCTGCCGCGCCCCAAACTCAAAGGCATGGAAGAGCTGCAGTCGCCAACCCTGCTGAACGTGCAGGAGAACGGCCAGAACGCTGCGCAGAGTTCGCCCGCAAGAAGCAGAGATGGCGCGCCGCCAGACTGGAAAGGCGGACGCAACGACCTCTGCTGGTGCGGCAGCGGGCTGAAATACAAGAAATGCCACGGCAGATAGCATAAAGCCAGGCTTCTGCAATATGCAGTGCGCAAGGAGAAACCATGCCTGTACCAGACCATCAGCACGCTCTGCCGAGCGTGCTGCAGCCCCCTCCGCCGCCTCTCGACGGCTTTTCTGCCGATGAATTTCGAGCCAGAAGAGCAGCGCTTCGGCAGGCATTTCCCCATGCGATTGTGGTGGTGCAGGGCGAAAAAGGAGCGATCGGCAGCTTCCCTCTTCCCTGGCGGCAAAACAGCACCTTTTTTTACCTCACAGGCGTAGACGTACCCGACGCAGCGCTGGTGCTGCTGCCCGAAAACCTGATGGCGAATACAGGGGCGCGAGACCTGAAGCCAACAGACAGGGAAATTCTCTTTCTTCCTGCACGCAGCGCCTCACTGGAAACCTGGAACGGCCCGCGCCTCGGCCCCGGCTCTGAAACAGAACAGCTCACCGGCATAGAGGCGGCACGAGATGCACTAGGGTTTATCCCGGCGCTGTCAGGCTGGATGCGCCGATGCCCCCGCATTGCCCTGCCGGCCCCCTGGGGAGAACAGGCCGCAGTAAGCCGCGAACTGGCGCTGATGCGCAAACTGCAGGAAATGGCGCCGGTTGCACAGTTTGAAGACATTGCCCCGCAAGTGGCAAACCTGCGCATTGTGAAATCTGAAGCCGAACAGGAGCGCCTCGCGCTAGCCTCACGCATTACCTGCCTCGCGCACAGCGAGGCGCGCAGCGCCCTGATGAACGGCACAGTGCAGCATGAACATGAAGTGGAAGCCATTATACAAAGCGTATTCTACAAAAACCGCTCTGCTGCTGCCTTTGCACCCATTGTGGGCGGCGGCAGAAATGCAGCGGTGCTGCACTACGATGCCAACAACGCCCCCCTGCAGCAGGGAGACGCAGTGGTGATAGACATAGGCGCGCTGACGGGCCATTACTGCGGTGACGTTACCCGCACATACCCTGTCGGCCTCGCCTTCAGCCCGCGGCAGGCCGAAATCTACAATACGGTGCTGAACGCACACCGATTTGTAGTAGAACGCTTTGAAACCGGTAAAACCTCGCTGCAGGATATGACAGAACGGTGCAAAGAGTTTTACCGCAGCGCCCCGGCACGCGCACTGGCGCCGGACGGCACAGAACAAACCATGGACTTTTTTATGCCCCACGGCATCAGCCACCACCTGGGCCTGGATGTGCATGACGTGCATGCCAACGCAGACTGGAGCGCACCGCTTCATCCCGGTTCAGTTATTACAGTAGAACCGGGCATTTACCTGCCGGGGGAAAGCATTGGGGTACGACTTGAAAACGATTACGTAGTCACTCCATCTGGGCTGCGGCGGCTGGCAGACGACCTTCCCGCCTCGGCCGGCGAGGTGTAATTATGCCTGCACCGCCTGTACTGCCTGCAGAACTGGAAATTGCGCCGCTCAAATCTCCGCCCAGCGTGCAGATTTCTGTGCCTGGTTCCAAATCTATTACAAACCGCGCCCTGATTTTGGGGGCGCTGGCGCAGGGTGAATCGAACATCACAGGCGCACTGGCCTCAGAAGACACTGCCGTGATGCTGGAAGCGCTGCAGCGGCTGGGTTTTGCAGTGCAAACCTCACAGCAGGGAACCAGCATTGCCATTCATGGCAGGGGCGGCGAAATTGAAGCGCGCAAGGCCACTCTCTACCTGGCAAACTCTGGCACATCGCTGCGGTTTCTTACAGCGCTCTGCGCACTGGGCAGCGGGGAATATCTGCTGGACGGCGTGGAACGCATGCGCCAAAGACCCCAGGAACCTCTTCTGCTGGCGCTGCAGCAGCTGGGGGTAAGGGCAGAAGCAGAATTTGGAAACGGCTGCCCGCCGCTGCGCATTCAGGGCAGAGGAAGGATGCAGGGAGGCTATTGCAAGCTGCAGACTGCTGCCAGCAGCCAGTTTCTCAGCGCGCTGCTTATGGTCTCGCCTGCAGCAGGCGGAGAAACCGTCATCGAGCTGGAAGGCGCGCTGCGCCCGCACTATGTAGCCCTCACCACCGCCATGATGCAGCAGTGGGGAACATCTGCAGAAACCATGCCCCAGGGCTATCGCATACGCCCGGCACAATACCAGCCCCAGAAACAGTACCAGGTCGAACCAGATGCCTCCAGCGCCTCCTACTTTTTTGCCGCGGCAGCACTCACCGGCGGCAAAGTATGCGTAAGCGGCCTGCATGCCGATGCGCTGCAGGGAGACGTGCGGTTTGCTACCGAAACGCTTGCTGCAATGGGCTGCCGCGTGCAAGATACGCCGCAGGGGTTATGTGTGGAAGGCCCGCCGCCGGGGGAGCTCAAGGGCATAGACAGAGACATGAGCGCCATATCAGATACCAGCCTCACCCTGGCGGCGCTTGCGCCGTTTGCGCTCAGCCCCACCACGGTACGCAACATTGCGCACACCCGCCTGCAGGAATGCGACCGCATTCATGCAGTCTGTTCCAATATGAAGCTGCTGGGAGTAGAAGTGGAAGAATTTCCAGACGGGTTTCGCATTCACCCGGCCCGCAGCATTCGCCCCGCCCGCCTGGAAACATTTGCAGATCACCGCATCGCCATGAGCTTTGCACTCATTGGGCTGGCAGCGCCCGGCATTGTCATAAAAAACCCGGCCTGTACAGCCAAAACCTTCCCAGATTTCTGGCAGCGGCTTGAGCTGCTCAGAAATAAGGAGACCCTGTTATGACCCACCCTTTCCGATTTGGCATTGCAGGCTGCGGTGTGATAGCCCCCACCCATGCCGCCGCCATACAGCAAATCGCCGGCGCAGAGCTGCTTGCCGCCACAGATGTCATACCCGAACGCATGCAGGCGCTGGCCGAAAAGTTTCACATACCCCGCACTTTCACCGGGCTGCAGGAAATGCTTGCCTGCCCTGAGCTGGATGCCATTGCCGTCTGTACCCCTTCTGGCCTGCACGGAGAAATAGCAGTGCAGGCACTGCAGGCAGGAAAGCATGTGGTGGTGGAAAAACCGATGGAGGTTACTTTGGAAGCCTGCGACAAAATGATCGCCGCGGCAGAAAGCACGGGAAAAACCCTCACGGTGATCAGCCAGCACCGCTTTGACATGGCCTCGCGCATAGCAAAACAGGCAGTAGAAATGGGCAAACTGGGCCGCCTCGTGCTGGCCGAAGCCTCGGTGCTGTGGTACCGCACGCAAAGCTACTACGATTCGGGCGACTGGCGCGGCACCTGGCAGCTGGACGGCGGCGGCGCACTGATGAACCAGGGCGTGCACACCGTAGACCTGCTGCAGTGGCTGGCCGGGCCGGTGCTTTCCATCTCTGCCTCTACGCGCACCGCAGCGCACGAACGCATAGAAGTGGAAGACGTTGCGACAGCCGCCCTCACGTTTGACGGCGGCGCCGTGGGCACGCTCACTGCCACCACTGCCGCCTACCCCGGCTTTGCGGTGCGCATTGGGCTGTATGGCACAGAAGGCAGCCTGATTCTGGAAGGCGACCGCCTGAAAGAAATGCGGCTCAAAAACGGCGAAACCTTCACAGGCGAAGAGGCTGCGGCACACGCACTCAGCGTTGCGCGGGGCGGGTCTGCCTCAGTGCGGGAAGAGGCGGAGAAAACAGGAGCGGCTTCCGACCCAGGCGCACTCTGGGGCGACTCGCACAGGGCGCAGCTGCAAAACTTTATAGAAGCGGCACAAACAGGCGCACCTTTGCTTATAGACGGCAGGGCGGCCCGGCGGCCAGTGGAAATCATACTGGGCGTATATCATTCTGCACGGTCTGGCAAAACCATCTACCTTGCCGGCTAGCCGCGCAGTGCGGCAGCAGAAGTCATTCCGTACCGGCTTCATCCAGAATAGTGCGCACTTTTTTGAGCAGCTCGCGCAGTGAATGCGGCTTGGCCAGAAAATAAATTCCTTCGTCTTCTGCAATCTGCTCAGCATTTGCACTCATGATGTGTGCCGACAGCAAAAGAGCAGGCAGTGCGGGGGTGAGGTGTTTCAGTTCCTGCACAAGTTCCCTGCCGCTCTGATTTGGCATCACCAGGTCAGAAATCACCATGTGCACTCTGCCTGCATGCCGAAGATACAAATCCAGCGCCTGACTTCCGCTGGCTGCTTGCAGTACAGTATAGCCGTACACCCCCAGCGCCTGATTCAGCATAGCTCGCACCGTAGTGTTGTCTTCCACCAGCAGAATGGTTTCGGTTCCCCTGTAGTTTTCCTGCTGTAAGGCAGCAGGCTGTTTCGACTCTTTGCTGCTGTGTACCGGAAGCAGAATATAAAAAGCAGCCCCATGCCCCGAAGCGCTTTCTGCAATAATCGCACCTTCCATCGTCTGCACAATGCCATGACAAATAGAAAGCCCCAGGCCAGTTCCGCTGCCCTCCGGCTTGGTAGTGTAAAACGGTTCAAACAGCAGGGGTATCTGTTCCGGCAGCATGCCTGTTCCCGTATCCTGCAGCTTCAATTCTACATAGTCCCCCTCCGGCATTCGGGGGTAGCGCAGGTCTGCGCCTGCCAATCTGCGCTCTCTGGCAGAAATGGTCAGTTTTCCACCGCCAGGCATGGCATCGCGTGCATTCACTGCCAGGTTCACCAGCACCTGCGTCATCTGGTTGATATCTCCCATCACCGTGCTGCTGCCCTGCACATCTGTGACCAGCTCAATATCCTCTCCCAGCAGCCGCTGCAGCAGCGGCAGCGTCTCCTCAACCAGCTGCGGTACATTCACGGGGACAAAGCGTGGCTTATCCTGCCTGGCAAATGAAAGCAGCTGCCGAATCAGGGCGGTAGCGCGTTCTGAGGCGGTCTGGATGTTATGCAGATACTGCATGACAATGTGAGGGCGGGCAATTTCGGTTTCTATCAGTTCTGCATAACCGATAATAGCCGTGAGCAGGTTGTTGAAATCGTGAGCAATTCCGCCTGCCAGCCTGCCCAGCGCCTCCATTTTTTGCGACTGCAGCAGCTGTTTTTCCATCAGTCTGTGTTCGGAGGTATCCCGAAACACCAGCACCACCCCTGCCAGTTTTCCCCCGGAGTCATAGATAGGCGCGCCGCTGTCTTCTATCGGCAACTCCTTCCCGTTTTGGGCAATCAGAACAGTGTGATTTGCCAGCCGTGCAACCACTCCATAAGTCAGCACGCGGTCTATAGGGCTAACCACAGGGTTGCGAGTGGTTTCATTCACAATATGAAACACTTCCTGGGCGTTTTTACCTATCGCATCCTGCTCTGCCCAGCCGGTTAGCTCCTGTGCAACAGGGTTCATAAACGTAATGCTGCCATTTTTATCTGTCACCATCACGGCATCCCCAATAGAGCGCAGGGTAACGCGCAGTTCTTCCTCGCTTTTTTGCAGGGCTGTCTGCACTTCCTTCAAATGGGTTATGTCTTGCAGATACACAGCCAGGCCGTTTTCCATTGGGTAAAGAGAAAGATGCAGCCAGCGGCCAATAGCGGCGCCGTACACTTCAAACCGCACCGTTTTTTTCTCGCGAAAAGCGCGCTCATAATTCTCCAGATAGGGGGACTGGGTTGAATTGGGATACTCTTCCCAAATGCTTTTACCCAGCAGTTCTGTGCGCCTGCGCTGCAGAAGCTCTTCGGCAGGGCGGTTCATATACGTAAAACAGCCTTCAGAATCGAGGCTAAAAAACGCATCGGTAATAAATTCGAGCACGTTGGAAGAGAGGGTGAAAGAAACTTCGCCAGGGTCTGCATAGCACCCCAACGCACGAACTATACGGCCTTCTGCATCCCTCACCGGGGCGGCGCGCAGTTCAATCTGGCTTATCTCGCCGGTATCGGCATTTTTCAGCCCCACAATTTCGCCCCTGCAGTTTTCACCCGTGCGCAGAGCGCGCATAAGCGGACATTCACTGCGGGTAGAGTTTTCGCCATTTTCGTTCAGAAGCATTCCGGCATGCGCACTATCGGGTAGAAAAGAGAAACGCTGCGCCATCTTTTTAGACAGATCGTTGTAATATTGAAGGGTTTCAGAATCTGCTTCCATGCCAAAAACCCCTGCCGGTACTATTTCAAGCAAAGTGCGCAGGGTGGCACGCTCCAGTTCCAGCGCTTTTTTGAGAGTTTCTATTTCCTCTTGGTTTGTCATTGCATTCCTTAAAATCAGATGCGACTATCCCCGCTGCAAAGGAAACCTCTTTCGGGATAGAACAAATTATATTGCAGTGATATATACTGCTCAGCAGCTGCATATTCCTGCCTGCTTATATTAAACATTAAATTTTGAAATTTATCTACCTATTCCCCCAGATATTTCCCCTGCAGGCTTCTATGGCATTCCCCGGCCGCAAATTCAGGCAGCTGCTTAAGGTTTTTGGTAAGGAGCAACCAGACTGCGAAACCCCTCCGACCAGGGGATGGGCCTTCGTTCTATCGGGTCAACACGCACCAGCACACAGCTCCCCTCGGCAGAGAGCGCTCCATCCTCACGGTACAGCATGTGATGAAAAGTAATGCTGCTTCGCCCCAGTGCGCTCACCTCCACATCAATTTCCACTTCCTGTTCGGTTTCTATGGCCAGCAGGTACGATATTTCATTGTGCGCCACCACATAGGGCCAGTCGAACCCCGGCGCATCCGGGCCAAATCCGTGCGCTCTCCAGAGGTCGAAGCGCGCCCGCTCAAACAGCAGAAGATAGTTCACATTGTGCAGATGGTGCAGCGGGTCCATCATGTCAAAGCGCACCCACTGGCGGCTCACGAAGCAGTGTGCATTTCGGCTCAAAAAACTCCTCCTTCATTCTCCAGCACCAGTTGTGCCAGCGTGCTGTTGAGTTCATAGGCATTCAGGTCGTTTTGCATCTCAACCCTCTGTCCACCGGGCAGACGCTGCAGCAGTACATTGCAGTGCATGGTTTGCTGCTGCAGCGCCAGCTGAAAAGCTGTCTCAGCCAGCGTGCGGTTTCGTATGGTCTGCCTGCTTCTCATCTCTGCGGCTTCCAGGGCATACACGGCAATGGCAATATCGCTCAGGTCTGCTGCCTGCTGCTGTTTTTCCTGCACACGCCCAAACCCTTCAAAGCCTGCCTGCAGTGCAGCAAAGGCCGCCTGTTTCAGCCTGTCTGCAGTCTGGTCTCCCTTTTGCGGTTCCTTCAGTCTTCCCTCCCTCAGCCTCTTCAGCCATGCCTCTGCCAGAGAGAGTCGCACCACTTCTGAAGTCCCTTCAAAAATGCGAAACACCCTTATATCACGGTACAGCTGCGCCGGCGCATACTCCTCGCTGTATCCGTATCCGCCATGAATCTGCAGGCAGGCATCTATCGCCTGCTGTGCTGTTTCGGTACAGATCAGTTTGGCAGCTGCGCATTCTATTGCGCAGTCGGCCAGCGCCAGATGCATGGGCGCACCCGATAGCAGGGCTGCGTCCATTTCGCCCGCCGCCCTGTACAGTGCACACTCTGCCAGCCAGAGCTGGGCTGCGCTTTGTGCCAGCATGCGCTGCACCAGTCCAAACTGCGCAATGGCGCGTCCAAACTGTTTGCGCTGTTTAGCATATTCAACAGCAAGCGCCAGCGCACGCCTGCCCATGCCAAGCGCAATCGCGCCAATGGCAAGCCTGCCCGGGTTGAGTGCGCAGAAGGCAGGCAGGTGCCCCTGCCCCGGTTCTCCCAGCAGGCTGTCGGCAGGCGCCAGCGCCCCTTCCAGCAAAATGCGTCTGGTAGAGCAGCCATGCAGGCCCAGTTTCTGCTCTTCGCGTCCTCTTGCAAACCCTGGTGCATCGCTTTCTACCAAAAAAGCCGAGAACTGCCCGTTCAGCTGTGCGAACACCGTAAACAGGTGCGCAAACCCTCCGTTGGTAATCCATGCCTTGCTGCCCTCCAGCCGGTATCCTCCCTCATCAAGCAGTACAGCAGTGGTGTGTGCGGCGCGCGCATCCGAACCGCTGTCTGCCTCGGTAAGCGCAAACGCTGCAATTTTCCTTCCGGCTGCCAGTTCGGGCAAAAAGCGCATTTTCTGCTCATCGCTGCCAAAAAGCAGCAGCGGCAGCGCCCCCACCCCCGAATGCACCGCGCAGGCTACCGCGAATGCAGGGCAGACCGCAGTGCATTGCGTTAGCAGGGTTTGCGTGGTTTTGGGCAAATTCAGTCCGCCGTAGCGTTCCGGCAGCGCTGCCCCGGTCAGCCCCAGCTCTCCGGCTTTCAGCAGCAGCCCAGGCATCTGCCCGTTTTCTCCGGCCTCCATTGCGGCGGCACAGGGCATCACTTCCTTTTGCATAAACTGCTGCACGCTTTCAGCCATAAACAGTTCATCGGCAGTAAATAGTTCCTTAAAAAACGTGCCGGTCGGCGGCTTTTCCAGAAATGCGCCTCCCTGCAGCGGCGAGAATGCATCTGTGCTCACTGTTTTTCCACCTGCAGCGCTTCCAGCAGCAGTTCCGCCACATCGCGCACCGGGGGCGCTTTCTGTTCGCCTGCCTGCTGCGCCACGCTGTCTGACAGCATGATTTTGCAAAACGGGCATCCGGTTGCAATCGTCTGCGCTCCTGTAGCCATCAGTTCCCTGGCGCGTTCCCTTCCCGGCCTTTGAGCAGGGTCGTCTTCCATCCACATGCGCCCACCCCCTGCGCCGCAGCAAAAGCCCCGTTCTCTCTCGCGCTGTGCAGGCTTTAGTTCCACGGCGCTTTGCAGCACGGCTCTGGGCGGTTCGGTTACGCCGTTCACTCTCGCCAGAAAGCAGGGATCATGGTACACAGCGCTTTGTCCGCCTGCTGCGGCAGGCAGTTTACCTTCCTGCTGCAGCCTCGCCAGCAGTTCGGTGTGGTGTTCTACTTCAAGGCTGCAACCCATCTGCGCGTATTCGTTTTTCAGGGTATGCATGCAGTGCGGACAGGTGGTGACAATGCGCGCGGCCTGCACCTGTTTGAGGGTGTTTATATTGCTTTCTGCCAGCTGCTGGTACAAAAAGTCGTCGCCTGTTCTGCGCGCCGGGTCTCCCGTGCAGCGTTCGCGGTTTCCCAGCACTCTAAACGGCACATTGGCATGCTGCAGCAGTTCTGCCAGGGCGCGCACGGTTTTGCGGGCCTGCGGGTCGAACGCCCCTGCACAGCCAACCCACAGCAGCAGCATGTCGGTATTGCCGGCCTCGGCCTGCTGCAGCGTCAGCCCATCCGCCCAGGCGGTGCGCTCCTGGTTTGGCAGCCCCCACGGGTTTTCGCGGCTGCCCAGCTTGCGCAGCATGGCCGCCGCAGAGCCTGTCAGTGCGCCTTCCCCCACCCTGTAACGTCGTATTCCCTCTATCAGGTCAACGTGCCGTATCAGGGCAGGGCATTCCTGCACGCAGGCATGGCAGTTGGTGCATGCCCACAGCGCTTCATCGGCAATGATGCCGGTAGAGTTTTCGCCTTCTCCCTGCGTCAGCAGCGAGCGCAGATCGAAAGCGATTTGCTGCGGGTTGAGCGGCTTGCCCATGGCATGTGCGGGGCAGACTTCGGTGCAGCGTCCGCAGCCCATGCATCCCTCCAGGCTCATGCGTTCCCATTTGGTAAAGTCGGCAGCAGAGGCGGCACCTGTGCGGCCTGTTTCCTCTACCTGCTGCAAGCTCACGTTTTCAAGCACACCCATTTTGCGTTCCGGCTGCAGCAAAGCCGAGGCAGGTATCACAAACAGGTGCAGCCTTCTTCCGTACGGCAGCAGGGCTATGAGCGTGAGAACAATGGGGGCATGTATCCACCAGATTGTCTGGTAGGCTGCGGCAGAGAGCGGATGCGGCAGTGCTGCGCCAAACCATCGCCCCACGTATGAAAAGGCCCTCCAGGGTGCACGGCGGGGGTCGGCATACAGCCCTGCGCCTTCGAGCAAAAAGCCGGTTAGCAGCGATAGAAAAAGCAGGGTGAGGAATGCAGGGTCAAACGCACTTTGGGCAAGCGCGGCTGGTTTGAAGAACAGGCGCCGTGCCAGCGCCATGCCCGATCCTGCCATCAGCAGCAGTCCGGCTGTATCAAGCGACACTTTGCAGAGCAGATAGAACCAGCCTCTGTACAGCCAGTGGTGGCCAAACAGCAGTGCGCCGTAATGCTCTACAGCTACAATGCATGTGCCGGCAAACAGGGTAAGAAAGCCGAAAAAAATGCCCAGGTGCGCTCTTCCGGCGTAACGCCTGCGGCGCACTTTTTGCTGCATGGCCGCCTGCCGCCAAAGCGATGCCAGTCTCTGGCTGCGGCTGCCGGGTTCTGCATTTGGTCTGCCCTGCCGCCAAAGGCGCGCATGCTGCACTATTTTGCGCGTACAGACAGCCAGGCTGATGAGCGAAAGCAGGTAAAAAATGGCCTGCTGCCAGGGGGCAATGCGGTAAAAAACGGTTCGGGCGGCTTCATGCATGGGGGGCAAGCTTTTTCATCAGTTCGGGCAGCACTTCATACAGATCTGCAATCAACCCATAATCTGCCGCCTGAAAAATGGGGGCATCGGGGTCGGTGTTGATGGCGGCAATCACCCTGCTTTCTTTCATGCCCGCCAGGTGCTGCAGGCTGCCCGATATACCGGCTGCAATGTACAGCTGCGGCGCTACCACCCGCCCTGTCTGGCCCACCTGCAGTTCGTTGGGGGCTATGCCGCTGTCTACTGCGGCACGGGTGGCTCCTGCCGCCCCGCCCAGGCAGTCTGCCAGGCCGCCTATCAGCCGTTCAAAGGTTTCGGCATTTTTCAGCGGCCTTCCACCCGAAACCACTACCCGTGCCGCGGCAAGGTCGGGGCGCTGCAGGCTGCCCTGTTCGCGCTGCAGCACCTGCATGGCAGAGGGGAGGGTTTGGGGGTCAAAATGCAGCGGGACAATGGGCGAGGTTTGCGCGGCGGTGCGCGGCTGCGCATAGGCCGTGGCTCGAATGCTCAGCACGGCAGACTTGCCGGGCAGTCGAAAGGTTCCTGTCAGACTGCCTGCGTACAAGGCCCTCTTCACCACAATGCCCTGCTCATCTGGTTCAGCGGAGAGAATATCTGAAGCCATAGGCAGGCATGCCAGCGCTGCAATGCGCGGAAGCAGGTCGCGCCCCCATGCGCCTGCCGCGCCCGCCAGCACATTTGCGCCGGTGTGCTGCAGCGCAGTGTGCGCCACACAGGCATATCTGTCTGCGACAGGCTGCGCCAGCAGGGAATGCAGCGCAGTGTACACGGTTTTTGCGCCATACTGCGCAAAGCTCTCTATTTGCAGGCGGGCCTCTTCGCCGCCCATGATCAGCAGAGAGAAAGGAGCGCCGGTAGCGCTTTCCCAATGCTGTGCAAAGGAGAGGGCGGGCAGGCTGGTTTGCTGCACATGAGAGCCGCTGGTTTCCAGCAGTACAAGGGTCTCTTGCATGTCGGGTTCTCCTCTTCGAGTTATGCACCTAGTATTCGCCGCCCGCATCGTATTTCCTGCCTTGCTGCTGCAGGCAGATACACCCTTCCCCGCAGGGCGTAAAGCAGCCTCGCCCCGGCCTTTGCCACGGGGTTGAAACCCAGCAGCTCATGCCACGGGGTTGAAACCCCGTTCTGACAGGCAAAAGTCCACTCCGTGGACTAAATGCACGATGCACCATACCGCTCTGCATGCCCACTGCCGTCGGCGCG
>DAIDHN010000063.1 GCA_027459665.1 Chthonomonadaceae bacterium | reverse complement strand
GCGGCTTGGCCCAATCAGAAGCAGATACGGGGTATCGGCCAGGCGCGCAACATTTTTAAGCAAATGCAGGTTTTGCTGCACATTCTTGCCAAACCCCAGGCCGGGGTCAATCACAATACTGCGTTCAGAAATGCCATGCTGCCCGGCAGCCTGGGCCTGCTGAAGCAAATGCGTACGCACATCTTCCACAACATCTACATAGACGGGGTTTTCAGGCAGCTGCATGGGCAGACCCGGCATGTGCATCAGACACACAGCAGCCTGCCATTCCGCCGCTGTCTGGGCCATTGCGGGGTCGGCGCGCATTGCGCTGATGTCGTTGATCATCACTGCACCCGCCCGCAGCGCCTCGCGGGCCACTTCCGCCTTGAAGGTATCTATCGAAACCGGCATGTTTGGCATCGCCTCTGCAATGCGCTCTATCACCGGCATCACCCTGTCCAACTCTTCAGCAGCCGACAAAACTCCTCCCGATCGAAACGTGGAGGGGCGCGTCGATTCGCCCCCTATGTCCAGTATATCCGCCCCTTCCTCCACCATCTCAAGCGCGCGGCGCATCGCCAAATCAGGACGATTGTACAGCCCGCCGTCTGAAAAAGAATCGGGGGTTACATTCAAAATTCCCATCACCAGAGTTTTCTCACGCTTCCTGGCAGCCTCCAGCTGCTCATGCAGCATCAGCAAAGCAGACCGTTCTTGGTGAAACATGGCACGCTTTCTACAAGTTGATCATAAAAATACAGGCCAAGCATTTGGCGTTCTACTGCCTTTATTCTTTTCAACAGCATTCGTTTCCTCCCCTGGCAGTCACTCCGCTCATTTACAACGAGGCAGCGCTTTTGATAAAAGGAAGGCTTTTCGCCCATACATGTCGAATATTTGCAGACAGGGATACATCCCTGCTGCAACGATTCAAGTTATGCCGCAGGCGCAGGCCTGACGCACCTAATATATCTGCATGCATGCATCCGGCCTGCAGTGGAGACTTTTAATGAGTGATTTGCCCTGGTATGACGTTATTGTGGCGGGCGCAGGACCGGCAGGCTGCACAGCAGCATGGGAACTGGCCCGCAATGGAAAAAAAGTGGCTCTGCTTGAAAAACATGCACTGCCGCGACACAAAACCTGCGGAGGAGGAATGCCCATGGTGGTAGGAGACCTGCTGCAGTTTAAGGAAATAAAAGACATTGCCCCCGAAGCGTTTGTAGAGGCGGATACCCGGTATATGCGCCATACATTTGATTTTGAACAGCCCTGCCTCATGCCCATGAATGCCGAAGAAAACGGTAATGTATCGCTCTGGATGGTGCAGAGGAGCCTGTTTGATTATGCGCTTGCACAGCGTGCCCAAAAAGCTGGTGCCGACCTGATACAGAGCATGCCCGTTTGCAGTGTAGATACCCTGCCCAACAAAAAGATTAGTGTGACAGCCGGCAGAGAAGGAGAATGGAGTGCACATTGCGCTGCCCTGATAGGGGCCGATGGCGCCAACGGAGTAGTTGCCCGCAAAACAGGCCTGTACGAAGAAAGAACCTGTGCCATCGCTATGGAGGCTGAGGTAGAGCATACCTGGGGAGAAGGGCACCCTGAACTGCGGCGTGATGTAGTGCACCTGGAATACGGCGTGGTGAAGGGAGGTTATGCCTGGGTTTTCCCAAAAGACAACCATGTAAACGTGGGGGCGGGCTTTTTTAACCAGAGGGGAGCCGCTGCCAGAAAAAAAGCGGGTACAAGGGAATTTTTGCAGCAGGTTATCTGCCAGTACCTGGATGTGCTGCAGATAAAGTACAAAAAAGAAGACCTCATATTCCATGCACATCCGCTGCCCATCTGGAGTGGCATGAGACGCCTGCAAAACAGCGATGCCACGGTGCTTCTTGCAGGTGATGCAGCCGGTCTGGTAAACCCGTTTTTTGGCGACGGAATATTTCATGCGCTGCGCAGCGGACAGACAGCGGCGAAATGCCTGACAGATGGAACCGCACAGCAGTATACACGCCAAATCGCAGACATGTACCGTGATAATTTCGACTCGGCCCTGCGGCTCTCCAAATTCTTTTATCAGTGGCCCGTTTTCTGCTATCGCTTTGGCGTGCAAAGACCCTCCTCCACCTGCACAGCCGCACGCCTGCTGTGTGGAGAGGCTGTGTTTGGAGACATCACAGACCGCGTAATCAAACGAGTGAGAGCTGCAATGACGCACAGGCAAAACGATGCTCGAAAGCCTGGGCACAAATGAATGCACCCCCGCCTGCTGCCCTGCAGTTTGGAGCCGGAAGCGTTGGACGCGGGTTTCTGGCGCAGCTGTTTTTTGAAAGCGGCTGGAATACTGTCTTCGTAGATACCGATGCACAGCTGGTAGAAAACCTGAACAGCACGCACAGCTACCAGCTGGAAATCGTAGGGCCGCAGGCGCGTGTACTCAACATCGCAGGCGTAAGCGCCCTTCTGCCAGCACAGCACACCCAAATCACCGAAGTCATCGCCAATGCCGTCATTGCCTGCACCGCAGTGGGGGCAGGCGCGCTGCAAGCCATTGCACCTGTATTGGCAGAGGGAATATTGCTGCGCATGCAGCGGCAAATGCCTCCGCTCAATATCCTCATCTGCGAAAACCTGCCAAATGCACACGAGATACTGCACGACGCAGTGCAGAGCCATCTGCCCGAACATGCACGCAGTTCCCTTGGCAATGCCGCCGCATTTGTTCGCACCGTGGTCGCCCGCATGACGCCTGTCCCAACCGAAGGCATGAGAAACCTTAACCCCTCACTCATCCGCACAGAAGCCTATTCTATGCTGCCGGTAGATGCAGAAGCACTGCTGCAGCCCGTGCCGGCTATGCAGGGCATGCAGCCCGCTGCACCATTTGAAGCCTATGCGGCTCGCAAACTGTATGCGCACAACGGGGCACATGCGGCACTGGGCTACCTGGGATGCCTGCACGGCTTCACTCTGGGCTGGCAGGCTCTGGAGAACCAGGCTCTGCACCGTACCGTTGAAGAGTTTCTGGAAGAAGCGGGGGCGGCTCTCTGCGTAGAATATGCCTTGAAACCGGCCGATATGCAGGAATATACCCGCGACCTGCTAAAACGCTTCTGCAACAGGGAACTGGCGGATACCTGCGCACGGCTGGCACGCGACCCGTTGCGCAAACTGGCCCCCAACGACAGATTGACGGGTGCGCTCATGCTCTGCCGCAGGCATGGCCGAGACACCCGCGCCATAGAAGAGAGCATTGCAGCTGCATTCTGCTGCCGGCTCCCCGGCGACGAGGGCTGGGAACAGCTGCAGCAGATAATTTACAGCCAGGGGCTGGCAGGCGCCCTGCAGCAAATATGCAAACTGCCTGCCCATGAAGCGCCCGGCATACGCATTCTGCAGGCCATTCAGAGGCTGCAGGCAGGAGGAGGCCAGTAGATGGAAGTACGCGCCATACGCCAGCAGGAGCGAGAGGAATGCCTGCAGCTCTGGTGTACTGCATTCCCCCATACGTCTCGCAGCTACTTTGAACGATACTTTTATCATGACACCGAGTGGCAGCCCGAATATACGCGGGTAGCAGTGGTGCAGGGGCGTATTGTAAGCTGTGTACAGATTATCAGGCGAACTGCAGTCTGTGGCGAGGCAACCCTCACCATGGGGGGCATTGCCAATGTCTCAACCCTGCCGCAGGAACGGGGCAAAGGCTACAATATGGCATGCCTGCTCTCTGCCTTACAGGTGATGGAAGCCGATGCCATAGACTTCAGCGTGCTGGGTACAGGTATACCTGAATACTACGAACGCATAGGCTTTTGCAATGTTGCGCAGGCACGCTTCACAGGCACGCTACCCTATGAACAAGACCTTGCGACCCCGCTCTCTCTGCGCCCCGCACTGCCTGCCGATGCCCCCCATCTGCACAAACTGCACCGAACCTTCAATGCTCGCCGCCCTGCCTCGCTCATCCGCACCGCCTCCTACTGGAGAGGCTGGATGGGGGTAAGCAGCGAAGCCATGCCCAAAGGATGGTATGCAGCCTGCAGCGGCAGCGGTGAACCTGTGGGATACGTGCACATGAGATACAGCGAAAAAGCAGGAAAAACCAGTCTGACCATAGATGAAGCAGCCTCCTGCCGCATAGAGGAATACCCCGATGTACTGCTGGCAGCCCTCGCAGAAGCGAGACAGCAGGGAACCGGCGTGGTTCATCTGAATATCCCGCTGGAAAACGCTCTGCCGCAGATGAAGCAGAAACTGGGAAATCTGCGCAAAAAGAACGAGTCAGGCCGTATGATGCGCCTGCTAGATCGAACCAGCGTTTTGCGCGGCATGCTGCCCGAGCTTACCGAAAGGTGGCATCTGGCAGGCAGGCCCCAGGGCAGCCTCGCATTTCAAACCCCCTATGGGCCGGTGCTTTTGAACGCAGAAAATAAACTGAAACTGGAAGAAGCCGAACAGGCCGCCCTGGGGCAGGCCGACTTTTTTCAAATGCTTTTTCATCTGCCAGACACACAGCAGGCAAGGCGGAAACCGAATGCCCTGCAGAAGGCGCTGATGCCAGTGCAAACGGGCTTTTACTACGACCAGGATGAATTCTAGGCAAACGGAGTGCAGGCGGCCTGCCCCGCATGGAAGGAAAAGACATGTCTGTAATGCTACAGGAAATCTATCAGCAGCCCGAAGCAGCGGCTGTTGTGCTGGAAAAAGAAAACGCCAGCGTAACTGCACTGGTGCATGAATTGAAGCGGCGCTCCATTCAACACGTCATCATTGCAGCACGCGGCACCTCCGACAATGCCGCCGTGTATGCACGCTATCTGCTGGAAATCGTATGCGGCATTCCCGTCACCCTCGCAGCACCATCGGTTTTTACCCTCTATGGCGCCAGCATGCAACTGCACCACACTCTGGTCATTGGCATATCGCAGTCGGGGCAGGCAACCGACGTTATTCAAACGCTTTCTGCCGCTCGCGCCGGTGGTGCGCTTACAGCATGCATTACCAATGTGCCGGGTGCGCCGCTATTGGAAGTAAGCGACTTTGCAATGCTCTGCCGTGCCGGTGAGGAACGTGCAGTTGCAGCCACAAAAACATACACATCCACCCTACTGCTCATTGCAATGCTGGCAGCACACTGGTCAAACCACATTGGCCTGCAACAGCAGCTGCAAAGCCTGCCGGTAATGTACCATGCCATGCTTACCCTTGACGAACAGGTAGCCTGCTGCGTGGAAAGATACAGGTATATGCAGGACTGCGCTGTTTTGGCCAGGGGAGTTAATTTGGCAACCGCACTGGAAACAGCCCTCAAGATGACAGAAACCAGCTACCTGATTGCCAAGCCATACTCAGGCGCCGATTTTCTGCACGGCCCCATCGCCATGGTATCTGAAGGCTTTCCGGTTTTTTTGTTTATGCCCAACGGCCCTACCCTGCCCGGAATGCTGGAACTTGGTTTGAAACTGCGCGAACGTGCTGCCGAGATGATTGTGGTTTCACGCGATTCAAGCGCACTCGAACTGGCCCGCACCCCCATTGCCATTCCTATTGAAGTCAGCGAACTGCTCAGCCCGCTGCTCTACATAGTGCCCGGGCAGCTCTGGGCCTGCCATCTGGCCGTCGCCAGGGGCGCAGACCCCGACAAACCCCGCGGACTGAGCAAGGTCACTCTTACGCGCTGAGGAAAGAAATGCTCTACCAAACCGAAGGCGTGGTGGAAGAACTGGAGCGGGATGAGCCGGACATACAGCAGCTTCGCGTTGCCGTTCCCCAAACCAGACACGCGCTGGCCTACCCTGCCCTCACCGGCAGAGTACGGCAGGGCGACAGGGTGCTTTTGAATACAGCCGCAGTAGAACTTGGCCTGGGCACCGGCGGCTTTGATATGGTGGCCGCCCTCTTGCATGCCGCCCCTCTGCACCATGAAGCGCCGGGTCATATCATGAAGCTGCGCTACACACCCTGCCAAATCCCTGTAGCAGCAGTGGAGGCGCAGGAAAGCCCAAACCACGAGGCGCTCACCCATCCTGCCCGTCTGCACGATGTACCGGTGGTGTGCTGCGAACTGCACAGCCAGCTGGCAGCGGTCTGCTTCGGCGCACACGAATCTGCCAGACTTGCAGGGTGCCGTCCGCCCAGGGTGATTTGCGTTTATACCGAAGGGGCAGCACTTGCCGCATGGTTCAGCAAACTTCTTCCACTGCTCAAAGCCGAAGGGCTGCTGCAGTGCGTCATCACCGCGGGGCAGGCAGTGGGAGGCGACCTGGAGGCTGTTTCGCTCTTCTCAGCACTGCAGGCAGCAGTCTGCATTGCCAGCGCCACCCTGATTGTTACCGTGCAGGGGCCGGGCAACGCCGGAACCGGCACCCCACTCGGCTTTTCGGGCATAGAGCAGGGAGTAGCACTCAATGCGGCTGCATCGCTGGGAGCCAGACCCATAGCAGCACTGCGCCAGAGCATGGCGGACCCCCGTCCACGCCATCAGGGGGTGAGCCATCATTCCATCACAGTACTTGAACAGGTCACTCTGGCCCCCGTAGAAATCGCACTGCCCGCCCAGCCTGCAGACGCACTGCAGCAGGCTGTACAAGCCCTGCAGCGAGCCTGCCTGCTGCGGGGGCACAGGCTGCAAACAGTGGAATGCGAACCGCAGTGGCAAAGCTTTCTGCAGGCTGCGCTGCCCGTTTCCACCATGGGCAGAACCCCTGCACAAGACCCGCAGTTTTTCCGTGCGGCCCTGGCGGCAGGTGTGCTTGCCCAGCCGATATAAATTGCAGGGGATGGGCTGCAGGGGAAACCTCTGCAGCCCACAGACTACTTGTACTGTACTTGCACCGGGCAGCCTTTTTCCAGGCTCTCGTTGGCGGCAAGCGCAAGCAGGGTGGTGCGCACTCCATCGGCATGAGTACAGCGAATGCTGCTTCTGTCGCCAGACTTCACTGCGTTGATGAATGCACGGTCTTCAGTGGGGAAAATGTCATCTATATCGCCGCGAATCTCCTCAGTTCCCGACTCTCCATCCCTGAATATGCGCACATGGTGCGCCCAGTCGTCAAACCGGGCAGTATGATGAGAGGCCCAAAGGTTCAAAAACACCCCGCCTCCCTGCGGCGCCGCGCAGCAGGACATGATGTTGCCAACCGCACCGCTTTCAAAACGCATCGAAACCACCATGGCATCATCAAGGTTATAGCCCTGAATAATGTTGGGCAGCTTGGTATTGAAGCCGTTGGCGGCATACGCAAATACTTCCACCACCTCGCCGGCAAGGTAGCGGGCCAGGTCTATGGTATGAATCACCTGCTCTACAAACTGGCCGCCGCTTTTCTCCTTGTACGGCCACCAGGTGCCAATGGGCTGCGTTGAAAAATAGTCGCCCTCCTTGCGCAGGGGCGGGCCGCCTATCCATGCACCATCCAGCAGCAGAGCAGGGTCTTTTTTCAGCAGGTCTTTCACCCGGTTCACCGATTTGCGGTACCGGTTCATAAACCCTGCACAGGTGATAATGCCCGATTCTTCCACCTCGGCGGCAAGCTTCCTCAGGTCATCAGGGTACAGACCCAGAGGTTTTTCCACCAGAAAAGGCACCTTTGCACTCACGCAGGCTCTTTCCGGCGCGCCGTGTGCATAGGTTGGTATCAAAATGTATGCGGCATCCAGTTCCACATCTGCAAGCATTTTGGCGGCATCGTCGTACGCAGCACCGCCGTACTTGGCGGCATGTTTCTGAGCGCGCTCTACCACCACATCGCAAAACGCCGCCAGCTCTACATCTCCCGACTGAGACAGATGGGGCAGGTGTGCGCCAGAGATGCCTCCGCACCCTATCAGCCCTACACGAATCTTTTCCTTGGTATCAGCCATAATTCTCATCCTCCCGAAAACAGGAATATGCGCGCACATGCGCTGTGCACTGCAGAGGGATATTCCTTTTTATTCTGAAAACCTCCTGCCTTATTTACGTGTACTAAGCGGCAGTTCCTGTTATTTCTACAAAAAAAGCCCCCCCGCTCATGCAGCCTCATCATGCCTGCGCCTCAACAGCAAAGGTATGCGCACTCTGTGCTATACTATTTGCCAATCATTTCAGATTTTCTCCCGGAGATTCTGCCTTATGCCATTGACCACCGAAGAAGTGCGCCGTGTAGCACTGCTGGCGCGCATGGAGCTGCCAGAAGAAGAGCTGGCGTCTCAGGCACAGCACCTCAACACACTGCTGCAGCACGTAGAGATACTGCAAAAACTCAACGTAGAGGGCGTAGAGCCTACCTCGCACCCGCTTCCTCCTGTCAACACGCTTCGCAACGACGAAAAACGCCCTTCGCTTGCCCGCGAGGAAGCCCTGGCAAACGCCCCTGAAGCCCGGGACGGCTGTTTCGCAGTACCACGCATTGTGGAGGACAACGCCTCGTGAACAGTCTGTACCAGCTCACCGCCTCACAGGCAGCAAACCTGCTGAAAAACAGAAAAATCTCTGCACGCGAGCTGACCGAATCGACCCTTGCCCGCATGGATGCCGTCGAACCGGCGCTCAAAGCGTTTCTCACCACTACCCCCGAACTGGCCCTGCAGCTGGCAGACCAGATCGACCGCAGGCGCGCCGCAGGTGAAACCCTGCCGCCGCTTGCCGGCATACCCGTCGCGCTGAAAGACAACCTCTGCACCCGCGGAGTGCGCACCACCGCAGGCTCCAGAATACTGGAGGGCTTTGTGCCCCCCAGCAATGCCACCGTAGTAGAACGCCTGCTGCAGCAGGGCGCAGTTATCACCGGCAAAACCAACCTCGATGAGTTCGCAATGGGTTCCTCCACCGAAAACTCGGCCTTTCACCCAACCGCAAACCCGTGGGACCTTCAGCGCGTGCCCGGCGGCTCATCGGGAGGCTCTGCTGCGGCAGTAGCCGCCTGCTGCGCCCCCCTCGCACTTGGATCAGATACCGGCGGTTCCATACGGCAGCCAGCTTCCTACTGTGGCGTAGTGGGCATGAAGCCTACCTACGGGCGGGTAAGCCGCTCAGGGCTGATCGCCTACGCTTCCTCGCTCGACCAGATCGGGCCGTTTGCACGCACAGTAGAAGACTGCGCGCTGCTGCTGCAGGCCATAGCAGGGCACGACCCCCTCGATTCCACCAGTTCAGAAGCGCCTGTGCCCGACTACGCCGCCGCGTGTGCCCATCCAGATGTGAAGGGAATGCGCATAGGCATACCCGAAGAGTACTTTGCCCAGGGTGTCACCCCCGACGTAGACAGGCTGGTGCGAGCCGCCGCCTCAGAATATGAACGCCTCGGCGCTGTAGTAGAACCCTGCCGCCTGCCCTCCTCAGAGTATGCGCTTGCCGCGTATTACGTAATAGCCCCTGCAGAATGCAGCAGCAACCTCGCCCGCTTCGATGGCGTAAAATACGGCTTCCGCACAGCAAACGTGGCAGGACACATCGGTCTCACCGAGCAAACCCGCGGCGAAGGCTTTGGACCGGAAGTAAAGCAGCGCATTATGATAGGCGTTTATGCCCTGTCGGCCGGTTACTACGACGCCTACTACCGCCGTGCCCAGCAAGTACGCACCCTCATATGCCGCGAGTTTGAAGAAGCCTTTCACAAGTTTGACCTGCTGCTCACCCCCACAGCGCCTGCAGTTGCCTTCACAATGGGAGAAAACAGCGACCCCTTCCAAATGAAGCTGGCCGATGTATGCACTATACCGGTCAACATGGCGGGTCTGCCCGGCATATCACTCTGCTGCGGCTTCAGCAATGGCATGCCAGTGGGCATGCAGCTCATTGGCCGGCCTTTTGAAGAGGCGTTGCTGCTGCGTGCAGCGGCAGCATACGAAACAGCCGCAGGGCCAGCCAGCATGCCGCCGCTCTGACACAGCCCAAAGCAGATGCACGAAAGGAACGTTGAAACGCCCTGCACAAAGCCGCCGCTCACCATTATTACAGGGCCTGCAGGTTCTGGCAAAACAGAACGGGTACTCAATCTTTGCCTGCAGCCGGGCATGCGCCCGCTGGTGATTGCCTCTACCGACGGCCTCGCGAGCCGAATTGCACGCACCCTTGCCGAACGAAGCGGCTTACCCGAATCCGCCTGGCAGCACCGTGCTATGCAGTTTAGAAGACTTGCTCCTCTGCTCGCAGAAGAGCATGAAGGGGTAATCTCAGGCATTCACCGGCAGATACTGCTCTATGAGGCGCTCACCAGGAAGATTCCTGCCCAAAACAGCCTGCTGGGGCCGGTCGCACCGCTGCCAGGCTTTCTGCCCATGCTGACCAGCGCACTGCAAGAGTGGAAAATGGCAGGCATTCTGCCGCAGCATATGCAGCAGGCGTACCAGAAAGCCGAACAACAGAACAGTACGCTCGCCCCCAGGCTGCAAGAGATTAGCATGCTGTTTCAGGGCTACCAGGAGCTTTTGCAGCAGCAAAACCTGATAGACGAGGTAGACCAGCTGCACAAGGCCATCTGCTCTGCGGCACAGCCCAGTCACCCGTTTCTAGATGAGATAAACCTCATCATCATAGATGGTTTTTATCATCTGTACCCGCTTCAAATCAGCCTGCTGCAAAGCCTTGCCGCCCGCACTGGCTGCACATCCATTTTCACGCTCACCTGCGACCCGCTTCGCCCCCGCCTGTTCGAACAGCCCCTGCGCACCCTGCAGACGCTCTACAATGCATTTGACTGCACGCAGGAAGAAATACCCCCGCGCACAAGCTACACCGTTTCACCCGCCCTGCAGCATGCCAACCTCAGTCTGCTCGCCCCCGAGCCGCCGGCGCTGGCAGCAGGCGAAGAAGACGCAGTGCTTTTTTGCAGCGCGCCCAACCCCTACATGGAGGCAGAATTGGTAGCCCGCCGCCTGCTAAAGCTTCACCAGAGTCAGCAGGTTCCCTGGCACGAGTGCGCGCTCATCCTTCATTCCCCCTCCACGTCGCTGCCCCTCATCAGCGCAGTGTTCGAACGATTTGATATACCTCTGGCGCAAAGCTACACCCAGCCGCTGCTCCGCTCACCCAGGGCACAGGCGCTTTCGCATCTGCTCAACATGTTCTGCTATGACTGGCAGACAGAACACGTAATCGCTTTTCTCGATTCCAGCTGCACTGCACCAAACTGGCAGGAGAAGGAGCAGCTGAGGCTCAAGGCGCTGCGGCGCGGCACTCGCAGCGGCAGAGAAGCCTGGATGTTTCTCGCCGCACAAATTTCCCTGGGCAGCACAGCACGCACCCTGCTGGAAAGAATCGCCCGGGCCGAACAGAGCTGCACGGCTGTTGAACCGCACGATTTGCTCGATTTCACCAACTTCTGCCTGGCAGAGTTCTGCCGGGTGCAGCAGGAAGAAAACAGCCCGCAGCAAACCGCCGGCGCCGCCGACCCCATATTGCAGGATGCCATAGAGTCGCTGGCAAACACCCTCAGCCACACCGGTTCGCCCGTCAATTTGCAGATGTGGTGTCAGCGGCTGCTGCACGTGCTGCAGCATGCCTCCTGCACCGTTTCAGAAACGTCAGGCAGCCGCGTGCAGGTGATGCAGCCCTACGAAACACGCGATGTACCCGTGAGCTATGCCTTTCTTATGGGAATGGTAGAGGGCGGTTTTCCGCGCCATTTCGACGAAGACCCGCTGTTTCGCGACACAGAGCGTGCAGAGCTTGCCGCGCTCGTGCCGGAAATCTCTCTCGAACCACGCAGCAACCACATCGAAGAAGAACGCTTTCTTTTTTACCTTGCTGTCACCACCCCAAGCCGGCAGCTCATGCTTTCATGGCCGCGCTCGGGCGAACAGAGGGATTTGGCGCCCTCGTTTTACCTCGACGACCTCAAAAAGGCGCTGGCGTACCCTGGCGGGGAAAACGGATATTGGCAGGAACAGATCATACAGCTTTCCGACATCGCCCCCCTGCCCGAACAGGCGGTGACCAGCCCCGATCATCTGCTGGCAGGCTGTGCACTTCTGTTTGCCCCCACAGCCGCCAATGTGCAGCAGCAGCAAACGCTTGGCATGAAGCACCTGGAACAGCATTTTGAACACGACCGCCTGCTGCTTTCAGAAATCACCGAGTCGCGCCTAAAACCGCCCCTGCCGCGAATAGTCACGCCTGAAATGCACCGCAGGTTTCTTGCCGGCAAAAAGGCATGGAACTCGCGCGAACTTGAAAGCTACGCCCGCTGCCCGTTTCAGTTTTACATGGCGCACATACTGAAAATAGAGCCGGAACCCGACCAGAACGACGCAGCGCTGCAGTCTACCATTCTGCACCACACGCTGCACCGCACTTTTTACACTTGCAAAAAGCAGCGGAAAAAGCCGCTTTATGAAGATTTTCTGGCCGCGCTGGAAACCGAGATGCAAAACGGCCAGCTCGAAATGGATGAGCACCGCAAACCACTGGTGCAGGATATGCTCTCGCTGGCGCTGAAAGATTTCTCCGAGCGAGAGCAAGCCTACGCAAAGCAATTCGCTTTGTTTCCCACATGGTTTGAACTCGCCTTCGGAACCGGTTCGGGAGAAGACCTGGCAGGCGACGAAGACAGAAGCTCAGAATCTAAACCCCGCAACGACCCAAAATCCAGGCCGCAGTGCCTGCAAATAGCGCTTTCAAACAGAACAGAGCCGCTGCAGGTATGCGGCATTATAGACCGTGTAGACCTGAGCGCCGACCAGACAACGGGGCTGATACTCGATTACAAGCTCGCCAGCGCGCCCAGCCTGAAATCAATTGAAAAACAGGTGGAGACCGGGCAGGCGCTGCAGCTGCCGCTCTATATGATGGCCCTGGAGCAGTTGTGGAACATACAGGCAGCCGGCGCCTGTTATGATATTATGCACCATGCAACCCGTCCACGCATCTACCTCAACAATGAGCATGCGCGCAGCCTGGGCCTGCCGCGCACAGCTGCAGAAGACAGGGCGGACGAAGTGAGGCCGCTGAATGTGCAGCAGTGGGAAGACCTGAAAAAAAGCGTGGTTGCCAAGCTCGAACAGATCACCACCGAAATGGAAAACGCAGACATACAGCCGCGGCCGGGCACCCACTGTACCCGGTGCCCCTACAGCGACGTATGCAGAACGACCATGAATGGACACGATGGAGAGGAAGCTATTTGAGAACCAGAAGCAGAATACGCTACCGAAAACTGGAACGGATACATCGTCAGGCATCGCAGCGCATTGCGCGCACCCTCAGTTCCGACCAGAGAAAAATACTTGTACTGGCCGGCGAGGGATACGAAATCAGTGAAATTGCTCGAGAACTTGCCCTCCCGCCAGAATACGTGCATACCTTCTTCACCGGCATGATACAGCGCCTCACCCACGACGGTCTGCTGCCCTCTCCCGACAGGCGCAACCTGCTCATCTGGGCAACAGAAACAGGCATCATACAGTAACTCCCTGCCAGACTGCCTTCTGCAAAACCCCGTGAATTGTGAAGTATTTGAAGCACATTGTACACGGAATAATCGAGCAGAACCAAATTGCTTCGACGCAGGAATACGCAGAAGGAAGGTATGAAGATGAACGAACAGACAGTCCGGGGCATCACTCCCGGTTTCATAAAGGTGCTGGATAGAATTATTGTCACTCTGATGGTTGCCATTATACTAGCCGTAAGCGGCCCGGTCTGCCTGCTTTTCTGGCAGCAAACCCACCCTGCCTCGCCGCCGGGTCCAGTAGTCACAGCCTCTGCCCAGCTTCCTCTGCCCAGTGCAGCGCTGCGCTAGTTATCTTTCACCAGCGCAAGCGACCTGAGCATCACCTGGCCCCCGTTCTCTCCTCCTGTGTCGGGGGCCAGCCTCAAGCCAGTGATAATCCCCCTGTACTGCGCCGAATCTCCCAGCCTCATATACACGGTATGCATTTTTCCATCCGGCATAACCGGCAGTTCCATGCTGTTTTCACCGCTGTAGCCAGCCCCAAATGCACGCCAGTACACACGCAGCGCCCGTACCGGCCTTGTAAAGGCAGCATGCATTTTCAGCATGGGCGCCTGCCCGGCGTGGTAAAACAGAATCGGGCTGGCAATCTGCGCACCGCTATGCAGCAGCACATGCAGCCCGCCATGCAGGGGCCATCCGGTGTCTGATGCATTGATATACCTCCAGTAGCAGCGACTGTGGTTGAACACGAACCGCGGGGGCGCTGTGCGCTGCGAGGCGGGGGTATGGGCATACACGTAGTTTCGTATCTGCTGCAGGCTGCCCAAAATCAGCCTGTAGTGGTAGCTCGTCACAATATTCCAGTCTAAAATCTCCCTGTGCAGCGGCGCTGTATACCCTGTTGGGTTGTCTTTTGGGCCTCCCTTTCCGGGCCTGCCAAAAAAACCGCCCGCAAACCGGGTAGCGCCGGGGTGCCACACTCCCAGGCCGTTTCCGTTTTTATCTACCATCGCCGCCCAGTGTTCTGTGGCATTGAAACCGCTCCACATAAATTTGGAGGGTATGCGTGCAAGAGCGCCATGGGTGTAGGGATGGCTGCCCGTGTAGGCGAAAATGCGGTACCAGGGTGCATTCACATACACGGCAGGCATTTCCTGATCATGTGCGGGGTACTGCGTTTTGTCGCGGCGGTTGTTTACAATGCTGCAGTCTATCAGGGCCGCCCTGCCCTTGAGCCGTATACGACAGCTGTACACGCAGTGCGCAGGCTCGTTATTCAGCGGCCAGTGCATGGGGATGCACTGCACAAAAATGGAATGGCGGGTCAGCCGGTACGAAACCACCCGCGAGGGGTTCTGGTAGCTGTCTCCGCTCTGAATTGGGTTCCAGCCCAGCCCTGCCCAGGCGGGCATCGGCTTTTTGCCGTCCGGCTCATAGGGTGTTGGGCCAGAATAGCAGGACATCTGAATCTGCCTGCCCCAGTCGTGGCTGTTCACCATGTTCACGCTGCTGCCCGACCTGGAAAGCCACGTAATGGCGCCGCCTATGCTCAGGTTCACCCCAATGCGTATCTTTCCGTTGTCGAGCATTAGCATATGCGGTGCAGGCGGGTCCGCCGCGCCCTGCACAGCGAGAAGAGCGGTCATTGCCGAAAACAGCAGGCAGGCTGCAGAAAAGGTACGGGTTTGCATCGGTTCAACTCCCTGCTCTCTGCCTGCGCCTGCAAATGCTTTTATTCCAGGCGGCCTGCAGAGGCTCGTACTTCATTCAGCCTGCGCATAATTTCCTGCATGCGTGGCGAATGAGCATTGCGAATAGATTCTGGCAGCAGCAGCGCCAGCCCCTGCTCCAGCTGCCGCAGGGTAATTGCGCAGCGCTGCAGCTCGGTATGGCTCACCCCTTTTTGCTCCTGCGGTATCAGCAGCAGGGCAGCTTCGCCATAAGCAGAATTCATCTGCAGGTTCTGGCGGTAGGCAGCTTCTTCTGGGTTGAGGCGTACCGCTTCTGCAAAGCAGGCTTTCGCCTTGTCTGTCTGCTGCATTCCGTGGTAGAGGCATCCAAGCGCATTGTGGGCCAGCGCCCATTCGGGCTGCAGTTTCAGCGCATATTCCAGGTCGGGCAAAATCACCTCTGCGGGCACCTCGCCAAACTGAATCGAACTGACAGCGGTATCCAGGTGCGCCAGCGCCGCCTGCGCCGGATCATCGTAATTGATGTACTGCTCTGGTTCACCTTCTTCCACACGAAACTGAAAAGTTCCTTCCCAGGCCAGCTGTGTATCTATTGCGTTGCGGTATTTCCATTCCCACAAAAAGTTGAACTCGTTGCTGGTAAACCAGCAGCCGCGCAGCAAATAGGAAAACGGGGCAGTGCGGTAGGGCTTGCGCCTGAACACCAGCACCGGTTCGCCCTCTGCAGAGGGTTCTACCCACACAATCCATCGGTGGGTTGGGTGGCCGCCCAGGTATTCAGCCAGCGGAGAGGGGGTTTCTATGAACCCTCTGTTGGCAACCCGCATCATTTCGCGGCAGGCGGCGGCGGGGTCTATGGTATGTTCAAACACGGCGCGTGCATAGGCAACATCAAAACTCTTGTCTGCAAAGGGCAGTTCTTCGGCGAAGCACTGCACAAACTCCTTGTCTTCGCTGAGTGCCGACTGCAGCGACCTGCCGCTGCGGTGCGCATCCATATCTGGAAAGGCATCAGTCACCACGTTGGCCCGCTGCAGGCACGAGTCTCCGCCGCCAATATCCAGCACTCTTTCATGGGGCTGAATATGCAGCAGGCGGCAAATAACCTCATCTGACAGCGCCGGAAAGTTGGGGCCAAGTTCGTTGGTAAGCGCACAGGTAAAGTGGTACACGCTGTTTTGAAACTGCAGCATCTGCGCCCACACGACATCTTGCTGCATAAAGGGCGGCAGCGGCGTATAGGCAGGTGAAGAAACAATGGGCATTCTCTGGCTCCTGGGCACAACCCCGTACTAATTGCCGGGTGTCTATTGTTTTAATTGGCAAATGGGCCTCAAATATTCAGTGCAGGCATCTCTTCTGTGCCAAACCGGGCAGGTGCGCCCCGCATTTGTCGCCCAAAGGCAGACATGCAAAAATGTGTGCTGGTGCAGCGGCAAAAAAGGTACAATTCTGTTTACTTGCAACTATCTCTGCTGGGAGCGTTCTATGAAAAAAACATCGGTTTTTCTGTTCACAGCCGCCCTGTACGCCGCACTGCCCGCCGTTCTGGCAGCACCGCGTGCAAAACACCATGCATCCGGGCATGCAGCGCATGTTTCGCTTGCGCATGCCAAAGGCAGCTTCGGCTCCATTTCGGCAGGCAGCAGCGCTGTACGTCATGCCCTCTCTGCCTCCAATCTGAAAGCCGCTGCAAAGCTTGAGGGCAAACAGGGCAGTTTTGTTGGCAAAGTGGTTTCGGTATACATACCCAGCAACAAATCTGTTGTGCTGCTCGATTTTGCAAAACCTTATTACAAGGCCATCTCGGCGGCACTCAAACCGGCCTACTATTCACAGTTTCCAGATATGCGCTCACTGCTGGGCAAAACGGTGCTGCTCACCGGCAGGCTCTCGCTGTACAATAAAAAGCAGCTGGAGATTGTGCTGCAGCGCCCGTCACAAATCAGGGTAGTGCAAAAGCAGCCGTCGCGCCATATCTAGCAGGGGGCTTTGCCGCGGCATCTTCGACCGCGCATAGCAGCAGCCGCGTATTCCAAAAGGAGACTGTATATGAAAGCAATGCCGCCTCTGGTTGACCGGGAAACCTGGAATGCAGAGCTTGCCCGGCTTCTGGTTCGTGAGAAGGCGCACACCCGCGAAGGCGATGCCATTGCCGCCGCCCGCCGCCGTCTGCCCATGGTGGAAACCGACCCTGCTGCGGTGCTTGTAGGCGAAAACGGCGAAACAACGCTGCTGCAAGCCTTTGAGGGACGCACACAGCTGTTCGCCTCTTTCCACATGTGGCACGCCGGCCTGCCCGCCGCGCAGCAGTGCGAGGGCTGCACGTTCAACACCGGGCAGGCGCTAGAGCTTTCGTACCTGCATTCGCGGGGGGTTACGTTTGCCGTATTCTGCGAAGGCCCCTACCCCGAAAGCAGCCACTATCGTGAGTTTATGGGCTGGCAGATGCCCTGGTACTCTGTGCCCGAAGCATCGCAAGAACAGCTGATAGCGGGCCGCCATTTTGGAATGAAGGTATGCTACCTGCGGGACGGCGATCGCGTGTTTGAAACCTACTGGACCACAGCCCGCGGCTGCGAGGCGATGAGCGGCAGCTACGGCATGCTCGATATGACCGTGTACGGCCGTCAGGAGTGGTGGGAAGACTCGCCCGAAGGCTGGCCGCAGCCATTCGGCCCCAGCGGCGCCGCGTTCAGGCTCATGGCAGACGGCAGCGCGCCCCCCTCTGGCCGCGAGGGCCGCCCGATACCGCAGTGGTCACGGCTCGCCGCAGGCCGCAGCGACGACCTCGGCGGCTGACTGCACATGCCCATCAGCAAGCCCACTGCCCCCGGCGCGTAAGGCAACCTCACCCCGGCCTGTCGGCATGCCCCTCTCCCGGGCGCGCCTTACGGCGCTGAAAGAGAGGCCAGAGGGCTGGTGCAGCCTGGAAGCATAACTCTGCAGCCCTCGCAGAGGGCTTGGCGTGTCAGAACGGGGTTTCAACCCCGTGCAACAGCAGGTCGAGGGGGTGAGGTAAACCAGCAGGTCTTGGCGGTTTCAGCCCCTCGGTTCCTGCTCACCTCGTGCAGCAGCGCCAAAGCCAAGCGCGCCAAGTGCGGCAGCGGCATCGCGTCTAACCTGGCTCTCCCGGTCTTCCAGCGCAGTCGAAAGCCCGGCAAGCACAGCCTCGGTTGCCGCGGCAGGGCCAAAAGCGCCCAGCGCTTCTGCAGCAGCACAGCGCGTTTTATAATCGCTGTCGCCCAGCGCATGCACCAGCGCAGTAAGCACAGGCTCACTCACAGAGCCGCTGGCTTCCAAATCATGCGTGGCAGCGCGCACCAGCCTGCCCTCATCCTCCAGCGCCGCCTGCTGCATCACTTCCTGTTCGGTTTGGTTCATATTCAGCATCCTCCCTGCCTGCCCTGCAGCGCCCGCGTACGTTGAGGCTTGCTGCAAAAGGTAAGCGCCTTGCACCGCAGTTTCATTCAACAAGATAAAGCATATAAAAAACCGGGAGTGACTAACCAGGTAGGTACAGGCAGTCACACAGTGCTGGTACATGTTTAATGTGCTTTTGGTGTTTCAGCAGCTGCCTTC
>DAIDHN010000062.1 GCA_027459665.1 Chthonomonadaceae bacterium | reverse complement strand
CACTTCATGCAGTACGCCGTCAATTCTGTATCGAACTCTAATGTTTCTGCGGTCTGGTTCCAGGTGAATGTCAGAAGCGCGTTCTTTTATCGCCTGCTGCAAAATGGTGTTTGCAAGCCTCACAATAGGTGCTTCATCTACCATAGAACGTATTTCAGCGTCTTCATCGGTAGATTTCGAGGCATCTCCCACAGCGCCGTATGCAGCAATCGCCTCTTTCATGGCACTGTGCGCATCTGCATCGCCCACATCGGGCGCGCCGCCTTTCATCGGGTTCATCCCGCCTCGCGAAGCTCCCTGCTCTACGCTCACCCCGCCGCCGTATGCCTTGTTGATAGCCTCTTCGAGCTGTTCGGGCGAAGCGAGAACAGGGCGCACCTGGCAGCGCGAAATCAACCGCACATTATCCAGCGCAGAAAGGTTGTTGGGGTCACTCACGGCCACGTAAAGAATATTGTCCTGTTTTCGTACAGGCAGGGCGTTGTTGGCTCTCACCACATGATCGGGCACAACGTTCAGGGCAGCAGACTCTGGCTTGAATTGACCGAGGTCTACAAAAGCGACACCCATCTCCTGGGCTTTTGCCTCATATACATCGCGCGAGGCAAGACCCATATTGATCAGGATTTTAGCCAGGTCTCCCCGGTTGTTTTGCTGCAATTTGCGGGCCTCTTCAATCTGATCAGGAGAAGCGTATCCCTTCTCAACCATATAATCTCCGAGGCTTCTGCGCGCCATAGTCATGTTTGTGTGTCTCCACCGTATTGCCGGCTGCTTTGTACATAGATTGTACCGTCAGCCTTGATTGACGAATTTGTGCAGCATTCAGGGCTGTTGCACCCTGCAGCGCACCGATTATAACATACCAGCGGTTTCCTTGCAAGTTCCAGGCTGTAAAAGTTTTCGTCTGCTTGTTTGCGCTGTCTCAAGTTCAGCCATTCTGCCGTTTTTCCAATGCTTCAAGCAGTGCTTTCTCCATCACCTCATAAGAGGGCTGCATGCCAGTCCAAATTGTAAAAGCTTCCATGCCCTGCCTTACCAGCATATGTGTGCCTGGCAGAGTTATGCAGCCTGCCTGCCCTGCCTGCTGCAAAAGCACGGTTTCTACAGGGTTGTACACCAAATCGTACACAATGAGGGCATTGTGCATCATTTCTGCCGTAACGGGCGGCTTCTCATCAAGATGCGGCCACATTCCCAGTCGTGTAGTATTCACCAGCAAATGCGCCTCTGCTATATTCTCCTGCAGGGTGCGGCTCTCCTCCAGCGCGATCAAATTTCGTATGCTGCCAGGGTATTTCGCTTCTACCGCATCAGCCAGTCTCTCTGCCCGCTGCAAAGTGCGGTTTGCCAGTGTCACAGCCGCCCCTTCACGCGCCAGCCGAAAAGCGGCCGCTCTTGCAGCTCCCCCCGCCCCCATCAACACTACCCTGCTGCCCTTCGCCCGAAATCCTGCCGCCTGCAGCGGCCCCCAAAAACCTTCGCCATCTGTGTTGTGGCCTATCAGCCTGCCCTCTGTCAGCTGTACCGTGTTGATTGCACCGGTCTCCTCCGCCTCCTGCCCCAGTGCATCCATATACTGCAGTGCGGCTTCCTTGTGCGGAATAGTCAGGTTCACGCCGCGTATTCCCAGCCCGGCGAGCGCCTTCAGCGACTGACCGAGGTTCTCCGGCGCTACAGCAAAGGCCACGTAAAGCCAGTTCAGCCCCAGCTGCCTGAAGGCGGCGTTTTGCATAGGAGGCGACAGGCTATGCTCTACAGGCCAGCCAAATACACCTGCAAGGCAGGTAGCGCCATTTGGCTGCTGCACTAGACGTGCCCCCGTTTACGAAAAAAGCGAAGCAGAATCCGCTCAGGCGGTCGGCTTACGAAGCGCGTGTAAATAAATTCACGCCTGTGTATGGGCTGCACCATAATGGTGTACACACCAGCACGGTTTCCACCCAGAATATCGGTAAACATCTGATCGCCAATGATGGCGGTTTGAGCCGGGCGCGTATGCAGAGCCTGCAAAGCCCTCATAAAACCGCCCCTGCCCGGCTTGCGCGCCTTGCGAATGTGAATTGCATTCAACTCTGCAGCTACCCGCGCCACACGCCTGCCCAGCACAGAATTTGAAAGAATGCAAAGTTTCAGGCCAGCCTGCTTTGCCTCTTCCAGCCAGCCGCTCACTTCTGGCGGCAGTTCTTCGCGCTGCCAGGGCACCAGTGTGTTGTCGAGGTCGAGTATAAGCCCTCTAATTCCCCTCTGCCACAACTCCTGCACAGAAATGCGGGATATAGACTCTTCCATTCTATGCGGGCAGAAAAGCATAAGACCACGTCTGTTTGGCAATTCAGACAGCACGTTTACACCAGAGTTCATGGCTTCAGCACACTCCCCCGCACAGGAAGCATCATCCTCAAGGCACATTTGCCCTGAAGGTGATGACGCACCCAGCGAAGCCGAGAGTTCATCTCTCGCTTTGCAGTCTGTTTCAGACACTGTTGTTTGACCGTTGCACATTGGCCTCTGTTCCCGTGGGAGCAATGCAATTGCTAGCCCTCCCTGTATCAAAGTATCGGTTGACAGTTCAAAAAATCCTGCAGAATGATTGCGGCAGCCATTTCATCCACTCGCTGCCTGCGCTCTTCCATACTGCAGCCTGCCTCCCTCAGTCGTTCTTCGGCTTCCTGCGTAGAATAGCGTTCATCCTGATAACGTACAGGTATGCGTATAAAACCGCGCAGAATGCGTACAAACTGCTCGGTTTCTTCCGCTCTTCTTCCCCGGCTGCCATCTGGCATAAGGGGCATGCCGACAACAATTTCGCGTACGTTTTTTTCGCGGGCCAGGTCGCGCAGCGCTGCCATGTCCCTGCGCAGATGCGTACGCTTCAATGCGCCGCAGGGCACTGCAATTCTGCCTTCCGGGTCACACACCGCACAGCCTATAATACGCTCTCCTACATCCAGCCCCAATCGTATCATGCGGTGCGCGCTTTCTCTTTCAGCGCCATTGCCAGCCCGGCTACCAGCAGGGCAGAAACCGGCGCAACCAGCAGGGCGGCATGCCAGCCAGAGTCAGTGGCAAGCATAGATGCTATCCAGGGCAGCAGCGCCCCTCCTGCTCCCGCTGAGGCGGCAATCACCCCCAGGGCGGCGCCGATGTCCTGCGAAAACCGCTCTGCAGCAAGCGAGAGCAGTATACTGAATACACCAGCCATTGTTAAACCTGCCAGCACGCTCTGCAGCAGCAGAGCATACTCTGTGGCCAGAAAGCTGGCAGGCAGCACCACAATGCACGCAGCCAGCATCATCACCGCCATCATGCGTCTCAGCGAATAGCGGGTAATTATAAAGCCTGTAAAAAACCGTCCCACAGCCATTGCCAGCCAGAAAAAAGAGACTGCCAGCGTACCCGGCGCATCAGAATGAAATGCTGTTTTTGTGAAATTTGGCAGCTCTCCCCAGTATGCAACCTCAGCGCCCGAATAAAGCAGCGCCATCAAACCAAGCAGCAGCATGCTGTGGCTGCGCCACGGCGATCCAGCGTTTACCACAGCATGCGCCTCGGCATCTGGAACGCGCAGAACTGCCTGAATCAACAGCAAACCTACCCCCAAAGCACACATACCCTGATAAAAAAGCGGCCAGGGCACGTTGTGCCGAAACAGCGAGAGCATAACAATAGGGCCAATAAAAGCGCCTGCGCCGTACATAAACTGCGTAATACTCAACGCCTGTTCCTTGCGCCGTGGAAACAGATCGGTAAGCCCTGCGTTTGCAACGGTTTGCATGGCGCCGGCTCCTCCGCCCAACAGCGGCGACCCCATCAGCACCTGTACAAAATTGTGGGCGGTTCCCAGCAAAAACGCACCCGCTGCAAAAAGCAGCATGCTCAGCAGCAGCACTCGCTTGCGCCCATACTTGTCTGAAGCCGCTCCACACAGCAGCACCCCCAGCGTGGTGCCGCCAAAACTGAAAAGAAACAGCTGCCCCCCTGCAGCATTGCTCAAATGAAACGTAGATTCTACATGGGGCTTTACCACTGCAATACCCGCTACAAATGAGGCATACAGCAAATTCACAGCACACCCTACCAACAGGGAGGGCATTCTGCGATCGGTCAGAAGCGTAATGGTTCGCCCGAAGGTTTGTTCGGCTTCCGGCATTGTTTGTCCTTACCTGATGCGGGTTATTGTCTGCTTTTTTGTAATTATACCGCTTTCGCGCCACTCTGCAGCAATACTTTACTGCTTTTGGCCCCGCCCTGCCCCACGCGCCGGCTCAGCCTTATTCTTCACTGCTTTTTTCCAGCCCTTACTCCTGCTGCCCCATTTCCTGCTGCAGCAGCCCTAAAAATGCGCGCAGAGCCGCAGAGAGGTATTTGTCTCGACGGTATATTGCAGACAATCTTCTCTGAGCCGCAGGCACACCTGCCAGCGGCAGCGCCGAAAGCCGCCCGGCTTGCACTTCTGCCTGCACCGATATAAATGGCAGCAAAGAAATGCCCAAACGCGCCTCTACCATTTTTTTAATGGCTTCCACATTGTCCAGCTCCAAAGCAACCTGTTCGGCAACTCCTGCAGAAGAAAGAAGCCTGTCTACATAAGAACGCAGATTGGTACCCTGCTCCATCAGAATCAGCGGGCTGCCCTCCAGCTGCACTGCGCTCACCGGTTCGCTCTCCAGCGCCAGCGGGTGTTCGGGGTACACCACCACGCCAGTTGCATATTCTGCCAGCGGTACCTCTACTATTCCCTTGCGGGGCGCGAAATAGGCTACCAGCCCCATATCCACCACGTTGTCTGCCACCATTTCAACCACGCGCGAAGAAACCCCCGAGTGAACGCTTAACTCTACTGCCGGAAACTGGCTGCGAAATTTCCCCAAAATAGCGGGCAGCAGATAGGTGGCTGTTGTGTTGTTGGCCCCTACCGAAATTTTGCCTGCAGCACCGGCATTGATGTCTGTCACGCTGCGATGCGCTTCTTCAGAAAGGCGTAGTATCTCGGTGGCATAGCTGTACAGCACCTGCCCCGACTGTGTAAAGGCAACCTTGCGCCCCAGTCTCTCCAGCAGGCGGGTATGTAGTTCGGCTTCCAGCGCAGCCACCTGCCGGGTAACTGCAGGCTGAGTAAGAAAAAGTTCTTCTGCAGCGCGTGTAAAGCTTTGCAAACGCGCAACCGCCTCAAATGTCTTCAGCTGCCGCAGTTCCATCAGGCGCCTGCAGGATGCGCCGCCAGCGCGAGCATGGCGGCAAAATCAAAGCCGAGCGGGTCGCTTTTACGCCCGGCAGGCAGAGCAATCTGCGCATGAGAAACCACCCTGCTGTCTGGTATGGTGAAATATGAGCGCAGAAACCGCAGTATACCGGCCACTGCCGCTGACTGCGCGGGGGGATAAGGCTGTTTGCCGTCGTTCAAATTCACCATCTCTATTCCCACGCTGTAATCATTCACATTTCCCACGCCGTCAAGCACAGATACCCCGGCATGCCACGCCCTCAGCTCTACGGGGACCATCTGTACCACGCGTCCTTCCCTGCCCACCACAAAATGCGCCGATACTTCTGTGCGGGGGGCCAGAAACACCCCAATGGTTTCTTCCAGGGTTGGCACTACAGTAGAGTGAAGCACCACGCAGGAGACAACTGCACCAGCCGGGCGGTTGTTGTAGTTAGGCGATGGAATGTACTCGTAAGGCAGTGCTGCCGGCTGCTGCAGCACTGAGGGCGTAACATGCATCAAAGCACCCCCAAGACCCGCTGCTGCAACACTAAGCAAATTGCGTCTTTGCCACATCACTGTCACCCTGGCAGGTCCACTTCTACTGCATCTTCTGTTACACGGCAGGCATACACCGGAACCTTAACCCCGGCATTGTGACAAAGGCTGCCGTTTCGCACATCAAAACTCCAGTTGTGCCAGGGGCAGGTAACTACACAGCCCTGCAGATAGCCTTCTGCAAGCGGACCGCCAGCGTGCGGGCAAAAATTATCCATGCAAAAATAACCTTCTTCTGTATGAAAGACGGCCAGTTCCATGCGTTTAAGAACAATAATTTTACTGCCGCCTGCCGGAATTTCGGCAAGGCCGGCAGCTCTTATCCACAATAGTTTTCTCTCCTTATCCTGTTCTTGGCAGCGGGGGAAGTTCTGCCCTGCCCAAACACCATTCCTCTACCCAGGGCCATTGACCATAGCCGTAATAGGGGCTGATGTGCCCTGCTCCTTCCAGCTTGTGCAGCGGTATCTGCAGTGCCGCGGCGTACCCGCCTGCCTGGTCAAAGGTAATGTAGTCGTCGTTAGCAGAACTAACAATCACGGTTTCTCTTGAAGTGCCGTGTATAGCTGATGGATAGAGCGGCGGCGGAAAGAACTCGGCAGCGCCGGGAGGAGCATCCTGCGGTGGTGCGCATGCCATCAGGTAGGGCGGAGCCACCAGCAGAACACGGTCTGCTATGCGGTCTGGAGACGCTGCCATAGCACCCACAAAATGCAGCCAGGCAATGCTGCCCAAACTATGCGCCACCACAGTAAGAGGAACCTCCGGGTGAAACCGCGCAATCGCTCCCAATTCACGCCTGATCGAATTCAACCAGTCGTGAGGATTAGGGTTGGCAGGATTGGGCAGTGCAGGGTAGTAAACAGGCACATTCTCAGCGCTCAGGCGGGCAAATAAATGCTCCTGCCAGTGTTCAGGCTTGTTGCCTCCCCAGCCATGCAAAATCAAAACAACCCGATCTTCGTCCATAATTCATGCTCCTGTTGCGGGGCCTGGGCTGTTGCACCTCGCAAACAGGCATATTTTCTACCTGCCGTTGCTTTTTTCCTGCATTTTGCTTTGCCAAAATCTAATGAGCAAACTCTGCACGTTTCACCCAAAAGCCCTCTGCATGCCTCTGGTGCGGGTATTATATTAGCCTTAACAGCGCGTATGCAATACACAATGAGGAAAAAAACCTCCACGGCAATAAAACGCGCAGATTGAACCCAGAGGGAGAAGCAACATAGTGGCTATATCTGTAGAAGAGCTGAGGCAGCTCGTCGAGGAAGACAGCGCAGGCTGGCGCAAACAAAACTGCGTAAGCCTCAGAGACCTTACCGCTGCACAAATTGAAATGGTGCTGCAGGTAGCAAAAGAACTGAAACGCCACGATTTAGGCAGACACCCCAGCTTGTTCTGGAGGTACCCACGCACGCTGGCGATGCTTTTTCAAAAGCCTTCGCTGCGCACCAGGGTCAGCTTTGAAACCAGCATGGCGCACCTGCAGGGGCATGCCGTCTACCTTGCGCCAGACGATGTGGGCCTGGGAATACGGGAGGCGGTGGAAGATGTTGCAGGCACGCTGTCGCGGTGGGTGGATAGTATCGCGGCAAGGGTATACCACCATACAACGGTACAGCAGCTCGCACAGCACGCAACTGTGCCCGTGATCAACGCACTCAGCGACCTGGAACACCCTGTGCAGGCTTTCGCAGATATTCTTACCCTGCAGGAATACGCACCTGCAGGCGCCCCAATGCGCCTCGCCTACACTGGCGACGGCAACAATGTGCTGCATGCCCTGCTTATTGCCTGCAGCAGGCTGGGCATATCACTCAGGGCGGCATGTCCCCCAGGCTATGAGCCGAACCCCGCCTACCTCGAAGACGCACAGCAGTACGCTGCACAAACAGGTGCAGAAATTCTTTTGTGCGCCACACCGCAGGAAGCAGTGAAAGACGCGCACGCCGTGTACACAGATGTTTGGACCAGCATGGGGCAGGAAGAGGAAAAGCAGGAGCGCAACCGTACTTTTGCCCCCTACCAACTGAATGAACAACTGATGACAATGGCAGCCCCAGGTGCGTTCGCACTTCACTGCATGCCGGCCCACCGGGGCGAAGAAATTACAGAAGGCGTAATGAACGCCCACAAACACACCATTCTGGAACAGGCGGAAAACCGCCTGCACACACAAAAAGCCCTGCTAATGCTGATACTTGGGCTGTAGGGAGAGAAAGACTTCATGCGCAAAATTGTGCTGGTTTATTCGGGTGGACTAGATACCTCCGTTTGTATTCCCCTCATGCGGGAAGAGTATGGCTACGAACATGTAATCACCGTAACTGTAGATGTTGGGCAGCCTGCAGAAGATATCGAAATGGCGGCAGACCGCGCACGCACACTGGGAGCTGAGCATTATACGGTAGATGCCAAAGAACTGTTTGTGCAGCACTTCTGCTGGGCCGCAGTGCGTGCAAACGGAGACTATCAGGGCTACCCCATCTCAACATCTATTGCACGGCCGCTCATTGCGCTGAAAGCAGTAGAGAAGGCTAAAGAACTGGGCGCGCAGGCATTTGGGCATGGATGCACCGGCAAAGGAAACGACCAGTTTAGAATTGAATACATTTTGCGAACACTCATGCCCGAAGCGGAAATTGTCGCCCCCATGCGCGAGGGACGCAAACTGCCCAATGGCTCGCGGGAACCCTGGACACGCAGCGAGGAAATTGACTACGCAAATGCACATGGTCTGCAGATACCGCAAACGCATGCACGCATCTGGTCAATAGACGAGAATCTCTGGGGAAGAAGCATTGAGGGCGGACGTCTGGAAGAACCTGACTATGCTCCGCCGGAAGAGATATTTCAATGGACCCGATCGCTCGAAAACTGCCCTGACGAGCCGTGCAGCATCACCATAGGCTTTGAGCTTGGCGTACCCGTCTCTCTCAACGGCGAAAGGCTTGCCCCGCTCGAACTGGTGCAAAAGCTGAATGCCATTGCGGGCGAAAACGGGGTGGGCCGAATAGATATTATGGAAGACCGCATGCTTGGCCTGAAAGTGCGCGAAAACTACGAATGCCCCGCCGCTGTCACCCTGGTAGCTGCGCACCGTGCGCTGGAAGCACTGGTGGGCACGCAGGCAGAACTGAAATTCAAGGCATCGGTAGACCGGGAGTGGGGAGAACTTGCCTACCGCGGCCTCTGGTTTGACCCGCTGAAAGAAGACCTTGAGGCATTCATTATCAAAATGCAGGAGCGCGTTACAGGCGAAGTCATGCTGAGGCTTTACCGGGGCAGCATCACTGTAACGGGCAGGCGAAGCAGCTATGCCCTCTACAATGCCGACCTGGCTTCTTTCGACAGTAAAACGTTTAACCAGAGCGAATCGCTGGGCATTGTAAAAACACACGGAATGCAGTCGCGCATGTACTTTGAAATACGCCGCGACGAACAGCGTCGCCTGGGGCGGCCTGAAGGAGACCTTCTGAGACTGGAAGGGGAAGTGAGAGAGAACAAAGGTGCGTAAACTGTGGGGAGGGCGCTTTGAAGGGGCAACCGATGCCCTCATAGAAAAGCTCAACAATTCGCTTCCATTCGACTGCAGGCTCTGGAGCCAGGATATAGAGGGGTCGCTGGCGCATGTGCAGATGTTGGGCAGCACAGGCATAATAACAACAGAAGAGGCAGAGCAGATAGCTGCAGGGCTGTGCAGCATTCGTGAGGAACTGCAAACAGGCGCACTGTCGCTGCCCCCCGATGCCGAGGATGTGCATACTGCGGTAGAAGGGCTGCTGCGCGAGCGCATTGGCCCGCTGGCAGGCAAGCTGCACACGGCGCGCAGCAGAAACGACCAGGTTGCAACAGACATACGGCTCTACCTGAGAGAGGCAGCAGACAGCCTGAATGCACACCTGCTGCATTTGCAAAGCGTGCTGCTTCAGCTTGCCAAACAAGAAATAGATACCATTCTGCCCGGCACAACGCACCTGCAGCACGCACAGCCAGTGCTGCTGGCACATCACCTCATGGCCTACTTTTGGATGCTGGAACGCGACAGGGAAAGACTGGCAGACTGCAGAAAGCGCATCAACCGCTCACCGCTGGGAGCCTGCGCGCTTGCAGGCACCGGTTTTCCCATAAACCGGCAGCAAACCGCCCGGCAGCTGGGCTTCGAACAGGTGCTGCCCAATAGCATAGATGCGGTTTCAGACCGCGATTACGCGCTGGAGCTACTTTCTGTATGCACCATACTTGGTGTACATCTGTCACGCCTGGCCGAAGAAGTAATTCTATGGAACAGCCCGGAATATGGCTACATTGAGCTGGATGACAGCGTAACCACCGGCAGCAGCATTATGCCTCAAAAGAAAAACCCCGACGTGGCAGAACTTCTGCGCGGAAAAACCGGGCGGATTGCAGGCAGCCTAATCACCCTCATCACCGTAATGAAGGGGCTGCCCCTGGCATACAACAAAGACATGCAGGAAGACAAAGAGCCGCTGTTTGATGCCCTCGATACCCTGGAACTACTGCTGCCTGCTGCGGCGCGCATGCTGAACACCGCCAAGTTCAGGCGGGAGCGAATGCTGCAGGCAACCAGCGGAGATTTCTCAACAGCCACCGATCTGGCCGACTTTCTGGTGCGCTGCGGCCTCACTTTTCGCGATGCGCACGATCTGGTTGGCAGCGTGGTGCAGCAATGCATAAAGCAGGGAAAAGGGCTGGAACAGCTGGATGCCGACGCCCTGCTGGCGATAGCCCCGCAGCTGGGGGCAAATGCAGCAGAGGCTGCAGCGCTGCTCAAGCCCTCTGCCAGCGCTGCCTCGCGCACATCAGAGGGAGGCACTGCAAAACAGGCCGTGCTGCAGCAGATAAAGCTTGCAGAAGAAAAACTGCAAGTCTGAGGCATCTCGTGCAGGCTAATAAAAAAGCAGGGCGGGAAATTTTCCCGCCCTGCTTTCGCAGATTCACCGCTCACAGCCTGCCTCAATGCCCCCCTGCTGCCAGAGATTTCTCCTGCTCCTGCGGGTTCGCTTCGGCACTGTCTACAATAGAGCCTCGTTTGCTGAATACAATGGCCCCGGCCAGAAGAATCACAGATACCGCGCACACAGCAATGCGCACGGTGGTGCTGATGTCTTCTACCACAATGCCGGCTATCAGAACGCTGGTAAGGTTCATCACCTTGATGAGCGGGTTGAGGGCTGGCCCGGCAGTATCCTTGAACGGGTCGCCCACTGTATCGCAAATCACTGCCGCCTTGTGATTTTCGGTGCCCTTGCCTCCAAACAGGCCATCCTCAATCTTCTTCTTCGAGTTGTCCCAAGCGCCGCCTGCGTTAGAGAGCAGCACCGCCAGCAGCTGCCCCGAAACAATGGCTCCTGCCAGGTACCCGCCTAGTGCTTCAGCGCCGATGCGCGGGTCTGAAAAACCCATGCCAAACCCTACCAGAATCGGCAAAAAGATGGCAAGTATCCCTGGTCCCAGCAGCTCTTTCTGAGCGGCAGCGGTAGAAATTGCCACACAGCGCGCATAGTCCGGCTTGCTGGTGCCTGCCATAATGCCGGGGTCGGAACGGAACTGACGCCGCACCTCTTCAATCAGCTGCGAGGCGGCGCGCCCCACTGCGTTGATAGAAAATGCGCTGAATAGATACGGGGCGGCGGCGCCTATGAGCAGACCTATAAACACTTCGGGCACATCCAGCCGTATTCCGCGGTTCAGCAAACCAGCATCTGTCATAAAAGACCGAAACAGAGAAACCGCAGCAATCACGGCAGTGGCAATGGCAAAGCCTTTGGTAAGAGCCTTGGTGGTATTGCCTACAGCGTCAAGCCGGCCTACTATGCGGTCTCCCGAAAGAGCGCTGTTGCCTCCCCTTCCCGCCTCTCGGTCTTCTTCCAGCACGCCAGACATTTCAAAAATGCCATTGGCGTTATCGGTAATGGGGCCAAACGTATCCATGGCCAGAATGTAGCCGGTAGTAGAAAGCAGGCCAAGCCCTGCCAGCGAAATGCCGTAAGCCGCCAGCAGCGCGTTGCCCTGAAATACCCATAGCGAAAAGAGAAGAGTAATCGCAATAGACACTGCTCCCCATACGCTGCTTTCCAGGCCCGTAGAAAAGCCTGCAATAATCATGGTGGCAGGGCCGGTGCGGCTGTGGTAGGCTATTTCGGTAACCGGCTTCTTCTCCATTGAAGTGAAGTACTCGGTAAGCCAGCCAATGGCAACAGCCAAAACAATGCCGAGCAGCGTACACAAAAAGAAAGGCACCCAGGTGTAGGTGGCCAGCACATTGTTCTGCGGCACAAACACTGCATGGTACGGGTTGAGCATGGTAAAGTAGAGGTATGAACCAACGCCAAACAGCACAGTGCTTGCCAGTGCGGAAATACGGAAGCCCCGGTTGATGGGCTGCATAGGGTCGAGCGTTGCCGATTCAGAGCCTTTCACCGCGAGCACGCCAATAATAGAGGCCACCACCCCCACAGCACGCACAATCAGCGGGTACATCACCAGCATCAGCGCACTGTGTATCAGATTCGGGGAGCCTGTCCAGCTGGAAGCAGGTACAATGGCCGCCCCCAGAATGATGGCGGCAACCAGAGTAACCTCATAGCTTTCAAACACGTCGGCCGCCATGCCTGCGCAGTCGCCCACGTTGTCACCCACATTATCAGCAATAGTGGCCGGGTTGCGCGGGTCGTCTTCAGGTATCCCCGCCTCCACCTTGCCCACCAGGTCTGCGCCCACATCGGCTGCTTTGGTAAAAATGCCGCCGCCCACGCGCATAAACAGCGCAGCAAGCGATCCGCCAAACCCAAACCCCACTAGTATCAGCATAGCCTTGTGCCCGTATATCAAAAATACGGTGCAGGCGCCAATCAAACCCAAACCAACCGTCATCATGCCCGAAACGGCTCCCGCCTGAAATGCGGTTTCCAGCGCCCCCTTGAATGTTGTACGCGCCTGATGCGCCGTTCGCTGGTTGCCAATGGTCGCCATAGACATGCCAATGAAGCCAGCGGCATAAGAACAGGCTACGCCCAGCACAAAGAAGCAGGCTACCCCGACTGCATCAGGCAGGGTATAACCCGGCTGGCTTTTGAACAGAAAAAACAGGCCTATAAAAAGCGCTGCTACCAGTACGCTCATCAATTTGGACTGTTGTTTCAGATAGGCCAGCGCTCCATCGCGAATGGCTTTGCCAACTTGCTCCATTCTCTCTGTGCCAGGGCTGAGCGCCGATACCTTGCGATACCAATACACTCCTGCCAAAACAGAAAGAATGCCCGCGGCCAGCGCGAGCAGGATTATATGGGTTTCTGAAGAAGTAAACTGTGGAAGCGCTACCGCCTCACTGGCCCGGGCAGGCTGCCGGGAAGCAAGTAAAAGTGCGGCAAGCAGTGCCGCAGTGATGCCAGTGCGGGAATATTCTCCCGTCTGTGCAAAAGAGGAACAAACAGGTGGCCTTTTCATGGTGACCAAACTCCTTGATCCGGTTGCACCGTAGCTCCTGCATGGTTTGCAAGAGTTACTTTAAGTGTCTGGTTGCCATTATAATGCTTTCTAAAAAATTCGTCAATCACCACATTAACGGATTTTATGCGACTATGCGCACAATAAACCAAAAACAGATGTCGTTGCATATCCCCCAGCTTATTCGTATTACACAAACAACAGCGTACAAACCAGAGCGGGAGATGATTTTGAGCAAAGCAGGGCGCGAGCCTTTGAAACCCATACAGCGCTGGATAAGAAAACAGCACAGCAGTGAAGCGGCAGCGCTGCGGCGTGCTTTGAAACAGCTTTCAGCGCCTCCCGAAGCAGATGTACAGGGTGCAGAACAGGTACTTGCCCAACATCTTTCAGACAAGCTGCCCGTGGTAATGGAGACCGTATGCAGATCGCTGCAGCGAGATGGCATGGCAGCAGTACGCATTGCCCTTCGCATGCAGAGCAGCGGGCATCCTGCCGCGTCTGGCCTTCTCGCACGCCTCACTCACGAAACATCGCTGCACTCTACTCCCGCGGGTGAAATGCTCAGACCAGCGCTGCAGCAAAACCGCGAAACCGACTCATTAAAGCGGCAGGCATGCGCCGCCCTGCACGCCCTTGAGCAGCGCCCTGAAAACCACCGCGCCATTGTGCGCTTTAAACAGGCTTCAGAAACGCTTTCATTTTTGCTGCAGCCACTGCCGCAGGATATTCTGCACCGGGCGCTTGCAGTACGCATCACAGGGGGTGAAGACCTGGGAATGGTGCGCTCTCTCATCAACAACACACTGGCCTGGCACATGGAGCACATCAGCATGGTGCGCGTAACTGCAGGCAGATGCCTGTTGCAAATGTGGCCCGGCGAGGCGGGCATAGCAGCCCTGGGCGGCATGCTGGCCCACCCCAGCCCGGCAGTACAGCTCACCGCTATTTTCTCTTTGCAAAATGTACATGAGCCATCCCTGCTGCGCCCGCTTCATGCACTCACCTGCAGCCCCGATGCCCCGGTACGTGAAGAAGCCGCCGCCCTCATTTCACGCATGGGAATGCCTTACGCAGACCCTCTGATTTTGGTGCGGCCCAGCACAATTCTAAATACTCATGAAACGCTTTTGCGATCTAAACTGTCTTGTACTGAAGAAGCGCCCAGCCTGCTTCGTTCAGTACAGCCAATGAATAAGAAACTGCCGCCTTTCCAGAAAAAGGCAGGCATTCAGAAAGCCTCAGGAAGGGCAGAACCAAAGGAGTAAACATTGCAACAAGACAGAAAATGGATTCTGCTGGGATGCCTGTTGGCACTGTGCATGACAGCCATAGTCATGGCATCGGCCGCCCTGCACCCGCATCGCAAGCAATCTGCTGCCAGCAGCAATGCTGCCAAGACCGTACTTGCCAGCCCCATTCAAAACTCTGGCTGCAGCAAGGCAAAAGCAATGCAGCTGCGTTTGGCAGTGATGAAAATGAACCACACCACTGGAAAAGAACAGCAAAAGGCAATGCGTGATGCCCTCAATCTGATTGCCGCTCAAGTGTTAAAACAAAGCAGCCCAAAACCACCTGCTCTGCATGCACCGCACTGGCATTACAGGTAGACATATAAACCAACAACCGGCAGCGAGAAGCTCTCCCGCTGCCGGTTTTATTTTTTGGGCGTCTGGTTCAACGGGCAATCAGTACCGAACAGTGTGCATGATGCGCTACACTGTCTGAAACACTGCCAACCAGCAGCGACCGAAACGGCCCCAGCCCTCTATTGCCCACTACTATCAAGCTGGCATTGCTGTCTCGTGCGTACTGCACTATTTCATGCGCGGTATTCCCCTGCCGCTGCACCACAGATATGGCGATCTGGCTGGCTTCTGCAGCAGTTTTCAGGCTCTGCTCCACCGAATGCTTCATTTTTTCGGCATAGTTGTACAGCGTGTGATCATCTGGCGGAGTGCGGGGGGTATGAGGAAGCTGCACCACATTCAGCGCGGTCAACCCGCTTCCCGCCGCCGCCGCAAGGCCGGCAGCAATCTCCACTGCGCGCTGTGCACCGGCAGAACCATCGGCAGCAGCAAGAATTTTCTGCAGCGGTGCATCGCTGCCGCGTACAATCAGCACTGGCCGGTTTGACTGATGCATCAAACCATCTGCTACGCTGCCAACCAGTATCGCCTGCCATGCATTCATCCCGCGGCTGCCCGCTACAAGCAGGTCTGCATTGTAGTGAACCGCCGCTCCCAGCGTAACCTGAACAGGGTGCCCCATTTCATGGTGCATCTCCCAGTTCCCCTGCAAAGGCTGCAGCAGAGGCAGGGTAGCCGTTTCCACCCGCTCTTTCTCGGCATCCACCATGCGTGCAAAAGCCCCCTGCCCCACAGCCCACTCCCACGCCCCAAGCTCTGTGGCAGCAGGATACGTCGTATCAAATACATGCAATGCTATAAGTTTGGCGTGGGTAGCCTCTGCCAGTGAAACTGCAGCACGCACTGCGCTGCAGGCGTGTTCTGACCCATCGGTGGCAACCAAAATTGTGCTCCACATCTTACAGTCCTTTCTATGGCTTAAGCGGTGCAGCCGCATACTCTTGCGTCTGCCTCAGCCAGGAGGAGGCGCATACGGGACAAAAATGGTATTCAGCACCGTCTCTAAAAAGAAAAAGCCAGCCCGCAGCGCGTGGAACATGCCTGCTGTCACCCAGCACAGGGTGTAAAGCAACGGGCACACAGGTCACTGCATCACAGTTGTTTCCATCACAATGTATTTTCTGACCACTGGTATTCAGGCTCATTGTCTTATGCCCCGGATTGCTTCCTCAAAATATTTTTATTGCTTTCATATTATAATGTATTTGCATTTTGGGGTCATCCGCATTTTGGCGTATTCCTTTTTGCAAACAGGTTTCAGGCTGAAGGCCGCCGGCAAATGCCTCACCGCAATTTGCCTATCTCCTGTTTTCCTCCGTTGCCGGCTCAATTCCATTGCGTATAGCCCATACTGCTGCCTGCACTCTGTCTGAAACCCCCAGCTTTGCAATAATATGCTCTACATGCGTCTTCACTGTGCTTTCTGCTATGAACAGCAGGGAGGCTATGTCTCTGTTGGAAAGCCCTGCCGCTACCATGCGCAGCACTTCCTGCTCGCGTTCGGAAAGTGGGTGAATTAAATCTGGAGAATTTACAGTCTCTACTGCAATAGACCGCAGCGACCGGCTCAAATCCTGTGCTGAAAGCAGCATTTCGCCAGCCGCCACACGGCGCAAAGAACCCAGCAGTTCCTCTCTGTCTACGCCTTTCAGCAGGTATCCGGCTGCTCCGCCAGCTACCGCACGCGCCATGTAGGTGGGGTTGTCGTAGGTGGTAAGCATTACTACCATGGTGAGCGGATGCCGCTGTTTCAACGCCATCAGGGTATCCAGGCCATCGCCGCCAGCCATGCGAATGTCCAGCAGAACCAGCTCCGGCAGCACCTTGTCTGCTGTTTCCATCGCCTCTTTGCCACTGCCAGCCTGCCCTACCACCTCAAATTCTGTGCCTTCCAGCATAGACTCTACGCCGCCGCGCCAGATGGCATGATCATCTACCAGCAAAACTGTAACTTTTTCAGGCTTCATAATTGGTTTCCTCTCCTGGGGGCAGTGCAGGAAAACTTGCTCGCACCGTAGTGCCCTGGCCGGGCATAGAGTGGAGGGTGTAGCGGCCTCCCATCAAATTGACGCGTTCTATCATCGACTGCATTCCCACGTGTGCGTAATCTCCCGATTTTTCTTCCACCACAAATCCACAGCCCCAGTCTCTCACCTCAAGCATCAGCAGTTCCTGCTCGGTCTGCGTGTCGGGGCCAAGCAAAAGCATAATTCGCACCCTGCCTGTATGGGCATGCCGCCTGGCATTGGTAATTGCCTCCTGCGCAACCCTGTACACTGCGGTCTCAAGCATCTTGTCAAACCGAACCCCCGCAATGTTGTGCAAAAACTCCATATCTTTCCAGCCAGCCCTCTGCTTTTCCTCACTACTCAGCTGCTCCAGCGCTCCAGCTAGTCCCAGGTCATCCAGAGCCAGCGATCGGAGGCCGTTCACCAGCCGTCTCGATTCTACCACGGCATCGTTCAAATAACGCAGCCCCTTGTCCAGCTCGCGCCTTGCTCTTTCATCTTCCTGGTTATTCCAGGCTGCACGAAACACTTCCAAATGGGCATGCGAGGCCATTACATACTGCGTGAGGCCATCGTGCAATTCGTAAGCAATCGCTCTTCTCTCTTCTTCCTGCGCCACTATCAACCCGCTTACCAGCGCTCTCTGTTTCGCAAGCATGTACAAGTTGTGCACTGCTACTGCTGCATAGGCTCCCAGCGCCTGCACTGCCGCCTCATCTGCCTGAGTAAATGTACCTCCGCCTGTTTTATCGGTGAGGTACAGGCTGCCCAGTGTAGTGTCTCCTCTGCGAATCGGAACTCCCAGAAAACTCTTCATGGGCGGGTGATTAGCGGGGAAGCCGGCAAATACAGGGTGCTGCGTCATGTCATCCAGCCGCATGGGGTGCTCATGCTTCAGCAGCAGCCCCAATATGCCCCTGCCGCTGGGCCTGCTGCCAATCAGGCTTTCTTCTTCGTTAGTCAGCCCCACGGTAACAAATTCCAGCAAGCCCTGGCCATCTGTGCGTGCAACCCCCAGCGCTGCATAGCGGGCATGCGCAAGTATGCGTGCCGCTTCGGCAATGTGCCGCAAGGCTTCCACACCGGTTCGGCTGGAGAGAATGTCAAGCGCAACGCGATTGGCTGTCTCCAGAACCAGCGCCCTGTTCGTTTCAGGGCTGGTTTCCGGCTCTGCATGTTCCTCTTTGTGCTTGTCTGCCACTGCTGCTCCTCTACTCTAGCAGGCGGGTAGCAAATGCCTGCGGCATGCCGCCTCGCGCAGTTCATCTCTAAACTGCGGATGTGCCAGGCGTATCAACATTTCTGAACGCTCGCGCACCGATTTGCCGTGCAGATTTGCCACTCCCCACTCTGTCACAATGTAGTGTACATCTCCTCTTGAGGTTACCACACCAGAACCGTGTTTGAGTGTAGACACTATGCGAGAAATCAGTGTTCCATCGTGCAGGGTAGCTGTAGAGGGCAGTGCGATAATCGGCTTGCCGCCCTTGCTGCGGGCTGCGCCCCGTATAAAGTCTACCTGGCCGCCTATACCGCTGTAAAACCTTTCACCTATCGAGTCAGAGCAAACCTGCCCTGTCAGGTCTATCTCTATAGCGGCATTGATAGCCACCATGCGCTCGTTTTGTGCAATAACAAATGGGTCGTTCACATACTCTACAGGATGAAACTCTACAAACGGGTTGTTGTCTACAAAATCATACAGTTTTCTGGTGCCCATGCAAAACGAGGCCACCATTTTGCCATAATGCAGTGTTTTGCGCCTTCCATTCAGTACACCGCTGTTTACCAGAGGGAGCACTCCATCGCTAAACATTTCTGTATGCACTCCCAGGTCATTCTTTTCCCCCAGCGCCTGCAGCACTGCATCGGGAATGGCTCCTATCCCCATCTGCAGCGTAGATCCGTCTTCAATGAGAGAACCGGCATTGCAGCCAATGCGGTGATACACTTCGTTTTGCACAGGCGGCGCTATCTCAATCAGCGGCGAGTTGTTTTCTACAAAAGCCGATATCTGGCTCACATGCACAAAACTGTCGCCCAGAGTGCGGGGCATCTGTGCATTTACTTCCGCCACTATCCTGCCGGCGCTTTCTACTGCCGCCTTCACAACATCTACCGAAACCCCCAGGCTGCAGTAGCCGTGCGCATCGGGCGGGGAAACGGAAATGAAGGCATGATCCAGTTTGACTGCACCATTTCTGAACAGTGCCGGAACCTCTGAAAGAAAAATGGGGGTGTAGTCTGCGCGGCAGTCATTGATGGCATCGCGCACATTGCCGCCTATGAAAAAAGCGTTGTGCCGAAAGTGGTTTTCAAAGCGCGCCTCAGAATAAGGAGCCATCCCCAGTGTTAGAATATGCACTATCTCGGCACGTGCAATCTTGCCAGAGCAGGCAACCAGGGCATTCACCAGCGCCTGCGGTTCTGCGCTGTGGCTTCCAACAAATACTCGCTCTCCCGACTGTACTGCAGCAACCGCCTCCTGCGCGGTACAGAGCCGCTCCTGATAAAGTTCTCGCCACGACATGATGTTTCCATTCCTCTGTTTTCAATGTGATGTTCTGCCTCCTATAATATACTGTCCAACTGCCCGCACGCATCCGTACTGCGGCGTATTTTCCAGTTTGCAAGACGCCCATCTCTTCAAACTTCAATTGTACTGCTTGAGAACAAGTATTTTTACAATTTTTTTGGCATTTGCACAGAAAAGTAAGAATTTGGCACAAAAATTGCCAATTAATACCTTTAGGAGAGCGTGCCAATCGCAAACCTGTATGAATCCGTGCTGCGCGGCTGGATATTAATGCCTGACGGGGGTTCCGGACCCTGTTTGCCATACGCGCCTATCGGTTCACAACACCACATCGAGTGCCGGGTAGTATCAGCGTTGACGCGTGCTGCCCGGCCTCACGGTATTTTCCGGTATTTTTAATGTGCCTGGTGTCACCCTGCCTATGGCAAAAACTATCTGGCATCAGCTTGCAGTCAACATACTTTTTTCTCTGATGCCCAAACAACCTTCTGCTGTATCGTGTGCTTTCACACGTTGATATATATTTTATAAAAGCAAAAAAACACGCTCTTTCCATTTTGTGGAAGAGCGTGTTTTTATAATGCCCAGGAGAGGAGTCGAACCTCCAAGCCCTTGCGAGCACTGGCACCTGAAGCCAGCGTGTTTGCCATTTCACCACCTGGGCACAACAAAAAGTATTGTACCATGCAGAAGGTTGCCTGTCAAGGAAGATACCGATCGATAGGGCGTACCCGCCCTGCTCAATGCCGCAGCAAGCCTAGTAATTCAGGCGCTTCATAGATAAAACCGGCTTGCTGCACACCACACAGGCAACCATGGCGCGGTAAGCAGGCAGAAAGAGTGCAAAGCTTTTTGTTTCATGGGTTTATTCTCCTTATTTACCGATGGCAGTCAATCTGCAAAAAAATGCCATTAACCAGAGATCAAACGCGAACATCTTTTTTGTCGTGCCAGCCTTGGTTACTGCTTATGCTCTTGCGGCGTATCAGCATGCTCCAGCTGCCGCCTGTCAGGTCGCTGGTTTGCTCAACCATCTCGCCCGCCCCGCACGCTACCCCGCACGGGTACCAGGTCCACAGGTTGTTCGCAATGTCCTTGCTCCAGCGCCGTACGCATACTGGTAAGCCAACGTGCCGCTGTGAGAGATGCTCAGCAGCTGTGCCTCCTCGTTGCAGGCAAACTCGCGAGTGTACCCGCTGCCAGGCATGCTCGCAAGAGTGCCGTCGGCGTTCCAGGCGTAAGACTCGGTAAGGTTCGTGGCGCTGTCGACTACCTGCACCAGCCTGCCACCGCC
>DAIDHN010000061.1 GCA_027459665.1 Chthonomonadaceae bacterium | reverse complement strand
GCGCGTCTCCTCCCCCAAACGGGTATACACCTGCACATTCGCTAGCTGGCGGCATGAATCCTGCAAGGCAGCCTCACCCCGGCCTTTCGGCCTGCCCCTCTCCCGGGCGCGCCTTACGGCGCTGAAAGAGGGGCGCAGAAGGCTGGTGCAACCCGGCAGCAAGTTCTGCTCTGTCCCCCTCTCTCAAGGCGCGAAGCGACTGCCTGGGAGAGGGGGAACGACCGAAGGTCAAGGGGGTGAGGTTATCCGCTGAACTCCCAATGCGGCTTGTTCCACAACCAGAAGTCGGGGTATACTGTTGGTGTAACTATTCGGGGCGTTGAGAGCCGGGCCAGCCGCACAGGCCGGCAAGCGAACCAGTGTCAGGACCGGAAGGTAGCAGCCTTAAGTTTAGCCTGCCCGGTGCGGTCTGTCTACCCGGCTCTGAGCGTCCCGTTTTTACAGCGGGAACGAAGGATCACTGTTCACAGGGTTTCCTGCGTTCCCTTTTTCTTTCAGCAGGGTAATGCCATGGCCTACATTGCACTCTATCGCAAGTATCGTTCCCAAAGTTTTGAAGAACTCATGGGGCAGGAAGGGGTAACCACTACCCTGCGCAATGCTATTGCAGCAGGCAAAATTGGGCATGCTTACCTTTTTCACGGCGCACGCGGCTGCGGCAAAACCTCCACTGCCCGCCTGCTGGCGCGCGCCCTCAACTGCGAAAAAGGCCCCACCCCCACCCCCTGCGGAGAATGCAGAATCTGCGTTTCCATTCGCGAGGGAAGCTGCCTTGATGTGCTGGAAATGGATGCCGCCTCTGAAACTGGCATAGATGATGTACGCGAAAAAGTAATTGAAAACGTACAGTATGTGCCGGCTGAGGCAAGGTACAAGGTGTACATTATCGATGAAGTACACGACCTTTCGGCCAAGGCGTTTGATGCACTGCTCAAAACTTTAGAAGAGCCGCCCGCCCATGTAGTATTCGTACTGGCCACCACCGAATACCACAAAGTGCCCATTACCATTCGATCAAGATGCATGAGTTTTCAGTTTAGAAGAGGTTCGCTGCACGACCTGAGCCGGGCCATAGAGCGGGTAATTGCCGCAGAAGGCAGCACTGCAGAGCCTGCAGCAATACAGGCCATTGCCCGCAGCGCAGAAGGCAGCTGGCGCGATGCGCTTTCGCTGCTGGAGCAGGCGCTGGCGTATTCTGATGGATGCCTCACCGAAGCCACCGTACAGCGCGCCATTGGCACAGTAGGCGAAAAAGAACTGGAAGAAACGGCGCGCATGCTGGCAGGCAGCGACATGGGGCAGGCGCTGCTGATAGCAGGCAGACTGATGGAAACCGGCGTAGACGCCCGGCAGCTGCTGGCATCGCTGCAGGGATACCTGCGCGACTTGCTGCTGATTGCGGCAGGCGCAGAGCAAACCGCACTGCAGGAACTGGGTGCAGAACGCCTGGAGCGAATGAAGCCCGCAGCCGCGCTGTTTACGCCGCAAAGCCTGCTGCAAATGGGCGCAGAGCTTGCGCAGGCAGAGCGGGAAGTGCGCGCCAGCAACTTTCACCGATGGATTTTGGAACGCACCCTCATGCGCCTGCAAACTGCAGCGCACCCTTCGGCAGCAGTACCTGCCCTGCCTGTTCGCACCCAGCAGCCTGAATTGCATCCTCCGTCTTCTGCAGCACGCACCGAGGCCGCGGCTGCAGCGCCCCCGCCCATTCCGCGCCCGGCGCTTACGCACACGCCTGAAGATGCTGCAGCAGAAACCGCGCCTGCCGCTCAAACCGAAAGCCGCTTTGCAGAAGCCATCACGCTCGAAGTACTGCAGCGTGCGTGGCCCAGAGTGCTCAAACTGTTTGAAAAAGCCAGCCCGCGCGGCGGGGCTTTTCTGAAAGAAGCGCGCATTCTTGCCCTCGAAAAATCTGTTGTGCGCCTGGGGTTCGAATCTGCTTTTGCATGCGAACAGATAAACAGCAAAGGCAAGGAAATGGTGGAGCGCAAACTGAACGAAGCGCTGCAAACCCAGGGGTACCGCATTCGCTGCGAAATGATAGAGCAAAATGCCCTGGCAAAACCCGCTCAAACGGCAAAATCAGCCCCGCCTCCTCAAGACGGCCTGCTGGCAGAAAAGCCTTCCGGTTCCTCTGCACCCCAGGCGGCGTCAGCGCAGGATGAGACATTTATTCAGGAGGTGATCAACGTTTTTGATGGCGAAGTGGTAAATTCTGATGCATAATCGTAAATTGCTTGAGAGGAGAAAATAATATGGCTCGATTTGGCGGCCCCGGAAACTTCGGCGGCATGGGCGACTTGCAAAAACTGATGAAGCAGGCGCAGAAAATGCAGGAAGAAACTGCAAAACTGCAGGAAGCGCTGCCTGCAGCGCGCTACTCGGCAAACGCAGGCGGCGGCATGGTTACTATCACCGTAAATGGCTACGGACAGCTGGTAGAAGTGAAAATCAACCCGGCTATTGTAGACCCTGCCGACGTGGAAATTCTGGAAGACCTGATAGTTACTGCCGCAAAAGAAGCGGCGGCAAAGGCCCAAACAGAACAGGAGAGCCAGCTGGAGGAAATATCGGGCGGGCTGGGAGACATTCCGCTTCCCCCCGGATTTCTGAGCTAACGGAGTACGCCAATGCATTATGCGCGGCCGCTGGCCCAGCTGGTTTCCGAACTGGAACGCCTGCCCGGAGTTGGCCCAAAATCTGCACAGAGAATGGCTTTTCACCTGCTCAGGCAGCCTCAGGAAGACGCAAGGCGCCTGGCAGAAGCCATTATGAGCGTGAAAGAATCTATTCGCCTCTGTGCCGAATGCTCCAATTTCACCGACCAGGAGCTGTGCGAGGTGTGCCGCGATACCCGCAGAGACAGAGCGCTGCTTTGCGTGGTGGCCGAAACCAGAGACCTGATCGCCATGGAAAAAACAGGGGAATACAAGGGCATGTACCATGTGCTGCAGGGGCTGCTCTCACCCATGGAAAACATTACTCCCGACCTTCTGAAAATACGAGAGCTTTTTCCGCGGGTGGCAGGCGGAGTTCAGGAAGTGATTCTAGCCCTCAACCCGACTGCAGAAGGGCAGACCACCGCCCTCTACCTGGCTTCCCGCCTCAAACCCCTCGGCATTCGGGTAACGCAAATTGCACACGGGCTTCCGGCAGGCGGCGACATGGAGTATGCAGACCAGGCCACGCTTATTTCAGCCCTGCAATGGCGTAGAGAAGTATAGAGAAGCCTGAGATATAAAACAAATAATATTGCAGAAAACCGCCCTCAGGCGGAAGGAGAGAAAAATGACCACAGTCAATGGAGAGCAAACCGCTACATGGCGTACAAAAGTCGGCCTGGCAGAAATGCTGAAAGGCGGCGTAATTATGGATGTCGCCAATGTAGAACAGGCAGTGATTGCCGAGGAAGCAGGCGCAGCAGCGGTAATGGCACTCGAAAGAGTGCCATCCGACATTCGCAAGCAGGGGGGAGTGGCGCGCATGTCTGACCCAGCCATGATCAAGGCGATCATGAAGGCAGTCTCCATCCCCGTGATGGCCAAGTGCCGCATTGGTCACATTGCAGAAGCACGCATACTGGAAGCCATTGGCGTTGACTTTATAGATGAAAGCGAAGTGCTTACCCCCGCAGATGAAGAGAACCATGTGTACAAACACGATTACAGGGTGCCCTTTGTATGCGGATGCCGTGAACTGGGCGAAGCCCTGAGGCGAATTGGCGAGGGCGCCGCCATGATCAGAACAAAAGGCGAGGCCGGAACCGGCAACATAGTAGAGGCAGTACGGCATATGCGCACTCTGATGAGAGATATGCGACGTGTGCAGTCGCTGCGCCAGGATGAACTGATGGTGGCCGCCAAGGAATTTCGTGCGCCTTACGAGCTGATAGCCGAGGTGCATAAAACCGGCAGGCTGCCCGTGCCAAACTTTTCTGCAGGCGGAGTAGCCACCCCCGCCGATGCAGCGCTGATGATGATGCTGGGCGCTGAATCGGTATTCGTGGGCAGTGGCATATTCAAATCGGCAGACCCCAAAGAGAGGGCCAGAGCCATTGTAGACGCGGTTACCCATTACCAGGATGCCGAAAAACTCGCTGAAATCTCTACCGGCCTGGGAGAAGCAATGCCCGGTCTGGATATACGTACCCTGCCGGAAGAAGAGCTGATGGCGGCGCGCGGCTGGTAAACGTTCTGTTTTTGCGTGCAGGGCACTGCTCCCCTGCACGCAATGCATCCGTTGGGCATGGCAGATGAGCTGTAGATTCAGCCTGCCGCTATTTGAACAGAGAGGCACACCGGCATTGGCTAGAAAAACACCCATTTCTCTTACGCGCAGAGAGCTTTTGGGCATGAGCCTGCCAGCCGCTGCCGCGCTGGCGGGCTGCGCCTCGCCGGTACCGGGCGCTGCCGGGCGGCTTACCGGCTACCGAATGCGCGTTACGCTTAACTACAACGATACTCTCAGCGGCAGCTACTACTACTTCTTTCTCATCAACAACCGCCAAAGCAGCATTCCGCAGGCCAACGGCCCTGTGCCGGTAGGCGGGCCGGTTTCGGGCAGCACCTATGGCAATGGCTTTGCAACAGGCAACACCCCAGGCACCAGCGGCTTTACAGATTTTATTCTGTACGGGCAGCAGCTGCCAATCGGCCAGCCGCAAAACAATACCGCGCTTTATCACGTAATCAACGAACCTACCCTGGATGTAGGAAATGCAAACTACTTTGACTTTCGAGATATAAGACAAACAGGCACAGCACTCAGCACCAGCGACCCTATAACCAGCGGCAACCCTGTGTCTGGCTCGCAGCTGGTAACAGAAATCGACCTGGGGCAGATGGTTATCGACCCGGCCACCAGCCTGCCCTACACCACACAGGCTGCGCTGCTCAGCGGCGTGCAGCAAATGACATGGCTGCAGTGCAACGCAATTTCAACCAACCTGCTGCCCCGCGACCCCCAAACCGCTGTGAACAAGCTGTACGACTCGATGGGCAACAACAACATAGAGCAGAACTTCTATGTTGCCGTGCCTGTTTTTCTCAACGGGGCATTTCAGCCTGGCGTGTATCCCAGCACACCCTCGCAGGAAACAACTGGCGATGTACAGCCGCCCGGCTCTGTGCAAGACCCCAAACTCGACCTGGTTTCCTGGAAAATAGAGCTGTTCCAGTCGGCCTGAGGCTGTACCATTCCTCCCGGCTCAGCCCTGTGCTGCAGGCACAAGCGCTGTTTTACCGATACTATTTACAAGCCGGCTGCTTCAGACAGACCACACTCCCCGCCGCCGTCATAACAGGACAGGCATACATCATTCTGCATTTTTAAGATATACTCAATTTGTAACACATGGGAGGAAAATGTGGCGAAAGCACCTACAAAAAGCAGCGCTGCGCTGGAAGATGCTACTCTGCGAAGGCTGCAGGATATAGGCGGGCTGACTCTGATGTTTGCCGGCACAGCCAGCCTGGTCTGCCTTACTTACCCGCAGCACGCACCGATTCCCAACGACATAAACACCGCACTGCGCCTTGTTGCAGGCAAGGGCGCTTACGTAATTGCCTGCCTTGTTGTGCTGCTTGGGCTGCAAACACTTCGCAACGTGCGCCGCATTGTCATCTCGCACAGCATGGCAGGCGGGGTGCTTCTCTTTCTCTCGTTTATTGCCGAACAGCATCTGCAAATCATACCCGGGGCGCAGCTCAGGGCAGATATGATGCAGCAGGCAGGCGGCTATCTGGGCGGCCTCATAGGGTACCCGCTCTACGTGCTGCTGCAGCGCCCGCTCAGCTACATGCTGCTGCTGCTGCTTGCGCTTTGCGGCCTGGTACTTATTGTAGATCAGCCCGTGGCAGAAATTGCTGCTGCACTGCATCGGCGCAGCCTGCAGGCTGGCAGCAGGCTTTTTGCTGCCAGGCCGCGCAGAAAACAGAACGCACGCAATACACAGGCTGTTGTGCGCAGCAGGGTAGTAAAAGGCGTAACAGAACCGCCTGCCAGGCAGGCCAGCCTCAATCCCCCCGATGCCGCAAAAAACCAGAAGCGCCTCACCCTGTTCAATTTGGGGCGCACACAAGAAACAGAGACCGAACAAGCCGGCGCACCGGCAGCGGCTTTACCTAAACAGGCCGTGCAGCCTCCGCTGCCCGATATGGCCCCCGCTGCAGAGCAAACCGAGCAAACCCCAATAGTTCAACCCGTATCGGGTACACCCAAAGACGACATTCCGTTCAAGCTGCCCCCCATCACGCTGCTCAAGGAAATGCCCGCCGGCCCTGCCAAAAGATCACAGCAAGAGCTAACCGACAACATATCAAAAATAGAACAAACACTGGAGCAGTTCAACATTGGAGCCAATGTGGTGGAAGTAGCCAGCGGCCCCAGCGTTACACGGTACGAAATTCAGCTTGCCCCCGGCATCAAGGTGAGCAAAATAGTAAGCCTGGCAGACAATCTGGCCATGAGTCTTGCTGCCATAGATGTACGCGTAGAAGCCCCCATTCCCGGCAAATCAGCCATTGGGGTAGAAGTGCCCAATGCCCACCCTGTGCCTGTTACGCTGCGCGAGTGCCTGGAAAACCAGGAGTTTCGCAGCACTGCCTCCCCGCTCACGGTGGCGCTGGGCAAAGACGTATCGGGCGCTTTCAGATACGCAGACCTCACCAGAATGCCTCACCTGCTCATAGGCGGTTCTACCAACTCGGGCAAATCGGTCTGCCTCAATACCCTCATTGCAAGCCTGGTCTACCGAAATACACCCGGCCAGGTGCGCATGGTGATGATAGACCCGAAACGAGTGGAATTGAGCCTGTGGGACGGCATTCCGCACCTGATGTACCCGGTGATTAAAGACGTGAAGCAGGCAGCAGGCATTTTTCGAGCTGCATTGAGAGAGATGGACCGCAGGTACGACCTGTTTGCCTCAGTGGGAACTCGCAACCTGGATGGCTACAACCAGCGTGCAGGCATGGAAGAACAGCTTCCATACATAGTGATCATCGTAGATGAACTTGCCGATCTGATGATGCAGCAGGGGCCGGAAATAGAGGGTTCTATCTGCAGGCTGGCACAGCTTGCCCGCGCAACAGGCATTCACCTGGTGATTGCAACACAACGCCCATCGGTAGACATTATCACCGGCACCATAAAAGCCAATATCTCATCGCGCATCGCATTCGCTGTTGCTTCACAGGTAGACTCGCGCACCATTCTGGATATGCCCGGCGCCGACCGTCTCATTGGCAGGGGCGACATGCTGTTCATGCCCATAGATGCATCCAAGCCAGTGCGCATTCAGGGCTGCTACCTGAGCGAGGAAGAAACGCACGCCCTGGCCGACTACCTGCGCTCGCAGGAAAAACCCGTCTACAGCCTCGCACTGGTAGAGCCGCCCAGCTCACCAGACACCCGTTCCGGCGGCTCTCGCGAGGAAGACGTAGACGAACAGCTGATGGAACAGGCGGTTCGCCTCGTTGTAAACAACGGCCAGGCATCTACCTCCATGCTGCAGCGCCGCTTCCGCATTGGATACACCAGAGCGGCACGCATTGTGGAAATGATGGAAGAACGCGGCATTGTAGGGCCGCTGAACGGGGCGCGCCCGCGTGAAATTCTTATTTCCCGTGATGACGTAGAACAGATGTTCCGCAGAGAACCCCCTTCAGGAACGGAAGAATGAGCATACCGCCTGCAAAACTTGCCTCTGCCATAGACCATGCACTGCTGCACCCAGCCCTTACCCCCCGCCAGCTGGCCGATGGGCTGCAAGAAGTGCGCATATACCCCCTGGCTTCTGTTTGCATCAAACCCAGCGCCGTCTTGCTGGCCAGGCAGATTCTGCAGGTCACATCCATTGCCGTCTGCACGGTGGCAGGCTTTCCGCACGGAACCTCGCTCACCGCGGTAAAAACCCTGGAAGCCGAGCTTGCCCTGCAGCAGGGGGCTGCAGAAATCGACATGGTGATACACCCAGGCATGGCGCTGGCAGGTGAATGGGCCAGGGTGGAAGAGGATATATTCTCGCTTCGAAAAGTTACCAGCGAGGCAGGCGCACTGCTGAAAGTGATTTTTGAAAACGTTTACCTGCAAGATGACCAGAAACGCGAGCTGTGCCGCATTTGCACAGCCGCAGGGGCAGATTTTGTAAAAACCTCTACCGGCTTCGGCTACGTGCCAGCCGCTGCAGGCGGGTTTGCGGCAGGCGGAGCCGTAGAACACGATCTGCGGCTAATGCGCTCACTTGTGCCGCCCGGCATGGGCGTGAAGGCCAGCGGCGGCATACGCACCCTGCAGGATGCAGAAAACTGCCTGCTGTGGGGAGCAAACAGGCTGGGCATGTCTGCTACAAAGGCAGTACTGCAGCAGGCAGCAGTAGAGTTTGCAGGCCGAGAATAACGCACCGCCTTCTGCGCACGCTGTTTTGCACCGTGATTGTACCGGCGTTTTTTGCACACAGCAAACAGCCTCTGCTGCAGAACAGCACGCAGTGCAGCAATTTTTACAGTATTGCCCTGCTCATTATTTTTTTACGAGAACGAACAGATATTTCATGGTACCATACTAATATCTTTTCGTTTTGGAATATGGCAATGCAGGTAACCTTACGCGATGTAGCCAAAGCAGCCCAGGTGCACTATGGCACGGTTTCACATGTACTAAACGGCAGCAACAGCAATACCAGGGTCTCGGCAGAAACCCGTCAACGCATTATAGAAGCGGCAGAACGTTTGGGTTATCAGCCCAATCGGGTGGCACAGCAGCTGCGCACCCGCCGCAGCAATGTAATCGGCCTGCTTTCGGGCGCGCTTGAAAATATGTTTTTTGCACGCCTTGTTTCACTTTGCGCAGCTATACTTGAAGAAGAGGGGTACGAGCTGGTGCTTGCCATGCGGCGCAAAGATGCCCCAAACGACCTGCATCTTCTAAACACCCTCAACTCACGCCGGCCAGACGGCCTGCTCATCTGGAATGAGGAAAACACCGAGCTGCATGAACGGGTGCAAAGACCCGACATGACTTGCACTGTCACCATTGGGGGCACGCCTATCCCTGGCAGAGACTTTGTATACGGCAACCTGCGCACAGGGGTAAACGAGGCGCTCAATCATATGAAAGCCCAGGGGTGCAAAAAAATCGGCTACATCACCCCGTCGGTCGCTATTGGCAGAGAGGGCGACACGCGTAACCAATTTTACAGGCAGTGGATAAATGAGCAGGGCCATGAAGCACGCGTTTTTGTGTTTGAAGGCAGCGCTTACGATGTTGCAGGCGCAGCGCAGTGCGCACAACAGATTGCAGCATGTTCCGACATACCCGACGGGCTTTTCTGCTTCAACGACATGATCGCAATCGGCGCCCTGTTCGGCTTGAGAAAAAGCGGTCTGCTTGTGCCCGATGATGTCGCGCTGGTCGGCTGCGATGATCTGCCTCTCACCGCAGAGATGGAGGTGCCTCTCTCCAGCGTGGCCTACCCGCTGGAGGAGATGCTGCGCAATGCAGTGCATTTGCTGCTGGAGCGCATAAGGCAGTCACGCATGCCTGATGCCGTTCAGTCTCCTCTTCATGAGGTTTCCCTGCCCACCACCCTGCAAATCAGGGCGAGCAGCATTCGCGCATAAGTTCAGTTAAGAAGCCTGGCGAATCTGGTCTTCGGTGATTACCGTGGGGTCGCGCCGTTCCAGCACGGTTTCTTCTTCGATCAGGCATTTTTTAATGCCTGGGGTAGAGGGAATTTCGTACATGATGTTGAGCATAACCTCTTCAATAATCGTGCGCAGCGCCCTTGCTCCCGTGCTTCGCTTAATTGCCTCGTTGGCAATCGCCTTGAGCGCGCCGTCGGTGAACGAAAGCTCCACTCCGTCGTACTCAAAAAAGCGCGCATACTGCTTCACCAGTGCGTTTTTGGGTTCCACCAGAATGCGCATCAGGGCTTCCTCATCCAGCGCATCCAGCGTAGCCACCACAGGCAGCCTTCCCACAAATTCAGGAATCAGGCCAAACTTCAGCAGGTCTTCGGGCAGCACCTGCTGAAACAGGCTTCCCCGTGCAATCTGCCGTTCCTTGCGAGAAACAACGTTGGCCCGAATGCCCATAGACCGATGGGTAATGCGCCGTTCTATGATGTCTGCAAGCCCTTCAAAAGCGCCGCCGCAAATAAACAGAATGTTGCTGGTATCCAGCTGCACATACTCCTGCTGCGGGTGCTTGCGTCCTCCCTGCGGTGGCACATTAGCCACAGTGCCTTCCAAAATTTTCAGCAGCGCCTGCTGCACGCCCTCCCCGCTTACGTCGCGTGTGATGGAAGGGTTTTCGCTTTTTCTGCTTATCTTGTCGATTTCATCTATGTAGATAATTCCGCGCTGTGCCGATCTAATCTGTTCTACCTCGCTGGATGCCCCTGAAGATGCCGCAGACTGAAGCAGTTTCAGCAGAATGTTTTCAACGTCTTCTCCCACATACCCGGCCTCGGTGAGAGAAGTTGCGTCTGCAATGGCAAAGGGGACTTTGAGCAGGCGGGCAAGCGTTTGCGCAAGCAGGGTTTTGCCGCTGCCCGTGGGGCCAATGAGCAGAATGTTGCTTTTTTGCAGTTCTACTTCGCTTGCTGGCGCATTAATGCGCTTGTAGTGATTGTACACCGCTACCGCAAGCGACCTTTTTGCTCTGTCCTGCCCCACTACGTACTGGCTGAGGATGCGAAAGATTTCTTTTGGGCGTGGAATGTTAGACCACCCCTGAGGGCTTTCGGGCACCTCGTTGCGAATGATCTCGTTGCACTGGTCTACACATTCCAGGCACACTCCGCCGTACATCCCCAGAATGAGCTTTTTCACCTGCTCGCGTGTTTTTCCACACAGCACGCAGCGCCCATCCACCCTGTCAAGTCCTCTGGACAACGGCTTCATCCTCCGTTTTGGGGTAATTTACCGGCTGGATTGATCCAGCACTTTGTCAATTATTCCATATTCCAGCGATTCCTGGGGAGACATGAAATAATCTCTATCCATATCCCGTTTTACCTTTTCGGCAGGCTGCCCCGAATGCTTCACCAGAATATCACGCAAGGTATCCTGCATTCTCACCATTTCTCTCAGATAGATTTCTGCATCCTGCACTTTTCCACCGTAGCCGCCCGCCACCGAGTGAATCATAATGCGCGCATTAGGCAGCGCATAGCGCTTGCCTGCCGCTCCTCCAGCCAGAAGCACTGCGCCCATAGAGGCCGCCATTCCCACACAAATGGTTGCCACATCGCACTTTACCATCTGCATCACATCGTACATTGCAAGTCCGGCAGAAACGCTTCCTCCCGGGCTGTTGATGTAGAGTTCAATATCCCCATCCGGGTCTTCCCGCTCCAGAAAGAGCATTTCTGCAATCACCAGGTTGGCCATGTAGTCGCTTACTTCATCGCCAATAAAGATAATGCGGTCTTTCAGCAAGCGTGAATAGATATCGTAGGCGCGTTCCCCCCGCGCGCTTTGCTCTACTACCATAGGTATTACGTTTTTGGGGGGACGAATGATGCTGCTCTCCATGCGGTAATGCTCCTCTAGTTTGTTTCCGGCTCGGCCGCAGGGGTTTCCGCCTCTGCTTCCACGGTTTCTGCCGAAGCAGTTTCCGCACCGGCATCTTCCGTTTCATTTTCGGCAGTTATGCCCATAATCTGCTCAAACATGGTGTCTATTTCTTCAGAGGCCGGAAAGTGATCCATTTCTACATCTTCTACAGTATTGTTTTGAAAAAGAAAATCGTGCATTCTCTTTTCTATCAATGCGTTGGCCAGCATCATACGCCGCCTCTCATCTTGCCTGTACTCTTCAAACTGCTCTTCGTTTAGTACGCCATCATTGAAAAAGCGCTCAAATTCGGCTTCCAGGTCTTCCACCGAAGGCTGCAAACCTTCCTGCAGCGAAATTTCCCTCACCACCAGCGCTATGCTCACCTGCACCGCCGCCTGCTGAATCACACCGCTTTGGTGCTGCTCAGAGGTAATGCCGTTGGCGCCTAGAAAATCTTCATATGATATGCGGTTTTCACGCAGCTGCTGGGCAAGCCTGCGCAGGTTGTCTTCTGCCTGGTCGCGCACAATTCGTTCGGGGTAATGCACTTCCGAATTGCGCAGAATCTGCATCAGCAGCATCTGTTCAGCCAGTTTGCTGCCTTCTTCCTGTATATTAAATTCCATCCATTCGCGAATCTGTTTTCGCAGCTCTTCGGGCGTATCTACATTCGCGACTTCTCTGCAGAAGGCTTCATCCACTTCCGGCATTTCCTTGCCCGATATGCTGCTCACCTTCACATGAATGTCGGCCTTTTTGCCCCGCTTCTGCTCATCCTCGTACTCTTCGGGGTAAATTACGCTGAATTCGCGCTCTTCTCCGGGCATAGCCCCCATAATGGCTTCATCAAAACCGGCAACATTCTCTCCCATGCGAATAAACTGCCGGCGTGCAGGCTGGTCGCTCTCCTCTTCCCCCTCCAGTTTTTCGCGCACTTCGGCAATCACCATATCTTCGGGCTGTATGCCCCGCCCTTCCACCCGTTTCAGGCGGGCGCGGTTTGCGCGTTCCTCCTCAATTTTCTTCTCTACCGCCTCATCGCTCACCTTCACTTTGGGGCGCGATGCTTTCAGGCCCGTATACGTGCCCAAAGTTATCTGCGGCGGCAGCGACACCGAAACCGTGTACTCAAACGGGGTGCGGTCTACCAGCTTGTTGTCAGAAAGAATTTCTGGGTTTATCCCATCCATGGGCGAGATGTCGTTCTCCTGCAGTGCAGTCTGAAACGTATCCTGGTAAATTTTGTTCACAGCTCTTTCTGTTACACGGCTCTTGTCTACATACCGTTCCAGCAGTGCGCGAGGGGCTTTGCCAGGGCGAAAACCAGGGACATTGGTGAAGCGTCCAAACTCACGGTACACGGCATCAAATGTGCGCGCAACCTGCTGTTCGTCCACTTCTATTTTCAACATAAGAGTACAGGGAGCTGTTTGCTCCACGATTACCTGCATGACGCTTGCTTTTCCTTAGGGAATATTTTTTCGAGAATAGTTATGCTGCCTCTCTCTGAAGGATACATCAAAGCACTCTTTACTGTCAAGTTTCTTGCCGCAGCGGGTCGGCACAGTCTGTTTCTCCTCCCCAAAAAACGCAGCAGCATCCCCCGCCTTCCCGCGGGCTATGCAGGCAGCCCGGTACAAATATGGGCGAAAAACCGCCCGGTATGGTATACTGTTTCCGATTGGGAACTACATTCAAGAGGCGCTCTCAGCCTCGCTGGAGCATTGAACTATGGAGGACGGCAACGCCGCGCAAACACCAGAGCAGTGGGTGCACCTCAATGGAAAACTGATTCCGAAACAGGAAGCCTCTATTGCAATTTACGACCACGGCTTTCTCTACGGAGATGGAGCCTTTGAAGGCATTCGCGTGTATGAAGGCAATGTTTTCCGCCTCAACGCGCACCTCGCACGGCTTTTCAGGTCTGCACGCGCGCTCGGCATCGACCTCTGCCTCGATCAGCCCACCCTTCTTTCGCATGTGCTGGAGACCGTAAGAATCAATCAGATGCAGTCATGCTACATACGCCTCACTATTTCTCGAGGCACCGGTCTGGGGCTGGACCCATCGCACATAGGCAAAAAACCTACTATCTGCATCTCTACCGAGCAGCTTCGGCTCTACCCGCAGTCTATGTACGAAACCGGTCTAGATGTTGTTACCGCCTCCACACGCGTTCCACCCTCGGTGTGCATAGACCCTCAAATCAAATCGCTGGGGCGGTACGTCAATAATATTACAGCGAAAATGGAGGCAAACCGGGTAGGTGCAGGCGAGGCGCTCATGCTCAACATGCAGGGCAGCGTGGCCGAGGCAACCGGTGACAATATCTTTCTGGTGCGCAGCGGCGAGCTGCTCACACCGCCCACCAGCGACGGCGCACTGCCCGGCATTACCCGCCAGGTAGTAATGGAACTTGCACGCGATATGGGCATACCCTGCCGCGAATGTACGCTCACTCTGTACGATGTGTACAATGCAGAAGAGGCATTTCTTACCGGAACAGCCGCCGAAGTAATTGCCATGACAAAATGCGACAACCGGCCTATTGCAGATGGAAGGCCGGGCAAACTGACTGCACGCATCATTGCAGCCTTTCGCGAGCTTACACTCGTAGACGGCGTAAAAGTATAGCCTGCCGGCAAAAACAAACGCTTGTACAAACTGTACACTCTCAATGACGGGGAGGAGGTATGCTTGTTGAAAATAATGCCGAAACTTAATACAACCCGTATACCCGTTTATACCCTGCACGTACAGCAGCATGGCTTTTGTTACAGCAGCATGGCTTTTGTTAATGAAATACACTTCCTGCAAAAATGCCGGTCCCTGCGCAGACATCTTCTGCCGCGGGGTCAAATTGCAGGGCTGTGCAAAACAGGTAAATGGGCACGCTGCCAGTCATGTTTTAATACAAGGCTGGCCTAAAAAGTTCTTCAGTGGTGTACTACTGCACCAGAACAGACCGAACAAACGCTGTACAGCCTCTGCAGCTGAATGGGAGAACAACCATGTGGCAAAGATTTACCGAGCGGGCGAGAAATACAATTTTTAGCGCACAGGAAGAAGCAGGCAGACTGGGAGAGAGTTTCGTCTCTTCAGAACACCTGCTGCTGGGAATGCTGCAGCAGGCTGACAGCGTGGCATGCCGGGTGCTGGAACGAATTGGGGTTTCTGCTGAAAAAATAAGAAACGAAATCGAACGCCAGGTCACCCCCGGAACAGGAACGTCCAAACAGGATATGCAGCTTACCCCGCGCGCAAAAAGGGTGATAGACCTGGCGTACGATGAGGCAAGATACCTGGCCAACAACTACATAGGAACCGAGCATCTGCTGATCGGCCTCATTCGTGAGGGCGAAGGGCTGGCGGGGCGCGTGCTGGCCAGTTTGGGAGTAGAACTTGAGCGTGCAAGGCAGGAGGTGGCAGCGCTGCAGCAGGTAGATTCTTCCAGCGCTGCTGCTGTAACTCACCCGGAAGAAAGCCTGCTGCAGTACCTGAAAACTGAAGGCACTCTGCTGCACAAGGCACTGAACAAACTGGGGTGGAGCAGGGAAGAACTTCTCAAAACCGTACACGACCTTTTGGAAAACAAGTAGCGGTACTCAGGCCGATAAAGAGGCGCATGAGAAAAAAACCGATGTTGCTGGTACCATACAGGAAGCAGGCAGACCTGCAGATAATACGGATGCTGGAACATAAAAACGTATAAGTAAAGTAGAGAGCCTGCGACATGTGGAACAAATTCTGCTGCCGCACGGCCATAAATACGGGAACCGTCGCTCTGGCGCAAGCCAAAGGCCGGTAAGCCCCATGCAAATGTGCAGCGCATCTGCATAGGCAAGGAGGAACGGAGAGCCATGTGGCAAAGATTTACAGAACGGGCGAGACGTGTTGTCTTCTTCGCACAGGAAGAAGCAGGCAGACTGGGAGAGAGTTTTGTCTCTACAGAACACCTGCTCCTCGGCCTCGTGCGTGAACACGACAGCGTGGCATCCCGCATTCTAGACCGGATGGGGATTTCAGCTGGAAGAATCCGGAGCGAAATTGAACGCCAGGTTACCCGTGGAGACAGCCGCTCTGCACAGGATATGCAGCTTACCCCGCGCGCCAAAAGGGTAATAGACCTGGCGTATGATGAAGCAAGACACCTGACCAACAACTACATAGGAACCGAGCATCTGCTGCTCGGCCTCATTCGCGAGGGCGAAGGGCTGGCGGGGCGCGTGCTTGCCCGCCTGGGAGTAGACCTGGAGCGCACGCGACGCGAGGTGGTGGCATTGCAGGAAAATGAGGGCACTTCGCCCGCCAATACAAAACCCAACCGCTCTTCAAGAACACCAACGCTGGACGAGTTTGGCCGCGATTACACAGAAATGGCGCGCAACGACAAACTCGACCCCGTAGTAGGCCGGCACACAGAAATAGAGCGGGTGATTCAGATACTCAGCCGCCGCACAAAAAACAACCCCGTGCTGCTGGGAGAGCCGGGCGTTGGCAAAACAGCCATTGCTGAAGGGCTGGCACAGCGCATTATTAGCGGAGATGTGCCGGAAACCCTCAAGGACAAGCGCATTGTCTCGCTCGACCTGGCAAGCCTGGTGGCAGGAACAAAGTACCGGGGCGAATTTGAAGAACGCATGAAACGCGTTATGGAAGAAGTGCGCAAGGCACAGGGTGAAGTGGTTCTCTTTATAGATGAACTGCACACACTGGTGGGAGCGGGCGCAGCAGAAGGCGCCATAGATGCCTCCAATATTATGAAGCCGGCCCTGGCGAGGGGCGAACTGCAGTGCATTGGCGCCACCACGCTCGACGAGTTTCGCAAGTACATAGAGCGCGATGCCGCTCTGCAAAGGCGATTTCAGCCGGTAAAGGTAAGCGAACCCAACCTGGAAGAAGCAGTAGCCATTCTGAAGGGACTGCGAGAACGCTACGAAGTGCATCACCGGGTGAAAATTACCGATGAAGCGCTGGAAGCCTCTGTGCAGCTGGCCGACAGATACATTACCGACCGTTTTCTGCCAGACAAGGCCATTGACCTGATAGATGAAGCGGCCAGCCGCGTGCGCCTGCAGTACGCTTTGCCGCCCGCAGAACTGAGGCAGGCAAAAGCCAAACTCAATGAATTGATGAAAGAAATCAATGCAGTGGCCGATCGCAACACCTGGGAAACAGATGAGACCGAACTGCAGGAGAAAGAAGCCGCACTGCGCAGCCAGATAGAAGAGCTTGAGCAGGAATGGAACAGCCGCAGGGAAGCTACCCCGCGCATAGTCACAGAAGAGGAAGTGGCACAGATTGTTCAGTCGTGGACGGGCATTCCGGTTGCACGCCTGGTAGAAACCGAAACCAACAAGCTGCTGCGCATGGAAGATGAACTGCATCGCCGAATTATTGGCCAGCACGAGGCAATCGTAGCTGTGAGCAAAGCGGTGAGACGCGCACGATCTGGCATGAAAGACCCCAAGCGGCCCATGGGAACCTTCATCTTTATGGGGCCAACCGGCACAGGAAAAACCGAGCTGGCAAGAGCGCTGGCCTCCTTCCTGTTCGACAACGAAAACAACCTGGTGCGCATCGATATGAGTGAGTATTCCGAACGCTTCAACGTATCGCGCCTCATGGGGGCGCCTCCCGGATACGTGGGGTACGAGGAGGGCGGGCAGCTTACAGAAGCCGTACGCCGCAACCCCTACTGCGTGGTGCTGCTTGATGAAATTGAAAAAGCGCACCCCGAAGTGTTCAATGTGCTGCTGCAGGTGATGGAAGACGGCAGACTTACCGACAGCCAGGGCAGAGTGATTGATTTCAAAAACACGGTGATCATCATGACCTCCAATGTGGGCGCGGCACGCATCAACCCCGAAAGAGGGCTGGGGCTGCGAAGCGACTCGGAGAGAAGAGGCCAGGAAGAAAAAGCCGCCGAGGCCATGCGCAACCGCGTGATGGACGAAATGAAGAAAACCTTCCGCCCTGAATTTCTGAACCGCGTGGATGAACTGATAGTCTTCCAGCCGCTCAGCCAGGAGGAGATACTGCAAATTGTAGAACTGCTGGTAGAGAAAGTGAACCGGCAGCTGCGAGTGCAGGACTTTACCCTGGAAGTATCGGAGGGGGCGGCAGAAAAACTGGCGCAGGAAGGCTACGACCCAACCATGGGCGCCAGACCGCTGCGCCGTGCAGTTCAGCGCCTCATAGAAGACCCGCTGGCAGAGGAAGTGCTGCGCGGAACCTTCAAGCCCGGCGATGCCATACGTGCCGATCTGGATGACGAGGGGCACATCGTGTTTCATCGCAAACCCATCGACGAGGGCGTGCCGCCGCTGGATGAGCCAGCCACCGTAAGCTAGCCGCAAAACAACACGGGCTGCACGTGAGCATGACGTGCAGCCCGCTTTTTCCAGGTTATGGAGCCGTATGCACCATGCCCAAACCTCAACCAAAAGCCAGTATTCCACTGCCTGAATACAACCTGCCTGACCAGCTTCATCTGCTCTTGCAGCCGCATGGCATAGACCCTGTTTCAGAGATACTACAGATATGCCCCCCCGACAGGTTCACCAGAGAACAAATGGAACTGGCAGCTTCCATTGCAACAGACAGGCGTTTTAGGCAGATACGCCACAAAGACCCAAACAATCCGGCCGCTTATGCAGATGTGCGTGCCATTGCACTGCTGAAAGAGCTGGGGGTGCGAACCCTGCCATTTGCAGAACGGCTGCTTTGCCTTTTTACCTCCTGGGATGATGAGCTTGAGAATGCGGCACAAAGCTACTTTCTGGCGCTTGGCCCGCCGGTTCTTCCCCTGCTCACTCGCACAATGCGGCAGCGCATGCCCAAAATAGACCCCGAAGAGAACCCATCCCTGTTTTTGTGCGACATTCTGGCAGGGATTGCAGAACAAAACCCCTCCTGCCGGCGCAGTGTAATACAGCTGCTGGAAGACGTGGTGATGAACGAGGCCCAGCTGCCCGAAACAGTGACCCATGCGGTGAACTCTCTCACCGATCTTCACTCAAGACAGAGTCTGCCCTTCATAGAAATGGCGTATGCCAACAGCAGAATAGACCACGAGTTTGCCAGCAGCCTGGAAGATGTACGCGATATCCTGCTGAATGCAGGCAGGAAAGATGTGTCTGATGCCGCCGCACCGCTTTCTGCAGCGCCTGCTCACAACCCGCCCATACGCAAAAATCTGCCCGGTAGAAACGACCCCTGCCCCTGCGGAAGCGGCAAAAAATATAAAAAGTGCTGTGCCGACGTGAAGGAGAATTAACCATGCGCGACTGGATGCCGGCAGGAGGACTGGGGGTGGCACTGGCTGCCCTGGGAGCAGGAGCGCTGCATGGAATTTTGTGGGCTTGGCTGCTGCCGCTGCTGGTTTTGCCGCTGCTAATGCTTTTTCATCTGGCCAGTGTGCTTTATTCTTTTCTCAAAAACCGTATCCGCAAAATTCGAGCCTTTTCGGCAGTGCGTACAGAGCCGGCGCGCAAGGCGCTCAACCATCTGCTGCAAGAACCAAAAAATACGCAGAGCCTCGCGTTGCCTCTGCCGGCGCTGCATGCACTGAGGGGCACAGACGCAGTACCTGCCTTGCTGTATGCACTGGAAGAAACCATAGACCAGCAGCCGCCGGGCTGGCGGGAAAGGGCGGAGGCGCTGGTGAAGGCGCTGGGGCAGCTGGGCGATCAGCGTGCGCTCCCCCTGCTTTATCAGCTCAGTCACGTGCGCGGAATAGGCATCATAGGGGCGGTGCGGCAGGCCGTTCATGCCATAGAACCGCGCTCTTCGCTGTTGCGGCCCAACTGCCCTGCATATCAAACACACCTGTTGCTGCATTACCCCGAGCCAGGTGCAGAAGAAAACAGAGCGCTGCTGCGCTCTGTTCAATCTGACCAGGCATAAACGCTAAATGCGTACCAGTTTTCCGTTTACCCAGGTTTGCGCATACAGTGAACGGGTAAGCTGTTTCTGCCAGCCTTTTTTTGTATGTATCCACACGTCCATAAACTCCCCTTCCACTTTCCAGGGCACTCGCCTGCCATTGGAATTGAGAATTCTGCCGCGCAGTATCTCTTTGCCGCGTACCATCACTTCATTCTTCTGCGGCATCAAAAACAGGCCGGTGTAGCGCAGTTTCACCCCGCGCGCCAGCGTACAAAGCCGCTGCAGTGCAAGACGGGTAAGCGCAAGGTTTTCTGGCCTGCTTCCAATTCCCACGCATTTGTAGTCTGGAGTGCAATAGCTCAAAAATTTCTCTATGCTGCCTGTGCTCAACGCGTTTTCCTGCTTCACATACTTCAGTTTCATCTGTTGAAGCAGCTTGTTTTGCGTAACCGGCGCAGCCTGTGAAACGGTGCTCAACAATAAACAGCAGACAGCCAGATGATACCTTTTCATGGAGGAGCCTCCTTTCTCTCCCATTCAGACGGTACGGCAGCCTTCAAGGGTCTGCAGCAACCCTATTTTCGGTACAATCACCTGCAGCCTGCAGTGCTTCTCCCATATAAAATTTAGGGCATATACACCCAGCGGCCATTCACGGCAGTGAAAACTGAAAGAAAGCAGTGGGTTGGCTACAGCAGGAACAAATGGCGCGTGAGGCCGCCTCACCCCGGCCTTTCGGCGCTGAAAGAGGGGCGAAAGGCTGGTGCAACCCGGCAGCATAGTTCTGTACCCCCTCTCTCTCAAGGAGCGAAGCGACTGCCCGGGAGAGGGGGAATGACCGAAGGGCAAGGGGGTGAGGTTAGTTAGTGAGCAGAAAGCTTGGTCTATCAGAACAGGGTTTCAACCACGTGGATCGGCAGAGTTCACTGCTGCAGTGCGAGTGCGCAAGCCTGCTCAAGAGTGAGCGCACTGCCCTCCTGCAAACAAAGGGCATGCTGCTCAGCCCCCAGCGCTGCCTCACACGCCTCCCGCCACTGCTTCTGCTCTGCTGCATAGAGAGGCGATAGCGGAGTTCCCAGTTCAGCCCGCAGGGCAGCGGTAGCGCCGTACAGCCTTGCAGCTCGCGCATGGTTCTTTACAGCGCACCAGTAGCAGGCAAAACCTTCCAACCCCATAATCTGTTCTAAAGGGGCACCAATCTGTCGGAAGAGAGCAAGCGCCTGCTCGAAGTACCCGCGCGCGGCAGGGTAGTCACCGGTATCCAGGGCCACAAGCCCAAGGTTTCCCAGGCAGCCTGCCGATCCGCGCTGGCTGCCCATCTCCCGAAATATAGCCAGCGCCTGCTCGTAGTACCCGCGGGCTGCAGGGTAGTCGCCGGTAAGCAGTGCCACAAGCCCCAGGCAGTTCAAGCCGTGTGCCTCCCCGTTGCGGTCGCCTACCTCCCGGCACAGTGCAAGCGTCTGCTCATAGTATCCGCGTGCGGCAGGGTAGTCGCCGGTATGCAGTGCAACATTCCCCAGGCAGTTCAAGCCGTGTGCCTCCCCGTTGCGGTCGCCTACCTCCCGGTACAGCGCCAGCGCCTGCTCATAGTATCCGCGTGCGGCAGGGTAGTCGGCGGTGCACTGGACCACAATCCCCAGGTAGTTCAAGCCGTGTGCCTCCCCGTTGCGGTCGCCTACCTCCCGGTAGAGCGCAAGCGCCTGCTCAAAGTACCCGCGTGCGGCAGGATAGTCGCTCTTCCGCAAGCACATTACCCCCGCACACAGCAGTGCGCCTGCTTCTGCGCTGGCGTCCTCACCGCCGCTGCGAGCAGCAAGCAAACCCTCCAGCAGCTCGCGCCCTGCCTGCCAGTGACCGCGCACCTCCCAAAAACGCTGCAGGTCTGCACCCATCT
>DAIDHN010000060.1 GCA_027459665.1 Chthonomonadaceae bacterium | reverse complement strand
TAGCGGTTTTGAGAAAAAGGTCTGCAAACCTAAATCGTGGCAGGTGTGCGGTTTCAGGTGTAAGAAGAAGCAGTTGTGCAGTGCCCGTCACCTCAATATTATCTGGAGAATACCCTAGCAGGAGCGAGTAGAGGCGGGGGAGAACATGCTGAAACAGATCGGTGAGAGTATTGAGGGGATGTTGTTGTCTGTACTCTCGGCACCAGTTGAGCAGCGTATCTGCCATTTGTTGCGCCTCCTGGCGACAGCAACTTGAATGTACCTGCTGAACTGCATTCTGAAAACCCCACATGAGGGTTTCCAGCATTCCATCTCCCACCTGTTCAAGTTTGAGTTCACTTACTATCAGGTCGCTTGACCCAGTATATACCAGTCCTCTCCATCCCCATGCTTCGGTATGATTGTCGATAAACGCCTGCGCACCCTCTGGCGCAGATGCAGCAAGGCGGTGGAAAGGCACGCCATAGTGTTTGCACAGTGCAGCAGAGGGGAGAGTTTCACTGCCGAAAAGAGTGGAGATTTCTCCTGCTGCCGACCAAAGGGATTTTGTTGACCCATCGTTGTGCGGCATAGGAATGAAGCGGCCAGGCCCGGGCATGCGTAACGGTGACTTTGCAAAGTAGTCGGTGTCATGTACCCCCAAAACCATTTTGGTACTGCTTTGACTTGAATCCATTAGCAATCGCAGCACAGCTTTGACAGGCTCATCCCAAAAAACAGTTTGACCCAGAGCAAGCAAGGGCGTATTGGGAAATTTTGTCTGCAGTTCCTGGACTACCTCAGCAGCTGGTCGAATTGGACTGGTTCTGGTCATTCTGAGTACGCTCCCATGTTCTAACTCCTGTGCAAGTTACGCATCAGTCGGGTTTAGGGTTCCTTCAGCAGACTGTATCTCTCTTGGAACGAAGAGATAAAGGTACCAGATGCATCCATTGATGCCTGCAAAGAGCAGTCTGATCCACATATTGATGTTGAGATGAGAAAACATGCCTTCTATAATGCCAGCGAAGATAAACATGGGAATGGTGCCGAGAAGCAGCAGAACCGCATCCCGGCCAGCCAGCCTAAGCGCATCGAGGCGAGAGTATTTTCCTGGTAGAACAACAGCCCAGCCCATTTGCAGCCCCGCAGCTCCGCAGATCATGATGGCAGTTAGTTCTGCAATGCCGTGCGGCAGTATTCCTGGCCAGAACGAGGCATGTTTGTGTACCTGTGTCATGAGTGCAGACATAGCTCCCAGGGTAGCCCCATTGTAGAAGAGAAGAAATATTGTTGGAATACAGAATATTATGCCAGAAGTAAAAGCGGCAATGCCCACCTGAAAATTGTGCGTCATCAGCCCGCCTGAAAACAGAGCGGAGGGCGGTTGGGAAGTTTTACCGCTTTTCCAGAATTTTATTGAGGATTTGAACCCAATCGGCACAAACACATAAAGTGCATCGGGTTTGTTGATCACTGCATAGTAGGCGAACAACCCTCCCGCCAGTGTGGTGAGCAGTGCAAAGAAGAAGTAGTTCTTTCTTTTTTGCAAAAGCGCGGGGAAAACCAGCCAGTAAAAATTCTGCAAAGTCTTGAACGGGTGTTCAGACCTGTCTGCATTGTATAGCAGAGCATGCGTTCTTCCTGCCAGTCCGTTGAGGTAGGCAGTGATGTCTGGGTTGATGCCCCTGCTTCTTGAGATTGCCAGGTCAGATGAGATTCTGCGGTAAAGAGGGGTAAGTGCTGCTATTTCATCTCTTGTGAGAGACCGCAGACCTTTACCTTTTTGTGCTCTTGTGACAATTTTCTCCAGCTCGTTCCAGCTATCCCGCCTTTGATTGGCAAATTCCTGCTCTGTCATGCATTTATTATAGCATTGCGTGAGGCTGGCTTGTTGCAGTGCTGGCCCTGTTTCTTTAGAAAAGCCCCTGCTTTGACGCAGTGTTTCAGGCAGGGGCGAGTATTACTTTTTCGCCAGCGGCGAGTTGGTCATTACAGGAAACGGCGGGTGAGAGTAGTGCGGGATGGGATGTTTTGCCAGCTCGTTTTTCAGGTAAGTCACCGCTGCCTCAAGCGTTGGGTCTAAACCTGCAAGCCGCGCTGCTGGGTCGAGGGGCACATTGATGTTTGGCCGTACGCCATGACCTTCTATTACCCAGTGCGTTTTTCCGTTTTTGCCTGCCACCCATTCTCCGTAGTTGGAAATGAAGATAGTGCCGCCATCTATTAAATGGTAGCCGCCTCCGCTTCCAACCTCGCCGCCCCACGTTCTCTGGCCAATAACCGGTCCGAGATGCAGCCTCTGAAAAGCATCTGAAAACTCTTCGGCATCGGAACTGCTGGTGGCATTTGAGAGGCATGCAGCATCGCCCCCAAAGCCGAAGTCGTAGCGTGTCCAGGAGGCGCCGAATCTGGGTTTGAACCATGAGAAGGGTTTGAACGCCATTTGAACAAGCAGCGTACCTGAGATATAGCCTCCGCCATTGGAACGGACATCATAGATAATGGCCTGATGATTCTGATTGACGGCGAAATATCTTTTATTGAATTCCTCCATGCCCCTTGTTTCCATGTCGGGGATATGCAGATAGGCAATTTTTCCGCCACCTGCCTTGCGTACATACCGCCTCCGCTGGTTAACCCAGTGAGAATATCTGGCCATGCTGTCTTGGTACTGATTGAGCGGTTTGATGTATATGGTTCTTGCGCCTGCAAGGGTTGGAATCGTGTTGACAGCGAGTGCGATAGTGTGCCCTGCAGTGCCGATAAGCATTGCCTGTATATCACGGTCTGCCTGAACCGGCCGTTCATTTACAGCCACAATGTAGTCACCTTGCTGTACGTTGAGACCTGGCTGCAGAAGAGGTGAGCGGTTTGATAAATTGAAACCGTCGCCATGCAGGAGGGTTACAATTTTGAAGGCATTTTTCCCTGGAACAGGCGCCAGGTTCGCACCCAGAAAGCCCATGGGCATAGATGGTCCAACAATGCCGTCATCGCCGCCGCCTACAAACGCATGCCCCACATTCAGTTCTGCGATCATGTTTCCCAGTATGTAGTTGAGTTCGCTGCGGTCTTCTACCCCTGCCAGCTGCGCATTGTATTTTTTGTAAACAGCATTCCAGTTCAGGCCATGCATTGCGGGGTCGTAAAAGAAATCGCGGGCAATGCGCCAGGCTTCATTGAAAATCTGCTTCCACTCTTGTTTTGGCGTTATTTTTAACTGCAGCCCTGCCATGGGCACCAAGCCTGTAGAAGAGTTGAACGGGCCGGTGGCAGAGGAAACCACCTGCAGATTGTTACCGCTTTGTATAAGGAGATGTTTATTGTCTGCAGATACCCAGAAGTTTCCTACGCCTCCTTGCAGCACTACAGATGTGCGTGAATGGAGGTCATAGGCAAGCAGGCTGCCTGCGCTTTGAACAATGATGCGGCCATTGACAATGCGTGCCTTGCCGTAATTATTTCCGGGCAGAGGGATGGGGATAACTCTCTGTTTCAGACCATTGAAATCTATTGTGACTACTGGAGCGACTGTCGATGCCTTTTCCGTTTTTTTAGGCGCAGGCTCTGCCGCTTCTTCCTGATCTCTGGGAAGGAATGGAGAAGGGGTTTTGCTGGAGAGAGCCAGCATAGTCAGTTTTGCAGTTTTGCGGAAGGAGGGAATGCGGCCAATCTCATTGTTTCCGGTGAAACTTCGATCGGCTGTGTAGAGCAGGAATTTTCCATTAGAACTGAAAGAGGGTGCATAGCAGTTCATTTCGGAGGGGGTAACCTGCACTGCTTTAGCGCTGGAAATATTGTAGATAAATACAGCAGACTGCCAGTTCGTCATCGTCTTGTTGTAGGTAAGCCATTTGCTATCGGGGCTGAACCGATAAGAGGTATTGTACGAGTTGTACGAACCGCTGCGGTCTGCCTGGTCTACAAGCACAGCCCTGCCGGTTTGTACATTGACCAGCGTGATTCTGGTTTCTCTGTCTCCCATAGCAATGTATTTTCCATTGGGAGACCAGACGGGACGTGCGAGCGGGCCGTAATGCCGGGTGGTAAGCTGTTTTGGAACGCCTGTGCCGTCGGCATTGCACACCCACAGTTCCCATTCGCCGCTGCGGTCAGACATGAAAGCAACCTGCTTGCCGTCGGGAGACCATTCAGGGTACCTCGAACGAGTGGCAGGCATCTGCGCCAGCATGCGCATAACCCCGTGCCGGGCTGGAATGGAAGCGATTTGGCCTCTGGTTTCTACCAGAATGCGTTTTCCCGATGGTCCAGTCGAAACCGAGTCCATTTGCTGCTGCAGGCTTACATAGTGGGGGCGGGCATGTATGTGGTCGGAATCTACAGTGAATGTAAGAGCCGATATTTTGCCGGTAGCAGGGTTGTAGAGGCCAAGCTGAGTGCCATGCTGAAAGATGATTTGTTTGCCATCGGAAGAAGGATTGGAAATAGCATAGTGCACATAGTGCGTGATTTGCGTTACCCTGCCAGTACGAAGGCTTATGCGTGCGAGATTGGAAACGCCAAATTGCTCTGTTGCACAGTAGAGGCTGCCATCGCACCAGACTGGAGAGGTAGAGATGCCTGAATATTTTGTGAGCATGCGAAAGGTGTGGGTGTTCAGGTTTGTGAGCCAGATATGATCTGCCTCTCCTCCCTGGTAATGGTACCAGTGCTGCCAGTCTGCGCTGATAGGCACATAGGCAAGCGTGTGACCATCTGGTGCGAGTGCCGCTTTAACTACCTCAGGTACAGGCAGCATAGTGGGCATGCCGCCTTCTGCCGGAACCTTAAAGAGGCGCGTGTGGTACATGTAGCCCAAACGATTTGAGAGAAAAAGAATGTATTTACCGTGCGGGGTCCAGCCGGCGCTTTGAGAGCCGGATGGGTCATAGGTAATTCGGTGTGGCGCACCGCCATCAACAGGCATGGTGTATACATCGTAATTGCCATCGTAGTCTGCGGTGAAGCAGATTTGAGATCCGTCTGGAGAAAAATGGGCATCAAACTCTCTTCCAGGAGCTGAGGTAAGTCGATGTGCCGACATGGTTTTGAGAGAACCAAGCCAAAGGTCTCCCTCTGAAGTGAAAACAACTTTATTGCCGTGAATGTCTGGGGTGAATAGAAAAGCAGGGTGTTCGGTTTTTGCCAGAACAGAAGTTTGTGCAAGCAGAATGAGCACACAAACCAGGGGTGAGCAGGATTTCATGGAACTGTCTCCGAGCGGTGCGGTATTGATAGTGTGGAAACGTACAGACAGTTTACCAGTATACCAGAGTTTTGTTACTGCACCAGACCTGTGCGCCGCAGCGTTTGCAGTATAAGCGTTTCGAGTGGGGCATGGGAGGGAATAAACAGGTAGTTCATGCCATATCTGCTGCAAAAGCTCTGTATGTCAGAGCAAAAGGTATTCAGCACCTGCTGGTATCTTTCCAGCAGGCGTGGATGCACAGAGAGTTCTCTTTCTGAATTGGTTTCGCAGTCTATGAGTTTCAGATCGCCGCGAATGGCAGGCTGCATTTCTTCTTGGCTGAGCAGGTGCAGCACAGTTACCTGAAAGCCGCGTGCGGCCAGTGCCTTGAGACCGGTTTCCCAGTCATCATTCATAAAATCTGAGAGTACAACAGCCATCCCCCTGCTTCGTGAAGCAGCAGCAAAGCGTTTCAGCGAGTGCCCAAAAGCAGTTGCCCCAGCTGGCTGAATGTTTCTCATGTATTGAAACATTGCCGGCACGGCGCTTCTTCCGCGCTGCAGGGGCAGAGGTTTTCCCAGTATTTCAGCATAGGGCTGCACCGATACCCTGTCGTAATTGCACAGGCCGATGTATCCCAGGGCAGTAGCCAGTCTGAGGGCAGTGGTGAGTTTTGCAGGTTCACCAAAGCCCATAGACATGCTGGTATCCGGCAGCAGGGCAAGGTAGAGGTCTTCTTCTTCGATGCAAAGTTTCAGGTAGAGTCTGTCGGTTCTTGCCGCAGTGTTCCAGTCAACGTATCGCAGGTCGTCTCCTGGGGAGTATTCGCGATAGTCTGCAAAATCTATGCCGGTTCCCTTTTTGGTAGAACGCTTGTCACCCTTCATTTGCCCTGCAACAGGGCGTTTGGCCGATAGAGAGAGCCGTTCCAGTTTGCGCAGGAAAACGGGTGAAAGGGCTTCTTCGTTTGAAGCGGCCATCATTTATGAGATTTCGATTTGGGATGCGGCTGCGCTGAGAGCAGTTTTGCCAGGTCGGCCTTGAGTGTGGCATCGTTTACCCTGCCTGCAAAAACAAACCGTATGCTGCCGGTTTTATCGAGCAGGTAAGTTCGGGGCAGGCTGCCATCCCAGTGCGGATCGAAGGCTTTTGCATAGGCTACAATATCTCCCGGCGATTTGATGAATGATTGCGCTTTTGCGTGATGCAGGTGTATAAAGAGGTCTGCACGTGAGGCATCTGAGGGCTGGTCGCCCGAAACGGTAACGAAGCGCAGCCCTTTTGACTGATAGCTTTGTGCTATTTTCACAAGATCAGGAAATTCTGCTACACATGGCCCGCACCAGGTTGCCCAGAAATTGAGCAAGACTACGTGCCCTTTTTGTTTCTTTAGAAATTGTTTGAGATGAGTGGGTGTAATTGCAGGCAGTGCCGGACGTGCTGGAATTGCAGAGGCACCAACGGGATGGGCCAACAGGGCAAGCGCTGCAAGCGTGCTGCATTTTTGAACAGTAAGAGCAGTCATTCTTTTCTCCTGAAAAAAGATATAATGCAACTATACAATACGTACACATCACAATATTTTGTGACAACCGGCCGGGTATTTGTCTGCCGGTATAGCTGCGAATGATGTGTAGAAGGGAAACAACATGCAGAAGAGAGCTTTGGGAAACACGGGAGACACTTTGTCTTTGATAGGTCTGGGCGGTGTGGTTTATGTACAGATGGACCAGCAGACGGCAAATGCGCTGACTGCGGAGGCTGTAGAGAGAGGGGTAAACTACTTTGATGTTGCTCCAAGCTACGGTAAAGAACAGGAGACAGAACTGCGAATGGGGGAGGCATTGAAGCCCTACAGAGACAGCGTGTTTCTGGCCTGTAAAACCACCTGTCGTAACAGGGAAGGCGCGGAGCGAGAGTTGAACCAGTCGCTGAAAAACCTGCAAACCGACCGTTTCGATCTCTATCAGCTTCATGCAATATCCAGCGTAGAAGAGGTAAAAACATGCTTTGCTGTGGGGGGAGCAATGGAAGCCGTGCTTGCCGCGCAAGCTGCGGGGAAAATTCGGCACATAGGTTTCAGCGCACACTCTGCAGAGGCGGCATTGTATGCAATGGATACCTTCCCGTTTGTATCAGCTCTTTTCCCAATCAACTTTGTGACCTGGAGCCGAGGTAATTTTGGGCCACAGATTATGGCGAAGGCAGAAGAGAAAGGCGTTGCACGGCTTGCATTGAAAGCAATGGCGCGTACAAACTGGGCTGAGGGTGCCGAGCGCTCTTTTCCTCACTGCTGGTATGAGCCGCTTTCCGACCCGCACCAGGCGCAGCTTGCCCTGCGGTATACGTTGTCGCAAAATATAACTGCGGCTGTGCCTCCTGGCGACCCACGGCTTTTTAGACTGGCACTGGAAATTGCAGAGCGGTTCAACCCCCTTACGAACAGTGAGGAAAGTGAATTGCTGCAGATTGCAGAGCAGCTTGCACCTATTTTTCAAGCTGCCTAGCCAGGATTGCATGCGGCGGCACAACGCATTTGCATTTTGTGCAAGCGTGTGCCGCCTTATAGTTCAGATAGGCAGGCTTTTTTCTGAAGAGTGTGTACTGACTATGTGATTACAGAGATGAGAGGACAATTTTTTGTATCCAGACAATACCCGCTGGAAACTTTCTAAATGCGATGCTGCCCTGATTAAAGAGCTGAGTGCCGGCACAGGCTTGCGACCAACAGCTGCCAGGGTGTTGGCGAACAGAGGGATAGATACGATAGAATCGGCCCGGTTATTTCTCGAAAAATCACTTGATTCTCTTCCTGATCCATTTTTGCTGCCTGACGCCATGGCAGCCTGCCTTCGCATAAAAAAGGCAGTAGATGAGAGGGAGAAAATTCTGGTGTATGGCGACTATGATGGAGATGGCGTTACTTCTGCCGCGCTTTTGAAAAAACTGCTCACCGTGTTGAAAGCAGATGTTGATGTGTTTGTACCTCATAGAAACCGTGACGGATACGACCTGCAGCATGCGGGGGTGGAAAAAGCCCATGAGATTGGGGCGAAGCTGATAGTGACCTGCGACTGCGGGATAACTCGTGTGGATGAGGTGGAAATAGCCCGCAGCTATGGCATAGATGTGGTGATTACCGATCACCATACACCGGGTGATGTGCTTCCTGCAGCGACTGCAGTGGTGAACCCGCACAGAAAAGACAGTATTTACCCATTTAGATTTCTGGCAGGGGTTGGGGTGGCTTTTCGTTTGGGGGAAGCGCTGGCCCGCTTGTTTGATATGAATGTAAATCAGTACCGAAATGCCTACCTCGATTTAGCTGCCATTGGCACGGTGACAGATGTTATGCAGATGAGGGGAGACAATCGAATACTGGTGGAACATGGACTGGATAGACTGAGTTCCACAAAAAAACCTGGCCTGCAGCAGATTTTGAAAGTAATCAAGAAGGGCGATGTCAGGCAGTTAGATACCCATGATATTGGTTATTATATTGGTCCTCTGCTCAATGCTGCGAGCAGAATGGGTGAGACCAGAATGGCCCTGGATTTGCTGCTTACAAAAGATGAAGACGCAGCGGAACATCTGGCTGAAAAGCTGAACAGCATGAACTGCGAGAGAAAAAAGATACAGCAGGATGCTCTGATTGAGGCATACAGGCTTGTTGAAGCAGACCCTGCCTCAAAATGTGCTGTTTTGTATTTGCCAGGGTGCCCCAATGGGGTGATTGGTCTGGTAGCTGGCAGGGTAAAGGATCGTTATTACAAACCCTGTGTGGTTATGTCGGATGACAAGGATGGCATGCTGCGAGGTTCGGCACGATCGATACAGGGGTTTTCTATTTATGATGCCTTGAAATCATGTGCGGTGCTGTTCGAATCTTTCGGAGGGCATGAACTGGCGGCAGGTTTTTCTATACATTCGGATCGGCGGGAGGAACTAGTCGAGAAGCTGAAGGATTTTGCCTGTGCGCAGCTGAGCGATGATGATCTGATTCCTGTACTGCAGGTGGATGTTGAAGTAGAAATCAGCGATGTAGACAGAGAGCTGTTCGATGAACTGCAGCGTTTGGCGCCTTTTGGCGCAGGCAATGCTGTTCCTGTGCTGATCAGCAGAAACGTTAGGCTGTTAGAAAGGCGCATATTTGGCGCAGACAGAACACATTTGAAGCTGGTTTTTGAGGCTGGCAGCGGCAGGAATATTGAGACCTTCCCCTTGTGGGGGGAGGCAGAAAATATTGATGATTGGACAGTTGGTATGAAGTATGATTTGTGTTATGAACTGTGTTTGAATAAATGGAACAATCGCGAGACCATACAGCTGGCTATGTTGAGCATGAGAGAAACTGCAATCAGGTGAGTAGGCACATCTGTGCAGTGCTGACTCAATGAACCTGGCTCTCATTGTCCGTTTGAGTTTGTCGTGATGCCATGTTTTTGGCAATGTACTTTTGCGCTGCTACTCCCCAAAGAATGGGTACTGTGAGACAGATGAGAGAGTAGACGAAGAGCCATGCAAGGGTGTAATGCTGAGGTTTGGTGACACCTATTTTGATGCCGGGAGAACCAGGCAGCAGGAATGGCGACAAATCCAGCCCGATTACGCACAGGGTCATAAAAATAAGCACTGCAAAAATAATGCGCAGCACACGGTTTGGCCAATAGTGGGTGGAAAGTGTTCCCAGTTGAGACCCTACGGAAGAGCCAACCAGAATCAGCATGCTTAGGGGAAGACTGACAAAACCCTGCATTGAGCTTTCTATGGTTCCAACTGCCACAGTGACGTAGAGTAAAAGGATGCCAGTGCCTGCAGAGTTGCGCACAGAAAGCCCGAACCCATACATTAGAATAGGTGTGAAAATAACACCTCCGCCAATACCCATAAGACCAGAAGCAACTCCCAGTATGAACCCAAGATAAGCCATCATGGGAACAGATACCTGTTCAAGCTGTACTTCAGGAAGATTGACGAATGGCGGAATGCGAATTTTTGTTACCAGAAAACCTGGTATGGTCAGGTCACCCCTCGGCACAGTTCTTTTGCTGGCTTCTACAGCATCTCGCACCGTGTAAAAACCCACCCATCCGAGCATTACCAAAAAGAGGCAGTCGAGCACAACCTGAACAGCCGGCATGGGACTGTTGTGATCCAGTCTCCAGCTGCCTAGGCTGGTGAGCCAGCTTAGAATGCGTACTCCGGCATCTACTCCGATGAGACTGCCGCCCAGCATCACCAGGTCTATGCGCGGGTCGCCTCTTTTGAGCGCCCGGTACTTGAGAAAGGATGAGATGGAGGTGCCGCATTTCTGGCCAAGTGCCGAACCTACGGAGACCTGTGCGGGAATGCGAAACACATTGATGAGGAAAGGGGTGAGTACAAAACCTCCTCCCACTCCGAACATCCCTGCGATGTAACCGATGAACAGGCCGAGAAGCAGAATTCCAGGCCAAAAAACAGCGTGGCCCACTCCTTCAATGTGCACATACCACATAACTGAATTAAACCCTTCCAGCAGTTATTTTGAGTGGGGCTGACTTCCTTCATGGTCATGCATATGACTCAGGCCGTCTTCAATTCTTATTTCCAGAAAATTGAACACCTTGAGTACGAGCAGGCCGTACAAGGTGGGTATGATGACATTCATGACTGCTTTAGCGAGAGCGTAAAGAATGTGCATCAGAGGTTTGGGTTCTCAAAAAATTCAATCACTTCGCCGTCTGGTCCTTTACAGAACGCTATATGGAAGTATTCGGTATGATCCCCTTTGACTTCTACTATTTTGGGTTCTATGGTGACAACTGCACCAGCCTGCCTTGCTCTTTCCAGCGCTTCTCTGCAGTTGGTTGTGCGGAGAGCAAAGTGAAAGATGGTATCTTCGGGCGCATCATCAGAGCGGGGCGCTGCTGCGCCTGCAAACACTTCCAGGTAGTTTCCATCTCCGGTGTCAAGCATTACGGCCCGTGAGTCTTTGCCGCCATTTTGACGTTCATCAGACCCCCAGCCATATTTGCGAGTGAAGCCGAGGCCCTCAATGTAGAATTTCAGTGTTGCCTCGAAGTCCCAGGCACGCAGGGCGATATGATGAAATCCACCCCCGTGCAATACAGTGTTGTGACCATTTTGTGTCAAAGTTGGTATCCCCCAACATCATTTGGCAATATTATACCCATGCTGAGAGAGTTCTTACTACTGAAAACGACAGCATATTTCGGGCATTCTGCATTGGGCACTTTATGAAACCAGGTGTACAATGTATCGTATTGATAGCAGCACACCTCTGTGTGGAAGGGATAAATGATATGTCTGCCAAGATTACTAGAAGAACACTTCTTCGTGGTGCAGCGCTCACAGCAGTGCTTGGCGCTGGCGGAGATGCACTGACTACGCTGTCTTCTGCTGCAGTAGGACCGCGTCTGCACGACACGGGGTGTGATACGCTGGTGGTGCTTTTTTTACGCGGGGGCGCTGATGGCTTGAACATAGTGGCTCCTTATGGAGATGATTACTACTACAAACTGCGCCCCAGCCTTGCCCTTGCTGCACCCAGATCTGCGGGAAAGCTGCAAAGCGCCTGCCTGACAGACCTGAACGGATTTTTTGGTTTGCATCCTGCCATGGCTCCACTGATACCCCTGTACCGTGAAGGAATGCTGCTGCCCATACATGCCGTTGGCTCAAACGATCACACGCTATCGCATTTTCAGGCTATGGCTGCAATGGAGAGAGGTTTGGCGCAAGATGGCACTGGCGCAGTGAGCGGCTGGCTGGCACGGCATTTGGATGTAACTGCGCCTCCCAGCCCCTCCCCGCTGCGCGCGGTTGCCCTGGGTGAAACTCTTCCCGCCTCATTGCGCGGTGCTACCGGGGTTACTGCCCTCAACACGCTATCAGATTACAGGCTGATGGTTCCTGCCGGCACAGATGGAAAAGTATTTCACTCTGAAGAGAGAATGAGCGCTCTGGAGAATACCTTGAACGGCATGTATGAGAACACTCGGGCTGGTAGTTTGAGCATGCCTGCCAAAGAGACTTTGCATGCTATAGAAACCGTGAGCAAGCTTGATCCTGCACACTACAAGCCCTCCCCCAATGCACACTATCCTGCAACGGGGCTGTCTCATTCCTTGCAGCAGGTTGCCTGTATGATCAAGGGAGAGGTTGGTCTGGAAGCCGCTACCATAGATGTTGAGGGGTGGGACACGCATGTGGCACAAGGGAGCGATACTGGCTGGCAGGCTTCGAGGCTGGCAGACCTGGCAGGGGCGCTGGCAGCTTTTGCAGCTGATTTAGGCACACGTATGCAGAGCACAACTGTGGTGACTATGACTGAATTTGGCCGCAGGGCTTATGAAAATACCGGCCTGGGCACGGACCATGGAAGGGGCAGCGTGATGTTTTTGCTGGGAGGCGGAATTGATGGGGGAAGAGTGTATGCAAAATGGCCGGGCCTGGGGCCGGATAAACTGGTTGGACCAGGCAATTTGCATGTGACTACAGACTATCGTGATGTACTGGGCGAGATAGTTGAGCGCCGATTACATAATACTGCCCTGGATATTGTATTTCCAGGTTTGCGGCCGGTATTTCCTGGAGTAGTTCGCGTATAATAACAAAAATAATTGGAGGAAAAGCAGAATGGGGCAGTCACTGTGTCCGAGAGAGCGCCAGGAGGCATGGGAAGAAGAGTGTCTTGCCCCGTGGGCGGCGCGTGCTGCCCGCTCGAAGGGAAGAGCCTTAGAAGAAATTCCTGACACAGTTCGCACTGCTTTTCAGCGAGATAGAGACAGAGTGCTGCACAGCAAAGCTTTTCGCCGTCTGAAGCACAAAACTCAGGTATTTATCGACCCGGAAGAAGATCATTTTCGTACCCGTTTAACTCACACGCTTGAAGTATCACAGATTGCGCGCACCATATCGCGTGCGCTTCGCTTGAATGAAGACCTGACAGAAGCCATTGCGCTGGCACACGATTTGGGGCATCCTCCGTTTGGACATGCGGGAGAAGAGGCGCTGGATGCAGCATATCGTGAATACGCCCCCGATGCTGCGTTCAGGCATTATGATCAGAGCCTTCGAGTAGTGGAGGAACTGGAAAATCGCAATGAGAGTATTACGCCTACAGCAGAAGGGCAGCAGGTGGTATTCAAAGGGTTGAATTTAACCTGGGAAGTACGCAATGGAATAGCACATCACAGCAAGGGCAGGGCTGACTTGGGCGAAGCACATGAAGCCGCATTTACCCTGGAAGGGCAGGTGATGCGCATTGCAGACAGAGTTGCCTATATCAACCATGATATTGATGACGCACTGCGCGCCGGGCTGATAACCAGGGCAGACCTGCCGAAGCATGAAATAGCTCTGCTTGGAGATACTCATTCAGACAGGATTGCACGCATGGTGTGCGATATTGTAGACTGCAGCGACGGTAAACCGGTGGTATGCATGTCGGAGGAGGTAGAGCATGCCACAGATGCATTGAAGGAGTTTATGTTTGAACGGGTGTACTGGAATGCAGCTAACGGCAATCAGGATTTGAGAAAGGCACAGCATGTGATACGCGCTCTGTTTCGGCTCTTTATGGAGCAGCCGTCTCGCATGAATGGCTTTGCAGAAACCGCAGGCGAAAGCGTAGAGCAACGGGCGCAAAGAGTGTGCGATTATATTGCAGGGATGACTGACAGGTACGCAGTATCGCGATTTGAACACTTTTTTGTTCCGCAGGGAATGCAGCGAGGCGATTTTTGAAGAGCGGCATGCTATATTGGCACGATTTGTGATGAGTGTGAACGGGTACAGAGGGAGAAAGGTGCCGCTATGCTTGATACCTATTTGAAACTTTTAGAGCAGGGGTTATTTGAGGCAAAGTTTGCCTTTGAAGGGGTGCCAGATGAAGATGTTTGGAAACGCCCTGCAAAAGGACTGCTTTCTTTGGGGGAACTAGCTGGTCACATTGCGTACTGGGAGGCTGTTAGACTGGCAGGGGCAGGAGTAGACGCAGCGGCAGGTACAAACGGGATTGGACTGCGCCCGAATGCTGAGAGTTGTACAGTAACCAGCCCCCTTGTTGATTCTCAGTTTGAATATTATCACTCAACTCTTGTTGCGACACTCACCGATCAGCAGCGTGCCATGACTGCGGAGCAGGTGTACAATGAGTTGTGCAGGGTGCATGCGGAGGCAGCAGAGTATTTTACAAAACAGAATTTCGATCTGGAAAGCAGCGTTCCCGGCTGGCCGCCTGCCTGGACATACAAGGGATTTCTGGAATATCTTGTGTTTCACATTGGTTATCATATCGGGCAGATGTATTCGGTGCGACATCTGCTTGAGCATGTGCCTCCTGATAACTGACAGCAGATAGGTGTGTGAAAAAGCCAGCTGCCACAGCATAACTGAGGCGGCTGGCATATATTACGCGGCAGAGTTTGACGGCTAGTTTGCGTCTGAATAGATAGAATAGGTAGGTGTGGAAAGGTAACGCTCACCTGTAGAGGGAATGATGACTACAATGAGCTTGTCTTTCATTTCCTGTCGATGCGCCACCTGCAGCGCAGCCCAAACAGCAGCTCCTGAAGAGATTCCGGCAAATACTCCCTCTTCTTTTGCCATGCGCCGTGCTGTTTCCATTGCATCCTGGGCGTTTACCTGAATGATTTCATCATAGATTTGCGTGTTTAGAATTTGTGGTATGAAGCCTGCTCCGAGGCCCTGAATGGGGTGCGGGCCTTTGGCGCAGCCGCTCAGTACGGCAGAGGTCGCCGGCTCTACTGCCACTACCCTGAAAGAGGGTTTGCGCGATTTGATTACTTCACCTACGCCGGTGATAGTTCCCCCGGTACCTACGCCTGCCACCAAAACATCACACTGGCCGTCGGTGTCGCGCCATATTTCCTCGGCGGTGGTTTTGCGGTGAATTTCCGGGTTTGCCTCATTGATAAACTGCCCTGGAATAAAGTATTCATCCGGGTTTTCCGCCTTGAGGCTTTCTGCTGTACGAATAGCGCCTGGCATCCCCTCTGGGCCAGGGGTAAGCACCAGATTTGCCCCCAGAGCACGCAGCATCACCCTTCTTTCCTGCGACATGGTTTCGGGCATAACCAGCTGGCATTTGTACCCTCTGGCGGCGCAGACAAAGGCAAGACCTATGCCTGTGTTGCCGCTGGTAGCCTCCAATACAGTCATGCCGGGTTTGAGCATTCCCGATTTTTCTGCAGCATCAATCATTGCCACGCCGATTCTGTCTTTTACACTGGAGAGAGGGTTGAAATACTCCAGTTTGCATACTACTTGTGCTGCCGCTCCTTCTGTGATTCTATTGAGGCGCACCAGCGGTGTGTTGCCTATCAGATCGGTGACACTATTCGCGATTTTCATATCGGTCTCTTTTCAAGTTGTGTAATGTATTGTTACAGTGCCGGCATGATGCTAAGCGCATCATCCAGCCCCTGTTTTCGCTGTGCCAAGTCGGCCAATGTAAGTGAGTCAAGAATACTGGTGACCGCGCTTTCTACCTGCTCTTCCATATCGTGAACTACCCAGCTTACGCCATGTGTGGGATCGGTCTCTTCGGAAGATGCAAAGAGCTTGTCCTCGCGCAGTATGGCTCGCACCACATCTCCAGCCCTGATTTTTTCTGCAGGTCGTGCCAGACTGTATCCCCCTCCAGCACCGCGTACGCTTTTTACGATTCCAGAGCTTTTCAGTGAAGCGAGTATCTGGTCGAGGTAGGGGCCGGGGATATCCTGCCGTGCAGCAATTTCCCTGCTCTGGCAGGCAAGTGTAGTAGATTGAAGCGCCAGGTCAATTGCAGCGCAAAGCGCATAACGGAGTTTAGAGTTGAAGAAGCTCATGTGCTATCCCGGTTTGTAGAAAGTTGACCTATTCAGTTTACTTACTCATGAAGGCTTATGTCAAGCAGTATTGACTATGGACAGCCGCTAGTCATTAGTTCACATCACTCCCTTGACTTACTGTTCTACGGGGTTGAAATCCCGTGCTGACCCGCCAAGCCTTCTACGAGGGCTGCAGAGATGTGCTAGCGGGTTGAAGCAGCCTTCTAGCCCCTCTTGCAGCGCCGACTGGTGCGCCGGGGGTGGAGCAGAACGAAAGGCTGGGGTGAGGCGGCATCACGCCGGGTTTGAACTTTGTTTTTCCGCATTGCAAATGCGTCTCAAAAATGCATACTAGCTGAGCAATTGCGCAGAAGTCAGGGTGCACCGGGCGGCGGTGCGAAGCGCGGCACAGTGTTTAACCCGGTGTAATTGATGCTTGCCACCGTTGCGCTACCGCTTTGAACGGGCACAAGCGTGCCTATGAGAAATGGCTTGGCGCCAATGTATGTGCGATAGATGCCTACAGTTACATTGAGCTTTAAGTCATTGCGCGACTCCCGCCAGAGGTTGAGGGCCAGTCTGTTCATATTCCAGGGAGCCATGCGTGCAGGGCATTCGAGTTTCAGGTAGGTGGGGTTTTTGTAGCGTATGAGTACGGCGAGTGGTGGATTGTGCTCTCTGTACCTCATGGTGATGAGTTGTGCAAAATGTTTCATTGCCCCGGCAGGAGAAGCAGCGTGGTAATGCTGCATACTGTTGTGTACTTCCCTGCTGCTTGGCGGCCAGTGTGTAAAGTTTTTCAGAATATCCCTGTTCTGGTGCAGAGAATAATGCCTCCAGCCTGCCAGGCCCAAACCTATGGCACATACCGCCAAGACACCGATCGTATTCTTATTCACCAACGGCCTCCCTTCAGGCTGGCAAGAGCATTTGAATGCAGTGAAGCAAATCAGCAGGAGATGATGTAGATAAATATACCTTTATCAGGCAGGAATATTGTGTATGGTCATAAGTCGTCAGCAGGTGAGCCGGGCTGTGTGAGTTATATAAGAGCATTGAGCGTTTCTGCATACGAAGCAAGTTTTTCCCATTGCTGCAACGCCTCTGAAAGCGCCTGATGCACGCCTCCATGTTCCTGTGAGAGAGCCACCACATTTTGGCCGGGTACAGGGGCAGAAAGTTCTGCCTCAATTTGCTGAAGCCTTTTTTCCAGCTTTTCCACCTCTTTTTCTGCAAGGTGCAGTTTTTCTTTCGCCTTGCGCCGTTCTCTTGAAAGGTCATGGGCATTCATTTGGGTGTGCTGTGCTGCGGGAAGAGGCTTTTGCTGCAGCAGCACTGCAAGTTTGGGGTCTGTAGTATTTAGAGCCGCTTCTTTTTTTGTATTCGCTGCCGCAGGGGTCTGTTTACGTTTTTTTGCCTCTCTGTATTCTGCATACCCCATATCATAGAACTGAGCGCTGCCTTCAGCCACTTCCAATATGCGGTTGGTGGTTTTTTCCAGCAGGTATCTGTCGTGCGATACGAGGAGAATGGTGCCGTTGTATTCGTGCAGCATGGCAATGAGCGCTTCCCTGCTATCCATGTCCAGGTGGTTGGTTGGTTCATCCAGCACCAGGAGATTAGGCTGCAGATAGGAGATTTGAGCGAGCGAGAGTTTATTTTTCTCACCGCCTGAGAGCAGTTTTGCCGGTCTGAATGCATCGTCGCCTGTGAAGAGAAATTTGCCTAAATGCGTTCGTGCCTGTGCCGGGAGCATATCTGCTACATTGAGCAAATTTTCCAGAACAGAGGCTTCCAGGTCAAGCTCTGATGTATCCTGTGCAAAATAGCCAACAGTAACGCTCGCTCCCAGCCTTGACATGCCGCTGGTAGGCACCTCTCTTCCGAGCAAAATTTTGATGAGAGTAGACTTGCCCGCACCATTTGGCCCCACAATGCCCACACGGTCTCCTCTTTGAATCAGGCCGGTGATGTTTTGAAAAAGCACTCTGTTTCCATAGGCTTTGGAAATGTTGTCGAGTATAACAACCTCATCACCGCTGCGCAACACTGCTTTGATGGCAGAGCGCATCTGCTTAGGAACCGGTGCAACCTTTTGTGCGGCAGTGTCTTCTGCACGCATGGTCAACCCGTGCGCACGTATTTTCTCTGCCCATCGCATGCGCTGTACAGCCTGGTTTTTTTTAGAGGGAGTGTTTTTCCATTTTTCAAAAAACTCTGTGAGTCTGACAATTTCCCTTTGTTCTCTTTCGTACAGTTCCGCTCGACGCGCCCTGTTTGCTTCCCACTGCACCTGGTAGGCAGAAAAGTTTCCGGGGTAAAAAGTAAGGTTCTGGCTGCTTAATTCTGCAATAGTAGTAGCGACCTGATCGAGAAACGCCCTGTCGTGCGAAACGAGCACAAGAGCGCCTCCATAGTTCTGAAGAAATTCTTCAAGCCATTCTATAGCTTCTATATCCAGGTGATTGGTTGGTTCATCCAGCAGCAGAATGTCTGGGCCGGAGAGAAGCAGCCGTGCCAGCGCGAGTCTTGTTTTTTCTCCCCCCGACAGCATGCCGCATGGCTTTTGCAAATCTTGCGGTGAAAACCCCAGTCTAGACAAAACGACGGGGATATCTCTCAGGCTTTCATATCCGCCCATTGCGTCAAAACGGTCGCGAAGCAGTGCGTATTCTTCCATAACTTCCTGCAGCAGTTCTGAGTTATGAGCAGTGTCTGCCATCTCATGCTCAAGTTCACGCAGGCGGGTTTCCATCTGACGAATGCTGGCGAAAGCGGCCTCCGCCTCTTCAATTACAGAATGTGCCGGGTTCACGGCTTCTTCCTGTTTGAGATAGCCGAATCTTATTCCTGGGGAGTACTGCACCTGTCCTTTTTCTGCTTCAATCTGACCTGTGAGAATACGCAGCAGGGTTGTTTTGCCAGTTCCATTACGGCCTATCAACCCAACCTTTTGCTTCCATTCGAGGCGAAATGAAATACCGGAAAACAGTGTGTCCGGGCCGAATGAATGTTTCAGATTATTGACTACTAATAATGACATAGTTCAAAGAATGGTGAAAATGATTGGTTTAGTATACCCTGTGAGCAAGTTGGAAAGAAGCGCTGCACAGAAGAGCGATAACCGCAGAGATGTACTGACCAAGTGGTTTGAGTTATTGTGTTCAAACAGTTTGCATCAACATTTGGGTATGCAGTATGAAAATTGTACGAATAAAGAATGCAAAAGAATAGCGTTTATGGCAAATAAGGCAGGTGCAGGCGAATATGCCGCAGCAAGCAGGGCAGCGCTGGCGGGTTGAAATCGCTGCATTGAGCGGCTATGCAATTACGGAACATTTGATGCCGGCAGATGCTGCGGCGACACAACCGGCAGGGTGAGATAAGAAGGGTGGGAGGGTGATCGGAAGATGCTCTGGTGCGCAATGACCCCCTGAACTGCGGAGGCAGATGGTTGGAGAGTATTGAGGTTTCTGGCGAAAGTTGGGAAGTAGGAAGAGGCTATTTTCAGCTTGATACGATGGCCTTTTGCGAATCTGTATCCTGTTCCCCAAAGGTTGATAGAGTAGAGTACAGGTTTGCCCGGCTGAAGGGGAGCAGGGTGCAGAAAGCCATGCCGGTAAAGCGCCCGCACAATACCTATTGCGAGCGTAACTGCTGTTCCATTTGGCTGTACATCCTGCAGCCAGGCAACATAATCGGTGTCTGGTGCAGAGGATGCAGCCCATAGATGTACAAAGAGCGGCCCTGCCACCAGCAGGTTTTTTTTGAGTGGCTGGGTTGTGAAGGTGAGAAAACTGTTTTTGGGTGGGATTACATTGCGGTTTGGCTTGTTTTGCGCTGTGAGGAAGAGGCTGCGATCGGCAGCAGGAATGTATGGGTGCATTGGGTCGTATGTAATATTATCGGACATTTTGTTAGATGATATTTGACGACTGCCAAGCCCGCCATTGGGTTCAAGATAAAACTTATGAGGCACAGAGCGTGCTGGAGGCCATTGATTGAAACCTTCCCATTTGTTTAGGCCCATGAGAAACACCTCGGCCTTTTTGCGTGCTCTCAGATTGTTGTGCATTCCTTTCAGCCAGTGATCGAACCACTGAAGCAGAATTGTTTGCAGATTGATAACCGCCTTGCTGCCAAATTGAATGCCGCCAATACTGGTGGAAGAGTTGAACTCATGAGCCCAGGGGCCGATGAGAAGATACTGATTTTTCTGACCCGCCGCAACCATTCTCTGGTAATTGAGTTCGGTGCCTATCCCGTCCCCGTCGAACCAGCCGGAGATCATGAGCGCCGGCAGCGGTTTCATGGTTTTCATCGCTGCATTGAAGTTAGCGGTTTGCCACACTTTGCTTGAAGGGGAATGTGAAAGCCAGTACTGGTAGAAGGGGATGGTTTTGCCCAGCACTGCCTGATCGGTTTGGGATAATGGGAGGGTAAAAAATGGTGTCAGGTTTTTGAGTACTGGTATGGCCCCGTTGTACCTGCCGTTTGCTATGGCAGACCACCAAAGGTCTGGCAGCAGAAACAGTTCTCCGAAGCTGTAGGGCACGTTGTAGAGAGGCATGGGGGGAGATACCTCTGGCACAATGCAGCGTAGTGCGCCTACGTCCTGCTGAGCAGCAGCCCACTGTACGTACCCTCCATAGGATGCGCCTATCATGCCCACTTTTCCATCGCTCCAGGGCTGACTTGCACACCATGCAACCGAATCTGCCCCATCGTTCGCTTCATTGAGAAACGGCTGCCAATCTCCCTGTGAACCATAGCGTCCTCGTACATCCTGTGTTACCACAGCGTAACCTCTAGATGCATAGTAATAGGCATCCAGCAGGTTGTGGCGGCCATAGGGAGTGCGTTCAAGAATAACAGGGAATTTGCCTTTGGCATCGGGAAGATAGATAGATGCGGCGAGTTGTATGCCATCGCGCATTGGCATCATGATTTTTTTGAGTTTTGTCACCTTGTAAACAGGCATGGAAGCCATGCCTGTCTGCGGGTTCCAGTAACTAAGCAGTTTTTCGCAGCCTTTCAGTATTGCCGTGTATCCCTGCGAGACAACCCGCCAGGAAAGCACCTGGTGACTGCTGTTTGCAAGTATTTGCAGGTCTACGTTACCCAGCGCGCCAGCAAGTGTGAGAACATAATGTGTGAGCTGTTCCTTATGCGAAGTTACCTGAAAGGCAAAGGTTTTGCCTCTGCGCAACTCTCCGCTGAGCGCTTGCATTACATCTACCTGAAGAAGCGTGATCTTTTTAGTCTGCCCTGGTTTCAATGGGTAGCGTGCAATCATATCAGAGAGAAGCGAAGGCATATAGTTTCCAAACAGAACGGGTTCGGGGTTCCATTTAATGGTACGTTTCATCCCCTTCACTGCAGAAAAAACAACGTCTGCCGTATTGCCTGTTACATTGAGAGAGGCGCTGCCACCGGGGACGGCAGTGAGGTGGATAGATGTTATCTTATTGTTATTGGTGAGGACTGCAAGTTTTTCTGAAACATTTGCACCACCCAGCATGACTGAGACCTGGATGCTTTGTCTGCTGGGGGACCTAGAGAACTGTTCTGTTCCGATTTTTCCGTCATGAATAAACAGATCAAATGTACCAGCTTGTTTTGGTGCTGCCGGGCTGCAGAGTGCTGGCGTTATGGAGAGACAGATGAGCAGAATAGTGAAAACATTTCTCATGTTCTATCCTCGTACTGGGTGCAAATAGAGAGGGATATGACATTGTACCCGAATAGGCAGGAACGCTCTGGGCACTTTGCTTTTTTCAGCACTGTGAGGTAGCATGATTCTAAAACAACACATATGGAGGGAGCGCAATGGAACAGTTATTTGAAAGTATATTGAGCTTGATTACCCAGACTTCTACCAATATGCCGTCGGATGTGCGCAAAGCGCTGGCACGTGCAAAGCAGAAAGAGAACGCCGATACACGAGCCGGGCAGGCAATGCAGATTATTGCCTTGAATATAGACAGCGCCCGTGAGAATGTTGGGCCAGTTTGTCAGGATACGGGCATGCCTACCTTTCAGATACATACGCCAGTGGGTGTGAATCAGATTGAGATGCGGCGCGTGATTGAAAGAGCAGTTGAGGAGGCAACACGAAGAGGAGTGCTGCGCCCCAATTCGGTAGACAGCATAACGGGCAAAAATTCAGGGTTGAATTTGGGGCCGGGCACCCCTGTGATACATTTTGAACAGTGGGAAGAGGATGAAATTGAGGTCTTGCTTATACTCAAGGGCGGCGGCTGCGAAAACAAGAACATACAGTATTCGCTTCCCGCTGCCCTTGAGCATGTTGGCAATGCCGGGCGTGATCTGGAAGGCGTGTATAAGTGCATTATGCATGCGGTTTGGCAGGCACAGGGACAGGGCTGCAGCGCTGGCTTTTTAGGGGTTTGCATTGGCGGTGACAGAACCAGCGGCTACCAGGGGGCGAAGGAGCAGCTTTTCAGGGAAGTAGATGATGTGTCACCCAATTCTCAACTGGCAGAGCTGGAGGCCAGGGTGATGGAGCAGGCCAATACATTGCAGATAGGCACCATGGGGTTTGGCGGGGACGTTACGCTGCTTGGCTGCAAAATTGGTGCGCTGAACCGCCTTCCAGCCTCATTT
>DAIDHN010000059.1 GCA_027459665.1 Chthonomonadaceae bacterium | reverse complement strand
AAGGATCCATCGCATTCCTTCAAACTACCGCCAGAATACCCTACGGAGATACAGAACTGTCAGGATGACCCCCAGAACGCGCCGAATTTGGAGGCATCTGATATAATCAGCGACTGGGCAGGGACCATCCCTCCTGGCGGCCCGTAACAGGTTTTCTCATTTATTTGCCGGGAGGTATTCGCATGCCTCCCGGCTGCAAAGAAACGAGGTCGAAGATGAATTGCATTGTAAACAGTCGCCTGTTGAAACGATGCATGCAGGCTGTTGCAGCGTGCCTTGCAGCATTGTAAAATGGTAGATGGCTCATCAAAATCAGGTGCAGAAGCTGGCAGCGATCGGCTGCGGCAGATGACGAGCGCATGTTTTGTTGTGCAAAACAGCATGCGGCAAGACAGCAGGGGAATGCAGAGTGCAGACCGGCCTGTGATGTTGTAGAATTGAAACGTTTGACAACCTGATTCGTTATAGATTGCAGAACATTACCAGTGGAGAAATAAACGATTATGCAGCAGGAACCTGATGCAGGTGAGCAGCTGGTTGCTTTATGTGAGGAACTGAAACTGGTTCTTTCCCCTGCAGCCAAACGTATGGCGCGAACAAGAAAATGGGATATATTTCGACTATTAGCTGTGATGAGTCTGTCGTGTATCCCCATACTTCCTATAATTGGTACGCCTGCCTTTTACCAGCCTGCTCCTACTTGGCTCATGGTCTATGTAATGTTAGTCTTTGGCATTGGTATGCCTGCAACAGGGGCATATCTGGTGCGTGCTCAAGCTGCACTCGCATCAATCTGCTCTACAGAGCATGATGATCTGTGCACTCTTCTGCAGAAGTATGAGCAAAGTATTGCAGAGTTGCCGATAGCGCGACTTTCAGGCCGCCAGGCTGTTTTTGTTGTGAATACCCTCCTCTATTATTCGGCGCATACCCTTACCATAGTTCTAACTGAAAAGTCGACACACGCACTGAGCGGCGGGAGAAAAAGCAAGCGTCGCACTATAATAAATTCTTTTCTGCCTGACTGGCGTTTACTGCGTATTGTCTCGTTGTTGCTGACGAGTGGTGAAACCGAACTGCATTTGGGGGTGAATATGCCTTTGCTGGAGGAAACGATGGCTTTGACAGCGCATACACAGAACCTGTGCTACCATGATGGAGAAGCCATGACAGTAATTCCGCCTGAGCATTTTGAGGCAATAATGCTTCCCATGGTTCATCTGTTTGTGGAGCGCCACTGGAGCAGAGGGATTAGGACCCTAAGAAAGCTGTACGCTTTCGCTCAGTTTACTGCCCTGCATGAGAGCGTGCGGGATGCAATAAAACGTTTGCGAAGACCGATTGAAAATGAAGAACTGCTGCACCTGGTGATGGAAGGGAAGAGGGAAGAATTGCTGCGAGCAAGCATGGGAGCCTCGGAAGAAAGCAAAGAGCGGCTTGTGCATTCGTGGCAGTCAGACAGAGAGGCATAGCAGAGTAAGAAGAGCTGCATGCAGAGGCGAATGGCGGGCAAACCTGTGCATGCAGCAAAATTTTGTACAGTGCATTGTGCCAGCCCTATAGCAATTTTTGCTGCATGCCAGCTGCCGTGTGCAATGTTTGTGTTTATTGAGCTACAGCCATATTTTCCCACTGTTCCCTGCCAATAGCCAGCACATCTTCATCCGGCCATATGTCCAGGGGTGTATAGGAAGGATGTCCAGATCGGTTTTCGCAGGGATTGTGCCTTGCATTGTAGCAGCAAATGAACCCCCACCGCGGGTGCGAGCTATGGTTCTGGTCACTTCTGTGCAGGGTATTGCTGTGAAAGAACAGTGCGTCTCCTGCTTCCATTTCCGCATAAACCAGCTCCATGTGCTGCAGAGCAAGCTCTACCCGCGCCTCATCTGCACCAGTTTGCTGCCCTGCCTTGCCATGCTCAATGCGGCCCATGTGGTGCGAACCTTTGATGAGCTGCATGCAGCCGTTTTCGCGGGTGGCATTGTCTACCGCAATGTAGCAGCTTGCCATGTTGGGGGTAAGGCAGCCATTGTTGTACCAGTAGCCGTAGTCCTGGTGCCATTCCCAGGCGCCGCCCGCCAGAGGCTCTTTCATCGTCATTTTGTAGTGGTACAGATACGCCTCATCTGACAGCAGGCAAGACATGGTATTGGCCATTCTTTTGCTGTGGCATACCGCGTTGTAAATGTCTTTGCGAGTGGTGTCAGACGAGAGCCATATTTTGGAGAGCGCCTGCCCTGTATCCTGCACTCCATGTGCGCGTTCCGTTTTTTCCCGGTCGGCGCGTGCAATATTACGCAGCAGTGAGATTTCCTCTTCGTCGAACAACCCTGGCACAATCAGAAACCCATCCATCTGATAGATCGATGCATCGCGAGGGGAAGGCGAATAAAAAGTGTTCATAACATACTCCTTTCAGTATGAAGCCGCCAGAGTGTTTTGGCGTGCATCAAAAGTGTTTCGGTTCTGTAGCCGTTGGAAAGGCATTCGGCGCCTTGAGGGCGAGTAGAAGCCTGCGGTGATAGAGAGCGCATCCCCAGCCATGCAGGGGAAAGGGCTTGAACCCTGTTTGATAGGCAGGAGAATTTGCCGGCAGATGAAAATCAGCCTGGAGAGGGTTTTTGAAAAGCGGGTTTGCGATCTGCGACCCTGCATCCTGCCCGGTTTTCTGCCACTGTGCGAGGCTCTTGCCCTGAAAGGTTGGGGGCAGGCTGTTGGTATTCCAGTACAGGTTGGAAAGCATATGAAAGCCCTGTCCGCTCCAGTTGCTTCCCAGAAGCGTTCCTTCGTCCCAAAGAACGATATTATTTCTAAAAGTAAAAGAGAGGTGATTTTCAGCGAGAGTTCTCACTATCTGCGGCCCCAGGCTGTAGGCGAAAATATTGTTTTGAATCAGGTTGTTTTCTCCGTAGTGCTGATGCAGTCCTCCACTTTTGGTTTTGTAGACCAGGTTGTTTTGCGCCAGCACTTCGGAGGTGCCTTCATCAAAGTAGATTCCCCATCCTCCATAGGTTCTGGCATAGACATTGTGAATGTAGTTGTGCAGAAGTTGTGTCCCTGGTGCAACGCCGAGCAGGTAGATGCCTCCCATATCAGACAGCACCCCTTGTCCTATGCGCTCGATAACATTATCGGACACTATGTTATGATTTGCCTGACTTGCGGCATATCCCCACGTCCAGCCAACAGAAATGCCGGTGTAGTAGAAGTTTGCAATGGTACAGTGAGTAACGGTATTGTAGGAGGACCTACCGATGCGTATGCCTGTTGCGGCGGGGAAAATTCTTCCTCCTGCTGCAATGAGGCAGTTGATTATGAGATTATGCGCCCCTGCCAGGGCATCCTGCGGTGATACCGCCCCGCCATCAAGCTGAATGCCGCCTGCACCTAAATCGGTGAAAGCGCAGTCTTGTATAGTATCGTGCTGGCAGCCGCGTTCCAGTTCCATACCCCAATTTGCAGTGTGCGATACAATGCAGTGTGAAAACTGGCAGTGCTGCGCCCCTGTGCCTGTGACAGCTGCGTTTACGGTAAAATCGGCCTGCGGGCAGTTGTAGCCCTGTGGCGGGGCAACCCAGCTGGTGTAGGAAAATTCCAGGTTTTTGAACACTACATACTGCACCATTTTTCCTGCTGCCAGGTCACCCTGCAGATTCAGCAGGGTTGATATGCGCGGAGCGACAACGAGAGAGGTTTTTCTGTGTTCTCCCGGCATGGGTATGCAGGTAAGTTTTCCATCAGGGCGGTTGAGATACCACTGTCCTGGGGCATGCAGCGCTTCTTTAACATTGGTAAGCAGCCAGGGGTTTCCAGCAGGAAGACTTGCGTAATAAGCGGTTGAGCTGGTTGGCCCGGTGAGGTCTATTTCGCCTGTTGCGGGAAAGTACTTCTGGATATGCATTCGCGCCATTTCCCAGATTTGCGTAAATAGAACCTCTACATCCTGCATGTTTTGCATGTGAGCCGGTATGCTGTTTGGCGAAGCGGTGAAGCGGTCTGCGCCTTTTCCCTGCTCAGCGGGAGAGGGAGGAAGAGCGCCTGCGCAGGTAAAGTATCCCTGGTAGGGCAGTCGGGGACGCTGGCGTCGTGTTTCGTTGATCCAGAGCTGTTCAAAATTCCATTTGCTGTCTGCTGCTTCAGGCAGGGTAATTACCCACCTGCCCAGAGAATTTTTTCTAAACCCCTTTAGTACGACGCCACCGCTCAGAATGGGATGTTCGTGGTTATATGCCTTGATTACCGTGAGCGATAGGGGGGTGCCAGAGTCTTCTGGCAGCACTGTCACCGTTTTGGCGAGAGGGTAAAAGCCTCCACGCAGTGCAATAACAACATTGCCTTTTGCCTTTGGGTGAAGCTTTCTCCAATTGGCCACTGCCAGCAGTGCATGCTGCAGGGTGGCGAAAGGTCCGTTGTGCCCATGTTTTGCAGGCAGAGTGCCAGACCACGAATTGCTGCCGGCGGGAGAAACATAGAAAATGGTTTCCGCCTTTGCAGAGGCCAGAAGTGTGGTGCAGAGAACAAGTACGAGCAGTGTGCGCATTATACGCCTCCAGCAGGCTGCGGTTTTACCTGACTTATTCTACGCTCTGCGGCAATATCCTGCCCATCTCTATTTAAAAGCAGGCAAAGAAAAACAGATGCTGCAAAGCCGAGCTGTACTGGCGGCTTTGCAGCAATGTCATAACCCTCTGCAGCATCTGCCAATTGCTTACAGATTTTCGGCAGATGCTGCAAGGTGAGAGCATTTAACCCAGAGGGGGCTGAGGCACGGTATCTGCAGGGCGCTGCGAGAGCGTTGCCTGCATGTTCATAAGGCTGCCATTACGCCATATCTGAAAACTGATGGTTTCCCCTATTTTCCCCCTCAAAATAATGCTTTGCAAATCGCCGGGGGTATTGACCGGTGCATTGTTTACCTGGGTAATGATGTCGCCGGCCTGAAGACCAGCCTGTTCTGCCGGGCTGCCCTGGGCTACCTGTGCCACCACCATACCGTTTATTCCATCGGGCACATTGTTTTGCTGGCGGTACATGGGCGAAACGCCAGTGAACTCAATTCCCAGCCACGGATGCACTACCTTGCCGGTGGTAAGAAGCTGCTGAACCACAGACCGCACCGAATCTATGGGAATTGCATAGCCAATGCCCACGTTGCCTCCATTGGGGCTGGAAATTGCGGTATTGATGCCAATCAGCCTGCCTTCGCTGTCGGCCAGAGCGCCGCCGGAGTTGCCGGGGTTGATGGCAGCATCGGTCTGGATGTTGGAGGAAAGTTCTCCACCCTGACCGGGCGGGAGATTACTTTTGTGTATGGCGCTTACTATGCCTGCAGTTACAGTTATGCCTACTCGCAGAGGATCTCCGACTGCAATTACCCACTGACCAACCTGCAGGGTTTGCGAGTCTCCTAGTGTGGCTGCGGGAAGGTTGGCAGCATTTACATGCACTACAGCAATGTCGCTGAGAGGGTCTGCTCCAACCACAGTGCCTGTGAGGGTGTGTCCGTTGCTGAGCGTGACTTCTATACGGGAAGCCCCGTTGATTACATGGTTGTTGGTGACAATGTAGCCGTTGGGGGAGATGATGACCCCGGAGCCTGTGCCCAGCGGGACCTGCTGGGTTTGACCTCCCATGCCGGGGAAGTCGCCGTAACCGGTGTATGCTCTGGTGAGCGTGTTGATTGTGACCACCGACGGCTCAATTTTTGCGGCTGCCCTGGCCAGTGAGCCAGGGTCGGAGAGCGGTGCAGAATCGGTTTTCAGTTGAAGCGGCTGTCCGCTGCCGCCATTGATGCTGGCGGGTATGACATTGGAAGGCTGGTATACATAGCCAGCAGTGTTGTTGTGGTTTTGGAACCGGTATGAGATATACATTCCGGCTCCAAACGCCATGAGTATTATTATAGTAGCTGGCAGTATTCGTTTCATGCCAGGTTACCTCCGTAATGAGTTTATGTGAGACGCACATTTATCTCTACGCAGGTAAGCAATGTTTTGAGTTCCTTATTTATTCAAAACAGTGCATCATATATTCAATCAGAAGCAAGGTAAGGCTGTCGAGTGCGTTTTTGTGCATGATTTCATAACCGTGAGAGTTATCTACTGGCAGCCCCAGAGTAACAGGGCGTGCGCAAAGCCCCTGTGCAGCGCAGCAGGAAGCATCTGATCCGCCGCGTGAGAGGTACTGCCAGTGCGGATGCTGCCCCAGATTGAGCGTGCACTGTGTAAGCAGTTTCGCGTCTACTGCATCCATGGCCGCATAGCCGTCCTTCACCCAGATAGTGGGCTGATCATCCAGCGGAAAATTGGCATCCGGGGTAAGCGGGCCAATTTCCAGTGCCACGCAAAGGTCTGCGGGATGCCTGGCAAGATGATAGCGTGCGCCCAGGCCGCCAACCTCCTCTGAGGCGGTGGCAAGGAAGGTGATGCTGCCTGCATGAGCTGGATAGCTGTGTTTGAGTATTTCCAAAGCTCTCAGCCATACCTCCAGGTCTGCCCTGTCATCCAGAAACGGCCCGGCGATGTGTTGGGGCAGAAAGGTGAGTGTTCGTCTGCAAGAGTCAAGACAGACTCGCAGTCCTGGCCGCAGGCCGGCCATCTGCATTTCCTCATCGTTCAGCCCTGTAAACAAGGCGGCATGTTTCCATTCCAGCGGCTTTTCGCGTGCCTGTTTAGCAACACTTGCCTCATGTTCGGTATGTATAGATCCAAACGAAAGCACAGCCTTCACAGGTCCAGCGTGAGTGAGAATATCTACTGGTCCTTCTCCCCATTTCCAGGGATAGACGCCTCCCAGCGGGGCCACCAGAATTTTGCCGCCGGGCAGTATCTGAGTGATCATGAGGGCAATTTCGTCCATGTGTGCTGTTACCAGCAGAGAGGGGAGTGAAGCGTCGCCATCTAAATGTACTGCAACATTGCCTTTTGCATCGGTTTTTGCATCATAGCCCAGTCTGGTGGTTTCCTGCAGCAGCCAGATTTGCACAGCGTTTTCTTCTCCTGGCGGGCCGTAGAGTGAAACCAGCTGCTGCAGACGTGCAAATTCTTCGTTCATGTCGTGCCTTTCTGTACTCAGAAACCATCACCGGCACAGCCGGGCGGCCTGTTGATTATGATATGGTATACGTACGATGCACTGTAGTGATGCCGGTCTGCCTGTTTTTGGCCCTGCGCATGCAGCAAAATTTGAGTTTCTCTTGCAACAGGGCAGGGCAGAAGGTGTATAATAGTGTGTGTATTGTGCCGAAGTGGCGAAATGGCATACGCAGCGGTCTCAAAAACCGCCGGGGGCAACCCCTTGTGGGTTCGACTCCCACCTTCGGCATCCTCCAGTCTCCTGCTTCTGAAGACACCGGAAAGGCCCCGCCATGCAACAGAAAACATCTGTGTTGTTTCTTCTGCCCTGCCTGCTGCTTTCTCTCTCTGCATCTGCACAGACCAGCACTTTCACTGCTCGTGTACAGGTGCAGCCGGATAAAACGATACGGATTGTAGACAGCAAAATGTTTGGGCTGAATACGGCTGTATGGGACAGCCATATGACCACCCCGTTCACAGTGCGATCTCTGCGCCGGGCGGGGGTAAAGTTTTTTCGTTTTCCCGGCGGTTCCCTGTCTGATGTGTACCACTGGCAAACAAATCAGAGCGAAGGCAGCAATTACAAATGGGCAGTAGATTTTGATCAGTTCATGGGCATGGTTCGTGCGGTAGGTGCGAAGGCACTGGTTACAGTGAATTACGGCACCGGCACCCCGCAGGAGGCGGCAGCCTGGGTGCGGTATGCCAATAAGGTGAGACATTACCATGTGGAGTATTGGGAAGTGGGAAATGAGTGTTACGGCGGCTGGGAAAAAGACAATCATTCTTCTCCCCACGACGCATACACCTATGCAGTGAATGCTGCTGCTTATATACATGCCATGAAGGCAGCAGACCCTTCCATTCATGTGGGAGTGGTAGTTATTACCGGCCAGAACGCCTATGCAAACAGCAAAGACAAGCCAGTGCTTAACACGCACACCGGGCATATGCACAACGGCTGGACTCCGGTGGTGCTTTCCACCCTGCGCAAGCTGCATGTGCTGCCCGACTTTGTTATTTATCATCGGTATGAGCAGGGGCCAGGACGTGAAAACGATGCAGCCCTGCTGCAGAAGGCGAAAACATGGCCTGATGATGCAGAAGAACTATTGAAGCAGCTGAGAGATTATTACGGAAAACAATCGGGGCAGATAGCGCTTTTTTGTACGGAAAACAATTCTGTATACAGCAATACAGGCAAGCAGACAACCAGTATAGTGAATGCACTGTACCTGGCAGACAGTTTAGGCAGTATTTTGGATACCCCGTTTCAGGCATGGGTATGGTGGGACCTGCGAAACGGAGAGGATGCCAAGAATAACAACAGCCCTGCCCTTTACGGCTGGCGCAATTACGGTGATTACGGCATAATGGGGCAGGGGAAGACACGCTATCCTACCTACTATGCCTACCGCATGTTCCGCCACTTTGTTCGTGCCGGTGATGCCATGGCACCGGCACAGAGCAGCAGCGATTTACTTACAGCTTATGCAGCGCGCCACAAAAGCGGCAGTCTGGCATTGCTCTTGATTAACAAAAGCCCAGATGAAAACTGCATGGTGGAAATAGAGGCAGGCGCCTTCAGGATTCCTGAAAAGGCAGAACTGTTTCAGTACGGAACAGCCCAGGATAATGCCGCCAAAACAGGGGGGAATGGTCAGGGCATTGCCAGGCAGCAGCTGACTTTATCTTCAGCCCGCACAGTCACCCTGCCGCCCTACTCTCTTACCGTAGTGCGTTTTGCAAAGCGGCAGGCGCCGTAAAGCAGCGCCATGATCCCACCGGCAAGACAGTAGAGGTATAGCCCAAGCCGGTAGGAAGCCGGCCTGTAGACGAATGCGACAGTGTGGGAACCGGCAGCTGCATGAACTGCTCTGAATATGCCGTTGTGCCTGAGCAGCTGAGCAGGCCGTGCGTCGATGGCTGCCTTCCAGCCGGGGTAGTATTCATCCTCCAGGCAGAGCAAACCGGGGTTGGCATTGTGCAGCGCCAGCACAACCCTGTCTGGCCCGTCGTATAGAAATTTCGGTTTTGTTTTTGGCAATGAGGTCTGATCGGGCTGGAAATAGGCTCTGCTGCCTGCATGCGGCATTTGGTAAATGGCCATGCTGTTATCGTACAGCGGACTGGTGTTTGGCTGCTCGGAAGGAACAAATTCTGTTGAGTCGGAGGGCAGTGTAATAATGCAGTTTGCCCCTGTGAGAGAAGCGCCGGCAGAATTGGGATTCTGCATGAAAATCATATTTCCCACTTCCGGCGGGCTAGAATCTGATACTCCCTGAGAGTTTGGAACCGCAAAACGATCGGCAAACGCCTTGTACTGCCCGGTGAACAGCGAGTCATATCCCTGCACATCCCTGAGGCCGTATACCATGCCCCCATTGGGCGGCAGAACTGCAGGGGGAGCGGTATCGAGGCTCCAGTATCGGTTTACCGGCCAGATGCGCTGGTGTTTTACATGAGCCTGCAGAAACTTTATTCCTTGTGTTTTGGGGTAAACCAGCGTGGGCGGAGAAACAGGGTTGTTGAGAATGCCAGCCCAAAAAAGGTCGAGTACAACAGCAATCAGCGCGAGCAGGCCAGCAGCCTGCACTCTGCTGGTAAAAAGCTTGATCTGTTTTTTTTGCAGCATTGAAGACATGCACAGCAGCCCGGCAACAGTCATGATGAGCATACGCAGCCAGTCTGCTGGAATGCGCGAGAGTGCATCTCCGAGCAGTGGTACCTGGAGCTGTTGAAAGCCGGGCAGTTGTGTGCGCAGAGCAGATGCTGCCAGGGCCAGCCCTGCTGCAAATGGCACAAGCACCCCTAGCAGCGACAGCCCTGCTTCACGGCTTGTGGTTGGAGAGTGCAGCAGGGAATTCAGCCCGAATGCGGCGAGTATAGCAACGGAGAAAGCCCAGAGTACCAGTATGCGAGCTGGCGAGCCAGACTGACCAAAGCCTGGTATGCCGAAGTAAAAGACAGCGTTGAGCGGCGTACCCAGCGCCATCAGCATGGCAAAAAGCGCCATCAGTGCAAAAAAGAGGGTGGCATGAGATACGTTTTTGCGTTTCACTCCTCGCAGCAGTGCCAGAAGAGCCAGCATGAGCGGAATGATGCCTATGTAGGTAGAAGTTTCTGCCAGATTGTGGCGTATGGCAAAACTGTTTCCTTGAAACGAACGCAGGTAGAACCCCCAGTAGTGGTTGTTTTGAGAGTGATCGTTCCCGAAAAAATCTGGCAGAGTAAGGGCTGCGAGTTCTGCAGGCTGCAGTGAATAGCTGGTGTAGAGATGATATCCTGCCAGAGTTGGCCTGCCCGCCCTGTGTGACATGGTGCTTAATTCGAGCGCAGGCAAAAACTGCGGGCTGCTTATGAGAAAGCCTGTGAAAGCGGCGCTTGCAAGCAGAGCAACAGGCCGTATGGCAAACCTCTGCTGCAAAAGCAGCGCAACAGCCCATAGGAACCCTGCCAGCAAGCCGTAGAAAGCAATTTGCAAATGCCCGGCCAGCAGCATGAGGCCGAGAGAGAGCGCTGTTCCAATCCAGGGGCCGGCCTGGCTGTTTTTGGGGCGCGTGAGGCGGTAGACCTCCCTGAGCAACAGGGGAATCCAGCAGGAGGTAGCAAGGAAAGTAGGCAGCTGCAGCCAGTTTACCTGCCAGGCTGACCATGCGAAGACGATGCCGCCCAGCAGAGAGGCAAGGTAATCCAGCTTCCATTCCTGCAAGAGCAGGTAGGTAAACCACCCACAAAGCGCCAGATGGATGAGTGCGTTTACAGCAAAGGCGCTTTTTACGGGCAACAGGGCAAAAAGCCATGTGCCTGGGTAAAGGACTGCCGACTGACTGTTTGCCGTAAAAGGCGTGCCGCAAAAAGAATAGGGGTTCCAGAGCGGCACAATACCCTGGTGAAAACTGCGTGCAGTGAAAGCCCTCCAGGGATAGAACTGCGCAATGCCGTCCCACCTCAGAGGATTCCAGGGCAGGGGAGAAGTGCCATGCATGTGGCCATTGTAGGGGGCTACGTTAAGCAAGAGCCGTGCGGGCAGGAAAACCTGACCAGTGAAGAGCGACTTCCAGAGAAACAGCGCTGCAAGCGCGAAAAAAATAGTGAGTGCGCTTAAATGCATGCGCACAGGGGAATATGCTTTATTGTGGCTGGAATGAGAAGTCATGGAAAGCATCCACGCTGAACTTTTGGGTTCAGGTGGCGTTGTTGAGGTACTGCATATTTTCCAGCGCTCTTTTGTTGCCTGGATCGAGAGATAAAACGGTTTGGAAAGCGCTTTTCGCTTCGTCGTACATTCCGAGCATGGTGTAGGTGAATGCGAGATCGCTTTGTATGTCTACACGCTGTGGGGAAAGCGAGGCAGCATGTTCAAGTTCTTGAATCGATTCGTCGAACATGCCTGTGAAGCCATAGATTAATCCAACCTGATGGTGAGCATCACAGGAAGCAGGGTCTTCTTCCAGAAGACGATTCAATACTTCCAGGGCTTCCTCATAATTCCCCTCAATTTTTAAGGCAATGCCTTTCTCCAGGAATGTACTGGATGAACCACTCATAGTACAAGTTTCTCCCCGCCGGAATCTAGGTGAGACTGCCCTGTCGTTGTTGGCGGTAGTATAGCAGTTTTGCAGTAGAAAATCAAGATAGTGCTGTAGAATTTGTGCCCTGAGGGCTTAGCTGAAGTGTTATGGGCCGGGTTGAAGGCACCGCACCTGCTTCTTGACAGCGATTGAGGGGGCAGGTACACTACAGTCAGTTCGTTTTTTATTGATGGAAGGGGTAGAAAAAAGAATGCTGCTTGGTACACAACAGATAGGTGAAAATGGCCATCTGTATATTGGTGGATGTGACACGGTCGAACTTGCAAACCGATTTGGAACTCCGCTGTATGTAATGGATGAAAGCGCACTGCGTACGACAATGCGCGCATATCGTGCTGCTTTTGAAGACGCGTACCCTAGTACAGAATTCTATTTTGCCTCTAAGTCATTTTTGTGCATTGCCATGGCGGTGATAGTAGAGCAGGAAGGCTATCACATGGATGTTGCTTCGCTTGGCGAGCTGTTTACTGCTTTGGAGGCTGGGTTTCCTCCCGAACGACTGGCCTTGCATGGCAATAACAAGAGCGTGGATGAGCTGGAAGCGGCAGTGGCGGCAGGCATTGGTCATGTAATAGTAGACAATTTTTATGAACTGAATATGCTGAAAAGCATTATGCAAGGCCGCCCGGTTACAATGAAAATAATGATCAGGGCAACGCCGGGGGTAGACCCTCAAACACACCGGCTGATACGTACTGGGCAGGCAGATACCAAATTTGGTTTCAATATCAAGGATGGTTCAGCGCTGAAAGCCGTGAAAGAGTCGCTTGCCTCAGACAGCCTGCAGTTCATCGGCGTTCACTGCCACGTTGGTTCGCAACTGCTTGAATCAGACACCCATGTGCAGGCAGCGCAAGTGATGGCACAGCTGCTGCTGGATATAAGAAAAGAGACAGGCGTTATTGTAGAGAATTTGAACATTGGCGGAGGTTTGGGGGTGCGTTACAGCGAAACCGATGTGCCGCCTGCCTACCATGAATTTGCCGCGGCAGTGGTGCAGCCCTTGAAAGAAGCTTTGGAAAAAGAAGGTGTCCCTTTGCCCACTCTGCAGCAGGAACCCGGCAGGTCTATTACAGGAGAGGCAGGCACAACACTCTATCAGGTGGGTGCGGTAAAGCGGGTACCTATTGATGAAGAGGGGGGCACAAGACTGTATGCCTCTATAGATGGAGGATTGTCTGACAATCCGCGGCCGCAGCTGTACCAGGCCAATTACAGCTGCCTGCTGGCCAACCGTGCGCAGCAGCCTGCAGATACGCATGTGCGTGTGGCCGGCAAGCATTGCGAAACAGACATACTGATTCAGGATACCCTGCTGCCCGAACCTGCCAGCGGTGATATACTGGCAGTGCAGACAACAGGGGCGTACAACTTTGCGATGGCAAGCAATTACAACCGTTTTCTCAGGCCGGCCGTTGTGCTGGTAAACGATGGCGAGGCGGATGTGATTGTTGAGCGGCAGACACTGGCAGATTTACTGCGAGGGGAACATATCCCGTCGCGGCTGCTGCATATTCCTGTGGAGAGGTAGCATCTACCATGTTTGGACAAGCTTTTCATCCTCGTGAATTTGTAGCTTCTCTTGTGGTGCTTGTGCTGAGTATAGCACTACATGAATTTGGACATGCCTTCTCGGCAGACAGACTGGGCGACCAAGGACCGAGGCGCGCCGGGCGCGTTACCTTGTGGCCAGACAAACATTTTGAACCTACCGGGTTTTTCATGATGGTCGTTTCTTTGCTGGCGGGCTTTGGCATTGGCTGGGGGAAGCCGGTTGTGGTAAACCCAGGCGTGTTTCGCAATCCAAAGCGCGATATGCTGATTGTTACCATTTGCGGGCCGCTTATGAACATGCTGCTTGCTGTGGTATTTGGGCTGATTTTGAGAGCTATTTTCAGCAGCGGGCACATTGCTTTTTTTGTACATGCCAATGGCAGCCTGAAAATGACCGCCACAATGCTTTTTGACTTTGTTGTATACAATCTCTATTTGTTCTTTTTCAATTTGATACCCATTGCCCCTCTCGATGGCTCGAAGGTGCTTGCTACCATACTTCCGCCAGATATGAGCTACTCATATGCCCGATTCATGAGCGCATATGGTATATACGCTCTGGTGGCGCTGGTACTGCTGGGCGGCCCTGTGCTTGGCCCGGTGATGGGGAAAGCAGTGGATCATGTTATGCGAATACTGTTAGGGCCATCTTTCTGACACAAGCATGCAAAGGAGACCAGGTTTTGAACGGTGAAAAACGGGTATTGCTCAGCGGAATGCAGCCTACAGGAACCGGTGCGCTGCACCTGGGCAATTACATGGGCGCTCTGCGCAAATGGGTGCAGCTGCAGCATGAGTACGAAATGTTTTGTTTTGTGGCAGACTGGCATTCGCTAACCACCCGCTTTCAGGAAACAGAGAAGATAGCTGAGGCGGGCAGGCAGGTAGCCGCAGATTTTATAGCATCTGGACTAGACCCTTCGCAGTGCGCCATCTTTCTGCAAAGCCATGTTCCTGAACACGCAGAGCTGCATCTTCTGCTCTCCATGATCACCCCTATTGGCTGGGTGGAGAGAGTGCCGACATTCAAGGAAAAACGCGACCTGCTCTCTGAAAGAGGCGAGGGCGACGAATCGGTTTCGTATGGTCTGCTGGGTTATCCTGTGCTGCAGACTGCCGACATTCTGGTATACCGGGCAAACTCGGTGCCGGTGGGCAGAGATCAGGCAGCACACCTGGAGATCAGCCGGGAACTGGCCAGGCGCTTCAACCGCCTGTATGGAAATGTGTTCCCAGAGCCGCAGGCTCTGATTGGCGAGGACAGCGGTTCGGTGATGGGGCTGGATGGGCGCAAGATGAGCAAATCATATGGCAATGCCATTTATTTGTCTGACACGCCAGAGATGATATCAGATAAAGTTAGAAACGCGTTCACCACCCCAGCCAAGATGCGGAAAACCGACCCAGGCGTGCCAGAACAATGTGCAGTTTGTCAGCTGCGCAGACTGGCAGACCCGCATGGATACATGGTTTCATGGGAAGAAGACAGGGCAGGCGAGCGTGGATGCATGCAGAACAAGAAAGAACTTACCGAAATGCTGGTAGAGTGGCTGCGGCCTATACGAGAGCGACGCACTGCATTGCTTGAAAATACCGGTGAACTGGATGAGGTATTGCGACAGGGAGCCGAAAAGGCACGCATACGAGCCGCTGAAACTATGAAACTGGTAAGAAATGCCATGCATTTCTAGAATGGAACGCAGCTATGGAGCCTGCTGATCGGGAAAACCCGGCAGTGATGCGAAAAATATTTATTGCGCTTGGTTTTGCAGGCGTTTTGCTGACTGCAGGGGCGGTACTGCTGGGAATAATGACCCTGAGAAGAAAAGAGATGCAGTATCAAAATGATCCTGCGGTGGCGGCATCCTGGATAGTGGGCGCTCGCAAGGGGGGTAACCCTTCATTGTTTGCGCCAACTCTGTGGCAAAAGTATTTGAATAAAACTGGGCTAAAGTTTCTTTACAGCCCGCCTGCCGTGCAAAGCCGTTACAGCGGCACCAACGGCAGCCTGGAGTTGTGGCTGGGGTATCAGAGCCATTTGAAGGGACACCCCCTGCTGGTTTGCCACAGGGTAGGCAGAACTGCCTTTGTAGATGATATGGGGCAGGATTATCACGGGTTTCTGGATGTGCATGGTCATATCATCGGGATATTTCTGCCTGGCTACGATCATGCGGCTCACCGCCTCACATGCATCCTGCACTGGATGCCCCAGGAGGCAGATGAGAACTCCAGGGTGTCTCTGCCCATGCTTTACACCATATCGCTTACCCCTCCGAAACGAAAACTGCCTTCTGCAGCGCAGTTGAGCCAGTCGGCGGTGCAGACAGAAGATGGCATGACTGTGCATGTGTGGGATGTACGTTTGAGTAATTTGCAATACGGCGGCTATTTGCAGGGCCAGCGCACCCTTTCGTTCTCTTTGCATGTTATGGGCGGGGAACTGGCTGGCAGCAACATGATTGCTGAAACAGCCGCCAAAGCGCCTGCAGGCGCATATTCATCACAAGTAACCGACCCTTACGGAATAGTGATGAACCTGCCTCATACTTTTTTCACGCCGATGTTTTCTCTTACCAGCCCAGGGGTGGTGCATGAAGGAGACGGTACAGTGTGGACGGTGCCTGTAGACAGCGCAGGCAAGTCTACAGATGCCTGCACTTTTCATCTGCCCATGCAGCCAACTGCCGGCGGCGCGCCTGTATGGTTTTCGTTGACAGTACGTGTGAGGCAGAATGAGGATGTCTGAACGAAGAAAAAACAAAGCGAAGGAAACTAAAAGAAGGAATATCACTCCCTTAAAACAAAATTACCCTTTGTAATGAGTACAGGGAGAAAGTATTGACCCTCAAAAAGCCTCTTTTTCAGGAAGCCGGCGTTACGGGCTTTCTGATTATTACCCTTGTTCTGGCTGCGTTTTGGGCGCCGGGGTTTTATGCACCGGGCAATTTGCGCACCCTTTTGCTGGATACGCCCCTCACGCTCACCGTAGCCCTTGGCATGACGTGTGTGATGATTTGCCGCCAAATAGATTTATCTGTAGGCTCTTCAATGGCAGTCAGCGGAATGGCTGCCGGCATGCTGTTGCGCGCACATCCTGGCATGCCGCTCGCCGCTGCGTTTTTGGCTGGGGCCGGAGTGGGTGTTTTGCTTGGGGGCTTGAATGGTTTGCTGGTGGCCGGAGCTGGCGTACCCTCTATTATTGCAACCCTTGGAACCCTGAGCATCTATCGCGGCCTGGTGTTTTTGATGAGCAACGGCGTACAGATCAATGCCAATGATTTGCCCGAACGCCTTGTTCAGCTTTCGCTCGCCTCCCGTTACGGGCTATCGTGGCTGGGAGTATTCGCTCTGGTGTTTCTGGCGCTGCTGCACCTGTTTCTTACCCGGTTTCGCGGGGGGCGCACACTCTATGCAGTAGGAGGCAATCCTGAGGCAGCCAGGCTGGCAGGCATACGCGTAGAGCGCTGGATTGCCTTCAGCTTTCTTTTGTCAGGGCTGCTTTCGGGTATCGCAGGGGTCATGTATGCTTCCAGGTTCAGCATAGTGAACCCTGGGGAGACTGGCAAGGGGTTTGAGCTTTCGGTGATAGCTGCCACCGTAATAGGCGGAACCCAAATCAGCGGCGGATATGGTACGGCTGCGGGTACAGCGCTTGGATGTGTTTTGATGAGCGTGATTGCCAATCTGCTTACCGTAGCAAAGCTTTCTGGAAGATGGCAGCTGGCGGCATATGGCGCAATCATACTGGCTGGCATTAGTTCTCAGGTATTGATGGCTAGAGTAGGAAAGCAGCAACGATCATGAAAAGCTCTCATTCTATATTCTGGCGCAACGAGTACACCCTGGCGGCGCTTACCGTGCTTGCCCTGCTGGCAGGTTCGCGCCTTTCGAGCCATTTTCTGGATGCCGGATACCTGCTGGGAACCACCACGCTGTACGTAGAAACTGGAATAATGGCTCTGCTTATGACAGCCATTATTATTTGCGGTCACATTGACCTTTCTGTGGCTTCCACGCTGGCCCTCACAGCAGCGGCAACCGGAGTGCTGCATGCTCAGTATGCAGTGCCATTCTGGCTGGCCTGCTGCTTGGGGATGCTGCTTGCCGGCATGCTGGGCGCACTCAACGGCGTACTGATTGTCGGCATGAACCTTCCCTCGCTTACCGTAACGCTGGGCACTATGGCGTTGTATCGCGGGGCGGCTCAGATATTGATAGGAGATCATTCGGTGGGCGGTTTTCCCGCCTGGTTTTGCGGCGTAGATCAGGTATATGCCGGACCTTTTCCGGTGACATTGCTGCTGCTGCTTGCGGGCGGCTGTGCGATGGCTCTTTTTTTGCAGCGCACCACCCTCGGCAGGTGCATCTATGCTATAGGAAACAACAAAACAGCATCCAGACTAAGCGGGCTAAGAGTGGGAGCGGTTGAGGCGCTGCTGTTTACCCTTTCTGGTTTGGCTGCCGGTATGTGTGGCTTACTCATGGCTTCCAGGCTGAGCGTGGCCCGATTTGACATGGCCTCTGGAAAAGAGCTGGATGTTATCACTGCAGTGGTGTTAGGGGGGACAGATATATTCGGCGGGAAGGGCGGGGTGGCAGGAACCCTGCTTGCCTTGTGTCTTCTTGCCTTGCTGCGCACTGGCATGGGGCTGGCTGACATTCCCTCTGAAAAGCAGCAGATAGTGGTCGGCGCGTTGCTGATAGGGGCGATAGCGCTTCCCAGGCTAGCCGAACTGGCAAGAAAACAGTATATGAAGCGACAAAAGCCGGCTGCTGCCGGTTAAGGAGAAAAAGCAGATGAGTTCAATGTGGAAAAAAACCGCTGGTGCAGCATTGCTGCTCACACTTCTATCTGGCTGTCATCGTCAAATAGTTACTCAGACAACCGTTTCGACCTCAGGGCCGATACGGGTGGTGTTTATTCCCAAAAACAGCGGCAATCCTTACTTTGATGCGGTGAATACCGGGTTTAAAAAAGCAAGCGGTCAGCTGGGTTTCAAATACACGCAGCTGGCACCAGCTACTGCAGAGGCTACCAATCAGATACCTATTATTCAGCAGCAGATACAGAACGGTGTAAACGCCATAGCGATCTCTCCTAACAGCACAGATGCCCTGGCTCCTGTGCTTAAACAGGCCATGCAGAAGGGTGTGACAGTGATTACTGTAGATGCCGACATGACAGGCAGTGAAAGCAGTAGAAACGCCTGTGTGCTGCCCACCGATTTCAGCCAGGTTGGCAGCAGCCAGATAGAGCTGATGGGCAGCCTGATGGGGTACCAGGGAAAATTTGCCATATTGAGCGCCACCACCGATGCGCCAAACCAGAATTTCTGGATTGCCGGGATGAAGCAGGCATTAAAAAATCCGAAATACTCTAAAATGACCCTGGTTGGCATTGTGTATGGCAACGATGACCCGCAGAAGAGCTTGCTTGAGGCTCAGAGTCTGCTTACCCGCTACCCCGATTTGAAAGGCATACTGGCTCCAACCTCGGTTGGCTTGGCAGCTGCTGCGCAGGCAGTTGAAAGCGCACGGGATGCAGGGCGCGTACAGGTAACTGGTTTGGGTACGCCTAACCAGATGCGCAGATATGTGACCGATGGCACTGTGAAAGAGTTTGCGCTTTGGGACCCTTCTGCCATGGGAGACCTTGCCGGCACGCTAGCCTATCTGATGGCCAAGAAATCTGTGCAGCCTGCGCCGGGCGTGCATTTTCAGGTTCCATCGGGAGGCAGCTACCAGTTTGGACCCAACAATGTACTCTCTACTGGCCCGCTGCTTACATTTAGTAAAAGCAACATTGGCAGTTATCACTTTTAGGTGAGCATAGAGGGATTATTCTTCACGAGTGTTGTTCAGTTTTTTTTTGCAGCGTCTGCTGCCAGCTTTCAGACAGAAGCGGGCAGCAGGCAAGCTGGCTGCAAAGAGCCTGGTCGGGGATTATGCCGTACATAATGCCGTTCGCGGTTTCCACTGTCCACTGCGGGTACGGGCGTTGAAGCAGGGTAACTGCCTGTCCTGTTTCCAGAAATCCCTCCTTGAGTACGCGCAGGTACCATCCGGTACGGTTGAAAGCGATCATTTCTTTGATCAGCCCCGGACGCTGCAGTCTGCGTTCCTGTTTCCAGCACGGCTGTCTGGGCTGCGAGACCTGCACCTCAACGCTTCCAATGCCGTAGATGTCACCAATGCACACATCTTTTTCTGTGAGCACAGTGAGCGTGAGGTTTTCTCCAAAGGCTGCTGCAGGCAGAGAAGAAACCTGAAACAGCTGCTGCCAGAACTCATAGTGTTCCCAGGAATAAGCCAGCACCGCCTTGTCAGTTCCGCCATGGTTTTTTTTGTCGGCCTGCTCGTCCCCTTCCAGGTTCTGTTTATTCAGCCAAAGTTTGTGGTCTGCATTCTGCTTGAATATGGCTGAAAACCAGTTTTTTTCGCTCGTTTCACCTGGCAGTTCCCTGGGGCTGCCAACTTGTATGGATTTGATGTAGATTGTCATGGTTCTTCTTTCTTTGGGTTGTTTGTGCAAGTCTACATCTGTCTGAACTGGATGTCAAGTGATTCTGGTATACTGTTGTACAGGAAACCGTTATGCTATCTACACGCAAACCAACTTTCAGCCCAACGCGCATTGCTTCCTTTCTGGAATGCGCCGTGAAGTACCGCTATATATATCTTGATAAAATAGGTCGTTTTTACCAGAAACCCCGTGGCTACTTTAGCCTGGGCAGCAGTCTTCACAGTGTATTGAAGCAGTTTCATGATGGAGGCTGTACCTTTACCCTGGATGAGATGACTTCAACTTTTGCTTCCAGCTGGATTTCTGCCGGCTACAGCACCCCTGAAGAAGAAGCTCTGAACCGCGTGGCTGGGGATGAGATGGTGAGAGCCTATTATGCAGACTGGCAGAACAGGCGGGCATGTGATGTTCAGACCATTTCTGTAGAACGCACATTTACCAGAGATATGGGGGCCTGGAAGCTTTCGGGCAGAATAGACCGCCTTGACATGCATTCGGATGGCGTTGTTGAGATTGTAGACTACAAAAGCGGTAGACTGCAGGTAACAGAAGAGGAAATTGCGAACGACCTGGCCATGCGGTGTTATATGCTTTTGGTGCAAAGCAGTTTTCCGCAGCACAAGGTGTGTGCAACCATTTACTGCCTTCGGTCTGGGGCAACGGCAACTGCCTCGATGACTGCTGATGAGCAAACAGAGTTTATTTACTGGCTGAACAGTTTGTGCGATGAAATTATGGCAAAGGATTTTCAGAATCAGTTTCCCGTTCGTATGGAAATATGTGCTGACTGTGATTTTTTACGCGTGTGCAGGCGTGAGTGGGCCAGGGCAGAGAGGGAGAACCAAACTCCCTTTGAGCTGGAGGGAGACCGTGAATGACAGAAACCGACCAGTCTGTTGCGAGAAAGCGTATTAAACGGGTACAGATACCTGACCTTGCGGCTCTCAAAAAGAATGGAGGCCGCATTGCTATGGTCACAGTGTATAATTACAGTTCTGCACTTATGGCAGATGCCGCAGGAGTAGATGTTGCTTTGGTGGGCGATTCTATTTCTATGATGGAACTGGGGTACAAAACAGTGCTGCCAGTGACGCTGGATGAGATGATTCATCATGTGCGCGCCGTTTCTCGCGGTTTGCAGCATGCATTGCTGCTGGCAGATATGCCATTTGGCTCATACCAGTCTGGCCCTGAACAGGCGATGGGCGCAGCGGTGCGACTGTTGAAAGAGGGCGGGGCGCAGTCTGTGAAGCTGGAGGGCGGCAGATCGGTTGCTCCTACTGTGAAACGACTGGTTGAGAGCGGGATACCTGTGATGGGGCATCTTGGCCTTACCCCTCAATCGGTGCATCAGCTGGGCGGGCACAGGGCACAGGCGCAGGATGATGCCTCAGCAGAAAAGCTGCTGGAAGACGCTCTGGCGCTGCAGCAAGCCGGGGTGTGGGGGATAGTGCTGGAGATGATTCCGGCAGAACTGGGCCGCAGAGCATCGGATGCTCTGCAAATTCCTGTGATAGGAATAGGGGCAGGCCCTTTTTGTGACGGCCAGGTGCAGGTATGGCATGATTTACTGGGTATTGTTCCCGGCAAAAAATACCGTCATGTAAAGCAGTATGCCTGCCTGGGAGAGGAAGCGGTTTCGGCCCTCCGCAGGTACACAGCAGATGTGCATGACGGAAATTTTCATACAGAGGATGATCGCACACAAAGATGAGAACGTTTCAGCAGGTTTCACCATTGCGCACTTACTTGAGGGAGATACGCAGAGAGGGGAAGATTATTGGGCTGGTGCCCACCATGGGCGCTTTGCATGAGGGGCATTTATCACTTTTTCGACGTGCTCGCAATGACTGCGACCTTGTGATTGGCACAGTGTTTGTGAATCCAACGCAGTTTGGCCCCAATGAAGACCTGGATGCCTATCCACGCAATTTGCCGAAGGACATGCAGCTTGCGGCACAAGAGCATGTAGACGCACTGTTTGTTCCTACGGTGGAGGAGATGTATCCAAACGGTTTTCAAACTACCGTGCATGCCGGGTCGCTTAGCGCTGACCTGGAAGGCAAGCACCGTCCTGGCCACTTCGACGGGGTAGTGACTGTGGTGGCGAAGCTTTTTAACATAGTGCAGGCAGACAGAGCGTATTTTGGCCAGAAAGATTACCAGCAGTTTCTTGTGATAGACCAGATGGCGCGAGACCTGAATATGCCACTGGATGTGGTGATGCTACCTACTGTTCGTGAGGCATCCGGCCTGGCGCTGTCGTCGCGCAATGCCTATCTTCAGCCTGATGAAAAAGAGGCAGCTCTGGTGCTTTACAGAGCGCTTGAGGCATCGCGAGAGGCTGTTGCTGCCGGGGAACGGTCATCGGCGACTTTGGAGGCGCTTTTGCGGCAAACTCTTTTGAGTTGTCATGGTGTAAAAGTAGATTATGCAGTGGTGCGGCACCCTGATACGCTGGAACCCCTGGAAAGCCTTGAAGACACCTCGGCGGCGGCACTGCTTGCCGTGAGGGTTGGCAGAACCAGACTGCTGGACAATACCCTGCTTACTCCGCCTGGCGTACAGCCTCCTCGACCGATGGGGCACCGTACGACCTGACGGGGTAGAGCAGTCGGTTTTTTCTGTATAGCACAGCCCATCGCGTGAAAATTTCTTGACAAACCTGGTATGCCTGTGCCAGAATAGTATTGTTTTGCTTTCCCCGCTAGCTCAATGGCAGAGCGTTCGGCTGTTAACCGAAATGTTGGTGGTTCGAGTCCACCGCGGGGAGTTTCCCCACTTTTTCCCTGTTATTTTCCTGTCCTGTCTCTACATGCACGCATTCATCCCTCTTATGCCTTCTGTTGCGGCGTCTGTATTTTTTTGTACGACTGCCGTATTCATTCCCAGCAAATAGGTGCTTTGAGGAGCACTGCTATTTGCCAAGGGAAGTAAGCCCATTCTATGTCACAGAAGACTCATACCAGTTCGCAGCATCTCAAGTACCTTGATGGGCTGCGAGCACTTGCTGCATTGTATGTGGTGTTTCATCACTGCATGCTGCAAATATGGACGCAGGGAGGCGATTTCTCGGCAGCGGCACGCAATATAGTGCATCTGCTTAAATCTGGCAGAGGCGCGGTAGATGTATTTATCGTACTGTCTGGTTTTTGCCTCATGCTGCCTGTGGTTCGGGCAGGAGGCGAGTTGAAAGAGGGAGTTATCGCTTTCTACAAAAAGCGCACCCGCCGAATACTGCCTCCCTACTACTGCGCCATGGCATTCTCGCTCATTCTAATCGCACTGTGCATAGGGAGAAAAACCGGCACCCACTGGGATGTATCTAT
>DAIDHN010000058.1 GCA_027459665.1 Chthonomonadaceae bacterium | reverse complement strand
GACGCAAATGTTTGTCATCGGCTATTCTCCCGGCGCCTTCCTCCTGGAGGCGCCATGCAGCGAATACAGCGAAGAACTGCATGGGCAGCGTTTTCTGCCAGCAGTGAATACACTATAAACAAACCTGCGTATTTTGTCAATAGCTTTTTTGCAGGCGGTGCGCAGTCTGTTTGCACAACAAAGCCGAAGCAGCCTAAAACAGCATGTCAGGTGGGGCGTATGCCCGCTGTTACGCCAAATTGGAAAATTGCATCACAACGACAGTGCGAACAGGCGGGTTTAGCGTGGAACAGTTACAATGGCGGATATTCTGCGGTCGTCTGCATCGTTTTGCAGCACAAATACACCCTGCAAATCGCTTCGCACAAGGGTTTCTACAATAGAAAGCCCCAGGCTTTCAGAAGTGCGGTAGGTAAAATTTTCCGGCAGCGGTTCTCCGTCATTGGTTACTCGCACCACAAAATATTCAGGGGTTTCCCGCAGTAGAATCTCAATGCGGCCGTCATCCAGGTTATGATAGCCGTGCTCCACTGCATTCTGAACCAGTTCATTCAGAACCAGCGCCATGGAAGTTGCTTTCTGCAGCGGCAGCAAGAAATCATCTCCCTCCACTTCCACCCGAATAGATTTGCCGGGAGGCATAATACTCTGTTTTGCAGCATGCAGCAGTGATTCGGCTACTTTGCGTATGCTCACCGAATCCAGGTCATCTCGCGTAAGCAGCTCATGCACGCTTGAAATGGCCAGAATGCGGGAAAGAGTGTCGTTGAGAGCATCTTCTACCGTGGTGTACTTGGAGTAGCGCATTTCCAGTCGCACCAGGCTTACAATTTGCTGCAGGTTATTTTTAATTCGGTGGTGCATCTCCTGAATAACGGCGGATTTCACCATGAGTTTGGAGTTTTCAATGGCAAGGGCTGCCTGAAAGCCCAGCGCCTGAAGAATAGTAAGCTCTTCACGGGTGAATTCGTGTATCTTGTCGGTGTAGCAGTTGAGAGCGCCCATCACATTGCCCTGAATAAACAGGGGCACGCTTGCCATGGAGACCACCCCCATTTGCTGTGCAATATCGGGAAAGCGGTATTCTTCAGCCATGCGCACATCAATCATGGTGAGAATGCGTCCTTCCGCTACTGCCCGCCCTGCCACGCTTTCGCCCACCTTGAGGTTGGGCTTGTCGAGATATTCCTTGCTGTCCGACTGCGTTGCCTTGATCACCAGCTCCTGTTTTTGCGAGTCCAGCAGCATCACGGTGCAGACTTTGTATCCTAGTGTGCGGGCCACCATGGTTACAAACAGGTGCAGCAGTTCTTCCATGTACATGTTTGAGGTAATTGCCTGGCTTACTTCTGAGAGGGTGTGCAGCTGCACTGCCTGGCGTTCGAGCTGATTATAGCGCCTGCTTCGCTCAATGGCTCCCGCCACCTGATTGGCAATGCCAGAGAGCAGCCGCACCTGATTTCTGGTATACTCGCGCGGGTGCCGTGTGCGCACATTGATTACACCCAGTATTTCGCCGCGCGTCATAAGAGGCACCGAGAGCATACTTTCAAACTCGCCCTCTTTCATTTCAGGCACGGTTTTGAAGCGGTGGTCCAGCATGGCGTTTTTGCTCACCAGTACAGGCTTGCGTTCTCGGGCCACCCAGCCAGTAATGCCCTCGCCCATGCGCAGGCGCACCTTGCCCACCAGTCCAGAGAGATTGTCGTCTGCGGCGCGCAGCACCAGTTCTTCCTTGCTGGCATCAAACAAATACACCTGGCATGAGTCGGTGCCGGTAATTTTTGTAGCGATCTCGGCCGCAACTTTCAGCATCTCTTCCAGATCAAAAGCCAGGCCAGTGGCTTCCCCCACCCGCCTCAGCGCCTCTGCCTCACCGCGTTTTTCATCCAGTTCCAGGCGCTGCTGCTCAATAATTCGGTGCGCTTCGCGCAGCCGGCGGTCACGCATATCCAGCTCTTCCTGCAGCAGCAGCACATCCGGGTCATCGTTGCGCCGCAGCGCTGCAATCAGCCTGCGGGCGCGGGGGGTACGAAAACGGTTGGTTTTATCGCGCATGGGTGTCCTTACACATCATGAAAAATAATAATTGCCTCTGCAATTTCCCGCATAGACTTGCGAGTATTCATAGACTGCACCTGAATTCTGCGAAATGCTTCCTGCTCTTTCAGGCCATACTGATCCATCAGAATACCCTTTGCCCTATCTACCACCTTTCGGGTTTCGAGCTTATCTTCCAGGTCAGCCGCCTGCTCTTCAATTTTCAGAAAGGCATCCCAGCGGGCTACAGCCACTTCAATCTGGGGCATCAAATCGCTTTCCTTGAATGGTTTTACCAGATAAGAAAACACCCCTGCATCTTTTGCACGGGTAATCAGGTCCACCTGGCTGTAAGCGGTGAGCAGCAGCACGGGGGCAATTTTTTCCTCGGTAATTATTCGCGCAGCGTCGATGCCATCCATTTCCGGCATTTTGATGTCCAGCAGTACTACATCCGGTTTAAGAGAGCGCACAAGTTCCAGTGCGCGTGCACCATCTCCTGCCTCTCCTGCCACCTCATATCCGCAATCTTCCAGCATTTTTTTCAGGTCGAGACGTATAATCGTCTCATCATCTGCTATTACTGCGCGCAGTATCTTTTTTTCCATGAATTCAGGTCTCCTTCCAGGTCTTTGCACAAGGGGATATTGTGTATGCATTCTGATGGCAGAGACCAGGGGGAATTGTCGCAGGAGAGATTTCCGGGGCCACAGGGGGGAAGCGTTTCCAAATGGAAATGCCTCCAATACGATGGCAAGGTTCTGCCTTTAGGCTCGGGCCTCTTCATCGAAACCACGCGCTGCAAATCTGATTGGCGCAGGCGCGCCGTGCTCACTTTATACAGGTATTATAGACCAGAGTGAGGCATGCTGTCAAACCCTGGCTGCTGCCCGCGCCGGCACACAGATGCCGCAGCATGCCTGCTGCGGCATTCAGCAGCCTTCTCCTGCCTGCAGAGAGTATACTAAACAGACAAATATACCAAAGAAAGCCCTCTTGAGCAATATGGAAAACACCATTCCAGAACTCCCCGAATCTCAAAACCCGCTGCCTGGCAAGGCAGGTTTTGCACTGCCTATTCTCACGGCTCTGTTCTTGCTGGGTCTTTACCTCGCCTCACAAAAAATTCCATACAGCCAGACCAGCGTGCTGCTGGTAACTTTGGGCACCCTGTTTCTCACCCTGCTGCTCACAGTTACCCTGGCGCGTGTGCTAGCCTTAAGCAGGCATCTGCCGCAGCACACCGCAGCGGCAGCGCTTCTCTTTTTGCCGGGTGCGCTGCTGCCCATACTGCTGGCTCAGTTTCACAGTCAATTTCTTCGCAGCACTGCCCTGCTGTTTGGCCCCTGGCTGCGGCTGGAATTTGGCGTACCCGGCTTGCCGGGTACTCTGCTTATTTACGCAGCGGCATGTTTGGGAGTATGGCTTTCACGCCTGATGCGGGAAATGAAAATACTGCTGCCGGTTGCGGTAGTTCTTGCCTGCATGGATATGTTTGTAGTATTTGGCGGCGGGCTGGTAACCAAAGCAGTGCAGACACCTCAGAAAGCGAAAGTGGCCCGCACAGCCATGCACACCCTATCGGCAGCTCTGCCCGCCCTGAAGCCCGCCCCTGGCTCTGCGCCCATACAACTTTCGGTAGGGTTTGCAGATTACCTGTTTATATCGCTTTTCTTTGCCTGCTTTGCCCGTTTCAATCTGCCGGAAAGGAATATATGGATCACCTTTGCGGTACTCTCGCTCACTCTTGTCTGCTACCTTGCGCTGGTTTACCTGCTTAGCATCGACCTTCCTGCACTGGTTCCTATAGCAGTTGTTGTAATTGGCGCCAACATGCGCTTTTTTCGTTATCAGCGCAGCGAATGGTTTGCCCTGCTCTACGCCGGCATCATTGTAGCCTGCCTGCTGGGCTGGCTGGTATACAGCTCACATCACTAGCTGGGGCAGCAGACCGCCAGGCTTTCAAAAAAACGCGCGCCTTCTGGTTTCAGAAGGCGCGCGTGTATTACTCTGTTAAAACAGCCCTGTCAGTTACTGTCGCACAATAGCATCGGGGCCGAGGTAGCGAAGTTTCTTCAGCGCACGCAGTTCAATCTGCCTCACTCGTTCACGTGTCACGTGCAGGCAAATGCCCACTTCCTCCAGCGTGCGTGCATATCCGTCATCGAGGCCATAGCGCATGCGAAGCACCTCTTTTTCGCGCCCTGTCAGCTTGTCAAGCACTTCTTCAATCTGTTCTCTGCGTATCAGGTTCAGTGTAGCCTCGGAAGGTGAAATGGCTGTATGCGACTGAATAAAATCGGAAAGCTGGCTGTTGTCTTTTTCGCCCACCGGGGTTTCCAGCGAGAGTGGTTCCAGCGCAATGCGCATGATTTCATTTACCCTCTCTACCGGGATTTCCAGTTCGCGTGCGATTTCTTCCACGGTTGGGTCGCGCATGAGCTGCTGCCTGAGTCTGCTGGATGCCTTAACGAGTTTATGAATGATTTCGGCCACATACACGGGAATGCGTATGGTGCGCCCCTGATTGATGATGGCTCTGGCAATGGCTCTTCGTATCCACCAGGTGGCATAAGTGCTGAATCGGTAGCCTTTGCTGGGGTCAAATTTTTCTACGGCGCGTATCAGGCCGATGTTGCCTTCCTGTATCAGGTCGGGCAGCGGTATGCCTCGCACGCTGTATTTTTTTGCGATAGAGACAACCAGTCTCAGGTTTGCCTCGGTGAGTTTATCTTTGGCAGCTTTGTCGCCTCTTTGTACGGCGCGTGCCAGTTTGATTTCTTCTTCGGCTGTGAGCAGCTGCGCTCCGCGTGCGCGGCACATCCATACCTGCAGGCTTTCATCGGAGCGATGGTGGTCTACTTCATCGAGGAGTGCAGCGCCGGTGCGCATTTGAGAGGCGGCGAGGGGGGTAGGGGCACAGACTGCGGAGGCAAAAACCGGCTCAGTTTCACTCATACCGCTATCATAGAGGTGCAGGAGGTCGTCATTTGGTTCGCTTTCGAAGGAAACCTCCACGTCTTCCTCGGGAAGTTCCACGGCAGCATTTTTGTCTGCACAGGCGTCTGCTTTCACAGCGAGACCGGGCCGGTCTAGAACTATGGCTATGTTTGTCATTAAGACCACTCCTCATTTGCTTGGGCAGGGCGTCGGTTGCCGGCGCGCTGGCGCCACCGAAACCGTGCAATTTTTCACAGACTGCGTTTTTGAAACTGCCCCCTACAAAGAACAGCGGGTGTTTACAGACGCCGGCGGCGCCCCGAATACCTTACAGAGCGAGTTCTTCATGACAGCGCTTTCTGTCTGGCAGTTTCCTCCAACTACAATCCTGCATATTGGAGCAGGGAGCAAACGTTCGTTGCGTTTTTCCCTGATACACTTATTACTTGACAGTGATGCAGTACATGCTTCATGTTGCTACGATTGCAAGCAGGCGCATGTTCTGTTCAGCATCAATTGTATTATAAGGCAAGCTCGCGAATTTGTCAAGCAAATTTTTCATTGCCTGCACAGCCTAGCGTTCTCAGGCTTGCAATCGCTTCACGCAGGGCATTCACTGTTTTCTCCACCGCTTCTGCGGTAGTAGAGCGCCCCATGGTAATGCGCAGTGCGCCCCTTGCCAGGTCACGCTGCACCCCCATTGCAAGCAGCACATGAGAGGGTTCTACTGTTCCTGCCGAGCATGCCGCACCTGCAGAAACAGAGATGCCTGCTTCATCCAGAGCCAGCAGCAGAGCTTCCCCCTCCACCCCTTCTACGCAGATATGCACATTGCCTGGCAGCCGGTTTTTTCGCGCCCCCATCAGGTGCACTCCTTCTTCCCCTGCTGTCAGCATACATGCCATCTGTTCTGCCAGTTCGGTTAAACGCGCAGCTTCTGTTTTCTGTGCTGCGCATTCCAGTTGAACAGCCTTACCAAGCCCTACGATTCCTGGTACGTTGAGAGTTCCGCCTCTTCTTTTGCGTTCCTGTTCTCCCCCCTGCTGAAACCGCTGCAGCTTCACTCCCCGCCTTATAAAGAGCGCGCCAATGCCTTTGGGGCCATAAAACTTGTGTGCGGTAAGGCTGAGCAAATCGATGTGCATGGCCCGCACATCCAGCGGCAGCTTGCCGAAGGTTTGCACGGCATCGGTATGAAACAGAGTACCGTTGTGCCTGCACAGGGCGCCTATTTCAGCGATAGGCTGCACTGTGCCCACCTCGTTGTTGGCATGCATCACGCTGACCAGCAGCGTATCGGGCCGCAGCATGTTTCGCACATCTTGCGGGTCTACCCTGCCATCGCTGTCTACCGGCAGGTATTCGACTTCCCATCCAGCCTGCTGCAGAGTATGGGCAGGTTCAAGCACGGCGTGGTGTTCTATAGGAGATATAAGCAAATGTTTGCGCGCGGGGCATGCATATGCAGCGCCAAACAGGGCGGCATTGTCTGATTCGGTTCCCCCTGAGGTAAAGACGATTTCTTCTGTTTGGGCATTCAGCGCATTCGCCACCCCCTGCCTTGCATCTTCCACCAGTTCTTTTGCCATTTTTCCTGTGGCATGTATGGCAGAGGGGTTGCCGTAAAATTCTGTGTAGCAGGGAAGCATTGCGGCCACTACCTCTGGGTGAACAGGGGTTGTGGCCGCGTGGTCAAGGTAAATTCTGTTGTTCATTGCGTATTCTTTCGGTGCGAATCATGTTGAGTAATCAGGGTGGTGCAACAAGTGCATCAATAGCTGCCGCCAATTTCAGATCGAGCGAGGTAATTCCGCCTGCGTCGTGCGTACTGAGGGAGATGCAGACTTGCGAGTATACGTTGCGCCAGTCTGGATGGTGGTCCATTTTTTCTGCAATCAGCGCCACAGAATTCATGAAGCCCCATGCCTGAACAAAGCCTGCAAATTTCAGTTCACGATACAGGCAGTTTTCGCGCAGGCTCCAGTTCGGCAGCCATGCCATTGCCGCTTCCAGTTCTTCTTTTTTTAGCAGAGCAGGTCGGGGCATACTGCATTCCTATGCGGTAGGTTTATCAAACTCCAGCCGGTCGAAGCGCTGAGTAGTCATGTCAAGGTTTTCCCTCAGAATTTTGTAAGAGTTTTCTATTCTGTCTCTCAGGCTGCGGGCGGTAGCTGCATCCTGCGAGCCTTCCGGGAAGCGTGCGGGGTCTGCTCGTGCAGCAAGGCTCTGGTAGGCCCTTTCCACAGAATTCAGGTCGGAGCCGGGAGGCAGTCCCATCAGTGCGAAATGGTATGCAAGCGGATCTGCTGCAGTTGCAGGCGCTGCCGCAGTGCGTGCAGCTGAGACGGTTGCATTTTGCACTGTTCTGGGCGGGTACTGCGCTGGCGTCTGGGTAGAAACAGGAGGGTTGATGCTTTCGACCAGTTCTTTTTCGGCCTCCTGTCTGCCGCCCTGTTTCTCTGCATACTCCGCATCCATTCGTTCCAGCTGGTCTCGCAGTTCATTCAATTTATAGCGTGCTATGCGGTAGAAGCGCTCTGGAAGGCTCATGGAATTGCACCTCCACTGCCCTGGTTTTGCATTTTAGCCTCCAGTTCACTCAGCGCCTTGTCTATATTGGGGTCTGCAGCTGTTCCATTACCGCCTGTGCCCACGGTTTGCACCTGCTGCACAACGGGGGTGGTGTAGGCGGCAGCCGGATTGTTGCTCATTTTCAGTTCCATTTCCGCCAGCTGCCGGTCTGCATCCACATCCATTTGAGACATTTCCATCTCACGCAGACGCGAATCTATACTGGTGCCTGCCACTTCCGCCCGTGCAGCCGCTTCAGACTGCAGGTTGGTGATGCGTTCCTTAGCCGATGTCCACTGCTGTTCATTTTCACTGAACTGAAACTGATCGAGGGCCTTGTTGATTTTCACCTGAATCTGCGCCTGTTTCAAATTGGCTTTCAGCGCAAGCGCTTCTGCGGTTTTCATGCGCAGCCTGTCGTCTTCCATTTTGATAGCGGCCTTCACTTTTTCAGAAGATTCCATGGCCGACTGCAGGTTTGCCTCCATGCTTTGCAGGGTTTGCTCATGCACAGCCTTTTCTTTCAGAAACTGTTTGGCCAGTTCCCGATTGCCTCCCTGCAGTGCAACCATGGCTTTCCGTTCCATTTCTGCAACGGTACGGCGCTCTTTGTCCACTTCATTTTGCAGGTTGTTTTTCTGGGTAATTGCCTGCACGGCCAGTTCCCGGTTTTTCACCTGGTTTTCCCGAGCTTCCCGCACGGCCTCATTGATGATGACTTCCGGGTCTTCATACTGATCGAGTTTTCCGTTCAGCAGAGCCTTCAAATAGCGCCAGAACCGGGTAAAAGGGTTGTTGGATGCCATACCGTCTTCCTCTCATTCATGACAGTTACGCGCGAAAAGTGCGTCATTCGGTATTCAATACGAAGCGCCCGCTCGCACGTTTCATCGTTTGCGGGCGGGCAGTTGGCATCGCGCACGCTTTCGCGCTGCGGCCCCACTTCTCCATTGTATTATCACACTTTTTGTCTAGCTTGTCAACTGCGTGAGCCTGCCAGCGCTCTTTCCGCCCTGCGGCGCTGTGTGCTGTCGAGCAGGCGTTTTCTCATTCTGATGGTTTTCGGCGTAATTTCCACCAGTTCATCTGCGCCTATGTACTCAATGCATCTATCCAAACTCATTTCAGTATACGGAGTGAGGCGCACTGCGATTTCAGAGTTGGATGAGCGCATGTTGGTAAGGTGCTTGGTTTTGCACACGTTTACTTCGAGGTCGGTATCCCTCTGATGCTTGCCCACAATCATTCCCGAATACACTTCCTGCCCTGGCCCGATGAAGAGTGCACCCCGTTCTTCCGAGTTGGAGAGGCCAAAAGAGGTAGACAGCCCGCCCTCTGTAGCAATCAGCGATCCGTTCACCGTGCGTCCGATTTCGCCCGCGTGGTCCCGGTATCCTTCAAACAGTGAGTGCACCACTCCTGCTCCGCGTGTTGCAGTGAGGAACTCGTTGCGGAAGCCCAGCAGTCCGCGTGTTGGGCAGAGGTAATGAAAGTGAATGCTTCCATTCAGCGGGCGCATATCCAGCAGTTCTCCCCGCCTTCTTCCCATCTGTTCCACCACAACTCCCTGGTATTCTTCTGCGACCTGAATGTGCACTCTCTCGTACGGTTCCTGCTGTCTGCCGTGGCTGTCGTGGTGCATGATTACTTCGGGCTGCGCCACCTGCAGTTCATAGCCTTCGCGCCGCATAGTTTCTATTAGAACAACCAGATGCAGTTCGCCGCGTCCGCTCACCATGTACACATCGGGGCTGTCGGTTTCTTCCACACGCAGGCTCACGTTGGTTTCCAGTTCATGAAACAGGCGTTCTCTCAGCTTGCGGCTGGTGCAGAACTGCCCCTCCCTGCCAGCCAGGGGGCTGGTATTCACGCCGAATGCCATTCGCAGGGTAGGTTCATCAACCGGCACGGTAGGCACTGCCACGGGGTTTTCACGCGAGGCAATGGTTTCGCCAATGGCGGCATCCTGCAGCCCTGAGATGATGCAGATTTCGCCTGCACACACCTCTTCCTGCTCCACTTTTTTCAGCCCTTCAAACACCTGTGCAGTCACCACTCGCCCGGTGCGTATGTCGCCTTCCCTGTTTACAATGGCCACGTTTTCGCCAGGGTGTATTTTGCCCGAAACCACTTTGCCAATGGCATAGCGACCGCGGTACGAATCGTAATCCAGGGTAGAAACCAGCATTTGCAGCGGGCTGTCGGCATCTCCCTGCGGTGCGGGCAGCTGGTGCAAAATGGTTTCAAACAGCGGCTGCAGGTCTGTGCCCGGCACAGCAAGGTCGAGGGTAGCGGTTCCCTGTCGGGCACAGGTATAGATGATAGGAAAGTCGAGCTGTTCTTCGTTTGCACCCAGTTCCACAAAGAGGTCGAAGGTCTGGTCTACCACCCAGTCGGGGCGTGCGTCCTGGCGGTCTATCTTGTTCACCACCACCACTGCCCTGTGCCCTGCGGCGAGCGCCTTGGAAGTTACGAACCTGGTTTGGGGCATTGGTCCGTCAACGGCATCTACCAGCAGCAGTACGCCGTCTACCATGCTCATTACCCGTTCCACCTCGCCCCCAAAATCGGCGTGGCCGGGTGTGTCTACAATATTGAATTTGTGGTCTTTGTAGAGTACTGCGGTATTTTTGCTCACAATAGTAATGCCGCGTTCTCTTTCCAGGTCGTTGCTGTCCATTACCCGTTCTGCAATTTCCTGATTTGCTCTAAACACGTTTCCCTGCCGTAGCAGTGCATCGACCAGGGTGGTTTTTCCGTGGTCTACGTGGGCAATAATGGCAAGGTTGCGCAGGTGGCTCCGTTCAATGCTGCTCATGAAAACTCCTTGAAATCTCTTCGCACAAAAAAGCGGGGCAGTCTCCCCGCAGACGGCTTGCTAAAAAATATGCACTTTTTCCTTTTCAGAATACCATGTTTTTACAGAATATTGAAAAACCGCCGTCAATTCTTTTCCGCCTGCTGTCTGTATTCCGGTTTTTTTACCATGCTCTTGCATACTGGGGCGGTGCATCTGCTATTTTATGTCCCAGTTTTCTAGCTGCTTTTGCCGGCCAGTAAGGGTCTCTCAGCAGTTCGCGTGCCAGCAGTGCAAAGTCGGCCTGGCCTGTGCGTATCAGGTGGTCTGCCTGCTGAGCAGAAGTAATCATGCCTACTGCCGCGGAAGCGATGCCTGCTTCTCTGCGAATGCGTTCTGCAAAGGCTGTCTGGTATCCTGGCCCTACAGGGATGTGCACTCCGGCTGCATTGCCGCCGGAAGAGCAGTCTATTACATCTACCCCCTCTGCAGCGAGCACGCGGGCAAGTTCTACCGACTGTTCAATATCCCATCCTCCTTCGCACCAGTCGGTGCATGAGATTCTTGTCCAGAGCGGCAGATGTTCTGGCCACACTTTGCGCACAGCGCATACGATTTCTTTTACGAGTCGCGTGCGGTTTTCAAAACTGCCTCCGTAGGCATCTGCGCGCTGATTTGAAAGCGGCGAGAGAAAGCTGTGCAGCAGGTAGCCATGCGCGGCATGCAGCTCGACTACCTGAAACCCTGCCTGCAGCGCTCTGTGGGCGGCTTGCGCAAAAGAGCGCGTTACTGTGGCAATTTCTTCTGCGCTCATGGCTGCAGGAACCGGCATGCTGCTGTCGAAAGCGATTTCGGATGGCCCTATGGGCTGCCAGCCGCCTTCTTCGGGCGGCACTGCGCCTCCTCCCTGCCAGGGAGGTTTTACAGATGCTTTGCGCCCTGCGTGGGCCAGTTGAATACCTGGCACAGCGCCCTGCTCTCGTATAAATGCCGTAATGGGCTGCAGTGCTTCTGCGTGTTCATGCTGGTAAATGCCCAGGTCGCTGGGCGATATGCGCCCTCTGGCCTCTACCGCTGCGGCTTCGGTAAATACCAGTCCGGCGCCGCCTGTTGCTCTGCTTCCCAGGTGCACCATATGCCATGAAGACGGGAACCCGTTTTGGCTGCTGTACTGGCACATGGGCGACACGCCAATGCGATTTCGAAAGGCAATGCTGCGCAGGGTATATGGATCAAACAGGTGCATGGTTTGCCTGGCTTGCATAAAATTGTGCCGAAATTGCTTTTTCGGCACGAGCAATCATATATAGTACGCCGGTATCGCCTTTGGTGTTGCAAATCCGCCATGCAAGGCTGCTGTTTTATGGCGCACACAAACATGTGTGGGTTTCACAAATGGTGCAGCATAATACAAACTGCATATTGCTCGTGTGCTTGCAGGCGGCCTGGTAAACATTCTGAATTGTTCTGTGATGAATGCCAGAAACTAACCTTCACCCCCTGCAGAATAAACAAGCCTGAATGCCTTCATTATGTTATTGCAGCAGAATGCCCACCAAACGGCGCCGGTATTTTCTGCTGCAAGAACGCCTCCGCCCCTGCTCTGCAGTCTGGTTTATGCTGCGCGCCTGGCCCCGCTGCGGGGTTAAACCTCCGTTCTGGCATGCCAAGCCTGCTGCGAGAGCTGCAGAGCCATGCCGACAGCCTGCACCTGCACTCTGCGCCAAACAGAGCGGCGGAGGCCCTTCTTGTCATAGCAGCATCTTTTTCAGCGCTGCGGCAAATCTGGCACAGCAGCCAGTTTCACTATCGAGCCGGGCACACTCAAAATGCACATCTAGCTCACTTGCTTCTCACACCTGGGCCTAAAACCGCCTTTTCAACTTGACAGACGACGGCCAGATACGGTACCATAGGTCATTGTATTCGGCAGCAGTATGCCGCTGCCGCTTCTATTTACCGTAAGGAGCGAACAATGTCGCGAGTATGTCAGGTGTCTGGGGTAGGCCCAATGAAAGGTCACCGCCGACGGCACCCCCACAGCGGCGCGTGGAATCTGCGCGCTCCCAAGAAAAATCACACTTTTCTGCCTAATCTGCAAACTGTTACCGTAAACACGCCCGAAGGCAAGGTACGGCTGAAAGTTACCACCAGTGTAATGAGCAGCCGCGACTTTCTGGATTATATGAGCGGTGTTCGACCGCTGCCAAAACATCTGAGAACAAAATCGCAGCACCACCTCAAAAAGTAGCGTATTCCCAATAAACAAGGCCCTGCACATATTTTGCAATGTGCAGGGCCTTCTGTTTTCTACTCTTCACGTGCATCTTTTTTTGCATCGGTAAGACCCAGCTGCTGCAGCGCTTCCAGCAGCTCGTCATCTTCTGGTTCAATCAGTATTCTGCTTCCCAGCGGGCTTTCCAAAATCAGAGTAGGCACATGCCCCGACCCCCCGTTGAGACGCATCATCTCCTCTTCAGCGCCCGCCTCTTCCTCAATATCCCGCTCAACATACTTCACATGGGCGCACCGCAACACCTGTTTGGCGCTTTTACAATCTGAACACCACTGCGTAGAATACATGATTACCAACACGACGGCACCCTCCTATCGCCGCTTCACACGGTATCCATTCGCACCTGCCCCCCCAGCTGCTGCAGCTGCCTGGCAAGGGGTTCTGCCTCGTCTGCAGGCACATCGTAGGCAACGATCAGCGGAGACTGCACGCTTACGCTCTGCAGCATGGCGCGGGCCTCCGGGTTTTGTACGCGCAGCTCCCGCTGCAGCATCAGCGCAAGCTGGTCTTCGCGAGTTGCATCGTAGCCGGTAAGCACAACCGTCTGGTGTGCCCCGCCCAGCATCATACCTGCCTGACGCCTGGCCTGCGTACCCGGCTGCACAACCGGCTCTGCCGGAGCCTGCCTGGGGTTCACATCGAGGCGCTTGTTGCACTTTTCGCACACATAGGTCTCTGCACCAGCCCATACCCTGTGCTGCGCCCCGCACCCGTCGCACACAATGGTTTTTACAGGCGCCATGGCCCCGTTTTCATAATGAATGGTGCGGCGGCATTTTTCACAGTTAAAATTGCTGCGGGGCTGCATCACCAAGTGGTTTTCGCTCTCACAGTAGGGGCACCGCACATTGATAAAGCTGCGCCTTTTGGCAGCTGCTATTTTTGCCAGCCCTGCGCCCATAAAACCTATGCCTATGGCCGCGCCCACCCCCATGCAGATAAGCGAAACAGTAAGAGTGGGGCCGGGCTGCAAAGAGAGATGCATTATCCAGAGCAAAAAAAGCGTGCTCACCGTAATACCACCGCCGCGCACCAGCAGCCCTGCTGCGCGATTGTATTCCTGCTCCTGCCACTCAGAAAGCGTAACGGGTCCCTGGCTCATTGCACTCCCTCTCTCATTTCAGTATGTTCAAATGCTCCCATTCAGTGTACCCCTGTATGCGGATATCCCTTCCACGCCCAGATCAAAGCCTGCGGCAGCAGCTGCTCAACCACCCTGCCGTCTACATGATGGGCATCCTGCGCATACACAAACTGGCACGCATATCTTTTTGCCTTCAATACATTATACATGCGCTGGTTTGCCAGCACCCAGTTATGAAACGTAGATTCGGGGTCGTTGTACCGCAAGTCATGCTGGCCAACCTCCATCCAGATACGAATCGGCTTGCGCCTGGCTTGTTGAATGAAGCGGGAATGGTAGTCCCACGCTCCCTGAGGCGATGCAGGATTGTAGGGCCACTGCTGGTTTACATAGGTGCCCGACCAGCTGATCACCCTGTGGTAAAGACCGGGCCGAAACCATGCCATGGTGAATGCCGCCGCCGCCCCCGAACTGCCGCCCATGGTCAGCCTTCCGCTGGGGTTATGGGTAAGCTTTATGCCTGCAGTTTTTTCGGCGCGGGGCAGCACCTCATGCTCTACAAAATCGGCATACCTGCCTGAAACAGTGTCATACTCCAGGCCGCGCTCGCTTCCCTGGGCATCACTGCCCCCGTTGTCTATAAAAATGGCAGCCAGCACAGGCACTTTTTTTGCTGCAATCAGGTTGTTGAGTATGGTAGGCAGAATGTTCGCCCCCATGCTGTCCTGGCAGACCATAAAAGGCAGGCGAGTGCCAGGCTGATACTGGGCAGGTACATACACAGTTACCCTGCGCTGATACGGAACCACCTGCCCCGGAGCAGTCTTGCTGATGCCCGGATAGTATTTGCTGTGTATGGAATGCATTGTGAAATGGTATATTCGGCCCTGCGGCACGCCTTGCTGCGGGGTAAGTTCAGACGCTCTGGCATAGGGCGGAGCCACCCTGAAATCTCCCCGCCCGCTGGTTGCCGAAAGCAGGGGAAGCTGATTAAGCAGAGCAAGCGAGGCGGGCGCCTGTGCAGAAGCCTGCACTGGCAGCGCTGCAAGCACAAAACAGGCGGGCACACAGGCAAAAAAGGGCATTTTCATTCGTTTGTCTCTCCTTGTCGCACTGCAGAAGCGTTTACTCTTTCGCTTTGCAGCAGATAAATTCCTCCTGAAAGCCCAATCACTGCCCCATAACATTGTGCGCCATACCCGCGGCGCTGCAATTACTGAAACCCGAAACAGCCCCCATGCGTCTGTACAATAACACAAACACGCGCTTCTGCCGTGTTCGTTTTTGCGGGAGGTATTGGTATGCAAAAGCCTGCTGCCTTTGTTCTGGCGCTGCTAACTGCCTGGATTATATTCAAGATCGCTTTCGGCCTTCTTCTGGGTCTGTTCAGCATTGCCTGGGGACTTCTTACTGTGGTGCTGTTTGTTTCTCTTGTTTCATGGCTTTACAACAAATTGAATGGTTCGCGCTGCTAGGCAGACATGGGGTGTTATGGATATTCTTGACCGACTGATTGCCACATTGAAGGGAGGCTCTGCCCTTTCAGACGACCCTACCCCGCGCGAGGTGCTGCGCCACATAGTGGAGAGCATGGAAGAGCAGCGCGAGGTGGGTTTTGACAACCGGGTGTATGTGCCCAACCGCATAGAGATCACCATCGGCTCGCCCGATGAGCAGCGCCGCAGACGCTACCTGGCTTTTATTACCCCCGATGCCTTAAAACCGGCGCTGGAAGAGGTGTGCCGGCAGCGGCAGCGCACCATTCGAGGTAAACTGCAGATACAGGTAAAAGTGCAGCAGGATGAGCAGGATGCCGCTGCCATACAGGTATGCTGCAGCTACGCGGCGGAAGAGAATGCCCCTGCGCACAACCGGCAGGAAGACCATACGGTAGCCGCTCCGTTTCTCGACCCCGAGGGCACTGTAGCTGCCCTGTTTCCACTGATTCAGGTAATGGTAACGCATTCAACAGGCGCTGCGCAAACGCTTTCTTTTCAGAAGCTGCCAATCACCATTGGGCGGCAGGCAGGCTGCGATATTGTACTGCAGGAAGACAGGCAGGTTTCGCGCAGCCATGCCAGTATCGAGCAGGCTCCCTCTGGCTGCCTGACCGTGCGCGACTGCGGCAGCAGAAACGGTACACGGGTAAACGGTGAGATGGTAGAGCGACGCGATCTGAAACCAGGCGACCGCATACAGATCGGCGCTGCTACGCTTCAGATCAAGGGAGATGCACTGCCGCTCCCTGCTGCTCTGCAGGGCGCGTTCGGCGGAGCGGCGGCACGCGAGGCATCCGGCTCAGGCCCTATGCCTCCGCAGCGCATTCTGCGCCCGGCTGCAGATGCACTGGTGCTGCTTTCTGAAACAGGTACAGAAGAGAAGCGTTTTCTGCTCGCCTCAAGCAATCTGATTGGCCGAAGCCCTACCTGCGATATTGTGCTTCCCCACCGCTCTGTGGCCATGCGGCACGCCAGAATAGAGCGAGGCAGCGGAGGCTTTTTGCTGGAAAGGCTGGAAGAGCATGCCCCCGTGCTGCACAACGGCACACTGCTGGATGCGGCAGCGCCGGCTGCTTTGCATGCAGGAGATATGCTGCAGATTGGTGAACTTTCTATACGCTATGAAAAAGGGGAGTGAATTATGACAGCCCTGATGAAATATCCGCTGGGGCTGCTGTTTCTTGCTTTCGCTGCCCTGATTATTTACCTGATGGTGCGCAGCAGGAGCTGACTGTGAACGTACCCGTTACACACCCCCTACTCAGATATGGATGCGGTTCAGACAGAGGGCCGCACAGGCGTCTGAATGAAGACAGCTATGCCGTTTTAACACGTGCCGAACTACAGGAAAAGCTGGATGCCCTTTTTCTGGTATCAGATGGCATGGGCGGCATGGGCGGAGGCGATACCGCCTCGCGAATAGTGGCACAGCAGATTCCGGCAACTGTCGGAGCGTTGCTGCAGGAGAACGCACAGCAGGAGGCAGGCGCTATGCTGCGGTCTGCCCTGCAAGAAGTGAACCGCATGGTGCAACAGCAGCGCGGCAGCAGCCCTGAACTGCACTCTATGGGGGCTACCTGCGTGTGCGCACTGCTCGAAGGCAACATGCTCACGCTCGCGCACGCAGGCGACAGCCGTGCCTATCTGATGCGCGACGGCAGGCTTTCCCTGCTCACCGCAGACCATTCCTGCGTATGGGAAGAGGTGGAAGCCGGCCGCATGACCCGTGAGGAGGCAGATGCAAGCCCCTACAGAAACATGATTACCCGTGCCGTAGGCATTGCACCCGAACTCGAACCCGATCTGCAGCGCGTCCCACTAAAAGAAGGCGATATTCTGCTGCTCTGCTCCGACGGCCTTACCACCGAAACCCGTGAACAAGATATTGCACGCATACTGGCTGCCGAGCCGCTGCCGCAGCAGGCGGCAGACAAGCTGATACAGGCCGCCATTCGTCACGGCGGCAGCGACAACATCACAGTGATTGTAGCCCACTTTGGAACCCCGGCCCAGCAGGTTGTAGAAGAACCGCCCACCGAACGCACTCCTGCACGACGTCCCGCAAAACCAGCAGAGCCGCACATGACCGCCATGTCAGAACCTGCCCTGCAGCGCACAGGTCTTTTAACCTCTCTTTTCATTACAGGGCTTATGTGCGGCATAGTGCTGGCTGCCGCCCTGTTTGTTCCACTCTGGCTGCATCGCAAAAAAATCCCTGCCCCGCCACTCTCAACGACCAGTGCTGTACCACCCGCTGCACCGAAGCATGCTGAAATATTTACATACAGCACGCCGCCCAAAATGATCAATCCCGGCCCGTTTCGACCGGATGTGCTGCAGATACTGCCCAGCGGAGACCTGCTGACTGCCACAGGAAGCGGAACGCTGGAAAAAATCACGCCGGGCGGCAAGACTGTGCAGCCCCCGCTGCTCAACAACCACCTCAACTGGCCTGCAGCCACCCCAGGCACTGCCGCCCTTACTACAGACACGGAAGGCAGACGCTACCAGCTAGACCCCGCAAGCAAGACTATTTCCTGCTACAGCCCGGAAGGAGTGCTGAAGGCAAGCGGCATAGGCGCAGGAAAACTGCATGCGCCTTCCAGACTGGCTGTTTCCAAACATGGCATTCTATACGTTCTCGACAGCGGCCACCTGATGGCGTTTGCGCCTGACCCGCAACAGGGAGAGTAATGCCATGCCGCTGGGGATGCTAGGAAAATACGAAAAGCTGGATGTACTGGGAAGCGGAGCAACCGGTATTGTCTACCTGGCAAAAGATACCCTGCTCAATAAACAGGTCGCACTGAAGGAAGTAAATGTGCAGGGCGGTGAAATGGAATACTGCCTGCAGGAAGCGCAGGTGCTTGACCGCCTGAGGCACCCCAACATTGTACAGGTAAACGGGGTAGACCATGTAGAGGGCAGACTGCTGATAGACATGGAGTATGTGCAGGGGGGCAACCTGCAGCAGCTGCTGGGAAAACAGGGCCGCCTGCCTGTACTGCAAGCCATGGACATTGCCGCGCAAGTGCTGGACGCGCTGGACTATGCACACTCGCGCCATGTGATACACCGCGATGTGAAACCAGGCAACATTCTTATCTCACAGTCGGGAACAGCAAAACTGGCCGACTTCGGGCAGGCAGACATTCTGGCAACCAATGCCTATGCACAGGGCGCAGGCACTTTTGCCTACATGGCACCTGAAGACTTCGACCCAAGCGGCCGGTCAGATGCCCTTTCCGATTTGTGGGCAATGGGCGTTACTCTCTACGAAATGCTCGCAGGCCAGCGCCCCTACCAGGCAGCATCTCCACGCAATCCGTTTGCCTGGCAGCAGCTGATACGTGAAACTACCCCTGTGCCGCTTACGCAGTACGCCCCGGAAGTTCCCCCCGAACTGCAGGAGATAGTGAACCATGCCCTGCTGGTAGACAGAAAATTGCGCTGCCAGTCGGCTGCGGAATTTCGTGACGACCTGCTGCTGCTTATGAGCAATATGCGGGCAGGCAAAACCGATCAGCAGCTGCAGATGGCAGCCCTACAGCCAGCCGCACCTCCTCCTGTTTTGTCTGTTCATGCCGCCAAAGCCGAAAGCCCGGCGGCAGCCCTGCAAACCAGGCTGGCATCTACCATGCAAACCGCAGTCAGTGCGCTGCAGATGCCGCCCGCTCTCACCCAGTCGTCAAAAGCGCGCATCCGCCTTATCGCCGATCCGGGCAGCCTGGACTTTGGTGAGGCGCGCCCCGGCCGGCCAGTGGTGAAAAGGCTGCTGCTACGCCAGACCGGCCCAGATTCTCCTGCTCAGGTGAGTGTGGAATGCAGCGCTGAATGGCTGCACGTTACCCCTTCCCTGTTCGACTCAACTCGCCAGGCCCTCACTCTCACCGCAGATGTTTCTACACTGCCAGTTTCAGGTGAACGCCACTCTGTAATCACTCTGCGAACCGAAGGCTGTGTGCTCGATGTTCCCCTGCACGTGTTCGCACTGCCACCGCGCCCCACTTTCTGGCAGATTGCATGGTGGTACCTGCCCATGTTTGCTCTCTCGCTGCTGCCTGCCCTGGTGCTGATACTCACCACCCCCTGGCTAAAGCTGCACATTGCAGCCCTGGACATACCTTCTGGAATGAGTGTTTCAGCGATTTTATCGCTCATGCTGGCACAAATATGCTGGGGGGCGGAATGCGGCCCGGCTGAAAAAACGGCCTGCACGGCGGCCTCGGCTTTTTTGTGCGGTTCGCTGGCTATTACAGGCAGTACAGCATTTTTGCACGCTTCACAGCATCTTTCATTACAAAAAGGAATGCACTCTGCCGAGCAGTTTCTTGCAATGGGAGGGTTTGTACTGCTGTTGCAGTTTTTCAGCAGAAAATGGTGGCGATTCTGGCTGGCAGCAGCTCTCTTCAGCGGCATGCTGTCTACCGGGGTGATTCTTGCAGCTATAGCAGGCGGCAGGTAGCGGTTACGAAGTGCCCAGGTGCGTTTGCAGCCACTTGTATACCAGCACACCACATACAAACGAAAGCACCAGAAAAAATATATAGGCGGCCACCTGCGGGCGTTTTATATCACTGCGCCGCCCTACATTGCAAACAGGGCACTTCATCTCCCCTTCTTCCAGCGGCCCACCGCATCCGCGGCAGCGCGCTTCTTTCTTCTTCATGCTTCTTCCTCAAAGTCTCTTTCGCGCTTCAGGCTGTTTCGCACCGCCATACGAGTCTGCCGCTCTACAAATTCAGAGATAGCCTCTTCCTGGCGCAGAACCTGAAGCTGTTTCTGCATTTCCTCTATCTTCTCATCCATGCGCAAACAGGCAGCAATTTCCAGCTGCCTTGCCCTTTCCTCCTGCAATACCTGCAAACGCTGTTTCAGCGCGCTGCGCATGGCCCTGTACTCGCTGGCGCTGGGGTTGCTCCCCAGCGCCTTTTCCACTGCTTCTTCTTCCAGATGCCGCAGTGCATTCAACATCTCTTCTTCCAATGCATTCCCTCTTTTCTGTCTACGTAATTTTCAATGCGCTTTGTAACCTTATTATTTCACACAGGCGCACTCTCTTCTTCCGCCCTGCCTATTTCCAGTATGCCCTCCGGTCCGGCATCTATCTGCACGGTATCGCCTTCATGAAACTCTCCGTTCAGCAGCTTGCGCGCCAGCACGTCGGCAACGCTTCGCTGCAATGCCCGCTTCAGAGGCCTTGCGCCATACACCGGGTCATATCCTTCCATTGCCAGGGCATCTTTTGCGGCGGCAGTGAGGCTGAGCGCGATTTTGCGATCGGCCAGCCGCCTGCGCAATCCCTCCAGTTGTATATCCACTACCTGCTTGATCTGCTCAAGCGTGAGGCTCTGGAACAGAATGGTCTCATCTACGCGATTGAGAAACTCAGGGCGAAAATGCTCCTGCAGCGCTTCCATCACCCGCCTGCGCATCAGCGTCTGGTCAGCAAGCCTCATTTCCTGAATGATGTGACTGCCGATATTGCTGGTCATCACTACCACTGTATTGCGAAAATCTACCGTGCGCCCCTGCCCGTCGGTAAGACGTCCGTCATCCAGCAGCTGCAGCAGCACATTGAACACATCAGGATGCGCTTTTTCCACTTCGTCCAGCAGAATAACGCTGTAGGGTCTGCGGCGCACGGTTTCGGTGAGCTGTCCGCCCTCCTCGTACCCCACGTACCCCGGGGGTGCGCCGATGAGGCGCGATACGGCATGCTTCTCCATATACTCGCTCATGTCTATGCGCACCATGGCGTGTTCGTCATCAAACAAAAACTCTGCCAGCGCCCGCGCCAGTTCCGTTTTCCCCACCCCGGTTGGACCAAGAAAGAGAAAAGAGCCGATGGGACGGTTGGGGTCTGCCAGCCCAGACCGCGACCGCCGCACAGCATTTGCTACAGCAGTAACGGCTTCTTCCTGCCCCACCACCCTGGCATGCAGCCTCTCTTCCATGTGCAGCAGCTTTTGTGTCTCGCCCTCCATCAGGCGTGATACCGGAATGCCCGTCCAGCGTCCCACTATTTCAGCTATATCGTCTGCAGTTACCTCTTCCTTCAGCAGCGGTTTGCCCTCGCCCTGCACGCTGGCAAGCTCCATCTGCTCCTGTTCCAGCCTGCGCTGCAGCGTATGCATGGTTCCGTAGCTCAGTTCGGCGGCTTTGGCAAGATCGCCCTCTCGTTCTGCAGCTTCAGCAGCCAGGCGGGTTTGTTCCAACTCCATTTTGGTCTTGCTCAGCTTCTCAATCGCGCTCTTTTCGTTTTCCCAGCGGGCTTTCAGGTGGCTCGACTGTTCGCGCAGTTCGCTCAGTTCCTGTTCCAGTTTTGCCAGTCTCTCCTGCCCAGCCGCATCTGTTTCGCGGTTCAGAGCTACTTTTTCTATTTCCAGTTGGCGTATACGACGCTCCACGGCATCTATTTCTGCCGGCATAGAATCGATTTCCATGCGCAGCCGTGAAGCCGACTCGTCTACCAGGTCGATGGCCTTGTCTGGCAGAAAGCGGTCGGCAATGTATCTTTGCGAAAGCACTGCCGCGGCCACCAGCGCGCTGTCGGTAATGCGTACGCCGTGATGCACCTCATAACGCTCTTTCAGGCCGCGCAGAATGGCGATGGTGTCTTCCACTCCGGGTTCGCCCACCAGCACAGGCTGAAACCTTCGCTCCAGCGCCGCATCCTTTTCAATGTACTTGCGATACTCGTCCAGCGTGGTTGCGCCAACGCAGCGCAGTTCACCCCGCGCCAGCATGGGCTTGAGCATATTAGAGGCATCCATGGCTCCTTCTGCTGCCCCGGCCCCTACCAGCGTGTGCATCTCATCTATAAACAGCACCACGCTTCCTGCGGCTTCCTGTATATCTTTCAGCACTGCCTTGAGACGGTCTTCAAATTCGCCGCGGTATTTTGCGCCTGCTATCAGCGCCCCCAGATCGAGAGCAATCACACGCTTTTCTTTCAGGCTCTGGGGCACATCTCCTTCTACAATGCGCAGTGCAAGCCCCTCTACAATAGCGGTCTTGCCCACCCCAGGCTCGCCAATTAGCACCGGGTTGTTTTTGGTGCGCCTCGAAAGCACCTGCACCACCCTGCGTATCTCTTCATCCCTTCCAATCACCGGGTCGAGGCGCTGGCGCTTGGCTGCCTCGGTAAGATCACGTCCGTAACGCTCAAGCGCCTGGTACTTCTCCTCCGGGCTTTGATCGGTAATGCGCTGACTGCCTCGCACTTCGCGCAGAGCCTGCAGCACGTGGTTCACTGTAATTGAATGCGATTTCAAAAGACTTGCCAGCGGCTCGCCACGGTCGGCAGCAATAGCCAGCAGCAGATGCTCTGTGCTTACGTATTCGTCTTTCATGTGGTCAGCTTCGTTGAAAGCTTCCTGCAGTATCTGCTGCAGACGGGGGGTGAGACGGGAACCCAGTTCTGCAGCGCCAGACACTCTGGGCAACTTCTCTATTTCCTGCTGAACCTGCTGCGCCAGCAGAGTGTGATTGACGCCCATTTTCTGAAACAGCGGCGTAGTCAACCCCTCTGGCTGAGCCAGCAGGGCTGCCAGCAAATGTTCTGCATCTATCTGTACGTTATGGTTTTCGGCAGCTATTGTCTGCGCCTGGGAGAGCGCTTCCTGCGCTTTCAGAGTAAGCTTATCCAATCTCATTCGGTAGTCCCCCAAATTCTCTAGAATAATGATTATATTGTTACTTTACTTTAGTGTGTTATTATAAAGTTCCCGTTTCTTCCAACAGACATTACAAAGAAAACTTCTACATTCGCTCTCATCACTTTACATCTGTTTTACCCGATTTATACACCGCAAACCCGTTATTGAGAAGAAACAAGCGCGTTTGCAGTGATGAGTTTGCATTGCACTAAAAGCCTCATGCACACTCACTGCGCCAAGTGCAACAGCTAGTACGCCCCGGCAAAATGTCTGCCTGCCAGTTCAGCACTCCAGCACCCTGTCGTGGTATACTGGCTTTATCTTTTTAGAGGAGCTCTGCCTGTGTCTGGTCCTTTTGATTCGATATTCAAAGAGCTG
>DAIDHN010000057.1 GCA_027459665.1 Chthonomonadaceae bacterium | reverse complement strand
AGATGAACCAACCGGAAACCTCTCAAGCATGCAGAGCGAAGAGATTATGCAGGTTTTTCAGGAACTGAACGATGAGGGAATCACAGTCGTTATGGTCACGCACGAACCAGACATAGGCCGGCACTGCCGCCGCCTGGTACACATAAAAGACGGAAATGTACTCTACGATGAACCAGTGACCGACAGATTGATGGCCAAAGATTTGCTGGCCGAGTTACGCAGGGAGCAGAAACAGCACAGTACGCCAGTTCCTGCTGCTGTGGGTTAAAATACAGGAGAGCAACTGCTCATGAACTTTATGGAATCTACGCGCATTGCTCTGCGCGGCCTTGCTACCAATAAAATGAGAACCACCCTCACTATGCTGGGAATCATTATAGGGGTGGCTGTAACTATCATTGTGGTAGCAATTGGCGAGGGAGCGGCGGCACATATCAAAAAAACAGTAGACGACCTCGGCACCAACCTGCTCAACGTGTGGAACGGCCCGCCGCATATGCATATTGCTCCTGCTGCAGTGCTGGCTGGCAATGCCGCAGCTACCAGCAGCAACGGCCTGCCGGCGCCTCCTGCACCGCCCAACCGCCTCAGCCTGGAAGAAGCCGCCTATATTCAAAACAACTTCAAGCAAACGGTGGCAGCGGTTTCTCCCTTTGTGCGGGGCAACGTGCAAATCAGATTTGGAAGCACCAATGCCAGCACCAACCTGCAGGGGGTATGGCCCACCTACCTGTATGTAAACAACTCGAAAATTGAACAGGGTTCATTCTTCACACAAAGTGATATAGACGGCATACAGAAGGTATGCGTGCTGGGTGAAACCGTAGTAGACAATCTCACCGGCCACCGGCATACCAACATGATTGGCCAGTATATAGACATAAACCGGCAGCAGTTCAAGGTAATTGGCGAGCTCGCTCCAAAAGGCTCAGGCGCCTGGGGACAAGATCAGGACGATGTTATCCTTACCCCCATCACCACCGCCATGCGGCGCGTACTTAACCGCAATAGAAACATAGACTTCATGGCAATACGCTGCACCAGCCCAAAAATGATGCCGCTGGCCATGGAAGAAATTGCCAGCTACCTGCGCGTACAGCACCACCTGCAGCCGCCCTTCCCACAAAACGATGACTTCGAGATTCACAGCGAAACCGACATCATGAAGAGGCAGCAAAGCGTTACCAGCACCATGACATCGCTGCTCTCTATTGTGGCGGTCATTTCGCTTGTGGTGGGCGGCATTGGCATCATGAACATCATGCTCGTATCGGTTTCAGAACGCACCCGTGAAATAGGCATTCGCAAGGCAATTGGAGCCACCCCGCGTGATATTCTGCTCCAATTCCTCATAGAGTCTTCTATTATCTCTATGCTGGGTGGTATCATCGGTATAGGGCTGGGAGTGGGCGGCGCATATGCCATGGCCAGCATCGGCGGCTGGAATGCTCTGGTAGACCCAACATCTGTGATTGCTGCACTCATTGTATCGGCAGGGGTAGGCATCTTCTTCGGAATCTATCCTGCCAGCAAGGCATCCCGGCTTCATCCTATAGAAGCGCTGCGCTTTGAATAATTGTTCACGGGCGTGGCAACACACAACTGCCCGTGGATAACAGCTTCGACCAAAACGAAATACAGAAAAAGTCAGGGCCGTTTACGGCCCTGACCCACAGAAATTTCCGCCTGTTTTTCATAGGTCAGTTCATCTCGGTAGCCGGCAGCTGGATGCAAATCGTAGCCCAGCAGTGGCTGGTGTACGCCCTCACCCATTCTGCTGCATGGCTCGGAGTGGTAAGCGGGGCATCGGCACTCCCCTATGTGCTGCTTTCACTGCATGGCGGCCAGATCGCCGACCGCGTGCCCCGCCGTCTCACCATGGTCTGGACACAGGCGGCAGCCATGGTGCTGGCTTTTGTGCTGGCATGGCTGGTTTCTCCCTATTCGCCTGTACACATTCAGCCCTGGCACATAGCGCTGCTTGCAGCGCTTGGAGGCGTGGTGAACGCATACGCCATGCCAACGCAGCAGGCATTTGTCACCGATATGGTAGACAGCCGGGATGCACTGCGCAGCGCCATTGCCATGAACTCTTTTCAGTTCAATGTAGCACGTGTGCTGGGGCCGGTGCTGGCAGGCATTACCCTGGCAAAACTGGGGGCCTCGGCATGTTTCTTTCTCAACGCAGTCAGTTTTCTGGCGGTCATAGCATCGCTGCTCATGATGCGCCTGGCGCCCTTTGTGCCTTCAGATAAAACACAAAACGTGTGGGAAGGCCTAAGATACATTCTGGCGCATACCCGGCTGATACGCGTGTTTATTCTGGTAAGTTTTGCCAGCATGTGCGTATGGTCGGTCTCTACACTCTACCCGGTGTTTGCAACCAGCTTTGTGCCAGAAATTTACGGACGTGCGCTCACTGCCGCCCAAACACGCAGCTTCTCTGCCATTGTACTAAGCCATTTCATGACAGCAACCGGCGCGGGCGCTGCTGCAGGCGGGCTGCTGGTTGCCTCTGTAGCCGACAGGGTTTCACGGCGTCTGCTGCTTTACGGGGCATCTGCAGGCTTTGGGGCAAGCCTGCTGGTGTTTGCACTTTCACACAGTTACCTGCCTGCACTCGGCCTCATCGTGCTTTCAGGCATATGCATGGTAGTATTTGCCGTAAGCGCAAACACACTGGTGCAGGAAGAATCGCCCGATGAACTGCGCGGGCGCATTATGGCTGCCTATGCGCTGATATTTGGCGGCCTCATGCCTCTGGGAGGGCTGGAAATAGGATTTCTTGCACAGCACATGCATGCAATGCCTGCAGTAATCATCAATGTCATCCTCTTTCTGGCGGTAGATATGGGGGCTTTTCTCTGGCTTCTTTATGAAACCCGTACAAGAGGGGCGGACTAATATGGGCACTTTCTCAAAAGCAGCGCTCCGCCCGCCCAACCCAGGCAGGCCAGGGCCGTTTCATGCACTGCGATACAGAAATTTTCGCCTCTTTTTTATTGGTCAGCTCATCTCGGTTGCCGGCACCTGGATGCAGGTAATAGCGCAAAACTGGCTGGTGTGGCAGCTCACCCAAAGCAAGGCATGGCTGGGCATTGTAACCGGGGCGGGCGCCATACCCTTTCTCAGCTTTACGCTGCTTGGCGGCCAGATAGCAGATACATACCCGCGCCGCAGCATACTGATGATTACCCAGCTGCTGCCCATGCTGCTGGCATTTGGCCTGGCATGGCTCGATTCACGCTTTGCACCCATCCCCATACAACCCTGGATGCTGGCAGTGGTTTCTGCTCTAAACGGGCTGGTGGTGGCTTTCAATATGCCGGCGCAGCAGGCTTTTGTGCGTGAAATGGTAGATAACCGCGAGGCGCTGGGCAACGCCATTGCGCTCAACTCGCTTCGATTCAACATCGCACGCTCGCTTGGCCCGCTGCTGGCCGGCCTGGTACTGGTACGCTACGGGCCGGCCCCCTGCTTTCTGCTCAACGGCCTCAGCTTTCTGGCAGTACTCTACTCTCTGCAGCAAATGAAGCTTCCGCCCCATGTCGCCCCCAAAACCCGCTCCCGTATTCGCGAAGGGTTTGCATACATACGCAAAACCCCATCCACTCTGCAAATTATGGCGCTGGTAATGGCCTCCAGCATTTTCATCTGGCCCATCAGCACGCTTTTCCCTGCACTGGCCAAGCAGTTTCAGGGAGGCGCCGCCCATTACAGCGCTCTCATGATTGCAAATGGAGCGGGAGCCACCATTGCTGCATTTACACTGGCTGCTGTTTCATCACGCCTGGGCAAACTCAAAATAGTGTACGCATCTGCGCTGCTGGCCATTGCCGCCATTGTGCTGGTGGCGCTCGCCCCCATGTTTGGCCTGCTGGTGGCCAGCGCTGCGCTGATGGGGTTTGCAACCGTACTGTTTGGAATTGGTGCGCAGATACGCGTGCAGGAAACGGTGCCAGATACCCTGCGAGGCAGGGTAATGGCGCTTTACACCATGCTGGCAAACGGGCGCTATTCGATAGGCGGCCTGGAAATAGGCTTGCTGGCAGAATACACCAGCTCTTCTGCCGCCATTGTGCTGAACGCTCTCATCAGTTTTCTTGTAGTGGCAGCAGCATGGATCGGCTTCTCCCGCATGGCTCGGCGGGAACCCGTTCTGCCTGAACAAGAGTAACTGCTGATATGAGCAAGAAAAAAATATCACTGCTTCTGCAGAGTTCTTTCACGCGCCGCCAGATGTTTTTGGGGGCAGCAGGAATGCTGGCAGCGGCAGCGGCAGGAACAGAATACGATACGCTCGCACTGGATATTACACGGCATCGGGTGCAGGTGCCAGGTATCTCCAGACCGCTGCGCATTGCACAGTTGAGCGATATGCACCGCTCATGGTGCGTTTCTGAGCGGTTTCTGCATCGCACAGCCGCTGCCGCAAACAGCACAAAGCCCGATGTGGTACTGCTCACAGGAGATTTTATTACCCTCTACTCAAGCTACATTCACTCATGCCTGCATGCCCTCAAAAGCTTGCGCGCCCCGCTGGGAATATACGCAGTGCTGGGCAACCACGACTACCTGAGCGATATGTGGCAGGGCGCACCGCGCATTAGCCGAGCGCTGGAAGAGGCGGGCATACCCGTGCTGGTAAACCAGAGCCTGGAACTGAGAAACGGTTTGAAACTGGTTGGGGTAGACGATTTTGCTACTGGCAGCCCCGATGTTCGCAAGGCTTTTCAAAATGTAAAACCCGCCGACCCGGTGATTTGCATGACACACAACCCGCTGGAGTTTGATGTGCTTTGCGGCTACAGCTGCCTCACAATAGCTGGGCACACGCACGGCGGCCAAATTGATATTCCACCGCTGGTAGATATGCTTTTCAGACGAAAGGCACGCTACCTGCGCGGCTGGTTTCATAACCCCGACTATCCTGGTCATCTTTATGTTTCGCGCGGGCTGGGCACGCTCACCATTCCCGTACGCATCAACGCCTTCCCCGAAATAAGCGTTTTTGATCTGGTTCCTGCATAAAAACTTTCACTGCCCCGCACGCTGCAATGAGCCGATAATTCGTTTATAGCGCTCATTGGGAGTTTGCGGCAATGAAGAGAAAAAATCAGGCATTCACGCTGGTAGAGCTGCTCATCGTAACAGCTATTCTGGCCATACTGGCAGCACTGCTTTCGCCTGTTCTCGCCCAGGCGCGCGATCAGGTGCAGTCGCTGGTTTGCACCGAAAACCTTCAGCAAGTTGGAATGGCCGCCAGCCTCTATACGCAGGACTGCGATGGCGTATATGCTGCACCAAACATGGAAAAAAACCACTGGCTGCCCGACCTGCTCAACCCGTATATAAAAAACTGGCGCATCTGGATTGCTCCTTCAGACCCGAATGCGCAGATATGGGATGAAGAGTGGGAAAGCCCCAGCTTTTGGCGCAGAACCAGCTTTTTCTGGAATGTATATGTGTTTCAGGGCAGCGCACAGTCATGGAGACAGGCGATTGCACAGCCCAGCATTCCAACCCCCGATACCCTCATACTCATGGGCGAAGCCTATGCCAATGCCGGCTGGGCGCGCGATGCCGCTCCTCCGGGCGACCCTTCCCTGCAGCGCGCCTACATCCACAATGCATACGGCGACAGCCTCAATACCCCAGCCTACGACAAAACAGGGGCTGCCTGCCCGGCGCACCACTCTACCCTGCTCAATACCATGCATGCAGGAGGCGGAAGCTATGTGTTTGCAGACGGCCATGCGAAATGGCTGCGCCCCGATGACTTTGAGGTAGCTGCACTGTACCAAACTGGCGGCTGGATTGTGAACGACCCTACCGACCCGCTGCTTATCAACGGTGCGCGTGAAGCATCGGCAGAAAACAGAAAAGCATGCGATGTATTTTGCTGCGCCCGCAGCATTGGCATGCCTCCCGGCGACGGGGAGCGGCCCTGGTTTCGTCCATAGCCTGCACATGCTACCAGAGCTGCTTTCTCTGCTGCAGCTTTTGCTGAAAGGCAGGCTGCAAAATATCAGACACCCACATTACAATGGCATTCTCGCCGTTGTCTGAATAGTAGCTTCGCCGTATTCCAACAGGCTCAAAGCCATATTTCTCGTACAGCTTTTGCGCCGGCAAATTGCCTTCGCGCACTTCCAGGGTAATGTGCGAGGCGCGGCGCACCTGCGCCTCCTCAATGAGGGCAGTCAGCAGCTTCTCCCCTACCCTTCTGCCCCGGTAAAGCGGCTCACATGCCAGGGTGGTAATGTGGGCTTCATCCATAATCACCCACTCACCGCTGTAACCCATTATTCTGTCTGCGCTGCGCGCTACAAAGTAGGCAGCTGCACGGTTGGCCAGTTCGGTAAGGTAGGCTTCCTTTTTCCAGGGCACAGGGTAACTGCGCTGGTCTATGCGCATTACCTCTTCCAGGTCTGCAAGGCGCATGGGTTCTATCGAAACAGAAAGCGGCTGCTTCATCGTTTGCTTTTACCCAATTCACGCTCACGCTGATATAAGCTGTACAGCCTGTACAGCAAAAACAGCACAGGCATCAGCAATACCAGCAGCAGGGCGCTTACCATCCAGTATGCTGCACTGCCACGCGCAAAGTGTGTGCGCCACAAATCACATGCCTGCCCAAGCCCGGTTAGAAACACAATGAGCCACGCCAAAAATCGGGCCGAACGCTGTGGGTGGCTGCGTTTTGTAAGCGCAAAGCGTATGGCATACCCCGCCATCAAAAGGGTGGTGCATACAAGCAGAAAAACACGGATATTGTGCAGCATGGTATTCATTGCCTATTATTGTACACTCTGCCCGACTCGCATTCCTTCTGTTTGCTGCAAATGAATCATCGCATAGTACAAAAAGTATACAAATATATGCTATAATAAGTATCATATTCATATTCGGAGAATCCTATGTCCAGACTGATGTTGTACAAAAACCTCTACCAATACGAAATAGACTGCAACAAAAAAATGCTTGCCATGCTTCAATCTGTTCCTGCCGACAGGCGCACAGATGCACGATTTCTGCAGGCAGCCGCAATTGCAGGCCACTTGGCCGCATGCAGAGAAAAATGGCTGAACTTTATCACTGCCGGCGCAGATGACAGCCAGACTGCCTGGTGGGAAGAACAGTGTGAATTGTCTACCCTGCCTGACCGGTTTGCAGCGGTAGAAAACAGATGGACTGAATTTCTGGGCAGCCTGGAACCGGAACAGCTGCCCCAAAACTTTGATTTCACAGAAGCAGACGGAGTGACTTACTCTTTGCCGCTCGAAGTACAGATCGAACAGCTTGCAGGGCATGCGCTTTATCATCGCGGGCAGATTACCCTGCTGGTGCAGCAGTTGGAAGGCAAAACGGAAGACACAGACTATGTAGACTGGTGGTGGAATACCTGCCGTAAGGCAGACATTCAGGCTCAGTCAGAAACAACAGCCGGTGGATAAAACACTGTTCAAACGCTCAAAACACAGATACGCTTACATTACACAGCAAAAGGAGGGGTGAAGATGACCACCCTCGACGATGTGCGCCGCCTTGCCCTTGCTCTGCCCGACACGCAGGAGGATGCAGAAGGATATTCATTTTCTGTGCAGGTCAAGGGCAAACAAAAAGGATTTGCCTGGGTATGGCGCGAAAAATCTGACCCCAAAAAGCCGCGCATTCCCCGGCAGGATGTGCTGGCAGTTCGGGTTGACAGCGAATTGCAAAAACAGATGCTGATTGCAGCCGACCCTGTAAAATTTTTTACCGAACCTCACTACAACGGGTATCCGGCAGTACTGGTACGCCTTCGCGAAATAGACGCCGAAGAGCTGCATGAGCTGCTTGCCGAAGGATGGCAGTGCCTGCAGCCGCCTCCGCCCAGGCACAAGGCAAGGTAACTATGGCCCGCTTACAGCTTTCAAGGCGGCAGGCATGCCAGGTCTATTCCCTGCCAGTCAGAACATCCGATCTCTCCCAGCTTTTCAGCACTGCCTGCTGCAGTGGAGTGGCACTGGGCAGCGGCTGCAAGCGCCTGTCCAGCCCGGCATAGCGCAGGCACTGCTTCAGAGGCAGCTCATCGGTGGTATCGCACAGGCGGTAAAACAGGGCGGTGAGGTTTTTGCCGGCAGTCTGGTTGAAGGCATCGCACAAATCTTGCAGATGGTACCCGGCATGAGGCGGGCTGTAGAGTTTTTTGAGCAGGCGCATCATGGTGGCAAGGGTGGCGCGGCCGCTGGTGCTGTGCCTCAAAGTGAGATCGAGGCAAAGCCCTATCAATTCTCCCTTGTCGTAGTACGAAACCCCCTGGTAGCCGCTGCTGTGCGCAGTCTGCCAAACATGCAGGCTGGCTTCATCTGCCGAAACCCTCAAGCGTGCAGGGTTGGCGAGCCAAGCCTTAATCTTTGTTCGCCAATGTGCGCGAAACGCCGCTGAATTCTCCAGCCCTGCCCGGCGCACTGCCACTCGTGCAAAGTACTCGGTAATACCTTCTGCAAACCACAAGCAGCGTGTAGGGCGCGGATGCTGATAATGAAAAGGGCCAAGCACTGCAGGTCGTATGCGCTTTACATTCCAGCTGTGAAACAACTCATGCGCAACAAAAGGTGCATAATCAGGCACGCTCATGCCCTGCCAGTAGGCAAGGCGTGCGCTGTCGGCATGCTCCAGCCCGCCTAAACCGCCTCCTGCATCCAGCAGAAAATGGTATCGTTGGCTGGCTGGCCCTCCCATCAGGGTATTTTCGGCCAGCACAAGCCTGCGAAACAGGGGCACCCACCGCGCAGGGCTGCGCAGTGAATTGAGGTGGTGAAAAAATATCAGGTCATACCGTGCGCCATCGGCTGTAAAAGCGTACTCAAGCGTATGCTGCGCCAATAGCAGCGGCGCATCGGCAAGCGCATCGTATCCGCAGGTGGTAAACGTATTTTTTTCTCCCTGCTGCCTTTGCAGGGTAGTTACAGTATGCCAGCCCGCCGGAGCATCTACATGCAGCAGCATCTGTGCGCTTTGCAGCCCTTCTGCCCACATCAGTGCACCGGGGCCGTTCACAAAAACCATGCCGGGCAGTATCTGCAGGTTCTGGCTGAAATTGCCCGGGGGTTCGGGGGTTACCTCATAACGCACCACAATTGCTGCAGCCCCATTGGTAACCACCTGCCAGGTGCCGGCATTGGGCTGTATTACAGGCAGCTGGGTTCCAGTAGAACCAAACGCCGTAAAATTGCGCACATACCGCCCAAAATACTGCAGGCTGTAATCGCCGGGACACCACACAGGCATATGCAGCGTTATGCGTGGTTCGCCAGCAGTATGAGTCTGCAGCGTTACGTGAAGCAGGGGAGCAGGCTGAAAAACAGGGCGCACTGTGTACTCTACCTGAGGCAGGGCTAATGCCGTATGAGAAAGCAGCAGAAGTGCGGCCATGAGCAGAGCGACAGAAGCAGGCAGCAGTTTCATGGAGCCGCATCTCTGGTTTCACCCGTTTCAGGCGCTTCATCTTCTATGAGGTATTCTGCCAGAAAACTGCTTTTGAAGGCGGCAAATCTTTCTTCTTTCAAGGCCAACCGCACTTCTGACATAAGATTGTGGTAAAAAGCCAGATTGTGGTAGGTGGTGAGCCGCAGCCCCAGTATTTCGTTTGCCCGAAACAAGTGGTGTACATATGCGCGCGTGTGCCGCCTGCATACCCTGCAGCTGCAGGCTGAATCGAGTGGGCTGGCGTCTTGCTGAAACCGGGCATTGCGCAGATTCAGCGTCCCTCGTGATGTAAAAACCTGTGCGTTGCGGGCATTGCGCGTGGGCAAAACGCAGTCGAACATATCTATGCCTCTCTCCACTGCATCCAATATGTCGACAGGCAGCCCCACCCCCATCAAATAGCGCGGTTTTTCTGCGGGCAAATGCCGCACGCTCCATTCTATGGCCTGCCGCCTCTGTTCGGGGTTTTCCCCTACAGCCAAACCGCCCACTGCATACCCCGGGAGGTTTTGGCCCGCCAAAAACTGCGCGCTTTCTTCTCGCAGGCTTTGCACCGTTCCTCCCTGCACTATGCCAAAAAGCGCCTGGGGCCAGCCGCCCTCCGCCCGGCAGCCAGCCGACTTCCAGGCGCTTATGCAGCGCAGAAGCCAGCGGTGCGTACGCTCCATAGCCTGCCGTGCGTATTCATCGGTGCAGGGCAGCGGCGCGCATTCATCCCACGCCATAATGATGTCCGCTCCCAGTTTGTGCTCTATCTCCATCACAGATTCGCTGTTGAAATAGCGCTGCGAGCCGTCTATGTGCGACTGAAAACGCACGCCATCTTCTTCAATTTTCCGCAGGGTTTTCAGGCTGAACACCTGAAATCCGCCGCTGTCTGTCAGCAGGGCGCCGTTCCAGCCGCTAAACCTGTGCAGACCTCCCTGCTCTGCTATTCTCTGCTCGCCCGGCCTCAGATGCAGGTGATAGGTATTGCCCAGTATCAGCCGAAAACCAATCTCTTCCAGCTCTTCCGGGGTCATGGCTTTCACAGTAGCCTGTGTGCCCACCGGCATAAAAACAGGGGTCTGCAGCACGGCATGCGGCAGCTGCAGAGTGCCGCACCGGCCAGCCACCCCCTTCTCGCGGGCAGTGCAGTCTACGGTAAAAGCAAATTCGGGCCAGCAGGCAGGCTGGGTTAGTTGTGTATGCATGCCATGCAGTTTACCCTGCCGCGGGCATGCGCTGCAGCAGGGCCTGCGCCAGTTCAGCACGTTTTCGCGGCAGTCCGTCCTCTGCAATGCCTGCGGCACGGCACCAGGCGCCTTTCTGCTGCGGGCTGACTTGTAGCTCAGGGTGAAACAGCAGGCTGCTCTCATCGGGGGTTGTCACCTGCCGCATCGCCAGGTTCTGCACAGCTGCAAAAGCGGCATCCTCGCGCAGAACATCGGTATACCAGTACAGCGGAATGCCTCTGGCAATCAGGCTTTTCTGAAACTCTCTTGTTTGCTCTGCGCTGCGGTATACGGCAGCAGGCAGGGTGTTGCGTGCAGCGCACCAGGCAGCCAGCAGGCCGGCAGACTCTCCAATGTTCCATTCAATGGGATGCAAACGATAGGCTCCGTTGGTAAGATGAGTTGTGCCCAGGTTTTTGCAGGCCGGCAGCAGGTTGGCAAGCCGCACAGGTATCAGCGCACCCATGGGAATCTGAAACGGGCGGGTTGGCACATAGTGGTTGGGTTCGCCGTGCCGGTTTGGATGTATGTCAAGTGCATAATGCCCTATCCCCACTGTGTCGGGCATCAAACTGGCGCGGGTATTGTCCCCGCGGCAAACGTTTCCGCTAAAGTCACACACCACAATTTCCTGTTCCAGTATGCGGCGCATGGGCACAATGCGTCTCGACTCGCGAATGTAGGGGGCTGCCGAACAGCCGTCGCCGGTATCAAACAGGTCGGTGCGCAGCCGAAACTCCGGGTAGCCGTATTCGGCGCCGTCTGGCGCAGGTTTTTCGCGTTTGCATTCGTTTTGAAGCCAGTATGCATATCCAAGCGATGCTCTGCGTGCGCGAGCCAGCGTTTCAGCCTGCTCTGCTGCACCGCCTGCATCGGCGCCAATGATGTTGCCCCCGTAGTAATCGTTGCCCTGCGTATTGATCATGGCCGTGTCGTGGAGAATGCGTTCATCTTCAAAATTTTCTGCTGCCAGTATGCGCCGGTATCTCCACCAGGGCATGTTTCCCTCAAATACGCCGGTAATAGCGCCGTGCAAAATATGGTAGCCCTGCAGCTGGCGCAGCTCACTGTAATCTGCAGGCGGCGCTATTTTATTTTGAGAGGCTGTTTCAGGCGACCATTCCAGGGCGAAAGGGAAGGTGAAGGGCTGAACCCAGTGAGGTTTTGGCTCTGGGGGGGCATCAGGCTCTCCGGTTTGCGCATGGCTCTCTGCGCCGGTTATCCAGTCTTCTCCTTCCCGCCCGCACAGGGCAAGCAGTTCACCGGTATCTGTGGCATCCAGCACGAGCAGTGGGATAAATTCCAGGGGTTCTTTGTCGCTGGTTTGTGCAGCAACGCGCACTATGCAGTCTGCTTCTACCTGGCACGAGGTCACTGTTGTGTTGTACCATACGCGCAGCGCCCCCTGCTGCTGCAGAGGTGCCATCATAAACTGCAGCAGCTGCACTCCTGTTTTAGGCTCGTAGGCCAGGCGGCTCACCCAGCAGTTTCCCGCATTGAATTCAGAATTTTCTGCAGCATGAGGCGCCAGCCGAAAGCGCTCGCGGTACCAGTTTCTGGCAGACCGGCGAAATTCTGCATAGCTGGCAGTACAGCCCATTCCCTCTATCCAGGCGTTTTCATCCGGCGTGCAAACCCCCTGGGCAGTCAGCTGTCCTCCCGGCCAGCAGGATGCTTCCAGCATGCAGACAACGGCCCCTGCCTTTGCTGCTGCCAGTGCGGCCGCCACTCCGCCGGCAGAAGCCCCTGCAATAAGAAGGTCACACTTTATGCGAGTCATAAGAGGGCCTGTTGACGGCTATTACTTTTACATTCTTTGGTGCGGCGGCTGTTGAAGCAGGCGGCTTAGGTGATTTATTGGAAATATGATTGGTTTTCAGCAGCATAAGCAGCACTATTCCAAGCAGTATGCGATAGCCTATAAATATCCCTGTGTTGTGATTTTCCATATACTTGAGAAACCAGCGCACAACAATGTAGGCAAATACGCCTGCAATCATGGTGGCAAACAGGTACTTCAGCAGCTCGGCGCCATCCAGCGGACCGGGCCATGGATGCATATTCCAAACCTGTTCTTGAGTGAAATGAGAGGGCTTGACAAGGTAAAGAACTACTTTGAGCAGTTTGTACAAACCGGCTCCTACGATTACAGGTACGCTCAGCAAAAAACTGAAGCGTGCGGCATCTTCGCGGTCCATGTTGAGAAACAGCCCGGCTGTAATAGTCACCCCCGATCGCGATGTGCCCGGCACCAGGGCCAGCACCTGCGCCCAGCCTATTATCTGGCTTTGTTTGAGCGAAAGCTGCTGCAGCGTGCGATTTCGCTTGCCGGTTTTTTCTGCCCAAAGCAAAATCAGGCCCAGCACAATCAGTGCAGCCGATACCACATCCAGCCTGCGAAAACTGGTATCTATTTTGTGCTCGAGCAGCAGCCCCAAAATTGCCAGCGGCAAAAAGCCCAGCAGCACATACCAGCCTAGCCGGGCATCCAGGTCATCCTGCGGAATGTTGCGCGGAGATTTGGTGCGCAAAACGCCATGCCAGTAACGCACCAGGTCTTTGCGAAAATAGGCGATGATGGCAAACATTGGCCCCAGCTGCACTACCGCCGAAAAAGCCGCCCCCACATCATGCCCAGTAAGCAGCCGCCCCGCAATATCCATATGCGCTGTACTGCTCACAGGCAGAAATTCTGTAATCCCCTGTATCAACCCCAGCAATACAGCCTGTAACCAACTCATAACTTTTAGTTCCCCTCTGTGTACTACTACATGAATGATGTTGTCAGTATACCCCGGCGAGATTCTGCCAGCTTCTGAGAAAAATCTCAGTTCTCATACGTCATGGCTTGCGCTCTACGGCGCAGGCTGGGGCGAAACAGGGTGAAAAATAATTTTTTTCTGTGTAAATGCAACAAAATTGCAGTCAATCGCTGTATAATATCATTGAATAATGATGTTGATTAGGGAGATAGTGCGCCATGCCACGGGTAAATGGAGCAACCAGACGGGAAATTTTTCAGCAAATAAAAATCAGGGGTTGTGCAACAGCAGAAGAACTGGCAGAGTATTCAGGTATTTCTCAGGTTGCCGTTCGTCTGCATCTGGCACATCTTATGCGAGACGGCTTGATATGGCAGGACGTTATTCGCAGCAGGCCGGGGCGTCCGCAGCATCGCTACATGCTCACAGCGCTGGGAGATGAACAGTTTCCACGCAGCTATTCAGAACTGAGCGCGCTTTTGCTGCAGGAATTGAGCGACTGGCTGGGCGCCGATGCCTCTTTTTCTCTGGTGTCGCGCATACGGGAAAAGTCAGATGCAGCAATCAGGCAGAATCTGCAAATACTCCCCGATGCGCATCAGCTGGAACGGCTTTCGGCCATTCGCAATGCAGAGGGCTATATGACTGAACTGGAATGCAATTCTAACAGTGGTATGCAGCGCATAGTTTATCGAAACTGCACTGCCTGCCGGCTTTCTGCCAACTACCCGCAGCTCTGCTGTCAGGGTGATGCTGCACTGCTGCAGAAAACCCTCGCCCACGGCGAAATGGTTTGTGAAGCGCACCGCTCACAGGGTGACTCGTTTTGCGTATACCGCCTGCAGCCCTGTAAAGCTGCTCTACCCAATGGCTCACATCCCGATTCTTTGGCAGCGGCATCTGAATAGCCGGCTGCCTGCGGCGCGGATGTAAATAAACCGATGTTCTGCCTGTCATGAACAGTGCAGCACACCGGTTCGAAATTTTGTGCAAATTCTCTGTTTTCAAGCTGAAGGCGCTTACTGCTGTACAGCGCCAAAATCTCTGCAATGCCTCTGTCAGGCTACCAGCCCCATGTTGGTGCTAAGCCGGGCAACCCCTGCAGCCACAGCCTGGCGCAGCGGTTCAAACTGCTCCGGCGCTATTCCCAGCTGCTCCACCACTCTCATGTCTGGTTCGTATGTGCATCCATTTGGCGAATACCCCAGCCCGGTCTGATGCGCCAGTGCATTGCCCACATGAACGTAAGCCAGCAGAGGAGTTATTTTTTCACTGCTGCTGAAAGGGGTATGATGCTGTGAAATAGAAGGATGGTACATTGCCGGCAGGCCCCAGTGTTCTGCCACCATTTTTCCTATCTCCTGATGCGTCACCTGCAAAGCCATCATTTCAGCCTCATACTGCGAAATACCCTTTGTATGCATCAGAACGCTCACTGCCTGATGTTCTTTGGGCATATAAATTGCCAGCGCCAGTTTGCCTACATCGTGCAGCAGGCCAGCTACAAATGCCTCTTCAGCATGAGCATCTTTTTGCAGAATGGCCAGCACCTTGCTTGCACAGGCAACTGCCAGGCTGTGCTGCCAAAGCTGCACTATGTTCAGATCGCCAATATCTTTGCGGTTCATAGAAGACTGAAAAGCAACCGTAATGCATATAGAGCGCACCACATTGCAGCCCAGCTTGGCAAGCGCGCGCTGCAGGCTGCTGATATTGCCATCTCCTCCGTAGTAGGATGAATTGGCTGTGCGAAGTATTTTTGCAGAAAGTACCGTATCTCGTGCAATTACCCGCTCAAAGTCACGCGTGCCCGCGTTCGGGTTGTCCGCCAGTTCCATCACCTGTGTCACGACAGTTGGCAGAACAGGCATGGTAGAAGCACGTGACAATATAACATTCAAATGTCCCAAATCCATAACATTTAATCTCCTGTGAAATTTATTTTCGGCCTCTGCTGCAAGAGAGTTCAGAGTGAATCATGCTCTTTTTGATATAGATTGAATTTGTGCTACAATTTTGCAGCATATGTACGCTGACAATTTATCTGAGGAGTTTTTTATGCCTAACCGCACTGCAGAACTGCAAACCAGCAAGGGAACGATTTTGCTGGAGCTTTTTGAGGAAACAGCGCCGGTAACCACACAGAATTTTATCGACCTGGTAGAAACAGGTTTTTACAACGGCCTCACCTTTCACAGATACGTGCCGAATTTTGTAATTCAGGGTGGCTGTCCACGCGGCGACGGCACGGGAAACGCTTCCCGCACTATTCCGCTTGAAGTCTCGCCCGAACTCAAGCACGACAAAGCCGGAATGCTCGCCATGGCCAGGTCTGCCAACCCCGACAGCGCCTCCTGCCAGTTTTACATCACCCTGGCGCCTGCCAAACACCTCGACATGAACTATGCCGTTTTTGGGCAGGTAACCTCAGGTCTGGAGCATGTGCTGAGTTTGCGTGAAGGCGATAAAATTGAAAAAATTACCCTGACCGCTTGATTGCACATCCTCTTTTTGAATGATTATGCACCCGTAAATGCAATTTATGCAGAAAAAATTGCATTTACGGGTTTATTTTTCTTCTTAATACCGTACAATATACTATCCATCCGAACAGGAGCAACCATATGGAGCGCTGGATCATAGAGGAGCGGCTGATGCACAACACCCTCCTTCACTTCTGCCCTTCTGCGCGACCCTGTGATACCGAACAGGTGCTGCGACAGGATATTGGCGGTGGTTACGTGCGCTGTGAACGGTGTGGAGACAAGTTTTTGCCTCCGCGCGACCCTACCGGACAAAGAATTCTGCTGCGGCTGGTTCACGAAGAAACCAGCAGGGAACTGGAACAGGTATAAAGTTCGCCACTCTTAAAGTGTACAATAATGTATGCAAAGGATAAATACGGCGCAGAAGCCACTATTCCGGCTGCTGCGCCTTTTTATTGATTGTCAAACCCTGTATTGCCTTGCGGAGGAAAAATGATTGCAGCAAATGTACGTGGAATAATGCAAAAACAGAGCGTACAGCAGTTTGTAAAATTTTGTATTGTAGGCGCCAGCAGCGCTGTAATAGATGTAGGAGTATTTACCCTGCTTCACCTGCACTATGAGTGGTACTGGGTATACGCACGTTTTATTTCGGTACTGCTTTCGGTAATCAATGGTTTTATCTGGAACAGCATCTGGACTTTTCGCGGCCTGGGGGCAGACAAATACCACCTTATGTTTATGAAGTTTCTTGGCATCAACATAGTGGGTCTTGCACTCAATCTGGGCATAATGAAACTGGTATTTCTGCTTACCGAACATCCATCCACAACGCATCCAGACAAGCTGCACACCTATGCTGCACTTGCCATTGCAATTGTATTGGTTTCTATATGGAATTTCGCCGCCAACAAATTCTGGACTTTTCGCGCATCAGCCCTCTGAACCGGGTTCCGTCTCATCAACAGCTTTGTCAGGTTCGATAACTATCTCTCTGGCCTCGGCGGGGGGCAGCTGTCGAATGGGCCGACCAGAAGCAGGCACAGCAGATTTGGCATGTGTTTTCGGCAGTTTGGCCGCAAGCGTCTTCACCGTATCACGCGAGGCGGCCAGCGCCTCCCTGTACAGTTTCTGCAGGTGGCGCGGTGTAACCTGTTCTCCGGTTTCATAGTAAAACTGCATGGCGCGCCCAACAGCCTGCGTGCCAGCATATGCAATGGCGGCACGCGGCAGAAACCCAACAATCGGTATGGCTCCTACCAGTTCTCTGGCCACTGCCCTCCAGCCAAACGCGTTGCCCTGTATAGGAATTAAGTCTCTGCTGCGCGCTTTCAAATCCATATTCAGCCCATAAATGCCTGCCAGCTTCAGGGTCATCATCACCTGGTTTTTGGTGAGCATAATCATGTCTGAAAAAGCGGCTGCAGGCAGGCCGATCTGCCCCAGAATAGGAACCTGTTCGGCCACGCCGGTGAGCAGTGCAAACTGCGCATTTACTCCGGCGGTTTCGGCAATAATTCTTCGGGCTGCCTCTTTGCGCAGCGCCGGCAGGGTGCGGGCAAGAGGCAGAAGCAGCTGGGGAGAGTCGTCAAGCACGCGAAGCATGGTTTTTTCTGAGCCGCCCAGTTCATCCAGCGTATACACCCGCACGTTTACGCCTTCCCTGCGGCCGCCCCCTGTATCCAGCACAAATGTTATCACCCCGGCCGACTGGGGAAATCCGTCTTCTTCTGCCATAGAGTCGTACTCAAGCCACTGCAGCTGTTCTTTGGGAGGAGGCAGACCTGCCTCGCCGCCTCCATCACACAAATACAGCCTCAGCGCTTCCCTCTCTTCCGGCCTGCCTACCAGAGCGATATGCAGGGGAGCAAGCGCTGTCTGCTGAATATCCAGCACGTTGATGCTCTTGATGATGTCCCAAAAGCTTTTCGGCCCGGGCAGTTTCGCCATGCAGCCTCCCAGAGAATATTAGTCAAACAGTTTATCGGGCATCGGCATATTTACCCTGATGTGCAGATAGCGCGTTTCGCCTGCCAGCACTCCGCTGTTGTCATCTATTTCTATGTCGGTGGGCATCCATATTCCCGGTGCAACTTCTTTGGCGTCTCTGTAGTACCAGATAGAGCGCAGTTTGCCGTCCTGGCTGTATTCTTCCCGTTTCACCGTAATGCGCGTTCGCGGATCTATCCACACCAGTCTGTGCGAAGTATCCAGTTTTTTGTCGCGGTAGCTCACCCGAAACACAGCGCAAAGCACTCCATTGTAAGGCCGTGCTCCCATGTACTGCGCTTCTGTGTACGAGAGATAGTCATAAGAGATCAGCCCCATATCAAGCAGAGTTTTGCGCTTGCCCGGCGTATTGGCCAGGTTGGTATCATAATGCAGCCCAATGCCAAGCCTCACCACCTGATGCACCCCGTTCACTATGTAAGAGCCGCTGGAAGCGCCGAAACGCCCATCGAAGCGCAGTTTGTCTGGCAGTTTGAAACGAAGCTGCAAATCTCCGCGTGATTTCTGCATCCACTCATAAATCATGCCAAAATCGCGGTTGATTTGCCTGGAGGCTGCTGCATTGTAGCGTACCAGGTGTACAGAGGCGGTAAAATCGCTGAGAGCAGGGTTAACATAAGCTGCAATATTGGGGCTGACTGCAGGTGCGCCGGCTTCTGCATGTTTTATGCCGGCGGCACAGGTAAACGCCAGCAGCAGAGCAGTCAGAATGGTTTTTTCTTTCAAAGGCATCTTTCTATCCTTCATTGTGCCCGGTATCGTTTTCAGGGCATGTTCAGTATACCCGCAGGCCACAAATGCAGTTGTACGCACCGTTGGGTATATGCAGTGTATCAGACAACAATTGCCCCTTGCTGTGACAGCCCAGCATGCCTGCACTGCTTCTGCCATGCTGCGCTTTTTGCCATTCAGTTTTCGCCGCTTTTTCAGCACATGCGTACTTTGCAGGCGTTACAGCTGCAGCGGCCCAAAAGTGAGCAGCAAGGAAGCAGACCTGTGCGGTATTATAGAGAGAGAAGAAAGCAGGAGAATGCCATGACTGCGGAACCACCCAGTATAGAAATAGCGGGTTTGCAACTTAAGCTGCAAAAGGTGCGCCTGCGCAGTGATTTGCTGCTAGACGAGGTAACGCTGGAAGGCGAAAACCTGAAGGCTTGCGCCCCGGCGCAAAAGGGGGAAGCCGGTACTATAGATGCTGGCGAGACGCGATTTCGCGCACTTATTTCTGAGCCGAACCTAAACACTCTTATGCAGGCCAATGTACCACCCGGCGCACCGGTAAAAAACCTGAATTTCCAGCTTCTTACAGGGGCAGTCAGAATTTCCGGGCAGATAGCGCGTGGGCTTTTGCATCTGCCATTCAGCATAGATGCCGCACTGAAGGTGGAAAACGGAACCAAAATTGAGATAGACCTGCGCTCGGCTTCTGCAGGATTTGCAATGCCCGAATTTGTACTGAATATGCTTGAGCAGTTCATCAAGCACAACTCGAAAATACCTACCGACCTTGCGCCAATTTTTGCCACTCTGCCGGTGCCGGTACGCCTCGACGAAATTCACTGCGAGCCTGGGCGTTTGTATATCACCGGGCGCGCAGTAATACAGATGCCTCCCCCCGCAAAGTCAGCAGAAAAACCTGTGGTACTGCTGGCTGAAAAGCAATAAAGCCTTTCAGCCGCGCATATCCATTCCTCCATCTACGGTAACGGTGCTGCCTGTGATGAAAGAGGCCAAGTCGCTCAGCAGAAACAGGGTGGCTCCGGCTACATCTTCGGGCAAACCTATTCTGCCCAGCGCAAAACCGGCTGCCACTTCTTCCCGGCCCAAAGCCTCCAGGCTGGGGGCTGCCATGTCGGTTTCTGTCCAGGCAGGCGCTATGCAGTTGACTCGTATTTTCTCTGGCCCCAGTTCTTTTGCCATAGACCGCATAAACATAATCTGCGCCCCTTTTGAGGTTGCGTAGGCAGAATATTCAGCCGAACCGCGCTGCCCTGCCGTAGAGGTATAGATAACAATGCTGCCGCCCTGCGCATGCTCTCGCATATGCAGTACAGCAGCACGCACCGCCAGAAAGGTGGAACGCAGGTTCACGGCCATCATCCTGTCCCAAAACCCGGCGGTCATATCCATCAGGTATTTCCCCTCAAAAATGCCCGCCGAAACCACCATGCCGTGCAGGGGGCCAAGCATCTGCACGGCTTCTGCCGCCACTCTGTCAAGTTCGCCTTCTACAGATGCATCTGCATGAAACGCTGCGGCACGCGAACCCAGCGCCTCTATCTCGGCGCATACAGCCTGTGCCGCAGCACGATTTTGGCGATAATTTATGCTCACGGCCGCGCCGGCGGCGGCAGCAAGGCGGGCGGCAGAGGCACCAATTCCCCTGCTGCCGCCCACTATCAAAATGTGCCTGCCGCTCAAATCTATCTGTGCCGCCATCAGTCGTACGCCCCCGGTTTGTGATCGCCCAGCAGACGCCGCTGACGCGGGCTGCATGCACTCAGCACTTCAGGATTGAACTGCCAGTCGAGGAAGGGAGAAAACTGCTGAGCTACTACCCGGTTGGAGTAATGGGTCTGAAGCAGGTAGCGAGTGCGGTCGGCGCTGCGGTTTTTACTGCCTGAGTGCCATACCTCGCATCTGAAAAAAAGCACGTCTCCTGCTTTGCAGATCACTGGCTCCAGCTCACGGCCTTTGTAGGTTATGTTGCCGTCTGCATCCGGCTTCACTGGTCCGCCAGACTTGTGGCTGCCAGGTATTACATAGGTAGGGCAAAGTTCTTCATCTATATCATTCAGGTAGAAATGTGCGGTGCAAAGCAAAATAGGCAGGGTAAAGCGCGGGTCTTCGCACATATCAGGCGGCATTTGTACAAACAGCCGGTCGGTATGAGGTCCCCAGCCATTGTGAGCAGGGTGGCTGCGCCATGCAGACTGACCAATAATGTGGCACTCGCTGCCCATTGAGGCTTCGGCAAGTTCGATAATGCCGGGCCAGTCTGTAAACTGCAGCCAGAATGGGTCTCGATTGAATACGCACTTGTAGTGGTCGGTAGCCCCTTCCCGATCAAAGCCAAATGGCTTCAGGTTGTCTATTGCCTGTCTGGCCTGCTCTACAATATGCGGCGGCACTACATTGGGTATCAGGGCAAAGCCATCTTCATGCAGGGCATTGAGCTGCCCCTCGGTGTCGTGCAAGTCAAAGGTACGCTGACGGTATCCCGATACAGCTGTCATGGCGCTGTTCCTCCATTGTATTGAAGGCTGTTATTGAAAAGAATGCACTATCTTCTGCCTTCAGGTGCTTATTCCACCTGCATGCAGGAACTCCTTCTTTTTTTTGCGAAATCATTCGCATTGTTTCCATTTTTTGCTTTTATGTCATCAGGCAGCACGCCGCATGTTTTTGCCAGATGTACGCCACACAGCCGGCTGGTTTGACTCTCTGCGCAGTACCTCCAGCTGTTTTTGCACCGATTTGCTCAGGCTTCTCAAGTGTTCGGTTTGCGCCTTCACCTCAGCATTGTTCTGGTTATGCAGCGCCTGCACAAGCGTTTTTCCTGTTTTATGCACATTCTGATGCATAACATGCAGTTCTCGAAAAGCAGCTGAGCCTCCAAACAGCTTTTCGCCAGCCCCATCCATCCACTTGCCCAGTCTGCATTCATGGTGGCTGCTCAGTTCTTCAGGGTGCAGGGCAAGGCTGCGGGTTGTGAGGGCTTCCATTACCCTGGCCACCCAGAGTACATGGTCTGCTTTGGCAACGGTAAGCAAAACGGCCGGTGCCGTAATGTCTTTTGCTGCCGCGCCTATTCCTGCCGCCAGCACACTGCGCGCTGTAGTAACCTGCTGCAGTGAACTTGCCAGCGATTCTCCAATCTCCGACAAACTGAGGTTGAGATTTTCTATTCCTTCTTTCAGTGCATTGGCAGCATGCATCTGCTGCTCTGATGCCATCTCCATACGGGCAATGTTTGCTTTGGTTGTATCGGCAGATACGTCGGCAACAGCCAACACCTGCTGCACAGTTCGCAAAAAGCTGTCTCCCTGTTTCAAATGTTCTATGCTGTTTGAAACCTTTTCATCTACCTGCCCGGCGCCCTGATTGATTTCCACCGCGGCCTGCTGTATTTCAGCAGCGGCCAAAGCTGAGCTTTGAGCCAGTTTGTTCACATTTTCGGCAACAACTGCAAACCCTTTGCCATGCTCTCCAGCCCGTGCTGCTTCAATAGCGGCATTCAGGGCGAGCAGGTTGGTCTTGCGCGCTATGTCCTGCACATTGGCAGCAAGACGGGTAATAATACCGGTGTTGAGAAGAAACTGCCTCACAGTTTCTCCCATGCCCACCATTGCCGTTTTCACCTGTTCCATTTCCCCGGCCAGCTCGTTCAGACGCTGGTTTGCCTGATGCACATCCTGCAGGGTCTTTTCTGCCAGCTGCCGGTTTTCTGTTACGTGCTCGGTGTTCTGATGCACAGCCTCTACAATCTGGCGCACCGCGTGCACCAAACCATCTGAGTTTTCTCTGGCGCCCTGCAGGTTTTGTGCATAATCTACCCCTGTCAAATGCACGCCAGATACCTGATCCAGCGCCTGCACAACGTGGTCAAGAACTTCCACACACTGCTCGTCCTGCTGTTTCCAGCGCTGTGTCACTGGTTCAGCCAGTGCAATGAGGTCTTCTCTCGCACTAAACGTTTGTAAAATCTCTTCATCCTGCCCCATAAAAGCGGTAAGAAACCGTATTATGTCGTGTGCATCCTGATGCATCTTCACTCTCTCCTCTTGTCTCCCTGCATATCGTTCTGCCACACTGCTGCCGCAAACATGCAGAGAACAGCTACAGCAATGCTGCCACAAATTGTCGGTCTGTTTTTTTTATTTTTTACAGAATGCTGCCAATACCGATGAACTTGTAAACATGGCAGAAGTCATTCAAACCCGCAGAGTTTTCTGCACACTGCACTGGTAAAGGCGGCACAAAGCAGGCATAGCCTGCCTGGCTGCGGCAATCGCACTTTTATGCAAGCTGCCTGTTGTGGTACAATAGAAAAGATACTGTGTGTACGGAGGGTTATGATGGCCAAAAAAGATACATCCAAAACCAACGTTACCGCACGCGCCGAGGCGAAAGCGCTTCAGTCGGTTTGCCGCTTCTGCGGCCAGAAACCAGAAGTAGTGCGTGTGCTTACCCCATCCGGGAAAACCCAGATGTTCCGCAAGTGCTGTGCAGCCGCTGGCATTGCGGCCTGACAAATCGGTTTGCAAAAGAGAGGGAGAGAATTTTTCTCTCCCTCTCTTTTTGTCACAACCAGCGTCAATATTGCGTAATCATCCTCAAGAAGAATGATTTTTTATTATTCTTCGAGTAGCAAGTCAGAAAACATTGACGAAATACTATCGCATATGCTAACCTGTATCTGCTACGAAATGCAAAAGTGATTGTGAAAGCTGGAACCGCTTCCTGTTGTGAAACGTTACACAGTTGGAACAGTCACACAACGGCTGCACCAGTGCAGCCAAAAAAGCCTGCACCAGTTGTTTGGGTAAAGGTGAAACTTCGGATTAATTAGGTCTCCGCACAGAAGCGGCAGCCCGGAAGATGGATACACGGAAACTCTTCTGAAGTTGCAGCATTCTGCTGATTCGGAAACAGTAGTCCCTCGTTTCTCCCGCTCCTAAACTCCTGCAGGCAAAACAACGCGCAATTCTGCGCACAATACTCTAAGGAGCACAGAGAAATGAGAAAAATGCTGCCCTTCCTGGGCGCTTCCCTCACCCTTCTGTCTGCAGCGTGGGCTACCCCCTCGAAGGCTCA
>DAIDHN010000056.1 GCA_027459665.1 Chthonomonadaceae bacterium | reverse complement strand
AGATGCTTGAAAGCCAGATGAAACAGTATGCCAATAAAACAGTGCTGCAGCAGTTTACCTACCACGGCATGAGAGTAACCAACGTGATCGGTGTGTTTTATCCGGCTGGCAGCAAAACGCCTGCCGCTCATCCGCTGCTGCTGCTGGCTCACTGGGACACGCGCCCTATTGCAGACGGGCCGTATTCAAGTGAATTGAAACAGGGAGACTTTCGGTTTCATGACGGCGCCTGGAACCGCACCGACCCCATTCCCGGGGCCAATGACGGCGCATCCGGCGTTGCCGTTCTGCTGGAACTGGCCAGAATGTTTCACAAGCAGCCCCCCAAAACAGGTGTGATTTTGCTGCTGGATGACGGTGAGGATTACGGTGATTTTAGGGCAAACAATGGCGCAGGCGCGGGAGTGGTGCTGGGCGCACATTATTTTGCCACCCATTACCAAAACAACCCGCTGTTTGGGCAGCCTGCCTACGGGGTGCTGCTTGACATGATTGGCGGAAAGAACATGGCGGTGTATCCTGAAACCAATTCCATGTCGTTTGCACCCGATGTAGAGAACCATATTTTTCAGATTGCAGACCAGCTGGGCTATTCAAACATTTTTCGCCAGGATCATGAGCAGGATGTGGAGGATGACCACATGACTATAAACATCGACGGCCACATACCCACCGCAGATTTGATAGAACCCCTGCCGCAGCCCGGCAGCGACCTGCCCGGCGATTACAGGCAGTGGCACACCCTGCAGGACAATGTGGCGCACTGCAGCACAAAATCGCTGAAGGCCGTGGGCGATGTAATTGCCGAAATGGTGTACGAAGAGAGCGGAAGCTAGCCCGCAAAGGCGCCGTAGGTTGCAGCAAGTGCAAGCAGAATAAGTACGGCAACAGTTGTCCACGCAATGACATTGTATATGCGCGAGTTGGTGAAGGCGCCCATAAGGCGGCGGTTGTTTACCAGCATGAGAGTAAGCACCAGAATGATGGGCAGCAGCACGCCCCCCACTATGTTGGGAAGAATAATGAGCCAGCCCAGCGCATTCACATTGTTGCTAAGCAAAAGAACCGTGAGCGCGCCGCCGCCCAGCAAAAAGGTAAGCACCCCTGTAAAAAGCGGCGCCTCACGCGCACGCAAACCCAGGCTCGATTCCCACCCCAGCGATTCGGTGATGGCATATGCCGTAGAGACGGGCACGGTCATGGCGCCAAACAGCGAGGCATTGAACAGCCCCAGCGCAAACAGTATGCCTGCTGCGCGCCCTGCCAGCGGTACAAGCGATTTAGCCATTGCCCCCGCATCGTTGAGGTTTACCTGATTAGGGTGAGCCAGGTAAACCTGGTGCAGGGTAGCGCCGCATACCACAATGATGAAGAAGGCGATGAAGTTGGTAAAAAATGCTCCAAACAGCACATCTGCGCGGGTAATGGAGTATTGGTCGGGGCGTATGCCCTTGTCTCGCACGGTAGACTGTATGTAAAACTGCCCCCATGGGGTAATGGTGGTGCCAACCACATTGATGATCATAAACACATAGGCATGGTTCCAGGCAATATGACCCGGCCATGCCAGTCTGAGAAATACGCGGGGCCATGCCGGGTGTGCAAGCAGCGCCGAACCGATGTACGCCAGATAGATAAACGAAGCGTATATCAGTACCTTTTCAACCCGTTTGTAGCTGCCGCGTGTAAGCAGCCACCACACGGCAAAAGCCGCTACAGGCAGCACCACAAAACGTGCGGCGGCGGGCGCAAACATTTCTATTGCGGCGGTAATGCCTGCAAACTCTGAAACAGTGGTGGCAAAGTTTGCAATGAGCAGCACCACCATGGCAAACAGGGAGATTTTTACCCCGTATTCCTCGCGAATCAGGTCTGCGAGGCCCTTGCCTGTAACAGCCCCCATGCGTGCGCCAATTTCCTGGCACACCCCGAGGCTGATGGTAGAAAGCGCCAGAATCCAGAGAAGCCGGTAGCCATACTGCACGCCTGCCTGTGAATAGCCCAGTATGCCGCCGGCATCGTTGTCGGCATTAGCCGCAATAATGCCCGGCCCAACCACAAGAAGAATGAGTTGGAGCCGGGCAAGGTAAGTTCTCTGTTTTAATGGCTGCCTTGCCTTCAATATACTACCTCACAACAGGTTTATTTGCTTTGTGCGGGAGACCATACTGCTTCTATGTTGTCGCTGTTGTCTGCAGCTCCGTGCGTCAGGTTGATCGGATTGGTCAGATCGCTGTTTACCACCCAAATGTCATGTTTGCCGCTGGGAAGCCGTACCTCATAGAGCAGACGCGACCCATTGGGCGACCACTGTGGTCTGGACGGGATGCCTGCGCTGCCTGCAGGGATGGCGGCCGGCGGCAGCGGCTGTCCCTGTTTAATAACAAGAGTTTGTGTTGGTACAGAAATGATGTAGATGCCCAGCGGAATACGGGAGCCGTCTTTTTGCAGCCGGTATGCATCAAACGCTATCTCTTTGCCATTGGGAGACCATGCAACCCTGCGCGGCATTATAGTATACCCCTCGGTGACCAGAATATGGTTTTCTGCGCTGCTCTGGGGTTTGGTTAAATCCCATATAGAGATGCCCCCCACCAGAATATCCTTTTTGGAAACAGGGTCTGTTATGTACCTTTCGGCGTAAGAGACCATGAGCTGGCTGCTTCTTTCAGACCAGGAGATGTCGGCGTACCTGCCGAAGTCAAGCACCATAGCCTGCTGTACTTTGGGGGTAAGCACCCGTGCCATTTCGGTGTTTCCGGCGAGACCGGGCATATCTGCGTTACCCTGGGTGCTCAGCTGCTGTACGCCTGCAATGCTGCTGCCAGCCGGGCTGAATGCCTCTTTGAAGTAGGGGCCAACCGGATTCATAGTCATTTCTGACCCCGCGCCGGGCTGGTTGCCGGCAATGGGGGCAGGCAGTATCTGTTCTACATCGTTGCCATTGAGATAAACCGTTTTGATATTGCCCTGTGTAATAAAAGCAACATGTTTGCTGTCTGGCGAAACGATAGGGTTGTCTTTGCGAAACGAGCCGTAGGTAAGCTGCACAGGCGCGCCTGCACCCAGTATGTATATCTGGGTTCGGCTGGCGTTTCTGCGGTTGGAAGCATACAGTATATGGTGTCCGTGCCGCGTCCAGCAGGGTGAGTTTTTTTCAGAGGTATCGCTCGACTGGGTGAGTTCGCGCAAGCCGGTGCCGTCGCCGCGCACTGCATACAAGGCCGTGTTGCCGTCTGCTTTCTGTTTCAGAAACGCAATGTGGTTGCTGGTATCAAAATTGATGCCATCTACCAGCCCTGTTTTGCCTGAAAGAGAAATGTAGTAGTAAAAACCTATCAGTGCCAAAATAAAAAGCAGCAGCAGCAGCAGGCGCATCTGCCTTTTCTGGTTTTCACGCTGCCACCAGTCTGTTTGCGGCATCTGGGGGGAAGGCTCTGTCGTAGTCATAAAAAAATGCATTCTCCTGCAAAATGAAATATACGGTTTTGTGCAGATGCCTCTGCACGTGCATCCATTCAGGATACGTGAAGGCATGCTGCCGCTGTTCCGAAAAGGCGTTCACGTTTGCCGGTATGGCCTGGCAGGTATTTATTATAGCGAGAGTGCGGCGCTTACGCCTGCTGCCGTTTCGTAGGCTTGCAGTGTAAGCTCTGCGCAACGCTGCCAGCTGAACTGCCTGGCTCTTTCCAGCCCGCGTTCTTTCATTTGTGCGGCAAGGTGATCATCTTCCAGAACCTGCAGCATGGCGTTTGCCAGCCCTGCTTCATCCTGCGGGGAAACCAGCAGTGCGGCATCGCCTGCCACTTCGGGCATAGAAGAGAGGTTAGAGGTGAGCACCGGCGCTCCGCACTGCAGGGCCTCCAGCACGGGCAGGCCAAACCCTTCGTACTGCGAGGGGTATACAAACAGGCGGGCGCCGTTGTAGAGGCCGATTTGCTCTTCACGTGGTATGTAACCGAGGAAACGGACGCTTTCTGTGAGGCCAAGCTGCTGCACGGCGGCGAAAATTTCATCGTACATCCAGCCTTTTTTGCCTGCGATAACCAGCGGGATATCGGGGTGCTTTTTGTGTACACTGGCGTAGGCGCGCACGAGCGCAGGCACATTTTTACGGGGTTCAAGTACGCCTACAAACAGCAAAAAACGCCCTGGCGTGAGTGAATGCACAGCACAGTGCGCCTCTGTTTCTGCGGCGGCAAGAGGGCGGTAAGCATCATCTGCAGCGAGAGGCGCGGTGTCTATGCGCTGCAGGTCTATGCCCAGTATTCGGTGCATGTCTTGCCGTGTGCTTTCCGAGTCGGCAAGCAGCCTGTCGGCGTGAGAGCCGCTGTGTTTCATCATATTTCTGAAAAAAATTCGTTTAAACCTTCCGTGCACTTCCGGCATAGTGATAAACGTCATATCGTGAAAGGTGACAATTCGTTTGCAGGGGCAGCGCAGGGGCATGGTGTAGTGGGGCGAGTGAAGCAGGTCAAGGTGCAGCGAGGAAGCCAGCGCCGGCAGCCCTGTCTGCTCCCAGAGCAGCCGTTTTGGAATGGAAGAAAACTCCAGTGGTATCTTTTGTACATGCGAATAACTGATGTCCATATCCTGCAGGTGTGCAGGCTGTGCAAAGACAAAATACCGGTTGGTACGATCCATTTGCGTGAGTGCGCGTATCAGTTCTTTAATATATACCCCGGCCCCCGTGAGCCTGGGGGGAATGGCTGTGGCATCGTACCCGATATTCATGAGCAATTGTCTCCATTCATTCCTGGTCTGTTGTGAGAGCAGGGGAGGGCGGAAGAGAACAAACCTCCCTGGTTGCAGCCCAGCCTATGGCCAGGAATACCGCCCAGTAGGGCGAAAAGTTACTTACCTGTATCAGATAAAAAGCTGTTGCAGCAAGAAACATATCATACCCGAATCTCCACTCTGTATGACGCTGTGTGCCTGCAGTTCGGCACAGCATTTTTTTCAGGGCATTCAACAACAGCCATATCTGGGCAGCCCAGAGCAGCAAACCGATCAGCCCCGTGTTGGATACTTCCAGCAGCGGCCCCAGCGTAGGCAGCCCGTTCAGCCCTTTGCCCCCGTACATTTCAGTAAATATGCCTGGGGTAATGTAACCTGCCGCTGGTATGAGTACCATGCCCGGCCCCGTGCCTGTGAGAATGTAGAGCGGGTTAGAGTAGAGAAAAACAAATGCTGCGGCATCGAATGCATCGAGGTGCCAGCCTATTGCCTCGCCCAGGTTTTGCGGTTGTGCCCCCTGCAGTTCCTTGCCGTTGAAGTGTTCGGCCACTATCAGCTCTGCCAGCCGCAGTCTGTCGGGCATGACCGCGCCCAGCAGAATCAGCAGAAAGGGTATGCAGGCTACAGCCATAATCAGCACAGCTCGCATGCGTTTTTTCATGCGCAGCCAGAGTACCAGCACTGCAAGAATAACCAGTCCGAAGCCGCTGGAAGAAAAGGTAATAATTACCCCCATCACATTGAGAAACAGCAGCGTTACCCGCCTTGTCAGCGGAATGGCCGGGTATACCAGCAGCACAGCAATGGCGTAGGCGCAGGCCATGCCCAGCGAGCGCGGTTCGTACGAGAGGCCGCGTGAGCGTATAAGCTGAATGCCCCCCAGGCTGTGCAGCCCCGTGATGAGGTAAAAGGGGTCGAAGCCTCGAAAAACCAGGTTAGGCAGACCGGCCAGCACAGAAACCGTAGCGCCTGCTACCACAGCGCGCCCCAGCAGCAGAAGCGCTCCGGGCTTTACCAGCTGCCTTGCCAAAAAAATAGTGAGCGAGAAATCGGCGGCGGTGCGCACCAGAAACACCAGTACCCTGCCGTGTGGTGTAAGCGAGAAAATAGGATGCGCCTCTACTACCTGCCAGGGCACAATAAACCCAAAAAAAACAGCGGAAATCAGCATGAGGCCGACATTGGCTGCAAAAGCGGCCACTGCCTTGTAGCGCACCCAGTTTACCGCATCTTGCATAGCCCAGGGCAGGTAGACCAGCCCAACCAGTCTGCCTGCCGGAAGGTTAGTGAGCAGACGGGTATCGAATATATTCACGCAGAGCGTGAAACCCACCCATGCAGCCGCCCACTGCGGTTTTTTGAGGCCAAAACAGAGCAGTGGCACCCCCAGTTCGATGAGAAAGAGGAGAAGCTGCTGCATCAGCCGTTCTGAGCGTTTCTGAGCGGGAGCATATATCGCGAGGGGTCTGCCTTGCCCATTTTGCCGCCGAAAAAATCTTGAATGGCGCGCAGAATAATTTTAATCTGACCAGTATCTCTGCGCATTGCAAGGCGAATAAACAGGGCGCAGCGGGTGAGCGTAAAATAGGCGAGAAAAACAAGCCAGCCCACTGAGCGCTTGTGGTACTGCTGCATAAAGTAAAGGCGGTTGCGCACAGTGTAGTAGGTAACAAGCGGTGAGTTTGCTCCTCCGCTGCTGCTGCTTTCCTTGTGATAGATAACCGCTTCGGGCACATAGAGCAGGCCGTAGCCGCATTGCACGGCGCGGGTAATGTAGTCTATGTCGTCGTAATAGATAAAGTAATTGTCATCCTGCCAGCCAATGCTTTCGGGCAGTGTTCGCGGGAAAAGCAGGGCGCAGGTGTTGGCCATGGTACCCTGCTGCAGTTGAGAGCTTTCGGCAGAATTTTGCTGGTTGTAGAAGCGGTCTCTGTGAATTCCGCGCAAATAGTCGAACGAGCCAAAATGATTATTGATGCGGTTTCTGTTGTCTGCATAAAAAATTCTGGGCGCCATCATCTGCTTGGGGGCGGCATGCTGCATCAGCTGTGAAAGAAAATCGGGTTCCACCTCTGTATCATTGTTCAGCAGCATGATCCATTCGCAGCCGTTTTTCAGGCACCACCGAATGCCGGCGTTGTTGCCGCCGGTTATGCCGCTGTTTTCGGCATGGCAGATGAGGGGGACATCAGGGTAGTTTTCTTCCAGCCATTCCACCGACCCGTCGCTCGAAGCATTGTCTATTACCACCACAACAGCACTGGGGTAATCTATCTGTTTCAGCGAGGCGATGCATTCGGGCAGAAAGCGTCTGCCATTGTAGTTTACCAGCACAATTCCTACGCGGGGCAGAGGGTTTGCTGCTTCAGAGTGACTCATCCCTGCATCAGCCCGCGTGAGCGCAGTTCTTCCAGAGATCGTTCATAGCCCTTGCACTGATGGTCCTGCTCCTGCACCCATTCGAGAAAGAGGCGAATGCCTTCCGGAAAACTGATGAGCGGCCAGCAGCCTGTAATTTGCTGCATTCTGGCAAGGTCTGCCACATTGTGTCGTATATCTCCCAGCCGAAACGCGCCATTCACAGTCACCGTTGAGGCGCTTTCAAAATAGCTTACAATTTCGTGTGCAACATCTTCCACGCGTGTGCGGGCGCCGCTGCCCACATTCATTGCAATGCATTTCTGTTCAGCTTGCAGGCAGCGCCAGGTAGTTTCCACCACATCGTGTACATAGACAAAATCCCTGCTTTCCCTGCCATCCTCAAAAATATGAATAGGCATATTTTCACGCGCCCGGCTGGAGAAGATGGCCAGAATGCCCGTGTAGGGGTTGGTCAGCGACTGCCCGGGGCCGTACACATTTTGGTAGCGCAGTGCAAAAGCCGATATGCCCAGCGTTTTGCCGCAGAGCAGGGTCATTTGCTCCTGCATCTGTTTGGTGAGGCCATAAAACGAGAGGGGGTGCAGGGGTGAATTTTCATCGGTAGGCAGCGCCTCGCAAAAATTACTGCAGTGGGGGCAGCGCGGCTCAAAAAAGCCCTGCATCATATCTTCGCTGCGTCGTGCTTCGGGGTAGACCACCTGATGTTCGGTGCAAAAATATTTGCCTTCGCCGTAGATAGCGCGTGAAGAGGCAGTGATGAGGCGCGTCACCCTGGAAGAACGGTAGTTCATCAGGTAGTCTATCAGGTGGGCTGTGCCGCCGACATTCACCTGTTCGTACTGCGCCACCTGGTACATCGACTGCCCGGTGCCTGTTTCAGCGGCCAGATGCACCACTGCATCACAGTTTGCCAGCGCCTTGTGCAAGGCATCGCGGTCGCGTACATCCGCCTGTATCAGTTCCACATGCCCCTGCAAGTCGTGGTGCAGGCAGGGCTTGCTGTGCACCTGCGGATTAAAGTTATCAAAAATGCGCACTTCAACGCCCTCCTGCAGCAGTTTGCGGCTCAGATGCGTGCCAATGAATCCTGCGCCGCCTGTAATGAGGGTTTTCATAACTATGCTTCCTTTATGTTTTTTTGAGGATTTGGGGGAGTTTGCATTCGTTTTACAGCAGCAGGAATGCCTGCCGCCACTGCGTAGGGGGGAATATTTTTTGTGACCACGCTGCCGGCGCCAATCACTGCGCCTTCGCCGATAGTTACCCCTTTCAGCACGACCACATTCTCACCCAGCCATACATTGTCTTCTATTTGCACAGGGTTCACCGTGAGCGGCTGAAGAAGCACTGGGAGGCTGCGGTTTTGAAATTGGTGGTCGTTGTCAGAAATATACACCCTGCTTGCCATCAATACATTTTTGCCGATGTGCAGCGGCGCTGCTGCGCAGATATGCACCCAGGGTTCAATGTGAGTGCCTTCGCCAATATGTATGCTGCCCTCGTACAAGTTTCCTCCATACTGCAAAATGTTTTCCAAACGCGCACCCTGTGCTATCCTCACCCGTTCAGAGAGAAAAAGCCTGTGGGGGTTAGTAAGCATCAGGGGTTTCTCAAGCACTGCACCCGTACCGGCGCTGCCAAGAAAAGGGCGGTAGAGCAGGTTCCACAGCCTCTGCCGCAGTCTGCCGAGGCGGGCCAGCCATGCATAGAGTTGTTGTTTCAAGCGCCGATGCCTTTACTGAAGCCATAATTGTACCTGAGTAGGTACAGTAAATTTGCAGAAATTATACCTCATGCTTTTTGCAAGAATCGTACTGTTTTACCTCATCACGGTTCTAGAGGCTTTTTTATTGCTTTCTGATACAGAATATGTGCCATTTTGCGAAGATGCGGTGAGCAGAGCGCCCCGCAAACCAGTGCCAGGCCCCATGCAGATGCCAGCAGCAGCAGCATAAGCGGCCGCTGCACATGTGCGGGCAGCAGCAGTCTGACAGCACAGAATACAGCGCAGATGCCCGCAAGCGGCGACAGCAGGTCATGCAGCAGCCAGGTGCGCTGTTCGCCTTTCAAAATGCGCGTGTGCATCACAGCCGTAGCAGCGGGTACAAGCAGTGCATTTACCAGAAACCAGACAAACGCCGCGCCGATCAGCCCGCGGGTTTTTACTGCGAACCAGAGCAGCGGCGCCTCCAGCAGGGTGATGAGCAGGTTGGAAACAAGCGGCAGCGATGTCCATCCCCATGCAAGCTGCAGGGCATAGGGCAGGTTGTACACCGCATTCAGGCAGGAGCCTGCCGCCAGCAGCGCCATAACCAGCCAGAGCCTGTCTGCCAGTGCGCTGCTGCCCGTCCAGGCCCAGAGTACCTGCCTCGGGAAAAAAACAAGCAGTGCGCCTGTAGAGAGAGCAATGCAGTGCAGCGTCTGGCAGCTTCGGTGGTAGGTTTCGGCCAGCCGCCTGGTATCGCCGCCAGCGCAGCAGGCCGAGAATGCCGGAAAGACTGCATTGAAAATAGGGTTTACCGAGAGAGAGACTGCGCCCATGGCCTGGCGCGCAATGTTGTAGTAGCCCAGCAGCGAAAGCGGGAGCAGGCGTGAAATAAAAAGGCTGTCGGCCTGCCCGTTGAACACAGAAAGAATGCTTATCCAGGTCATGCTCATGGCAAAACCGCGCACCTGCCTCAGCAGGCGAAGGCGCATGCCCGGCCTCTCTGCTGCGGCGGGCAGGTAGTTCCACAGCATGCGTGCCGCCAGCAGCATTTGCAGCCCAAAGCAGACCGACTGAGTAATGAGAAACACCTGCGGCAGGCGTGCTATAAAATAGAGGGCCAGCAGCGTTGCGGCAGTGCGCACCAGCCCCATGGTTGTGATGAGTATGTTGAGCGGCACCTGTTTTTGCAGCCCCTGCAGCCCTCCTGCATAAAAATCGAAGGCAAACTGCAGGGCCATTGCCAGCCCCATGTAGTGAAGCGAGGCAATGATTTCAGCGTGCGGCATGTGGTTTGCAGTGAGCCAGTGCTGCACCAGAAAAGGGGCCAGTACAAACATTGCCAGCACAATCAGCAGGGCAACGCTTCCATACAGCAGCTCAAGCGAGCGCACCAGGTGCCTGGCTTCGGCAGCCCTTTCTCCGCCCTCCTGCTGCCTTTGCGCCAATTCGCGGTTCAGTGTAGTTTTCAGGCCCAGGTCGAGCATGGGCAGTATGGTTTGCACTGCCAGGTAAAACGCCACCAGGCCCCAGGCATCCGGCCCAAGCAGGCGCAGGTAGAGAGGAATGCATGCCAGCGATACCAGCGAGCTGATGCCCTTGCCCAGGTAGTTGGCAATGACATTGCGCCTCAGCATGCTAGGCGGTCTCTGATGTGCTGGTCCAGCTCTGCCAGAAGTAGCTGCCTGCAATCAGCGCTGCAAGCGGCAGCAGGGTAAGCAGCAGGCTGAGTGCCAGCGAAAGCAGCAGAGAGGGGGCGCTGCGCCTGGGCGACAGTGCAGTATCTACCGTAAGAAAGCGGCTTTGGCCAGAAACCGATGTGAGGCGCAGGTGTACATATTCGCTTTGCGCAGCCTCCAGCGCGCTGAGCGAAGCCTTCTGGTTCTGCTGCAGCAGGGCCATTTCTGTGCTGAGGCCGCGCTGTTTCGCCAGCTGCCTCGAAGCGGTGCGTATCAGGTCTAAAACGCTTTTCAGGGTAGCCCTCTGCTGTGCAATTTTTGTCTGCGTATCAATGTAGGCGGTAGTGAGGTTGCTGTAGTAGCCCTGTTTCTGGTTGTCGAGCTGCCGCGCCGCCAGTTGCAGCGCCGCACGCGCCTGCACCACCTCAGGGTTGCCGGAAGCCAGCTGCTGAACCTGGGTAAGGTCATCGTAGCGTGCCTGGGCATTCAGCAGGTCTGCCCTGGCAGACCTCAGCAGCGGGTCTTCTGCCGGCAGGCTGTTTACGTTGCGCAGCTGTCTAAACAGCCCCTCTTCCTGCAGGGTGCGGGTTTTATTGAGAGCTGCCAGGGCAGTTTCTGCAGCGGCTTCCTGCGAGTAGAGCTGGCTGAGAGTAACTGCAGCCACGCCTCCATTGTTTGCAGTAGAGGGCGCTGCTGCCGGGCTTACATCGTTTAGGCCCTGCACAAAGGCGATGAGCGCCGAGGTGGCGGCATGGTACTTTGCGTCTGCCTTTGCCACTACCTGCCTGCCTGTGCGCAGCAGCACCGAGTCTACATCGTTGTCGCTGGAGGAATAGTAGAGTTTCAGCTGCTGTACATAGGCATTTGCCGCCTTTGCCGCCAGCTGCGAGGTTTGCTGTCGTTTTGCGTTTGCCCAAAACCAGAAACGGGGCGGGGCAGAGAGCGTTACGCTTACATGCAGCAGGCTGTCGGCCGGGCTGTCGTTTACACCGAGGCTCTGCTGCAGCTTCAGTTCGGCATCACGGTTGGTTTTGAGGTGATAAAACGACTTCAGGTTTACCTTGCTCTCCACTTCTGCCGCCAGCTTGCGGCTTTGCAGTATGCCGATGTACTTTTTGCTTGAAGAAGAGCCTGTCAGCACAGAAAGAGGGGAGCTGGTATTGGCGCTTTGCTGTACCGATACAGAAGAAGTGGCAGTGTATTTTTGCGGAACTGCCAGAAGAAAAATGAGAAGCAGTACAACAAAAAGCAGAGGGCCGATTATTTTCCAGACGCTCATCCAGCGGCGGCAGACACGGGCGAGCAGGGCCGTATCCAGAATAACATCTTTATCCTGCATAAAAGTAGAGCAAACCTCTCTTTGTGCAGAATGAAAAAGCAGAGGCGGCAGATGCGCCGCGCCCCTGTATAAAAACGCCGGCAGCAGGAGAGCAGGGCCGGTAAATTTTTGCCATGAAACCATTCTCCAAACAGAATGGGCATATTGTACCCGCTGTAAAAGCGCAATAGTTACTGCGCCCTGCAGCAGAAGGGCAGTGAGGGCGCATTTTGCTGCAGTGTGAGGGCCGGCGTATGCTAAAATGCAGTATGAAACAGTTGATTTACCTGCTTGCGGCGCTGGTTTTTACAGAGGGCCTGCCTGCCGCTGCCGCCCCTGGGGGCCTGCCCACCCGGTTTTTGAAAGCGGGTACAGCCCAGCTGTTTATGGGCGGCAGAGCTTATCGCAACATTGGGGTTACCATACCCGATCTGTTTACCAGATTTCTCACCGCGCCCTCTGCCGCCACACTGCAGGCCCTGCGGGATGCGCACCGCGCCGGAGCGCGCTTTGTGCGCACAGGGCTTTTGCGCGACAGCTCTACGGTGCATCTGTTTCAAAATTCGCCCAGGCAGTTTCTGGAGCGCTTTGAGGCGATGGAGGCGGCCTGCGCGGCGCAAAAGCTGGCGCTTGTTCCCTCACTGTGCTTCGATACTGCAGCGCTTTGCCGGGCGGCAGGAGGCTGGGACGGCAAAGGCATACCGCCGTTGTACCAGCCCGGCTCGCCCGCAAGTCTGCTGCTGAACAGCTGCGCCCGGCAGATGGCGGCACGTTTTCACAGCGACCCCCGCATTCTGTTTTGGGAAATAGGCGATGCGCTCAACAGAAATGCCGACACCAGCCCCTCTGAGCCATCTTCTGAACAGGTTCGCGCTCTGCTCGAAACAGTAGCGCAAACCCTGCACCGCAGCGACCGGCATCATATGGTATGCTCTGGCAATGGAGCGCTGCGGCCAGATGCCTGGCATTTGCACCTGCAGCGGCTGGCGAATGCAGACCTGCCTGCCGGCCCGCCCCGCCCTCTCGATACCCTGCAGCAGATGCGCGATATTTTGCTGCTGCAAAACCCGCCCGGCATTGATATTTTAAGCGTGCACCTGCATGAAAACCCCGTGTACACCCCTTCGTGGCTGCTGCCGACCCCAAATGAAGATATGGAACTGCCCTGGCTGCAGGCGGTTTGCCTGCAGCTGGGCAGACCGCTTTTTTTGGGAGCATTTGGGCAGGCCATACACGGCGTGAAGGGAGGGCAGAACCCTGCGCCCTGGCTGCTTGACACCCTTCGGAGGCTGCAGGCTTCGGGCATGCCGCTGGCGGCCGTGCGCAACTGGGAGCCGGAAGAGCCTGCCCTTGCCGCCAAGCCCGGCGCACTTTCATGGAAGCGCACCCCTCGCATGGTAGTGGCGCTTGCCATAGCAAACAGCGTAATACGCAGCGCTCAGCACAGCGGGCTTACCATTACCATTGGGCCTGCGCTGGAAGCCACCGATCAGAGTGTGCAGGCATTTCGCCTGCGCCGTCTGGCCGTACGGTACAACCGCACTGCCGCCCCGCTGGCCGCCGGTGCGCTCTGGCAGCCCGGCGCACTCTGGAATGGAATGCGCAACAGCGCGGGGGTGGTTTTGCTGCACAGCCCGCGTGCAGGCGGGGCGCTTTCTGTGATGGATGCTGCCCTGTACTCGCTTTATCCAGGCGTATCTCCCGGCCTGGTGCGCAGCTGGGCGCTGCTGTTTGCGCGCTTTATCACCGGTGCACAGCCGGTTTCACAGGGCGGCGGCCTCACCCTGCCTGCCGGAACTATTCCCTGCGGCATACTGCCCAATGGCAAACCCGAATGGCAGCTGCAAAACGCATACCCTGGCTACCGCCTGCCGCCCGCCGACTCTGGCTACTGGTTTATTGCCCTTGCGTACCGGTACCTGCAGCTGAGCGGCAGCCCCGGACTTTTTCTCAGCAAGGTGCATTTGCAGAACGGAAGCGTGCTAACCTTGCAGCAGATATGCGAGGATGCCTACAAAAGCGTGCCCTGCAGCGCGAAAACCGGTTTGGTAACACTCAACCTGAGCGCAGATGCGCTGCGGGCCGACTGGGAGGGGGCCGACCGCGTGCTGAAGCGGGGCGAGTGCCTGTGGCCCTCGCTGCTGCGCTATCAGGCGGCGGTGCAGCTTTCGAGGCTCTGCAATGCGGCAGGCGAGGGCAGCAGGGGAGAGCAGTACAGGGCAGATGCAGGGCAGATGCAGTCTGCTTTGGCAAACGCCTTTCTGCTGCCGCTGTGTCAGCAGAAAGGGGCAGGGCAGGCTCTGCTGCTTTCTGCACTGCAAACAGGCAGGCGCGAAGACGTTTGGGGAGAAGCGTTTGCCGTTTGGCTCAAGGCCCTTTCGGCAGACCATCTGGTTGAGATTGCCAGCCGCCTGAAAACCCTGCTTCAAACCTCTCGCACATTTCAGGCCGGCAGCGTGCGCGCCCTGCCCGTGAGCGGAGCGTACGGCGGCTACTGGAGCGTAACCTCAGATTTGCCGGGGGCAGGTCAGAACGGCGCCTGGTCTGCCCTGCCTGCAGGCTGGATGGCTGCTGCGCTTGCAGCTGCCGACCCTGCCGCGGCGCACCTGTTTTTGAAAGCGGCTGCAGCATCGGCCAAAGCCGCGCAGGCGGGCATACCCCTATGGAATCTGCCCGTGACGGCCGGCAGCATGTACGACCCTGTTATTCCCGCGCTCAATGCCGGGCTGCTCAAGCAGCAGTTTGCGCCGGGCATACGCGGCGGCTGACGTTTTATGAACGGATGCCGAGAGGGATAATGTTCTTTTGCTGCAGAAGGGTATCGTTCATTTTACCGCTTCGGTACCCTTCCAGGTCGAGTGTGACGTATGTGTAGCCCGCCCTGCAAAAGTGCGCCTGAATTTCCTCACGCATCTCTACCACGCGCAGAATGTCTTGCGGCTCTACTTCAATGCGTGCAACAGTGTCGTGGTGTCTTACCCGAAACTGCCTGAACCCCTTTTCACGCAGAAACTTTTCGCACGTGTCGAGGCGCGCCAGCAGCTCGGGGGTGATGGAGGTTCCGTACGGAAAGCGTGAGGAGAGGCATGCGAAGGAGGGCTTATCCCAGTTGGGCACACCCAGCGCCAGCGCCAGCGCCCGCACATCCGCCTTGCTCAGCCCTGCTTCTCGCAGCGGGCTGCGCACTCCCCTTTCGGCTGCGGCCCGCATGCCGGGCCGGTGGTCGCCTGGTTTACCGTCATCAGAGTGAGAGCCATCGGCCACCCATTGTATGCCGCGTTCATCGGCTACCTGCCTGAGTTTGCTGAAAAGCTCTGTTTTGCAGTGGTAGCAGCGGTCTGGGTTGTTTACGGCGAAGTGAGGGTTTGCCAGCTCGTGGGTAGTAATGCGCACCACTTCTGTTCCCATGAGGCCGGCGACATTGAGTGCGGCTTCCACTTCTCCCTGCGGAAAGGCTTCTGAGTCGCCTGTAACGGCCACTGCGCCAGGGCCAAGCGTCTCAAGAGCGATGCGCAGCAGCAGGGTGCTGTCTACCCCGCCGGAGTACCCAATGACTACTCTGCCCATTTCTCTCAAAATCTGTTGCAGCATGGCGTATTTTTGCTGCAGTTCAGGTTCCAATTCTGTTAAAGGCTGCGGTTTTTGTGCAGTTTGCGTCATTGTGTTTTCTCCTTCTGCCCTAGTTCACTGTTTCTGGCGTATTGTGCCCTGCGAGCATATCCGCCAGCTGTACGCGTCGTGTAAATGTTGCCAGCAGCTGCGCTTCTTCTCGTGAAAATGGGTGCTGGTTCTGGGTATAAATTTCCAGCACCCCCATGGTTTTACGGTTTTGTTTGAGTGGCACAGCCAGATACGAGGCCATTTTGTCTTTTTGCAGCCAGGCATGGCTTGCGCTGCGCGGGTCGGCCTCCAGGTTTTCCAGCGCCAGCGCCTGTCCTCTTCGCGCCACCCATCCGCACAGCCCTCTTCCTGCCTGCACGGTTTCATCCGGCGGCTGGGTGGTTCTGAAGCCGTCGGTCATGTGCAGGCGCAGGGCGTCGTCTTTCAGCAGGTAAATGGCGAGTCGGTCGGCCCTCATCATTTCCCGTATTAGCAGCGCTGTGTTTTCGGGGCGTTTGCTGTCTTCCAGCGCGACCCCCAGCGCGTGTGCGATTCTTCTAAAGTAGCGTCTGGTTTCCTGCGATCTCGCTCTGGTTTCCTGAAAGGCGCGTGCATTCATAACCGCTACCGCCGCCTGGTTGGCTATGGTGTAGAGCAGTTCCATTTCTGCTACGGTAAAGAGCCTTCTTCTTTCGCTCAGCGCCTGCAGTGTTCCTATGGGTTCTTCTCCCATTTGCATGGGGACAGTGAGTGCAGAGGCCACTGCATAGGGTTCGAGGGGTGCGCTTCTGTTGCGCGCGTCGGCTTCCACATCGGCTACCGCCTGCGGGGTTTGCCATTCGTACACCCATCCTGCAATGCCTTCGCCCACGCATGGGCGGTAGTTTTCTTCGGCTTCGGGGGGCATGTTGAGGCTTTTGTGCAGCAGCAGCCTGTTTTGGCGCGGTTCGTGCAGCAGTATAGCCACCCTGTCTACCTGCAGCAGGGTGTGTACGCTTGCGCTTACGTATTCGAGAATGCGTTCGGGCTGCAGGGTAGAGCCTATGCGCTGCGACAGGTCGTACAGCGAGGCGGCTTCTTCGGCCCGTCTTTGTGCGCCTTCGTACAGCCATGCGTTTTCTATGGGCACTCCGGCCCTCATGCCTACTGCGGCCAGCAGTTTCAGGTCTTCGGGCTGGTAGGCGTCGCGGCGTGCGCTCACCATGACGAGCAGGCCTATGGCCTCGCTGCGCCCCAGCACCGGCGAGAGCAGTGCAGATTGCGCGGGTATGTCTGTGATGTGCTGAAAATCGGGTTCTTGCGTGGTGTCGCCGATTATGCGCGGCTGCCCTGTTTCCAGCGTTTGTGCTGCGGGGCCGTTGTCTACTGCGAGTTGTATTTCCTGTTCAGCATGTGTAAGCCCTCTGGAGGCAGCGAGAAAGAGGTGTGTTCTTTCATCATTGAGCAGAAAGAGCGCTGCGGCTTGGTGTTCCAGGTGCGTGCAGAGTGTGTCTATGGTTCTGTCTAGCACTTCCTGCACGTTCAGGCTGCCGCTTGCCACCCGCATTGCCCGGTAGAGGGCTTGCAGCTCTCTGGCCTGCTCTCGCGAGTTTTTGCTGGTTTGCTGCATAGAGTATGCCAGTGAAATGGTTTCTGCCAGCATCTGCATGGTTTCAATGTCTTCGGCATCAAATGCGCCGGGCGCACCGCTGCCGCTGCCCTGATTGAGTGCGGAGAGAGTGCCGAAGATGCGTCCTTTTTGCATCACGGGCACCACCACTGCCGAGAAGAGCGCCGGTTCGGGTTCGCTGTAGGGTGGGAACTGTATGATGCTTGGAACGGTTTTTTCTTCGGCTTCCTGCGGGAAGAGGCTGCCTGTCACCGCTGTTTTTCGGTTTTGGAAGAGGGTTGGCCGTTCGGTTTTGAGTGTATTTTCAGAGAGCGAGTCTGCCACTCTTACCCTCAGCCCCACTATTTGCGCTGCGTTTTCTCCGTAGGCGGCGGCATAGTCGAGCATTTCTCCTTCAGCGGCCAGGGTGCAGAATACGGCACGTGCAGCATCGGTGAGGCGGCATGCTTCTTCCACCACGGCATTCTGCACTACCTCCAGCGAAGGTTCTTCAGATACCAGGTGAAGAATGCGTTTTATGGCGTCTCTCTGCAGGGCCAGCCTGCTCATGGCAGTAGGTGCTCCTCTTCATACTTTTTATTTATACAGATATTCACTTTGTACAGATAAGGTTCCTGCCTGCGCGTTATTCTGCAAATCTCCCCTGTGCTGCGAGCAGTGTATTGCGCAGCAGCATGGCAATGGTCATGGGGCCAACGCCGCCGGGCACGGGGGTGACCCAGGCTGCCTGTTTTGCTGCGCCTTCATAGTGCACATCGCCTACATCGCCGTTTCGGCCTTCTACCCGGTTGTAGCCTGCATCTATTACGACGGCTCCGGGTTTGATCATGTGCTGGGTAATCATTTCGGGTTTGCCCACTGCGGCTACCAGAATGTCGGCCTGCCGGGTGTATTCTGCCAGGTCTGGCGTGCGCGAATGGCAGATGGTAACGGTGCAGTGCCGGTTGAGCAGCATGAGTGCCACTGGTTTGCCGAGTATGATAGAGCGCCCTACTACCACGGCATGCTTTCCCTGGAGTGGTATGTTGTAGCGTTTCAGCAGTTCGATGATGCCTGCCGGGGTGCATGAGGGGTGTGCTGGTTCTGCGCTGATGAGCCTTCCGAGGCTGTTTCCCGATATGCCGTCTACGTCTTTTTCGAGGCTCACGCAGTCTAGCACAGCCTGTTCGTGCAGGTGTGAAGGCAAGGGGTGCTGCACCAGAATGCCTGTGATGTCTGGCTGGCTGTTGAGTTTTTTTACCAGTTCTTCTGCCTGCTGCTGTGCAGCGCTGCTGGGCAGGCGGTGCAGCGAGGAGACGATGCCTGCCTTGGCGCATGTTTTCTGTTTCATGGCCACGTAGGTTTCAGATGCGGGGTTGTCTCCTATGAGTACGGCGGCGAGGTGCGGCACGCGTCCGGTTTGCTGTTTGAGCAGTGTGGTTCCTTCTGTAATTTCCCTGCGCAGGGTTTTTGCCGTCGCGCTGCCATCCAGTATTCTGCCGCGTTCTGTGCCCTCTGTCATAATCAGCATTTGCTCCTGAGAATTGTTGGTACCACAGTATACCTTCTACTGTCGGCAGGTCAGAAGAGTCTCATTGCAATGTCTGCATGCGGGAGGAATGGGGTTCACCCCCGCGTGTGCGGGGAAAAGACACTTCCGGCAGTTATCCGGCAGCCCGGCGATTGGGTTCACCCCCGCGTGTGCGGGGAAAAGTGTCCTATTGGCTGCAATTGCGACAGGGGCAGGGTTCACCCCCGCGTGTGCGGGGAAAAGCGGCTTCCTCTGTCTCAAACCCAAAACCGCAGGGGTTCACCCCCGCGTGTGCGGGGAAAAGTATATCAGACACCAATAGAATAACATACTTTTGCCGAAAGCGCAAGGGCTGAATATAGGTGAATGCAAAGATTTGTCCTGACACCTGCCTATCTGATATAATAGAGTGTCCCTGTGCAAACAGGGGTGTACCAGTGTTGTCTCGTACCACAGGTATCGAGCAAGTCGTTTCCCCGCGCAAGCGGGGGTGCATAGGCGCATCAGCGTGCGCACCAGGTGTATCCTGCATATTCAAAGATGGTGTATCCCTGCTGCATGAGGCTGTCTTTGGAAAAACCGTAGAGGTTGAGCCTGGGCCTGGCAAGGTTGATGTGTTTTGGCTGTAGGCTGAGATTGTGTATCTCAAGCGTAACGCACAGCTGGCATGCCGCATAGTCGTCATACCCCCAGTGTTTGGTGAGCAGGTGAATGGCTGCGCGTGTTTTTCTGCTGGTGCGAATCATGTTCGAGTTCCCTTTGTATGTGTGCAGTGCAGCTTGCTGACTGTTAATATACTGAGGTGCAGAAGGCTGTTTTAACCATGCAGTGAGTGCGGAAGGCAAAAAAAATCCTCTGCCCTGGGATGGGGCGGAGGATTCATTTTTTTTCAGGCCGTTTGCGTGTTGTTTTCTCGCCCTCTACGGGCGGCAGCGGGATGGGCGCTGCCCTGAGCAGGCGCCTTACCTGGCTGGCAGGCAGGTCGGGCAGCAGGGTGCGCGTCGCGTCGCCGGGCGGCAGCGGGTCGAGGCTGGCGAGTCAGGGGAATTTGCCCCCGTTTTGCGCCAGCAATTCTCGCACGCGTTCTTCAATGAGGCGGCTGCGCTCGTGCAGCATGTCGCGTTCTGACTGCAGGGTGTCGAGCCTTTCCAGCAGGTCGAGTATTACCTGCACTCCGGCCAGGTTCACGCCCATGTCCTGGGTGAGGCGCCGTATGCGCCGCAGCCTCTCCAGGTCGTTTTCAGAGTAGAGGCGGTTTTTGTTGCGCCTGTGCGGTGTAATAAGGCCCAGTCTTTCGTAGAGGCGTATGGTTTGTGCGTGCATGTGGGTAAGTTCTGCTACCACCCCAATCATGTACACCGGCTCGTCGCTGTTGTGTGCATTCACCGGCGCTCTCCTCCTTCTGTGCCTTGCTCTACCTGGTTGCCGTGCAGTTTTGCCAGTTCCAGCAGCAGCTCTCGTTCGCGGTTTTGCAGTGTGCGGGGCACAGCAATGCGCACCTGCGCGTACGCGTCTCCCTGGGTTCTGTCCTGCAGGGCGGGCATGCCCTGTCCGCTTATTTTGAGGCGCTGACCGCTTCGTATGCCTGCGGGCACAACGAGCCTGCGGGTTCTGCCGTCCAGCATTTCCACGCTTACTTCCCCTCCCAGGGCGGCAATGGTGTAGGGCACTTCTACGTCAAAAAAGAGGTTTTGCGCTTCCCTTTCGAATCGCTGGTGGGGCAGTACCCGCAGGGTTACGTAAAGGTCTCCCTTTTTGCCCTGTGCATCTGCGGCGCCCATTGCAGGCAGCCGCGAGCGCATGCCGTCCCATGCGCCGGGGGGTATGCGTATCTGTCCGCTTCTGGGGGCTTCCATTCTGCCTTTTCCTGCGCATTTTGGGCAGTGCTGCGGGCGGGGGCCTTTGGTTCTGCCTGTGCCTGCGCAGTCGGTGCACATATCTTCAAGCATCACCATAAACCGCTTAGGCCCGCCTTGCAGCGCCTCTTCGAGGGTGATGTCGAGGTAAAATTCAACGTCTTCGGCTGGGCTGGCCGACTGTGTTCCAAACGGCTGCCGCGCCGAGCGTGCTCCCGCTCCCCTGCCGAACATGCTGTTGAGTATGTCTTCGAGGTTGATGCCTTCGCTGCCGTCGAGGTCTACTACATTGGGGCCGCCTCTTGCGCTTTGGCCGGGGGCTGGGTGCGGCGCAGCTCCGGGGGGCGGGGCATGCTGCCACATGCTGCCATACCGGTCGTAGCGGGCGCGTTTTTCGGGGTCTGAAAGCACATCGTATGCCTCCTGCACCCTTTTGAACTGCTCTTCCGCCGATCGGTTGTTGGGGTTGACGTCGGGGTGATGTTTGCGTGCGAGCTGCCGGTATGCTTTCTTGATTTCTTCCGGCTGTGCGCTTCGGCTTACCCCCAGCACCCTGTAGTAGTCTTTGCTTTCTGTAGCCATATGCATTTATGCGGGGCAGACACTGTGTCTGCCCCCTGTGTTCCTGTTGCGGCTATGCGGGCAGCTGTTTCTGCCCATGCATGCACGCGGCGCTTATTTGAACTCGGTTTCAATCACATCGTCCGGGCTGGGCGCTGCCGCTTCCGGTTCGGGTGCATGGCCGTTCTGTGCGTTTTCTGCTGCACTCTGGCTGTAGAGAAGTTCGGAGAGTTTGTATGCACTTTGTTCGAGCGTGTCGGTTTGCTCTTTTATCTGCTCTGAAGCGGCATCGCTGCTGTTGAGAAGCGTGCGCAGATTGGCGATCTGGTTTTCCAGTTCCAGCTTCATATCAGAGGGCACCTTCTCGTTCATGTCTTTGATCTGTTTTTCAGTCTGGTAAATCAAGGCTTCTGCGCGGTTGCGTACTTCTGCCCGTTCTCGCTGCACCTTGTCTTCTTCGGCATGCGCTGCCGCCTCGCGCACCATTCTTTCCACCTCATCCTTGTTGAGGCTGCTGGAGCCTGTGATGGTGATTTTCTGCTCGCGGCCTGTTCCGTTGTCTTTTGCAGAGACGCTTACAATGCCGTTGGCGTCTATGTCGAAGGCTACTTCAATTTGCGGTATGCCTCTTGGTGCGGGCGGTATGCCGGTGAGCTGAAAATCGCCGAGCAGTTTGTTGTGTGCTGCGATTTCGCGTTCTCCCTGGTACACCTTCACATGCACGCTGGTCTGGCCGTCTTCTGCAGTAGAGAAGACTTCGCTTTTGCGTGTTGGAATGGTGGTGTTGCGCTCTATGAGGCGTGTCATAACGCCTCCCAGGGTTTCTATGCCCAGCGAGAGCGGGGTCACGTCGAGCAGAAGTATGCTGCTTCCCCCTGCGCCTGCATCTCCCGAAAGCACTCCGGCCTGCACTGCTGCGCCCACTGCCACTACCTCATCGGGGTTGACGGTGCGGTTTGGCTCTTTGCCTCCGCTCAGTTCTTTCACCAGGGCCTGCACCATGGGCATTCTGGTAGAGCCGCCCACCAGCACCACCTCGTCTATTTCGGAGGGTTTGAGCTTTGCATCGCTGAGTGCGCTGAGAAAGGGGGCGCGGCATCTTTCCAGCAGGCTGACGGTAAGTTCTTCAAATTTTGCGCGGGTCAGATTCACATCCAGGTGCACCGGGCCTTCGGGTGTGCTGGATATAAAGGGCAGGTTGATGTTTGCCTGCGTAACGCTGGAAAGCTCTACTTTTGCTTTTTCTGCAGCTTCCCGAATGCGCTGCAGGGCCTGCCTGTCTTTGCGCAGGTCTATGCCGTTTTCTTTTCGAAACTCTTCTGCCACATAGTCAACTATGCACTGGTCCCAGTCGTCTCCGCCCAGGCGGGTGTCTCCGTTGGTGGCAAGCACTTCCAGCACGGTGCCTCCGTCTTCGGTTTTTCCTATTTCCAGCACGGTTACGTCGAATGTGCCGCCGCCCAGGTCGAATACCAGTACTTTTTCTTCCTTCTTTTTATCCAGACCGTATGCGAGCGCTGCCGCAGTGGGTTCGTTGATGATGCGCAGAACCTTGAGGCCGGCGATTTCGCCCGCATTTTTGGTTGCAGTGCGCTGCGCGTCGTTGAAGTAGGCGGGTACGGTAATGACGGCTTCGGTGACGGGCTGCCCGAGGAAGGCTTCTGCATCCTGTTTCAGTTTTTGCAGGATCATGGCAGAGATTTCTTCGGGAGAATACTGTTTTCCTTCGATGTTTACCTTGTCGCTGCCGCCCATTTTGCGCTTGATGCTGATGATGGTGCGGTCTGGTGCGATGACTGCCTGGCGTTTGGCATTTGCGCCTACCAGACGTTCACCGTTTTTGTTGAAGCCAACTACAGATGGAGTGAGACGGCTGCCCTCTGCATTGGGGAGGACGGTTGGCTCTCCGCCTTCTATAATAGAGACCACCGAGTTGGTTGTGCCAAGATCGATTCCTACTGCCTTGCCCATATGTATAAACCTCCGGTGAAGCGCTGTTTGAACTGTGTGGTTTTGCGCATGAATTGTTGACGTTGTTATGATACCACTTTAGTGTGTTATTGTCAATATACGCCAAATCGAACAGGCTGGTTCCAAAAATACCGACATTGCTAAAGATGAACCGCCCTGATTTTGCCGGGGGGCATTTACCAGGGGGCAGAGCAGAGGCGGGCACTGGTCAGGAATGCGACGAGGGCATGCCGAGGGCGTAAAATGGATGCAGCATTTGCGCCGCCTGCAGTATGCGTTTTTGCAGGCCGGCGGCATGCGAGTCTACCGGGACACCGAAGATGGCGTGCTGGCCCTTTACCTGCTGCAGACGAAGAGCAAACCTGCGCAGCGCCTCTGCATCGGGGCTGGCTTCGGGCAGGGAAAGCGCTTCTATTTGCGGGTGCTGCCGCAGTGTTTCGGCCAGCCCGCCGGCGCATTGGTGCAGGCGGTTTGCAAACAGCAGCTTGTCTTCGGCGTAGTCTTCTACAAACACCAGCACCTGCATGCCTTTTCTGTTTACTGCGGTGCGCAGATGCACCACTGGCTTGTAGGCCCTTTGCGTGCGTGCAAATGCCGCCCAGGTGGCTTCGGGCGGGTTGACTGTGCGGCGCAGGTGTTTGGCGATGTGTATGTGAAGCGGCTCGCCCATGCAGTGTGACAGCGGCTCGCACAGCTCTTCGGCCAGCAGGGCAAGGCGGGGGCTGATGCAGGCTTTTACTGCCGACATGCGTTCGGCAAAGCCGGGCAGGTCGAATATCTGAAGGGTTTCTCTGGTGAAGCCGGCAGCTATTTTGTCTGCTGTCATGTTCTGGCTTTCTGCAGCGTGCGCGCGGCTTCTGCTGCATACTGCTCCCATGCCTGTGCAACGCCTCCCTCCTGCGCGTCGCCGGTATGGCAGTACACGCGGTAGCGAAGGCGCAGGGGTGTTTCTTCGGTGCTTTGCACGGG
>DAIDHN010000055.1 GCA_027459665.1 Chthonomonadaceae bacterium | reverse complement strand
ATCCGGGTACTGCTCCCAGAGCCTTGTGCTGCCCTCTATGTCGGTAAAAAGCAGGGTAATGGTACCAGTCGGCCAGGTGGTCATGCGCGTTCTCCTTCCCGAAACAGGGGTACGACTGCACATTCGCGAGAGGGCGGCATGAATCCTGCAAGGCAATTCTTACCCAGCCTGTGCCACGGGGTTGAAACCCCGTGCAACAGAAGGTTGCACAGTGAGCAGATCGCTGCTTCAACCCGGCAGCATAGTTCTGCAGCCCTCGCAGAGGGCTTGGCGTATCAGCACTGGGTTCACCCCCGGGCAACAGCCGCCAGCACGTAAGGCATACACGTGCGACGAATGGCTAAAGCCTGCTGCAACAGAGCAGTAAGGCGGAAGCGGCAGGCATAACAAAAATTTAATCTAGCCTTAAATCATCTTTAATAGAAGCAGGGGTACGCTTTAACCTGACAGTTGCTTTCCTGAAGCAGTACATTTCAGGAAAAGCAGAAGAAGGAGGCCATCTGGCTATGCGTAGAACCGGGTTTACGCTCATTGAGCTTTTGGTAGTAATCGCTATTATCGCTATATTAGCAGCGATTCTTTTCCCTGTTTTTGCACAGGCGCGTGAATCGGCACGCCGTACTGTTTGCCTTTCCAATGTGAAACAGATTGGCTTGGCCATGCAGATGTATATACAAGACTACGACGAAGTGACTCCCACTATTCTGGGGCCGCGGGGAGGCAACAAGTCGTACCAGATAGACTACTATGTACAGCTTTACCCGTACACAAAAAACATAGACCTCTTTTTCTGCCCAGATAGAAACCAGTACGCACTAGACAATGTGGGAGATACCTGCAACGACTCGTATGACTATGCCACCGGACAGCGGTTTATTACACAAGACCGCTGCGCCGGTTACGGCTACAACTGGGCCATTACCTCCAATGCAGGGTCGGGTCTGCTGTTTGGGCGCACCAACACCAGCCAGTGGCGCGTAAATGCAGGCAAGCCGCTGGCCATGTTCGATGCACCCTCCCAGCTCATTGCATTCGGCGATACCGGAGACAGCCCGCGCTATACTATCTGCGCAGATTATATTGTGCAGTACGACCCGCCCGGTTCAAACTCTGTGCTGCGGCATGGCGGACGCTACAACATGGCCTTTGTAGATGGGCATGCGAAAAACATACTCTTCTCTGGCGGCTACCTCACGCCCTTTGGCAATGCACCGGTTGCTCTGCCAAAATCGCAGACCGATGGACTGATGTACTGTGACAACCCCGATGCAATCGATGCCAATGTGGGCATGACCTGCCGCCAGTGGGTGCAGACAGTGTATCAAGATACAAAGTTCTGGAACAACTAAAAGCCTTCTATCATTCTGCAGGGGCGGCCTACCCCCTGCAGAATGTATCTCTCTCAAAGCGAGCCACCATGCATCAACGATTTTTCATCCCCTGCGTTCTACTCTGCCTGCTTTTTCTGCCCGCCATGCATTCCAGCGCCGACACGCCGGTTATGCTTGGAAATCACCGGGCGCGCTTCGACTCGAACGGCCTGCTGCTTCCCTGGACCTCCTGGCGCGACGCACTGCAGCGTGAAGTGAACTGGTATGCGCACTGCCCAATGGAGCATGGCTACCCGCGATTTGTCACCCTTACTTTTATGGATGGCACCTATGCCCCGGTAAAGCGGCGCACCGACATGATTCCTGCCATGCAGCTGGGAATGGGCATTCTTTCCTACCTCAAGTACTATCATTTCACGCACAGGCGCTATGCCCCGGCCCGCACAATTGCAATTGCCATGGGCAGCTACCTCATTCATGAAGACCTCACCCCAGACACGGGAAAATACCCCCGCTTTATACGCTCTACCGGCAGGACAATGCAGTTTCCTCAGACACCCGACTGCGGCAGTCAGGCCGATCACCCTTACGAGATCGAGCCAGACAAGGCAGGCATTGCCGCGTATGCACTGGTACGCCTCTACGAAGAAACAGACAATGCCGACTATCTCAACGCTGCGCTGCACAATGCCAGGGTACTGGTGCGCAACATGCAGCAGGGCGACGGCACACACTCACCCTGGCCCTTCCGCGCAGATTACAGAACCGGTGCGGCACGCGGGCCGGTCTGTGCAGACCAGAGCTTTACACTGCGCCTTTTCAACCTGCTGGACAGCCGCGGCTACCACGAATTCAGGGCGCCTGCAGATGCTCTCTGGCACTGGATAAAAACGTACCAGATACCCAGCGCAGCACGCAGAGGAACCCTGTGGACGCAGTTTTTTGAAGATTACGATATGGAAAAAAACCGCAACTCATGGTCTGCAGACAACCTGATCAAATACCTGCTGCAAAAACGGAGAGCGCTCGACCCCGACTGGAGAAAAGATACTGCTGTACTGGTGCGTTTTGTAACAGCCAACTTCACCAGCATTCGCAATGGCGTGCCGATTTGCGGTGAACAGGACGATGACCGGGAACCCTGGGGAGGCGCCTGTTCTACTTACGGCGCCACCATGGCAATGTACGCCGCTGCAACAGGCAGCAAGCCATACAAGCTGCTGGCCCGCGAAGCGCTCAATTTCTGCATGTACGCAATCAGCCGCGACGGCTGCCCGGGGCAAACTGCCCTCTATACGGTGCGCGGAGGCTGGCAGGAAGATGCGTCTACCGATGTCATCCACAACTTTATGGATGCTATAGCTGCATTTCCCAGGTGGGGCAGATAAACAGAGGCCAAACGGGTTTCAGCGCCTGGCATGCTGCAGAGAAAAATCCCGTACATTCACCAGGCCGCCAACCAGTATGCGGGAAGTATGCAGCAGGCCGTTGTGCTGCACCAGCTGCGTAACCCAAACCTGCCTGCTCCGGCCATAGGGCGCCAGGGTGCGGCCGGTGAGCGTGTAGTATCTGCCAGGGCTGGATGAACACTGCAGGTATGTGGCATACCCCAGAAATGCAGTCTCTCCGCTCTTCAGGTTCACACGCCAGTAACCGTAGTATTCGCCGGTTGTACTGTTTGAGTTGTTGAGCAGCAGCAGTACATTTCCTGCCTGCCGGCAAGGCTCAAGGCTGACAGCCGGCTTAAAACCTGGCATCATGCTGGGTGAGTGGGCAGCAGCATGAAACTGCAGCTGGGTTACTGTGGGTATGCCGCCTGTAAATGATATGATTTGCAGGCAGCCTTTGGGCGGAATGTCATTGGCAGGCATATTTGCCAGCAGATACTCATTCTTTTTCTGCCACATGCCTTCGCTGTAATTGCCCGGTACGCTTTTCCACAGCAGCCTGCCGTCTGCACGCCGCTTGATACTGAGCACATACTTGTCTGAATCGTACGATACTGTTGCCAGCATGGAGCCGTCTGGCGATACGTCCGGATCATCATGGGGAAGAATTGACACAGGTGCACCTGTAACAGAAAGCCCCGGCCCGCCATCTACAAAGCAAATGGTGCCGGCAGAATTCCAGTGTACAGAGCTGGGGAAGCTGGTATACATAAACGACTTTTGGTGCACTATTCTGCGGCTTTGCATGCTGTACAAACAGAGCTGGCCCTTTTGCTGCAGGGATGGCGTATCTAGTTGCCCAACGCGTACAAAGGCAAGGTATTTTCCGTTTGGCGAAAACTTCAGCCACACATCGTTTCTGCTGCCGCTGGTAAGCCGACTTGTGTGCCCATTCGACAGATTGATGTAATAGATGTGATAACGGCTCACTTTTTTCTGGCCGGGCGGATAATAGTAGCGTGCAGAATACGCTGCCTGAGCCGCTGCAGGCACGCATGCTGCCGCCCACATGCAAGTCAGCACAGCTAGCTGCAGCCTTTTGCAAATACCTGAAAAAGCCATTTCTCCCCCCGTATTATGGTGTATTGAATTGTACCATTTTTGCATACCGTCGTTACAACCTGGCAAAAAGCCGGGAATGCTCTGCTGCACCAACCTTCTGTTCAGTGCTTCACCTCAACCCCGTGACATGTGCCCGGCATGAGGTGGCAGGCTGCCTTACGCGCTGGCGGCAGTGTGCCCGTTCTGCAGCAGTGAACAGTCTGCTTTATGTGGTAAGCTTCAGCTACGTGATTTTAACGAGTGCAAAGGTTTGCAGTAAGCAGGTTGCAAAATGAAGTGTATACTGCCATAATGAAACAGACGAATAATTTATCGCGAAACAGTTGGCGTTTGTGTCAGACTGGAAAGCAGATGACCGTTACGGAGGCGTATGCATGGCAGTAACTGAAACCGTACCCGACGCTGCACGAAAAACAGCGCCCTGGACTTTTTTGTCCAACCATTCGCATGTGCTTATCTGCCTTGCACGGCAGCCCTCCCTCCGTTTGCGGGATGTAGCGGACATGGTAGGTATTACCGAACGAAGTGCACAGCGCATTGTGCAGGAACTGGAACAGGCGGGAGTGCTGGAAAGAAAGCGTGTTGGCAGAAGAAACTCGTACATTGTGCATGTAGAACACCCTCTGCGGCATCCGGTAGAGCGTAACTGCACTGTAGCCGACCTGCTTGAGATGGTGCTGGGAGGCCCTTTGAGCGGCCACCCGGCAACACCAATCCCGTAAAACAGAGCTGCTACGACTGCCCCTGCCCCAGCGCAAAGCCAGGCTCACCGTTGAAGTTGCAAAGGTTCTCACACTTTATAAAATCAAGGCCCAATGCATCCACGCGGCTCATAAGAGCAATAATATCCTGATTGGAAATAGAGCCTTTGCTGTTTGCTGCTGCAAAGCGGCACCTCCAGTGATCGGTGCAGTAGGTCTCTTGCATTCCTGCCGGCCACACCTTCACGCCGCGGTTGGTAATCATAATCAGCTGCAGGTCGTCATTGCCCGCCTTGCGCAGGCATTCACCCAGCTGCTGCGGGTCTTCGCCATGCCAGTGCAGAAACACATCCACCCCCACCAGTGTTTTTACGGCAGCAGGCGCATGCTCCACCTTCACCACAGGTGGCAGAGTGCTGGAATGGATGCCCCAGAGTGCGGCCTGCATCTGCTGCGGCTTTTTGCCAAGGTTGGCAGCAACGGCCCTGGCAAACTCTGCCGTTCCGGTCACTCTGGCTCCGGCAGCGCTGCAGGTTATGTCGGGGGTATGCAGCCCCTGTTCAAGCACGCAAAACAGAGCGTTTTGTATGCGCTCTGCAGGCTCAGGCTGTCTTATGTGCAGAAGCATCGCCACCGCTGCCTGCAGTATTCCAACAGGATTGACAACATTTTTGCCCGCCAGTTCGGGCAGAGCGCCCTGCATGCTTTCAAACACTGCTCCCGCCTCTCCCAAACTCACAGCGCCATACAACCCTATTCCGCCTGCCTGCTGCGCCGCCATAATCGAAAGCAGCTCGGCATACATGTTGGGCGCAAGCACCACATCCAGTTCCTGCGGGTCTGCAGCCATTTTCGCCACCCCGGCTTCCAGCATCATATGACTGCACTCTATGTGCGAGTACTGCTGCGCCACCTCATCAAATACCTTATGAAACAGACCATCGGTAATTTTCATTACATCGTCTTTGGTAACACAGGTAATTTTGCGCCTTCTGTTGCGCACAGCGTACTCAAATGCATATCGGGCGATTTTTTCGCACCCAGGGCGTGAAATCAGCTTAAGGCACTGCATTACTTCGTCGGTCTGCCTGTGCTCTACGCCTGCGTAAAGGTCTTCCTCATTCTCGCGCACTATCACCACATCTATTGCCGGATAGCGGCTGCATACCACCGGAGCATACGTTTTTACCGCCCGAATGGTGGCATACAGCCCCAGCGCCTTGCCAATAGTAACATCCACGCTTTTTTCCCGGCGGCCCAAGGGGGTTTGCATTGGGCCTTTCAGCACTACCCCTGTGCTTCTTATGGCATCCCATGCTTCTGGCTCAATGCCTGTATTGTTGCCTGCATCAAATACCTTTTTGCCTACTGCAATAGGCAGCCATTCTATTTCTGCCCCAGCCTCCTTCAAAATATGTACCGCCAGCTTCACAATTTCAGGGCCTGTGCCATCTCCTTCGGCCACGGCCACCTGCTTTTTACTCATAAAAACTTCCTTTCTTGATATGAACACATTAAGAATACCATGTAATGGAATACGTAAGTTATAATTTACGCAATATATTACGTATTTTACTTTTCTTATATTTTTTTTCTTTACCTACAGCAACAAAAACAGCGCAGTTCGTATGATAGCAAGTAAAATAATAGAGAGTAGCGTACAGAGGCAGCAAGCAGATAAAAAGAGAAACTCTTCATGTTTATCTGCGTCGAATAATACATAACACACATTGAACAAACTGCCCAACAGCGCGAGATACCCATAGCGATCTACACGGAGCAACATGAAAAAAACAGCGGTTTTACTGGCGGCCATTCTTGTTCTGGGCGGCCTGACGGCATGGAGGCTGAAAAGTTTTTACACAGCCGAGGCGGCTGTGCAGCAAATGCAGAAAGCGCAAAAAAGCGCTCCTCCCACTGTAAGCGTAGCTCCGGCAGTGTGGCAGGATATTCGTAACGAATGGCAGGCTATAGGCAACGTAGAATCACCTTACAATGTCAATATTTCATCACAGATCGTAGGGACCATCGCCTGGCTGCAGGCGAGGCAGGGCGACCCGGTGAAAGCAGGAGAAACCCTGGTTCGCATAGATCCATCGCAGATAGAGGCGCAGATCGCTCAGGATGAGGCCAATGTAGCCCAGGCAGAGCAGAAGCTGGCCCAGGCAGACATCACCGCCAATGCCGCAAACGTAGGTGTAAGTTCGCAGATAGGCGTTCAGAAAGCGGCGCTTGTTTCGGCTGAAGCCAGCCGGAACCTGGCAGAGCAAACATACCAGCAGCAGGTATCCAGCGCACAGGATGCAGTCACGCAGGCGCAAAACCAGGTAAGCACCGCGCAGGCATCGGTGAATAACGCAAGCGCCGGCATACGCAGCGCGCAGGCCAGCCTCAACAACGCACAGGCATCTTATCAGCGCACCTATTCGTTGTACCGGCAGGGATACGTAGCTGCACAGGATGTAGACAACGCCCGCACAGCCCTGCAGGTAGCACAGGCCGCCGTAGATACTGCACAGGGGCAGCACAGCAGTGCGCTGGCACAGCAGCATTCAGCCGAAGCGCAGCTCAGCTCTGCAAAAAACCAGCTTTCCATCACAGTGATGAAAAGCCGAACAGACATAGATTCGGCAAAAGCTGCGGTGCAGCAGGCTCAGGCTAACCTGAAACTCGCCATGGCAAACCGTGCGCAAACTCCTGCCTACCAAGCCAATTTGAGGGCTTTGCGAGCGGCAGTCGCTGCGGCAAAGGCGCAGCTAAGCATACAAAAAACAGAGCTGGGCTACACCACCCTCGTTTCCCCCATCACCGGCTATGTTACTGCGCGCAACGCCGACCCGGGCAGCACTGCCACCGTTGGAGAGGCGCTGCTTACGGTGCAGCAGCTAAGCAAAGTGTATTTGAATGTGCCCGTGCCCGAAGAACAGATAAATGCACTGCATGTGGGCAGCATAGGTACGGCATCACTCGATGCACTGCCCGGCCAGACGTTCACCGGCAAAATTGTATACATCAACCCGTCGGCTGATTTGCAAACCAGGCAGTATTCGGTGCGCATAGCGCTCAACAACCCGCAGGGGCTGATAAAGCCCGGCATGTTTGCAACGGTTTCTTTTGTACTGAAAAATATTCCACATGCACTCACCGTCCCGCGGGAGGCCGTGCAGACAGGCAAAGACGGTGCAGCCACTGTAGACGTAATCAACAGCGACAACACTGTGCGCGTGGTCCCTGTGCGCACTGGTGGTTTTGACCATGCTGCAGTACAGATACTTTCGGGCATTCAGCCAGGAGACCAGGTAGTTGTACTCAGCGCCAACCCGCTGCACAATGGGCAGAAGGTACGTGTAGCTGCACAGCAGAAAACACGTTCATAAAGCAAGGATAGTTATGTAATGAATATCGCGCGCCTTTCCGTTTCTCGGCCGGTGGCAGTTACCATGCGCATCGCTTCGCTTGTGCTGCTGGGCATTGTCTGCTTCTACAAGCTGCCGGTAGACCTGCTTCCAAACGTATCACTGCCTACTGTAGCAGTCATCACCACCTGGCCAAACGTGGCTCCCGAACAGATGGAGACCCAGATTACCCGCCCCATAGAGCAGGCGGTTGCCTCTACCCCCAACCTTTATCAGGTAAGCAGCACCACCACCACTGGCAGCTCGGTAGTGCGCGTACAGCTCAACTGGGGTGCAGACATGGGGCAGGGCGCAGTAGATGTACTGCAGCTGGTGCAGAGGGCGCGCCAAAACTTTCCTACCGACCCCACCCTGCAAAACCCTATCGTGTTCAAGTACGACCCCTCGCAGCTGCCCATTCTGATTTATGGCGTAACCGGAGACAGCAGCCAGACAAAGCTTTTGACGCAGCTTACCAACAACATATCTCCCATACTTGAATCGGCAGATGGAGTTGGCTCTGCAGTAGCCACAGGAGGGCAGCAGCGCGCCATTATTGTAGATGTAAACCCCATCAAAATGCGGGCATACAACCTGAGCCTCAACCAGGTTTCGACGCGGCTGGTGCAGGAAAACCTCGACCTGCCTGCGGGCATATCCAAAGAAGGCAACTCTGAGTTCACCATTCGCGCCGAAGGGTATTTTACCAGCCCGCAGCAAATCGCAAGCATTCCGGTAGGCAATTACCAGGGCAAAATAGTACTACTCAACCAGGTTGCCACCGTACGCGACGGCCATCAGGAAACCAGGCTCTATACCCGCCTCAATGGCAAACCCGCAGCAGGCATGATTATTGTAAAACAGAGCAATGCCAACACGGTGAATACCGCTGAGGCTGTGGCGGCAAAAATTAGCCAGATAGAACACAGCTATCCCAATCTCAAGTTTCATCTGGTGTACGACCAGTCGCAGTTCATCAAGGAATCGGTGAACGATGTAAAAACCAGCGCCATTTTTGGCGGCCTGCTGGCGGCGTTCATTCTGCTGCTTTTTTTACGCAGCATACGAAGCACTATGGTGGTGTCGCTGTCCATCCCCATCTCCATTATCTCCACCTTCACCCTTTTCTACCTCTATGGCTTTACCATCAACACCTTCTCGCTATCAGGCCTTTCCCTTGCAACCGGCCTGATTGTAGATGATGCCGTGGTAGTGCTGGAAAACATATTTCGGCACATAGAACGCGACCGTCTGGAGCCTATGGAGGCGGCTGTCAGCGCTACCACAGAAATCACCTCGGCAGTACTCTCTTCTACCTTCACCGTAATGATTGTGTTTCTCCCCCTCTTTTTGCTCAAGGGGCAGGCGGGGCAGCTGTTCACCCAGTTTGGCCTGGTAGTTATTTTCTCGCTGGCCGTTTCCCTGCTGGATGCTCTTACCGTGGTGCCCATGCTTGCCTCGCGGTTTATCAATCAGCGGGAGGTGGAAAATGTAGCGGCGCATACCTTTGTAGGAGAAGATGGCACGCTGCACCATGCTACTGCCCATGCCGCCCAGAGGCAGAGACCGCTGCAAAGACTGTTTGACTGGGCAGGAAACCAGTTTGATGCACTCGACGTAGCTTACCACAATGGCCTGCGCTGGGCTTTGCAACACCGCATGCTGGTTATTGCGGGTGCGCTGGGAATATCGCTGGCGGCCTTCCTGCTGGCCCCGCTCATACCCACCGAAATGATGCCGCAAACCGACAGCGGCAACCTGAACGTAATCATCAAGCTGCCCGTAGGAACTGCGCTTACTGTTACCAACCAGACCATGAAAAAAGTGGAACAGATCATTATGAAAAACCCGCAGGTGCAAACGGTGTTCTCGGCTTCGGGCACCACCCTCAACCTGCGCGGGGCCACCACTTCGCTCGCATCATATGAGGGCGCCTGCCAGGTGAGATTGAAAGACAATCGTACGCAGAGTACCATACAAGTAGTGGCCGAGCTGCGCAAAAAACTGCAGGTGCTGCCAGGCGTGCGCGCCATTGTGGTTCCGTACGACCTGGTTACACTCATACTCACAGGAGGCTCTTCTAACGTAGAGGTAGACATTTACGGAGATGACCTGACCCAGCTGGGAAAGGTGGCTAACCAGATACTGACAAAGGCCCGCCGCATTCCAGGCTTTCAGAGTGCCGACCTAAACGTACAGGAAAACACCCCCGAACTGCGCTGGAAAGTAAACAGGCAGAAAATGTACCAGTTTGGCGTTACCTACCAGGACATAGCCCTCACCCTGGATGCTGCCACCAACGGCCAGCTTTCCAGCTACTACCAGGAAGGCGGATTTCAGTACCCCATCTATGTACAGGAGCCGCGCAAATATCGCAAAAGCGTTGCCGCGCTGAAAGAGCTACTGATTCACCCCTCGCTCAACCCAACCAACCCAGACGGATCACAGCGCTACATAGAACTGGGGCAGGTAGCCACCCCCTACTTCGCACTTGGCCCCAACGAAATATCGCGCCAAAACAATCAGCGCTACATAGCCATATCGGGCACAGTGACCGGCAGGCCGCAAAGCGATGTAGAAGCAGACCTCACCAAACTGATGAACGCCACCCATTTGCCGACAGGCATGTACTGGACGTTTGGCAGCCAGCAGCAGCTGCAGCAAAGGGAGTTCGGCGACCTCACGGTTGCAGTATTCCTCGCAATTGCCCTCATCTACATGCTGCTCGCCACACAGTTTGAATCGCTGGTCTACCCGCTCTCCATTCTCATGTCGGTGCCTCTCTGCAGCATCGGGGTGGTGCTGGCGCTCTTCCTAACCGGCCGCAGCTTCGGGCTTACCGCTTTCATCGGCCTGCTGCTGCTGGTTGGCATTGCGGTGAAAAACGGCATCCTGCTGGTAGATTACACCAATCAGCTTCGGGCGCGGGGCATTCCGCGCAACGAGGCCATTCTGACCGCAGGGCCAACCCGTCTCCGCCCCATTCTCATGACTGCTTCGGCAGCCATCCTGGGCATGTTCCCGCTCGCTTTGGGAATTGCACGCGGCAGTGAAACGCAGGCGCCGCTGGCTACCGCAGTCATTGGCGGGCTTACCACCTCAACACTGCTCACCCTGTTTGTAGTGCCCGTTGTATACACCTTGCTGGATGACCTGGTGATGCGCATTCAGCAGCGAAAATCACGACAGGAATAAACTCATTGCCCACAAACCGTATCGCACTGCTGCCAGGTATAGCACTGCTCTGCCTGCTCCCTTTGTCTGCCGCGGCCAGTAATCCGCCGCAGGGAACGGTTACGCCGCCCATTTTTCCCAAAGTAAAAGAAACGCCCCTTCTGCCCCCGGTTCAGCTGCCTTCAACCAGCGCCAGACGCCCGGTGCCAAACCCCGGCGGGCCGCTGCTTCTGACATATGCAATACAGATGGCTCTGAATCATCAGCCGCTGCTTGAAGAGGCGAAGCAGGCGCTTTTGGCAGCACATGGCAGGGTAGTGCAAACCAGGTCTGGCCTGCTGCCTGCTTTCAGCCTGGGTGCAGGGTACAACTACCAGAGCGCTGTAAGCGGCACTTTGAGCGGCAGTTCTACTACCAGAAATTTTCAAAGCCAGATTATACTGCATCAGCTGCTCTTCGATTCGGGCCATACGCTGGGGCTGCTGCAGCAGTCTGATGCACTGCAAAAGGCAGCGCGGGCAGCCCTCAATGCAGCTGTACTCGACCTGGAGTACAGCGTAAGCCAGGCATACTACATTTGGCAGCAAAACCTGCAGCTGGTGCAAACCGATACCGACAACCTTGCCAACCGCCGCAGTCAGCTTGATTTGGTAAAGGCCACCGTGAAGGCGGGCACCGGCCTCCCCTCCGACCTGGTGAACGCCGAAACCGCTGCAGCCCAGGCGGCGCAAACGCTTAGCCAGGCACAAGCCACAGCGCGCATATCACAGGCCCTGCTTGCGCAGCAAATGGGCATTGCCCCGTTTCTCTCCTTTTACTCTGGGCCGCCCCCTTCGCCGCAAATTACCCTGCCCCCTCTGAAAACGCTGCTGCAGACAGCATTGAAAATGCGCCCCGAAATGCAGGAAGCAGAACAGGTGCTGCAGGCAGACATGCATGCGCTGAGTGCAGCGCGCACCACCAATTCGCCTTCGGTGGCCGCTACCCTGCAAATACTGGGAAACGGAGACCAGGCACCGCCGCAAAACCAGAACTTCACAGCAGGCATTTCCATTACCTTCACCCCCTTCGACAACGGCAGCCAGGGTGGACTGGTTGAGCAGGCTGAAGCGGCTGTGCGCTCTGCCCGTGCTGCACTGCTGGCAGAAAAGCTGCAGGTGCAAGCCGATGTGGTGCAGGCATACCTTGCCTCTCAGTCGGCCATACAGCGAAAGCAGATAGCAGAAGCGGAACTTTACAATGCCAAACTGGGCGTGAAAATTGCGCAGGGCAGGTATCAGGAGGGACTGGGGCTTTTTCAGGACATTCTTACCGCACAGGCTGCACTGGTGACTTCTCAAACCGACTCGGTAAACGCCGCAGCAGCAGCATGGCAGGCGAATGCCCAGATGCTGCATGCAACAGGCACATATTTTGATATTACCAATGCTGCCGTGCAATAGTAAGCATATGCCTGAATGTTTATGGCGTGCCTTCAGCCGCGGCAAATCATATTCGCATTCAGCTTTTTGCCGCAGGGCGCTTACAGCCTGAAGCTGATTTTCTCGCACATGCGCAGCCCAGGCGTCTGTTCAGCTGCCAGCCATTTGCACAGGCAGCAGCATACCCAGGGCACGCTCTTCTGGCACAAACAATATAAGTATCTCTTTCACTCAATACTAAAAAACCGGGCCGCTGCAACAGAATTGAGACAGAAAAAAACCGTATGCATGTTACGCACTCTGCATACGGTTTTTATTTTGCCTGTGAATCTGGCAGCTAGATTCAGGGGGTTTTGTGCAGAAACAGACGCTGCAGATCGTTTGCCATTACCAGCGCCATCAGCACTAGGATAACCGACAGCCCCACCAGCTGCGCCCGGTACATCTCGTTGGTAGAAAGCGCCCTTCTGCGAATGCCTTCCCAGCTCAGCAGCAGCAGATGCCCCCCATCGAGAACAGGAATGGGAAGCAGGTTCACCACCCCCAGGCTGATGCTGAGGCTGGCCGCAATCAGCAGCACAAACACCGAGCCTTGTTCTTGCGCTGTGTTGATCTGGCTGGCAATGGCTATTGGGCCGCCCACAGCCTTGCCCACCTGCTTGCTGAATATGGTTGTGGCCATCAGCTTGATGTAGCGCTCCATCAGCACCGAGCCTTGTACAATTGAATGCAGAGGGCTGAGGCGGTATAGCGTAAAGTCGGGAGTGGGCACAAACCCCAAACGCCCAACCTTCTGCTGCTCTGTTTTCCCGCCTGCAATTACGGGCACTTCTGCCGCATAGGGCACCACCGTAAGCGCCAGATGCTCACTACCGCGCAGTAACTGCAAATGCAGGGGCACGCCTATGCTGTGGTGAATAATGTGTACCATTAAATCGCCATTTTTGCTGGAAATTGCTGTGCCGTTGATGTCAACAATTCGGTCGCCTGCTTTTATGCCAGCCTTGTCGGCAGGAGAGCCTAGAACCACTTCCTGCACCTGGTTTTGAATACTCTCGGCAGCTGGCAGCCCAGTAGTAAACCCAAGCGTTGAGAAAATCAGGTAGCCGAAAAAGATCGAAACAAATGGACCGGCAAATATCACGGCTGCTCTCTGCCAGAGGGGACGCGAGATAAACGCATCCGGGTCGGGCCGGTAGTCTTCTGCATTGCGTATTGCTGTGAGAAACCTGCGCTCATCCTGGTTCAGGTCTGGCCTTGCCATCAGGTGCAGTATGCCTGCCGCATCTTCAACCATGCGGTGCTTTTCCGAGATCATGGCGGCGGCTTCCTGCAGAAGGTCGGGCGAAATTTTCTCCCATTCCACGTCTTCCAGCAGGTTCAGGTCGAGGCCGATGAGTTTGGGCGGGCTGGGTATGGCATCAGATTTGGGGCAGATAGGGTTGCCAAGCACCCGGTCATCCGGCTCCATGCCAGCAATTTTCACAAATCCTCCAAGCGGCAGCCAGCGGATATTGTACTCGGTGCCCTTGCGCACGCCAAGGCGCACCATGCGCGGCCCAAAAAAGAGCGAAAATTCTTCCACACGCATTTTGAAGAGGCGGGCGACTATAAAATGTCCCCATTCGTGTACCACCACAAGCACGCTGAGCACTGCAATGAAATACCCTGCCGATTTGAAAAAATTCGGCAGGGAATGCAACAAGCCTGCAAAATTGAGCATCAATATCACCGTATGCTACTCCTCTCCCGTCTCTCAGGGGGTATTTACTGAAAGGCAGGTTTCTCTCACATAATTTCTTGCCCAGGCATCTGCTTCCAGCACATTTTGCAGTGTTACTTCTTTTCTTTCATGCTTTTGCAGTGCCCGGTCTACCATTTCACCCATGCCCGAAAACGTTATTCGTTCCTTTAGAAACATCTCTACTGCGGTTTCATTGGCTCCATTCATCACTGCTGCAGCCACTCCACCTTCTCCAAGCGCCTGCCGGGCCATGCGCAGCGCCGGAAACTTCTCTTCGTCGGGCGCTTCAAAAGTCAGGTTTGCGTAGGCGCTCACTTCCATGCGGGGCAGGTCGGTATTCACCCTGTCTGGCCAAACCAGCGCATACTGAATGGGCAGCCTCATGTCGGGCAGCCCCATTTGAGCGAGAGTAGAACCATCGTGAAAGCGCACCATAGAGTGCACAATAGACTGCGGATGCACTACCACTTCCACCTGGTTTTCGGGCACATCAAACAGCCAGCAGGCTTCTATTACCTCAAGTGCCTTGTTCATCAGCGTCGCCGAATTTATCGTCACCAGTCCGCCCATATTCCATGTAGGATGACGAAGCGCCTGCTGCGGCGTGACACATTTCAGTTCATGAGCCGGCAAAGTGCGGAAAGGCCCGCCAGATGCCGTAAGCAGTATGCGCTCAATGCTTTTGTCTGGCGCGCCCTGCAAGCATTGAAAAATTGCACTGTGTTCACTATCTATCGGCAAAATGCTGCATTTTTTCGAGCGCACCAGCGGCATGGTGATTGCCCCTGCCGCAACCAGCACCTCTTTGCTTGCCAGGCCGATCTGCTTTCCCTGCTCTATTGCAGCCAGTGTGGGCGCTATTCCGATAGCGCCTGCTACTGCCACCACTACCATCTCTGCCTCGGCCAGGGATGCCAAATGGCACATCCCCTCAACTCCGCAGAGAATTTCAGCCTTGTGGCCTGTTTCCTTCAGGGCGGCGGCAAGCTCTTCCTTCCCTGTCTCGCTACCGATAGATACGCATGGTACCTGAAAAAGTTTCGCCTGGCTGGCCAGCAGAGATGCATTGCGGTTGGCGGCCAGCCCTGCTATCTCAAAACGGGGGGCCAGGCGGCGCACAATATCGAGAGTCTGGGTGCCAATGCTGCCGGTAGAGCCGAGCAGCACCAGTTTTTTGGGTGCTGTCAATCCAGTTCCTCCACTGCGCCAAAGCGGCGCTTTCTGCGCTGGTAGTCTGCCAGAGCCGCCACAAACTGTTCGGGGCCGAAATCTGGCCAGTAAATGGGGGTTACATAAATTTCGCTGTAGGCTGTTTCCCACAGCAAAAAGTTGGAGAGCCTCAGTTCGCCAGAGGTGCGTATCAGCAGGTCGGGGTCGGGCAGGTCGGGTGCATACAGACAGCGGGCAATGGTCTGCTCGTCAATCTCTTCTGCACGCAGCACGCCTTCTTTTACCTGCTGCGTTAGCAGGCGCACTGCATCCACCACTTCTGCTCTTCCCCCGTAATTGATGGCAAGGTTGAATGTAAGACCGCTGAAGTGTGCTGTACGCTGCTCTGCCCGTGCAAACTCTTCCTGCAAATCGGGGGGCAGGCTGTCGATTCTGCCCGATATGCGCACTCTGATATGGCTTTGTATCAGTTCTTCTATTTCAGACCGCATGGCTCTCAGCATCAGGCGCATAAGGCCATTTACCTCTTCTTCAGAGCGGCGCCAGTTTTCTGTAGAAAAGCCATATACGGTGAGGCATTTCAAGCCCAGCTTTTGCGACTCCATTACGATGTTTTTGAGTGTGCGGTACCCCTGGTTGTGCCCAGTGAGGCGGTTCAGCCCCCGTGATTCCGCCCATCTGCCGTTGCCATCCATAATCACGGCTACATGGGTAGGAAGTCGTGCAGGGTCAAGCCCTGCGGCAGCAGCGTACTGCGCAGCATCGCCTGGGAGGGTATGGGGTGAAGGGTTCATGCTGTCTTCTCCCTGCAGTGAGCTAGTGGGTAGCGCCGAAGCGTCGCTGTCTGCGCTGATAGTCTTGCAGCGCTTCCACCAGGGCGGTTTTTCCAAAATCTGGCCAGTAGACGGGTGTCACATAAATTTCGCTGTAGGCTGTTTCCCACAGCAAAAAGTTGGAGAGGCGCATCTCGCCTGAGGTGCGTATCAGCAGGTCGGGGTCGGGCAGACCGGGTGCATAGAGTCGGCTGGCAATGGTCTGCTCATCAATCTCTCTGCACTCTATTTTCCCCTGCTCCACTTCTTCGGCAATGGCGCGCACTGCATCCACCACTTCAGCGCGCCCTCCGTAATTGACGGCGAGATTAAATACCAGGCTGTTGAGGTGTGCAGTGCGCTGCATTGCATCGGCGAATTCCTGCTGCACATTTTCCGGCAGGTCGGCCATTCTTCCTGAAACACAAATGCGTATATTTTTTTGTATCAGCTCTTCTATTTCAGCGCGCATGGCCAGCGCGAGCAGATGCATAAGGCCGTTTACCTCTTCTTCAGAGCGGCGCCAGTTTTCAGTAGAAAAGCAGAATACTGTGAGGCATTTGAGGCCCAGGTCTTGTGCAGCATACACGGTTTCTTTCAATGCGCGGTATCCCTGGTTGTGCCCAGCCAGCCGGTTCAGCCCTCTTTCCCTGGCCCATCTGCCGTTGCCATCCATGATGATGGCTACATGGCCCGGCAGCCTTTTTGGGTCGAGGCCCAGAGATCGCGCATATTCTTCGGTTTGCTGCAGTGCGAGGCCCAACCTCACACCTCCATCAGTTCCGCTTCTTTTATCTTCAACAGTTCGTCTACCTGTGCAATATAGCGGTCTACCAGTTTTTGTATCTGTTCGTGCGTTCTTCTCTCTTCATCTTCCGAGATTTCAGAGTTTTTGCGTGCGGTCTGCAGTTTTTTCTGCACCTCCTGCCGTACGGTGCGAATGGAAACCCTGCCATGTTCCGCTTTCTGATGCACCTGCTTGATCAGGTCTTTGCGCCTCTGCTCATTCAGCTGTGGAATGGTGAGACGCAGAGCAACTCCATCGTTGGTGGGGTTGATGCCCAGGTCTGATTTCTGAATGGCCTTCTCAATTACCGAAAGCAGCGTGCGGTCGAAGGGGGCAATCAGCAGCTGGCGCGGTTCTGGTACAGACACAGCGGCCACCTGATTGACGCTCATTTGCGCACCGTAGGCTTCCAGTTTCAAATGCTCTACCAGCCCTGGGTTTGCCCGGCCTGTTCGCACCTGCGAGAAGTCTTGTTTCACCGCTTCAATGGCTTTGCGCATTTTTTCTTCGGTATCTTTTATCAGTTCAGCAATCATGTTGCCGTCTCCTTCTGCTGCGCCGTCAGAGTAGTCAGTCAGCGTTTTCGCTGCACACCAGGGTGCCGATGTTTTCTCCACTCACCACTCTCTGAATGTTTCCGGGCTGAGCAATATCAAATACCACAATGGGGATATTGTATTCCCGGCAGAAAGTGAAGGCTGTCTGATCCATTACGCGCAGATTGTTGTGAATGCATTCTTCAAAGCTGATGGTTTGAAATCGTTTGGCGTCGGAGTATTTGCGGGGGTCTTTGTCGTAGATGCCGTCTACGTTGGTAGCTTTCAGCACGGCATCGGCATGTATTTCACTGGCTCGCAGGGCGGCTGCGGTGTCGGTGGTAAAGAAGGGGTTGCCCGTACCGCCCGCCAGCACCACAATGCGTCCTTTTTCAAGATGCCTGGTAGCCCGCCTTCGAATAAACGGTTCAGCCACTTCTGCCATGGCGATGGCGCTCATAACGCGTGTAGGCACTCCCTGCTTTTCCAGGGCATCCTGCAGGGCCATGCTGTTGATCACAGTGCCCAGCATTCCCATATAGTCGGCAGCGGCACGTTCCATGCCTGCTTCTGCGGCGCGCTCGCCCCGCACTATGTTGCCGGCGCCTATCACCACAGCGATTTCTGTGCCCAGGCGGTGTGCTGCCACTATTTCGGTGGCGATGCTGTGTATGGTAGAGTAGTTAAGGCCAACTCTGGGTGTATGCGGCGCATCGGGGTCATGTGCGAAGGCTTCGCCCGACAATTTGAGCAGCACCCGTTTGTGGCGCAGCGAAGAGAGAACGCGGGGGGCACTCTGCACAGAATGCCCCTCTGCAATACCGGCCTGCCTATGGTCAGGCTCTTCCGTCATTCCGCGCTTTCCTTAATGCTGCCCGAAGCCTCGGCTCCGCCTGCAGCTTCGCCCACTTCGTAGCGCACATACTTTCGAACTGTCATGCCGTTTTCTTTCAGAAACTGCTCTACGGTCTTTTTGGGGTCGCGAAAGTACGCCTGATCCATCAGCACGTTTTCTTCGTAGAAAGAGCGCAGTCTGCCTTCGGCAATTTTTTCTATTGCAGCTTCCGGTTTGCCTTCTCTGCGCGCTGTTTCACGCGAGATGTCTTTTTCGCTCTCTATCACAGCGGCAGGCACATCGGCGCGCGTATTGTATTTCGGGCGGGAAGCAGCAATGTGCATGGCGATTTCTTTTGCCGTGCGTGCCGCATTTTCAGAAGAAGCCGCATCTGCATCCGCTGCTTCCAGTTCGGCCACCACGCCGATCTTGTCGTTTGCCGGAATGTGTACATAGGTACCCAGCACGCCTCGTTCATCTGTTTCCAGCAGTTCAAAACGCCGAAACACAATGCGTTCGCGCAGTTTGGTAAAAACGTCTTCCAGCCGGCTCTGCATGGTCGCTCCCGGTGCATTCACTGCATCCTGCGAAAGCACAATGTCTACCGTTTCCCCGCCCTTGTGCGCCACCTGCTGTGCCAGTTCCTGTGCCAGATGCTTGAAATCTTCGTTGCGTGCAACAAAGTCGGTTTCAGAGTTGAGTTCTACAACAGCGGTGGTTTTGCTGTTTTGGGTATAGACGGCGACTACGCCTTCTGCGGCTACACGGTCGCCCCTGTCGCTCAGTTTTGCTCCCAGCTTTTTGCGAATATACACCACCGCCTCATCCATGTCTCCATTGGTTTCGGTGAGGGCTTCCTTGCAAAGCATCATGGCCGCCTGGGTACGGTCACGAAGCTGTTTGACCATAGAAGCTGTGATTTCAGCCATTCTTTTCTCAGTCCTTCCTGTATTCAGAGGCTTTTGTACAGAGCCTTTCGGCATCGTGGTCGAAAGGCATGCTGTTGCAGCCCCTGTGTGTCAGGCTACAGTTTCGCCTGCAGCGCTGTCTTCCACCACTTCAGATGCCATGGCAGAGTACTCGTCCGGTTCATCCGACAGCACCACGCTGTCTGATGGTTCAAACACGGTTTCAATTTCGGTGAGAATGTCTGCATCCGGTTTTTCGGGCATCTCTTCTTCCGCAACAACCACCACATCTTCTTCTGCATCCCACTCCGCCTGTTTGATTTCTGCAATGGCATCTGCCAGCTTGTTAGAAATCAGTTTCACGGCTCGTATAGCGTCGTCGTTGCCTGGGATAACATAGTCGGCCTGGTCAGGGTTGCAGTTGGTATCTACCAGCGCCACCACGGGTATCTGCAGCCTTCGAGCCTCTGCCAGCGCCAAATGTTCGCGCTTGCAGTCTACCACGATCAGGCAGTCGGGCAGTTTTTCCATGTTTTTGATGCCGCCCAGGTAGCGTTCCAGCTTGTCACGCTCTTCCAGCAGCAGCACTGCCTCTTTTTTTGTCAGCCTGTCAAGCGTGCCATTGAGCTGCAGTTCGTTGATTTCCGCCAGACGCTTTACGCGCTCACGTATGGTTTTATAGTTTGTAAGCATTCCGCCCAGCCATCTCTGGTTGATGTAGTACTGGCGGCATCTCAGCGCGGATTCCTGAATGGCTTCCTGCGCCTGTTTTTTAGTGCCTACAAAGAGTATGCTGCCTCCGTTTTGTGCGATTTCCTGCACGAAGCGCTGGGCATCATCGAAGAGTTTGAGAGTTTGATGCAAATCAATAATGTAAATACCGTTGCGTGCGCCATAGATATAGCGCTTCATTTTAGGGTTCCAGAGGCGGGTAGGGTGCCCAAAGTGCACGCCTGCCTCCAGCAGTTCTTTCATAGAAAGCGAGGCCAATTTTTTCTCTCCAGGGTTTATTTCCGGCTCACAGTCCGGCTGCCTCCCGGCGCTTCCGGTTTTGGGGCAAAGCGCGCTGCGCCAACCCACCCCAAAAATTCGCGCCAGTGTGTGTTGCGATGCCTCAAACGAGTCACCGTGTAAATTATACCCCGAACCACCCATCTTCTGCAAACGCAGATTTTGCGCCGGCAGGCAGCAAAAAGCTCATTTTGCACCCCCTTCTGCCTGTTTACTGCAATTTTTCCGCAACAATTAACAAACGGTTTGCCTGCTGCAGAGGTATACTGAAAATAATTCTCCGGCGGATGAATTTCTACATGTTTTACACCGATACCATGAGCAGGAATGCGGCCCTGTGAAAGCGCCACTATTCGCGGTTTTTCTGCTGCTGCTTTGCGCACTGGCGCAAGACGCAGGCAGCAGACCGGCTGTGCCCGGCATTGCACCCGGTGCAGAACAGCGCAGCATAAACGACTGCGCTGCAGCGCTTGATGCCATACGCCATACCGTGATCACAAACACGGGGCTTCGGCTGCCCGGCGAGGCGCTGCCGGTTTATCTGGCGCGCATATGCCGTCCGCTCTCCTCTGAAACAGGGCACGTCTATCAAAAGCGCATTGCAGGGTACCTGCAGTGCATACAACAGGGAAGCAGAATGGCAGCGCACCTGCAGCCGCCGCCTCGCCTGCAAAACAACAGCCCTGCCAATGCAACATCGTGGCGGCATGCCCTCAATGCAGCACGACAGCTGCCCATTCTTGCACTGCGCCTGCAAAATGACTGGCAGACCGACCGTGCAAAAGGCAAGCCGCTGTCTGCTGCGCCGTTTGAGCAGACAATAAATCTGGCGCTGGCTGGCTACCAGTCGCTTCGAGACGCCCAACCCTGACTGCTGGTGAACCTTTGCAGACTATGTACCGACAAAACAGAAGATATATGCACAGCACCCTCTGCCTGCTTGCAATGCTTGCTGCAAATGCAATGCCCGCAGCCGCACAAAACAGGGGTATGCTGCCTGAGCAGCAGCTGCTCAAGGCACTGCAAACTGCAGAGCAGGGCGGCACTGTGCAGGCAGCACGCCTCACCAGGCAGACCATGGCGGCCTGCCTGCCCGCCGACAGCAGCGCATACTGCACGCTGGGCGCCATACTGCTTTGCAGCGGGCGCATCAGCCAGGCCGACACTGCTTTTGGAAAGGCGCTGGGCATTGCGCCCTCCGACGCGCTGGCTCTGTATGGAGCCGGACTGACTGCGCTGGCAATGAACCAGCCAGAACGCGCAAAACTGCTCTTTGAACAATCGGCCCGACAGGGAGGCGATGTTACCGACATCACGCTTGCCACGCGCTATCTGCAGCTGCTGCAGGGCGCCAGCCTAAACCTGCGCCAGGCGCACATGCCCGCCCGGGCGGAAGCCCTTCGGCAGTCGCTGCAGGCCATGAGCGAGCTGCACACAGGCGCACAGGCTTCAGTTTTTCTGCGCCTTTGCAAAGCAGAAAGCGCTCTCAAAACTCCGCCGTTCATGCAGCCATTCGCTCCGCTGGCCACCTTTAGTAAAAGCACACCTGTTGCCGGGGGGGGCGTTTTGCAGCGCACGCAAACCGATGTACCGCCCCTGCCCCGCACTGCTCCGCTGCAGGGCATAGTGCAGTTTGCACCGCACACAAGCCAGGGAGCAGCCATGGTGTCTTTTGCAGTAGACGGGCAAACCCTGCTTCTGAGCGATGTACAGCCCTTTGTGTGCCACTGGAACAGCCGCCGCGCCTCAAACGGGCCGCACAAACTGCAAATTACCCTGTACAACTCTAACGGCGCTGAACTTGCACAGGCTGTGCGCACCATTATGGTATACAACCCAGATGCCCAAAACAGAGCAGATATGCAGCTGCGTGCATCTCTCTGGCGAATGCTGATGCTTCAGCCAGACAGGTATGCGCTGGCAGACACGCTGGGCACACTGGCGGCAAAACAGGGCGACAGCATGGCGGCACGCTACTGGTTTATTCAGGCAGCGGCAGCGCACCCTAATGCCGGCATTCTGCGTCAGATAAGAGAGTATCATCTGCTTTCCAGCGGAGCACCCCCTGTTTGGGGAGGGCCAGACCATCGGAAAGAGGTTGCGCTCACGTTTGACGACGGGCCAGTGGCGGGCATCACAGACGCTCTGCTGCACACCCTGCAGAAGCTGGGAGTGAAAGGCACTTTTTTTGTGATTGGCAGGCATGTACTGCAGCACCCCAACATCACAAAACGAATTGCAGCAGCTGGCATGGAACTGGCAAATCACAGTTTTACGCACCCTAACCTTACCAGACTGACGCCGGAAGAGATAGCGCGGCAGATACTGGAAACAGATGCTGCAGTGCTGGATGCAACCGGCAGACTGCCACGCTACCTGAGGCCGCCTGGAGGAGACTGGAACCCCAAAGTGGCTGCAGCAGCGCACCAATGGGGAATCACACCCTGCATGTGGTCGGTAGATGCCTGGGCGGCTGAGGAAGTAGGAGCCTATCCTGCTATTCGCACTGTGCTGCAGCAGGTGCATCCGGGAGCAATTATTTTGATGCACAATGGAAGGCTGGCAACCATACAGGCGCTGCCTACTATTGTGAATGCCCTGAAAAAAGCGGGCTACCGCTTTGTTACTGTAAGCAGGCTGCTGGGCATGCAGCCGCCAAGACTGGTAATGAACCCGCAAAAACTGCCAGCCAATGCAGGAATGCGGTAAACTAAACGCGAACAATACAGGTATGACACAACTTGCCCCGGCGCTATTTACCGGGAGTATAGAATACTCTCCTGGAGAGGAGCTTTCTTGAACATGCGGAAAAAAACCGGTTTTATCTCGAACAGTCTTTTACTGGGAGCGCTTTGCGTGCTGATTGCACCCGCAGCACATGCACAGCAGCCTACCCCTGCCCCAGAAACATCGCTGCTCGGTGTGCCGCTGCTGGCTTCGTTCAGAGTGGTGCTGAAAAAATTTGGCCAGCCCAATGAAATACAGGTTGGCGTACCCTACAACACAGTGCAGCCTCCGCAAACCTCCACGACAGGGCAGAGAAGCGGCCTGCCGGGCATGCCAGGCATGGGCGGACCAGGAATGGGCTACCCGGGAATGCCAGGAATGGGCGGCCCGGGAATGGGATACCCTGGCATGCCGGGAGCAATGGGCAGAAAAGGCGGGATGCCAGGCATGCCAGGCATGGGCGGACCAGGAATGGGTTACCCAGGCATGCCTACAGGCGGATATCCCGGCATGGGAAGACCCGGCGGCTTAAGCAGACCCGGCATCAACGGACGCAATATGCCCGGCAGCCCCGGAGCAGGCTACCCAGGAATGGGTGGAGCAGCTTCTGCAACAGAAGGCGCAGGCAAACTGAGCACCTGGTGGTACCACTTCCCAAAACAGGGCGTACACTACTCTTTTCTATTCAATGCAAAAGGGCAGGTAATACAAATTCAGGCATACGGAATGAAAGCCCCCAAAGGCATTGCCTCACCGCGCACACGCCAAGGAGTTCAGCTTGGCTCTCCTCTTGGCCTGATCATTCACCGCTATGGCTGGAGCAACGACGGCACCACCCACGGCGATTACGTACAGCTGGAATACGGCATCCACGATAGAATTGCTTTTCAGGTAAGACACAACCATGTAGTGGGCATTGTGCTGGGAGTTGTGACCACAACCGCCCCCACAACCATTACCGTTGGTTCCTGACCTAGTGAAGGAGACATTCATGCAGAGAGGTATCGGCAGCATTCGCTGCACTTTTGCGGCGGGCGCACTGCTTGCCGGAACATTCACGCAGGCATATGCGGCCATTCCACGCCACAAAGCCGCCCATGAGGTTCCGCACCACCGCGAACGTGTGGAAAAAAGCCTCCTCAGGGTGCGTGTTCTAGACACTTACCACAGGGTGCTTGAGCTTTACGGTCAGCCTACGCGCATCTATCTCGCAGGCACCGAAGTACACTTCATTCCGGCTGTCAATGCAGAAGGCGCAGATACCGGAGGCATCAAGGGCATTACCAATTCCCTGCAAAACGCAACAGCAGGAGCACAGGGAAACGGCGCCCCAGGCGGCATGGGCAGACCCGGCATGGGCGGGCCTGGTGCAGGCTACCCGGGAATGCCAGGCATGGGCGGACCAGGAATGGGATACCCGGGCATGCCGGGAGCAATGGGCAGAAAAGGCGGACTGCCCGGCATGCCAGGCATGGGCGGACCAGGAATGGGTTACCCAGGCATGCCTACAGGCGGATACC
>DAIDHN010000054.1 GCA_027459665.1 Chthonomonadaceae bacterium | reverse complement strand
GGTCACGCTGCCGGTCACAATAGCGCGGGCTGCTGCCGTATTTACCTTCATGCTCACAGTGCCGCTCTGTGTAGCCAGGTTGTTGAAGGTGCCGCCAAAGGAGATGCCGCCCAGGTCGGTGGTGTCTATCACAGAACCAGTAATACCAGAGCTGCCGTTGAGCAGAAACTTGTTGCCAAACTGGGTATTCTCTGCAATTCGCTCAATGCTGCCCAGAGCAGAGGTAATCTGGGTCTGGTCAGCCTGCACTGCCACGTTGTCGTTTACACCGGTGTTGGCGGCGTGTACGGCAAGCTGGCGCACGGTATCCAGCAGGCTGTTCACCTCAGAGAGTGCGCCGTCTGCTGTTTTAATCAGGTTGTTGGCATCCTGGCTGTTTGCCATTGCCTGGTTGAGGCCGCCAATCTGTGCTTGCAGGCTCTGAGAAATAATCAGTCCGGCTGGGTTGTCTGCCGCAGAGTTGATGCTCATGCCGCTGGAAAGTTTTTGAATGCTGCCTGCTACTGCGTTGCTGACGTTGCTCAGGTTGCGCAGAGCATCCATGGCTGTTACGTTGGTGTTGATGTACAATCCCATCGCTGTCGGTCTCCTCCATGATTGGCCCGCAGGCATGTAATGCCTGTATCCGGCTTCCTGCCGGTTCGGGCAGCTTCCCGTTCTAGGGAATTAAAATGGGTTGTGCTGTTGTTTCCCTGTTTCATGCAGGAATATTTCAGCATCACCGCATTCATATTCGGAGAGAAAACCGGTAATTTTTAGGGGTAAGGCAATAAATTCACAATACTGTTTATTTGGCTGCAATGGTAGAGTAGACCAGATAGATATTGAGCAGGGCAATCAGCAGCGCAGCGCTCCAGCCGCACATTCTGGTAACCGGGCCGGCGGCCAGCTCGCCCATTTTATTTTTGTCGGCTGTAATCTGCACCAGCGGAAACACTGCCAGGGGCAGCTGCAAAGAGAGCAGCACCTGGCTCCAGAGCATCAATGAATCGATTCCTTTTTCTCCATACATGCCAATCACGGCTATGGCAGGCACAATGGCAAGCAAGCGCGAAATCATGCGTCTGGCCCACGGTTTGATGCGGAAGCGGGTAAACCCTTCGAGAATAACCTGCCCTGCCAGCGTGCCTGTGAGGGTGGAATTTTGCCCGGAGGCAAGCAGTGCAATGGCAAAAAGCGGCGTGGCCAGGCCAACCCCCAGCAGGGGGGTAAGCATTTTGTAAGCGGTTTGAATATCACCCACGCTGCGCTGATGATGCACATAAAAAGTAGCCGCCGCAACAATAAGAATAGCCGCATTGATGCAGAGCGCAATGGTAAGTGCAACACCGCTGTCTAGCAGCGCCATGCGCAGTGCGCTTTTTTTCTGCTGCAGGGTATCGCCGAAACTGCGCGTTTGCACCAGGGCAGAATGCAGGTAGAGATTGTGCGGCATAACAGTTGCCCCCAGTATGCCCAGTGCAATAAAAAGCCTGTCGGGGCGCAGCACCAGCGAAGCATGAGGCACAAACCCGGCCATCACGCTGCCCCATGCCGGATGCGCATAGCCTACCTCCAGCATAAATATTACCGACATCAAAGCAATGAGCGCCACAACCAATGCTTCAATCAGCCGAAACCCCTTGTGCTGCAGAGCAAGCACAAGCAAAACATCGAGGGCCGTAATCAGCACGCCGGCGAGCAAAGGGATGTGAAACAGAAGCTGCAAGGCAATGGCAGCCCCCAGTACCTCGGCCAGGTCACAGGCCGCAATACCGATTTCAGCAGAAATCCAGAGACAAAAGGCTACCCTGGGCTGATAGGTTTTTCGGCAGGCATAGGCCAGGTCTTCCCCAGTTGCAATGCCAAGCCGGGCGGAAAGCGCCTGCAAAAAAACTGCCAGGAAGTTGGAGAGCAGTATCACCGAAAGAAGTGCATAGGCATACTGCGCCCCGCCGCTTATGTCGGTAGCCCAGTTGCCGGGGTCCATATACCCCACAGCAATCAGGTAGCCTGGGCCGGCAAAAGCCAGCATGCGCTTCCAGAAACCCAATGCAGGCACCGGAATGGTGGAATGCACTTCTGATAGGCTGCGAAAATCGGGTGCAGATGCAGATTCTCTTACTGCTGCTGTTTCTTTCATGCTCATTGCCCCGATGTTTCACTCACAAAAATCTGTGCTGCGGCACCGGGTGCAATGCGCACGGTTTTGCTTGCAACCTGCACCACAAACGCTCCGCCGAATGGCTCACGTTCTTCCAGCTTGAGGGCTGTGCCCGGCAGCAGACCCTGCTCCTTTAAATAGCAGAGCAGAGCGGCATCGCGGTCACTCACACGCTGTATTACAAAATCTCCAGGCTTCTGCTGCGCCAGGGTGGTCTGCACCGTAGCGGCTATCTGCCCCTCCAGGGTGGGAATGGGGTCGCCATGCGGGCAGGTTTGCGGATGCCCCATCAGCAGGTCGATGCGCTGCTCAAACTCTTCGCTGATATGGTGTTCCAAACGCTCTGCCTCTTCATGCACCTGCTCCCAGCCATAGCCCAGCGCCTCTACCAGGTAGCGCTCAAGCAACCGATGATGACGCACAATTTCAATGGCCATTTTTCGCCCGGCTTCTGTCAGTTCGATTCCCTGGTAAGGGGTATGCTCCACCAAATTCATCTGCACCAGCCTGCGCAGCATTTTACTCACCGCAGGCTGGCTAACCGCCAGCTGTAAGGCAATATCCTGCGTAGATACCTGCCCGGCTTCCTGCGATGCCCTGTATATTGCCTTCATGTAATCTTCTACCGATGGAGTAGCCATGTTTCTAACCCCAGCCAAATTTTAGTATAGTATAACTATACCATATTATATGGTTTTGGTGCAAAAAAAAATTAACTATGGTTTATCCCCTTTTCAGCGTATTTCATGCTTTCTCAAACTATTTATTATCGCAGCACAAAAAAAACAGTTGCAATTTTTGCGCTTTCTGCGTATAATAATAATGTGAGCGGTTAGTTGCCAAGGCTCACAAAGCGGTTACTGTAAAGGAAAACGCTAAAATACTATTCACAGGGAGGGCCGCGTCAGAATGAATACCATAGACCGTCTGCGTGTTTTCTGCCATACCCGTGAAGGAGAGTTTGCATGACGCCACCGGACTTCAGAGTAGAGGCATAGTACGGCACAAAGAAAAACTCGTCGTGTAAAGCAGGCGCTGCCTGAACCACGAAACGCAAAGCGCGACGCAACTGCGCAAAACAATTAGGTTCTTCAAAGCCGTACAGCGCATAAGCCTCCCGGTGTTGATACAGTGCAGCATGCACCGCACCGCACAGCGCACAAGCCCCGCACCCAATAGGGTGCGGGGCTTGTTTTTGCAGATGCCTTTGCCGGCAGCAGAAAGGGGGAGACTTGCAGTCTCCCCCTTTGCATGGCAAACCGAATTTCTGCAGGGCAGTTTACGGAATGTTGAAATTCAGCCGCTCAAACGATACTCCTGCCGAACTGGTAAGAAGCAGGAACAGATTGCCAGGCCCGGTCATCTCTCTGCGCGGGAAGACCAGCGTAAGAGTGGTAGACTGTGCAGGCGCAAGCGAGGTAGCTCCCAGGCTGGAAGAAAGACGCCACCATCCATTCAGCGCAGCAATGGGGTCTGCAAGGTTCTGCACCGGTGCTGTTCCGGTATCGGTGATGTTCAACACAACCTGCACAGTTCCATCTGAAAGCCGCATGTCGCTTGCAAACGTAACCGTGAGCTGGGGTGTAAGTACCTTTTGCGTAACCCTGAAGTAAAAGTACTTTGTGCTTATATTCAGAGTTGGGTCGAACACTGAAATACGCGCTACCACCGGGTTGGCCAGATAGGAGGCGGGTATTGTGGCAGTGAGCTGACCTGCACTGTCGAAACTGGTTTGCAGGGCATTGCCATTCCACTCTGCAATATCGCCGCTCTCAAAGTTTATGCCGTACAGCTGAATGGTAACAGGCCCGCTGCCTGCACTGGCTGTGGCAGGTGCAATAGAGTTGAGAACCGGCAGGGTATTGAGCGATGTCTGCCATACTCCTCGGCCGTAGGTACACACAGTCACCAGCACAGAACCTGCCAGTGCGCCTTTTCCAGGCTGTGCATGTATCTGGCTGACATCTGCGTTTGGCAGGTTGGAGGTACTGGCCAGATTGAACCAGTTCATGCCGCCATCCAGAGTATAGTACAAACCTGCCTGGTTGCCTGCATAGTAATCCTGGGTGGGGTTAGCCGGATTGACCGCCACGGTATTTACATGCAGATTGGGCAGGGTGTTTGGCCCGCTTCCGCTCACATTAATGAAACTGGGCACTGTTGCTGTTGTGTTGGTGCAGAGAAATACATGCCCGCCCGATCCATCTCCGCCTACCAGTATCTGATTGGTGGTGCCGGGCACTACCTTGATGTCTGATATATTTGAGAAGACATTGTTGTCTATCTCGTTCCAGCTGCTTCCGCCGTCGGTGCTCATCCAGAGCTGGCCATCGGTAGCGCCAGTGTAGATAATATTGCTGTTGCCCCTCGGCACGGCAACGGCATCTACGTATCCGCCGGAAGAAAGCTGCTGCTTGAACTCTGTCCAGTTTCCGCTGATCAGGTTGTACTGATACAGGTGGTTTGTGCAGGTATACGCATACTGCCCGCTGTTCGGATCTACATACAGCGGCGTAAAGAAGGGAGACGGCTCGCCCGAACCAAGCTTGGGAGATATATCCTGCGAAGAGAGCCAGTAGTTGGTGGTCTGCACCACATCGTTGTTGTACACTGTGCCGTACTGCACGGCAGGGTTCACTGTGTCGATGCCGTTGTAAAACCCGTCGCCTCCTACCACTCCGCTCCAGCGCCCCGGGTCTGTGTATCCCGGTCCCCCTACATTAGAAGTAGAGGTGCCGTTGTCCTGGGCGCCTGCCAGCACCCAGCCCGCCTGTGCAGGGTTTGCAGTAGCGCCGTAGTACTGGGTAATGGCCAGCCCGGGATTGAGGTCCTGGGTGGTGTAGTCGAAGTAACGTACTTTCAACGAGTACACGCCGCCATCGTTGCCAATCAGCATATGTGCCGGGTCGCTGGGGTCTATGGTCATTCCATGCTGATCTGTATGGGCCAGGTCTGCTCCGGTATAGGTAGCCAGCACCGAGTTCCATACGGGCTGACCGGTGGCATTCTTCTGCCCCAGGTACTGCCATATGTCGAGCAGACCTACAAACAGTTCGTCCCTGCCGCTGGCCATGGTACACTTGATATAGTAGTCATACCAGCCCTGGCTCCAGGCTCCGCCGTTTGCTTCCAGCGTACCGCCTATGTCTGTCCAGGTACTGCCGTCGTCTGTAGATTTCCATATGGTTTGTGTGCCGTAGTCGTACACGTACACAGTATCTGGGTTCACTGCAGAGGGTGCGACCCCAATGGTGGAAGTGCCAAAGGATGTGTTGAGCAGCGTCCATGTCAGTCCATCGTTTGAAGAGATATACAGACCGTAGTTTCCAGCCCCGTCTCCTGCAGCGGCATACATCATGCGCGTGCCTGAGGCATTAGGAATGCCGGCTTCCACATCGAGAAACACGCCGTTTGGTATCACATCGGTCCAGGTGTTTCCACCATCTGCAGAGCGGTACAACCCTCCTGTACTGGGGATGCCGGTTGCCACAAAAATAGTGTTGTGATTGGAGGGGTCTATCAGAATATGGTTTACTACGTTGCCTCCGAAAACTCCGCCGCCTTCCTGCGTCCAGGTATTGCCCATATCGGTTGATTTCATCAGACCGTCTGGCATAGGCCCGTCGTAATCATCTCCGGTGCCTACATACACCGCGCTGTTAACGGGGTCTACTGCTACGCTGGTGGTAAAAAGCGTGGGCCATTTGTCGCTCAGCGGCTGCCATGAATTTCCTCCGTCGGTGGTTTTCCAGGCGCCGCCGCTTGCCGAGGCAATGTAATAGGTGCCTGGGTTATTGCTGTCGAAGGCGGCTCCGTTTACCCTTCCAATCATAGGGCCGGGGCCAAATCCCCACTGGTAGGGTTCAGGCAGCAGTCTGGGGCCAACCAGCGACCAGTATGCGCTGTTGGCGGGAGCGGGTGCTCCCATTACTCCAATCTGGGGAACAGACGGACCGTGGAACTGGGCATGCCAGGGACCGGGTTTCATATTCAGATGAGCCAGTGCAGCATGCATGGCAGAATAATTGGGATAATTTTTGCCGTCTGAAAGCTGAGCCATGCGCTGTGCAAAGGCATACAATCGCGCATTTTTGATGTTGTCCGGTCCCAGTGGCCCATGCGGCAGCACAACGGGAGTACCGGTGATGTGATAAATGCTGCCTCCCAGCATCTGCTTCAGCCTGGAAAGAGTGAAAACAGGTGCCTGGTTGGCAGGGTTGGGCTGCGCCTTCTGGGCGACTGCAGCAGCTGGAATTACAAGCGCAGCAAAAGCAAGGGCAGTGGTGGCCTTTTTTTGCTGCGAATGCATTGCTTTGATCATCAGGGTTCACCTCATGTATTCGTGCACAGTTAACTATATGACTCGCAGTAAGAAGACAGCAGCATTAGTCAAGTCTGCTGTTCTGTATAGACATCAGTAATGTATTGTACAAAGGCTGGAGAAAATCCTTCTCTCCCTTCCCAATTTTTTCAAGAGATCGGCTGGCGTAAAACAGGCAGCATTTCTATTCGGGCAGCGCCCGCCCGCACAGGCGCTGGTATGCCTCGCAGTACTTTTGCGAGGTGCGCTCCGCCACTTCCGGCGGCAGCAGCGGGCCGGGGGGTTCACGGTTCCAGCCAGAGGCCAGCAGCCAGTCGCGCACAAACTGCTTGTCGTATGAGGGCTGGCTTTTGCCTGGTTCATACATCGAGGCTTCCCAGTAGCGGGAAGAATCGGGGGTGAGCGCCTCATCAATCAGCGTGAGGGCGCCGCGGTGCATTCCAAACTCAAACTTGGTGTCGGCAAGTATCAGGCCCGCCCGTTCTGCATGCCGTGCCGCCTCGTTGTACAGCGCCAGGCTGGTTTCTTCCAGCGCTTGCGCAGTCTCCCTGCCGGTCAGCGCCTCTACCTCAGCGCGGCCAATGTTTTCATCGTGCCCGCTGGCTGCCTTGGTTGCAGGGGTAAATATCGGTTCCGGCAGGCGGTCGCATTCTCTCAGACCAGCCGGCAGAGGCACTCCATGCAGTATGGCTCCATGCTTTGGGCCGTCTTCATGCAGATATTCCTGCCAGAGCGAACCGGCCAGCCAGCCGCGCACAACGCATTCTACCGGCAGGGCTTCGGCACGCACTCCCAGCGTACACCTTCCTGCCAGCCGGCGGGCAGTTTCTTCTGTAATCACCGCCCCTTCCTCTTGCAGGCGCTGCAGCACATATTCGTCTTCTGTGCTGATAAGGTGAGTGGCGGCAAGCGGGCGCAGGCGCTGAAACCAGTATTTTGAAAGCTGGGTAAGCACCCTTCCCTTGTGCAGAATGCCGTTGGGCATCACTACATCGAAGGCAGAAATACGGTCGGTTGCAACCAGCAGAATGGCATCGGAGAGCAGATAAATGTCACGCACTTTTCCAGCAGCGTGCCTGTGCAGGCCAGGTATATCAGTTTGCAGTATTGGTTCGTTCATGCAATATATTTCTCCATGCTGCGGCAGGTTTCCTGCACCTCACCCGCCCTCCACGCCCAGTATCACACGCTCCGCCTGGCTCAGTCTCTGTGCGGTTTCGGGCCGCAGGTAGCGCACCTGGTCGAGCTGCTGCGGTCTGCTGCGCCGTGTAAAATACCCGTGCATGGCCCTGCGGGGGTGTTCTGTGCGATTCAGCGTACCGCCATGCCACACATGGGCGTTGAATATCACCACGTCTCCCGCGCTGCCAGTGAGAATGATTTCCTGCGGGCAGCTTTCACGCGGGTCAGACAACACATCTTTGGGCATGGCCTGCTGCAGGTGGGTGCCGGGCACTACGCGGGTCGCCCCATTTTGCAGGGTGAAATCGTCAAGCAGCCAGATAGAGTTGCACACCTGGTACTCTCCCGGCGTTTCCAGCCGGCCCCAGTCGGCATGCAGCGCCTGCAAACCCTGCCCCGGCAGAGCAGCGCGCGCATTGAGCGAACTGAGTTTCAAATCATATTGCAGCACATGGGCTATGCCTGCCAGCACACGCGGGCGGTTCAGCGCTACAGAAAAAACAGGGGCCTTGTTCACCAGGTCCGACAGCCGCTCGGTTCCAGCTTCCTGGTGCACTTCCTTCCCGGCATTTTCTCCTTCTTCCTCCATCATGCGCGCCAGTTCAGCGCGAATGGTTTCCACCTCCTCCATGCTCAGCACACCGCGCAAAGGCAGGTATCCCTCGCTGTCAAGAAACGCTTTCTCTTCGGGCGAAAGCGTATCCGGTCTCACTCCCGCTGCCTCCAAAGCTTCCTGTACATTCATTGCCTGCTCCCCTTTTGTTCTCTCCTGCCCTTTTCTTGACCGTGCAGAGCAGCATTTCCTGCCTGGATATTCAGTTTCCTGCTGTATTCTCCTGCTGTCGCTGAAATAAATTTACTGCAATCTGTTTTTTTTGACAGCATAATATAAATTTTATGCAATTTGAAAAAATTATATTGTATACTTATAGTACATACTATGAGAAAGGAAGGTTTAGTTTATGATTCAAAATGCTCTCCCCCCCCCGCAGCAAAAGCAATTGTTGCCATAACTTCAGCGTCTGGAGTTATACTGACAATAGTGACCTGTTTGACTTGCCTCTGTACTTCCATGCGGTGTCGTGCCCAGGTACAATGCCAGCTCAAGTCATGGACAAACGGACAGTATTACTCGCCCTACAAACCAGGTATGGGGCCAGGTGAAATTGGAGTGGCAACTGTATCTCCTGGCAACGTCAGCCCTGCTGCTACGGTGGGAAGCAGCGGACAAACATCTGGACTTATACAGGCAATTGCTACGACACAGTACCTCCCTGAAAGCAACATCTACTGTACAGAATCAGAAACTTACACCTGTACTCTCCCCAAAAACGCCAGCCCTCTGCAAACCATCTACGCTTCAGCAAGTATTGGAGGATACAGCACTAACGGCGGCCTGATCAATGCGAGTATGACGAGTACAATACCTGGTTTTAACAACCCGCTTCTCACAGGATTGAACGGGCAGGATACGGGCGGTCATTTTACCCAAGAGCATAATTTTGTATTGACACCCACTACTCCACAAGATATTACAATAACTTGTTCATGTATGGCTTCTCCTTTGCCCTCTGGCGGAGAAACTGGCATGCTCAACTTCCAGATAGCCTTTTCAACCACTCCTTGATTCTATCTACAAATGTACTGAAACCGGGGGTGTTTACTGTAACATCCCCTTCGGAGGTTCCTATGAAAACCCTGCTGCTTTCCACTTTCCTGCTGCTCTCCCCGGCGCTGCTGCGGGCACAGCCCCCCGTGCATCCGCCTGCCGGCCTTCCAGCCGTATTCTACAGGCCGCTTGCCGGTCAATACTCCTCCACTTCTCTTGCCGTACTGCTGCAGCAAATTGAAACGCACACTCATCTCAGCTTTCTGTGCGACAGCTGGCCGCGAGATACAGCCCAGGCGCCTCAAATGAATGTGCCTCTTTGGCAGGCCCTCAACAATCTTTGCTACGACTTCAACTGCAAATGGTCGCTTCTCAAAGGTGCTTCGCTCGTCATGTTCACACGCAGTGTTTCCAATCCGGCAAAGCATCTGCTCAGGCCGCAAACCAACCTGCCTGAAATGCAGCACATGGCAGCATTGTATGCCCAGGCTCTGCGGGCTGTTTCGCCAAATCTTACACTGGCACAGCAAAAAGCGCTGTTTCGGCAGGCATATGCCATGCTCTCTATCAAGCAGAAACTGCAGTGCAGCAGCAGCCAGGGTCTTGCACTGGCCGCCATGCCACCAGCCGCCGCCCGCCAGATTGCAGAGGTAATCAAGGCGCAAGTGCTTTACCCTGCCCTGCACGTGTGGGAATACATAGACTGCCTTTTGCGCCATTACAATACCGTGTATGCTGCCTGGACGCCGGAGCAAAGCATTATCAACGGCGTCAAAGGTACAGATTACAATATTATTTTATCTGATCCAGCCTGCCCTTCTCTGGCACAGCCAATTGGTGGAGCATCCTTGCCATGAAATACGCAATCATCTGGTGTCTGCTCATTTGCACTCTCGTATTCACCGGCAAGCCAGCCGCTGCACAGCAGTTCTGGTCGGCCCAGGCAAAGCGCGGCCTGGCAAAACCGGTAAACATCAACCAGGGAAAAACTTCTGTTGGCCAGCTGCTGCTTGCACTGGCGAAGCAGACTGGTTTGCATATGCAGATGACCCCCTGGCTTCGGGGGCATCGTCTGCTCTGCAAGCTGAATGGAGTAACCGCCCAGCAGGCGCTGAATGCACTGGCAGCCATGAACCACTGGCGCTGGTACGAAAGCACAAAGCCTGCATATATTGTACTGCTGGGCCGAAAATCCATGCTGCCTGCCTCTGTAGCGCAGCTTCCTGCAGCGCTCAAACAGGATATGCCCGTTGAATTTCTGCATATCATTTATACGCACAATCATACCGACAACCCATTTTTTGAAAAAATGCAGAAGAACATGAACCTGGCCAAACATGCAGGAAACCTGCCGCTCTACACAATACTATCCGGGTTTTTGAGCATGCAGACTCAGCAGGACAGAAGTACGCTGTCGATATGCCTGCAGAGGAGCGATGCCATACTGCACAATCATCCAAACGGTCTGCTGGAGAAATACCCCGCCTCCCTGCAGCACAAACTGCTGGAGCGATTGCTCTCCACAGGTTTCGACGCCCTCGATACAGGCTTGTTTGATGCTGTGCCACCTCCCCTTCAGTTTCTGCCGCAAACAGATATTCAAGTAAGTAGTTCAGCCAATGGCTCTTTTGTATCCTGGCAGCTCACATTGGGCAAGCCTATGGCAAACCATTTCACTTGGGGAGGTAATCTTTTATTTCTCAACCCGTAACCAGAGAGACCAGTACAACTCGCTGCTGCGGGCGTCTGGCCAGACGCCCGCTTTTCTGTGTAGAGAGCGCATCTGCCTCAAAACCCCAGGGCAGGGAACTACTGTGCATCATGCATGTTTGTATATCATAGTGTGTCTGCTGCCTTCATAATACCCGCCTGCCCTGCCCCGAAATGCCGATGTATTTGGGCGCTGGGGTAAAATATGATGGTTAACTATCGTACAATACACTGTAGAATTATGCAAGGAGAAATATTTGGTAGAGCATATCGTGTTGTTTCGCTGGTCGCCCGGCGTATCTGAACAAGCTGTGGCAGAAACCCTGCAGGCTCTGGAAGGCATGAAAACAAAAGTACCCGGTATTGTAGACCTCAACTGCGGCGAAGACTTTTCAGGCCGCTCAGATGGCTACCATGTGTGCCTGCGCGTACGCTTCACCGACCGGGCCGCGCTGCAGGCATATGAACCACACGAAGCGCACCAGCATGTGGTGCAAAACTTTATACGCCCCATTTGCGAAAAAGTGCTCGCCTTCGACTTTGAAACAGCCCCGTTAGGAAACGGCACAAATGCGCCTGAATGAACCTTACCCTTCGCTGCATCACCTGATGGACATGGTGGGCGAGGCAGGCAGGCGCATGGCGGAAATAGAGGCAAGCGAAGGCGCTGCCGGCAACATTTCACTGTACATGGGATGGCATCTCGACCCTTCACAGGTGTTTCCCAATGCAGAACCCATAGAAATGCCCACTGCAGCACCCGAACTGGCTGGGCATGGCTTTCTCATTACCGGTTCGGGCAGAAGGCTGCGCGAAATAATTCATGCTCCCACAGCCAATCTCTGCTATGTGCGAGTAGAAGAAGGGGGAAGGCGGGGCACGCTCTTTTCGTCGCCGGGCAGACTGTTTGCACACCCCACCTCAGAGTTCAACTCGCATGTAGCAGTACACCGAGACCGGGTAAACCACCAGCAGCTCAACTTTCATGCCATTGTGCATGCTCAGCCCCTGCACCTGGTTTACCTCAGCCACATACCCCGCTACCAGGAAACGTTTTCCCTTAGCCGCCGCATATTGAGATGGCAGCCCGAAACCATTGTCAATCTGCCAGACGGCGTAGGCTATCTGCCATTCATGCTGCCCGGCTCGCCAGAACTTATGCTGGGCAACGTGCGCCTCATGCGCGATCATCATGTGGTGGTATGGGGAAAACATGGCGTAATGGCGCGCTCAGACAGCTCGGTAAAACGCGCCTGCGACCTAATTGAATACGCTGAAACCGGCGCGCGGTACGAGTACATGAACCTGGCCAACCACGGCCTTGCCGACGGCCTCACCCCGCATGAACTGAGACAAATCTGCGACACGCTGCAGATACAGCAGAAGTTTTACTAAACGTACAGCCGCCATGCGCACACTCACCCGATATATGCTTCGCGAAATGGTGGTGCCCTTCCTCATAGGGCAGGCCGCCATTGTGCTGATGCTTACCGGTTCGGTGCTGTACAACAACGCAAACCTGTTTGTGCAGTTTGAAGTGCCAGCCGCCTCTGTTGCGCGCCTGGCGCTTTTTTTTATTCCTTTTCTCATCCACATGACTATGCCTGTTGCCATGGCTGTTGCTGCATCCCTGGCGGTCAGCCGGCTTAGCCGCGACTCGGAAATCACCGTGATGCGTGCCGCAGGGGTAAGCCTGATGCGCATTTTTCTGCCCATTTTTCTCACAGGGCTGGTTGTTTCGGCAGGCGACTTTCTTTTTGGCGAATGGGTGGTGCCTGCAACAGTGCAGCGCTTTATCACCGTGGAAGAACAGCTCACCGAAAACTTCAAAAACCTCACCCCCCCGGCGGGGCAAACCGTTGCACTTGACGGGCATACCGTGGTAGGGGTGAGAACCATGCTGCGCCGCCGCGGATACATCGAGCTGCATGGCATTTCAATCAACTCAAGCCAGCAGCTGCTTAGCGGATCAACGCGCCTGCTCAGCATGGCGCGGGATGGAACGTACCGCAGCGGGGTATGGACCCTTTTCAACGCCGAGGTGATCTCTTATGATCCGCTGCACCCCGATACCGTAAATATGGTGCATATGAACAAGGTGAGTTACCATATTGCCGTAGACCCGCAGTTTTTTCAAAACGGGTTTCAGCTGCAGATGCCTATGGGCCAAATGGCTGGTTCTGCAACCATTACTTATCGCAAACTGGGTGAAATGCTCAAACAAGACAGAAGGCTGCGCATTTACGATCCATCTCGCCTGCTCGACTACTACTTCAAGCTCTCGGTGCCCTTTTCATGCCTGGTCATGGCGCTCTGCTGCCCGCCTCTTGCCCTCAAATATGGCCGCGGCGGCGGGTTTATGGGCACGCTGCTCTCTATCATGCTGGTGTTTGTGTACTGGAACACGCTGCTGTTGTCGCGCATACTTGGCTCGCCGGGAGCCGGAGGCGCCGCGCCGCTGCTGCCCCCCATTGCTGCCGCATGGTCGCAAAACGTGCTTTTTTCACTGGCTGGCCTCTGGATGCTGCACAAAAGCGAGTAAGCGCAGGCTTTTGAGGCGGTTTTAGCGATCCCTGTGTACTACATAATCGGTAAGCGCCGAGAAGCACCTGCGCGCTCTGGATGCCGGCAGCGTTTCCAGGGCATTTTCTGCCTGCTTCACATAGTCGCGTGCCAGCATGCGGGTGCGTGCAAAGGCGTTGTACCGTTCCATTACCTCACATGCCTGCTCCACTTCTCTCTGCTGCAAATCGGCGTTTCCAAATGCAGTAAGCAGCATTGCGCGTTCTTCCGGGCTGGCATCGGGCAGGGTGAGCAAAAAAGGCAGCGTAGCCCTGCCATCTTTCAGGTCGCTGCCGCGCGGCTTGCCGGTAACAGCGGGGTCACCGGTATAATCAAGCAAATCGTCGGCAATCTGAAAAGCCATGCCCAGTGCATAGCCATATTCGGCAAGCGCCTGCTCTTCTTTTGCAGGTGCCTCTGCCAGCATGGCGCCGGTTTTGCAGCAGCCCTCTACAAACACAGCGGTTTTCTTGCGCAGTATCTCAAAATAATCTTCCAGCGGCAGCTCTGCACAGCCCGCAGCGCTAATTTCCATCACTTCGCCCTCGCTCATGGCAATGGTGATTTCTGATACCGCACGAATTATTCGCAGGTCTCCGTCTATTGCCAGAATACGCATGGCGCGGGCAAGTATGTAGTCTCCGCTCAGTACGGCGGCGCCATTGCCGTAAATAGAGTTGGCGGTAGGCTTTCCCCGGCGGGTTGAGGTATCGTCTACCACATCATCATGCACCAGGGTAGCCATGTGTACAAACTCTACGGCTGCGCCTACGGCAGCAATGCGCTCCCGCGAAACAGCAGTTGAAATGGCTCTTGCAGAAAGAGCCACCATCGCAGGGCGCAGGCGCTTGCCGCCAGCCTGCAGCAGACCGGCAGCCAGGTCTGAAATGGTCCGAACATCCGAACCTATTTCACTCTGCATCTTTGCTTCTACAGCGTCGAGGTCTGGCCGCACATAGTCAAGCAATGAAGCGGCCTTCACCATCTGTTTGGCGGCGGGAGGATGCAGTACATTCATTGCATGATTTCTCCGGGTTCAGGCTTTTCCCCAATGTGAATGCAAACCGTGCCGAAATTTCGCCGGTGAACCACCACGTTTTTCAAACCGGCGCTCTGCATTACTTTCGTCAATTCTGAGCTGGTAACAAACAAACGCATCGATTCGGGCAGATACGCATAGGCGTCCTTTTTGCTCAAAAGACCTCCAATGCGCGGCAGCGCCCGAAACAGGTACCAGTTTACCAGGGGGCGGTTTTCGGGGCGGGTAAACTCAAGTATCACCACTTTTCCCCCTGGCTTGGCAACTCTGCTCATCTCATTCACTGCCTGCTGCAAATGCACTACATTGCGTACCCCAAAACCAACAGTTACCACGTCAAATAGCGATGCGGCACAGGGAATGCTTTCTGCATCTGCAACCATCATGGCGAGGGGGCCGGCAGCATTTCTGAATGTGCGGGGCAGGCCCTGGCGAATCATGGAAGCGCAGAAATCCAGGCCAAGCACCCTGCCGTCTGCACCTGCTGCACGAGACAGCACAGAAGCAAACATGCCAGTGCCAGTGCAAACATCCAGGCACATGCTGCCGGGGCGCACCGCCGCCAGTTTTACTGCCTGCACACGCCATGCGCGGTGCTGCCGAAAACTGAGCAGGTCATTCAGCAAATCGTAACGCGGGGCAATGGAAGCAAACATTGCCTGCACCGCTCTGCCCTTGTGTTCGGGGCTGACCGGCATGTAAAGCGCCGGGTGCTGCTGCGCGCCGGTTTTCATAGGTTCCTGCACTTTTTTTTCGTCATTACTCAATACTTCGTAGAATTTTTCACAATTTATTCATTATACCATGCATTCTCTCTGTCGGGCAGACTAACAGCATCAATATTGCAGGTATGCTCGTACTGTATCACGCTTTGGAATGGAGAGGGGTTCCCAACAAAAAGAGCAGGAGAGCAATTGCTCTCCTGCTCTTCAAACCACACCGCCTCAGGGGGCAGTGCTCTGTGCGCCCCTGCGCTGCATCTGTTCTTTTCGCAGCTGCATCTGATCAAGCATTTCCCCTGAAGGATGCTTCAGTGCAGGGTTGGGGCTGTAGGTTGTTTTGTGCGCACAGCCCCAGAGAATGCCGCAGAGCAGCAGGGCGCCGCACCATTTTACTGCGGCTCGCATCAGTTCAGATTCCAGAACGGCCACGGCTGGCTCCATACTGGAGCATTTGTGGTGTAGTAGGCCAGGTCTTCGCTGGAGGGCACCGGCATATTGCCATACTGCGCAGCAGTTGGGCACATGCCCAGAAAGGTATTTACATTCATCCATTTGGCATGCCCGTCGGTATAGGCAATATTCATGCCGCCGCTGTGAGGGGCAAACTTTGTGTTCACCGTTCCCGTTGGCCCGTTGGGCAGCAGCAGCTTCTGCCAGTACTCACGCACGCACAGCGGATAGGCGGTGGTTTGCGCACCTGAGCCTACATCATATGAGCCTACCGCCGGAGAGTTTGTCTCCATAATCAGCATGGCCTCTGCCGGCGCAGTTACACCCGCCAGGGTGCCGCCCGTCCATGAGTTGCGGAATGCGCCTCTGCGGTTCGGGTTGCCGTACGTGTTGAGGCTGCCCGTAATTGCCAGATTGAGACCGTAGCCTGCCCCAAAAATTTCTCCGCCGTGCAGCCAGCTGATCTGGTCGTAGGTTCGGCTTGGGCAGAACATAATCTGGCTGTTTTTGGTGTAGGGGTACGTCCACCACCACCATTTGTAGTGATTCACACGGTCGCCCCAGTACGTATAGTCTGGGCCGCCGTCGCAGCCTATGGCGGTAGGAGGCGCGCCGGGCAGCGGTGTGGTGCCGCCATTCACGCAGTCATCGTTGCGGGGCCAGGTCTCATCATAATCCTGCACATACATAAGCAAACCAAGCGTTTCCTGTTTTACATTGGAAAGACAGGATATTTGCCGCGCTTTTTCGCGTGCCTGTGCAAAAACGGGGAAAAGAATAGCTGCCAGAATTGCAATAATTGCAATAACTACCAAAAGCTCGATCAGGGTAAATGCTTTTTGATCCCTCATGAACACTCTCCTTCTAGAATATTCTGCACTGCACTGCACGGGTTGCGCAGAGCAGCTAAAAGTTCAACCGGAAATATTGTACCGAAAACCTATTAACAGTTTGTATTAAATTTTTATTAAGACGCCTGCCTGCCCAGTCGCTGCCGCACTGCTGCTTTTGCATACAGCGCCCTGCTTTCTCCCCTCTCTCTGCTATACTCGTTGTGTAAATACACGCCGTGCGCAATCTGGCTGGCAGCAGTGCTGCAAACAAAAGGAGAATACAGATGGCATTGAAGGTTGTGGGAGCCGGGCTGGGAAGAACCGGTACGCACTCTCTGAAACTGGCGCTGGAAATACTTCTGGGAGAACCCTGCTATCATATGGTAGAGGTATTCAAGCATCCCGAACACGTACCGCAGTGGCATTCGGCAGCAGAAGGAAACATGCCCAACTGGGATACGCTGCTCAATGGGTACGCAGCGGCTGTAGACTGGCCGGCCTCGGCATTCTGGAAGGAGCTGAGCGAGGCATACCCCGATGCGCTGGTACTGCTTTCGGTACGCGACCCGGAAGCCTGGTGGCGAAGCACGCAAAATACTATTTTTAAACATATCCATACCCATTCAAGCGATGAATGGCGGGCAATGGTAGACAGCATGTTTCGAACGCGCTTTACTACCGAGCTGCACGACCACGATGCCTGCGTAGGCGAATTTTTGAGAAACAGCGAAGAGGTACGCGCCGCCATCCCCTCCAGCCGGCTGCTGGTGTGGCAGGCAAGCGATGGCTGGGAGCCTATCTGCAGCGCACTCGGCCTGCCGGTGCCCTCACAGCCGTTTCCGCTCACCAACACTACTGCAGACTGGGAGGCGCGCGAGGCGCAGAGCAGTTCCTAGCCGGCCGCCGCAAAAACAGAACACGCTCTCATTGCAAGCAGCATGCACGGCTCAATGGCCCGGCATGCTGCTGCGCTGTTGAAACGGCAGCACAACAGCCCATGCAACCGCCATTCGTAATACATAATGAATAGAACTTCTTGTATTAACAGGAGACGTACTGCCATGAATGCCTATACCATTCCGCCCCAAACTCACATAGGGCACGTGCATTTGAAGGTTGCCGACCTTGAGCGTGCCATACAGTTTTACTGTGAAACGCTTGGGTTTACCCTAATGCAGCGCATGGGAAGCAGTGCCGCATTCATAAGCGCAGGCGGCTACCATCACCACATTGGGCTGAATACCTGGGAGAGCGCAGGCGGCCCGCCTCCGCCGCCAGGCTGCACAGGGCTTTATCACATTGCCATTCTTTACCCTACCCGAACTGACCTTGCCAATGCCTTGAAACGGCTGGTTCAGGCCGAAATCCCGCTGGAAGGTGCAGCAGACCACGGGGTGAGCGAAGCGCTGTATCTGCGCGACCCCGACGGAAACGGGGTGGAACTGTACCGCGACCTGCCTGCGGAAGAATGGCCCCGCACCCCTGAAGGTGAGCTGCACATGTATACCCGCGCCCTCGACCTGCGCGCGCTGCTGCAGGAAGCCTCCTGAACTTTACGCTCTGCGATGCGTCTGGTATTTCAAAGCATACGGCCTGCAGCGCACATGCGCAGCAGCGAAAGGAGCCATGGTATGGAAGTATCACGACGATTCTGGCAGACTGGCCTCACAGCCGCCCTGCTTGCAGCATCTGCTCTGGGAGCCGCCCAGACGGCGGCGCTTGCACAGGATGGAGGCACAGCAGGACAAAACGGCCTGCAGGGAATGCAAAGTTTTTATCTCACTGCCCCGCCGCAGCACTACTTTGCCCCTGCAGCAGCGGGAGACAGCACACACATTGCAGCCTCCAGCCTGCCTCTTGCAGTTTTGCAAACCCATCTGTATCAGAACATTTATATCAGCCTGCCCCTGCTGCGCCGCACCATCGCAGCCGATCCTGATCTGATTGCGTTCTGGAATCAGCCAGGTATCGGGGCCATGCTGCAGCAGGCTGCGCAAAACCCGCTGCTCTATTCTCCTTTCCCTGCCCGGCCTGGCAGCGGCATCAACCCGGCAAACAGTGCGTTTATTCCGCTGGGAAGATTTCGAAACAGAAAAGCGAAACCGGCAGTTGCTGTTGCAGCTCCTGCAGCATCGCATAAGCCCGCTGGTGTCACCACTGCTCAGCCCGGCCTGCTGGGGCAGCTGCAAAAAGTAAATCCCCCGGTTGTCAAAAAGAAGCGCAACATTGCCGCACATGTACAGGCTGCAAGCAGGCACATGATCAGTGGCTTTACCACACTGGCGGTAAGCGACGGCAATGGCGGTGAAACCCTCTATGTGCTGGGAAGCCTGCCAGACAGCCCCAGTGAAGCGGCTCCCGTTAACTTCACTCTGCAGGCAGTGAGATATCTGGGAGCAGCAGACCAGGCCGGCAATGATATTCCTTCCAATTCCACAGTGATCGACAAGCAGACTCTGCCGGCAGCTACCAGTACGCAGAAGTACTTTTGTTTTGTATACCACCTGGCGCCCCAGAAGCCAGGCGTGCAGGCCACCTTCACCAGCGCCTACTGGCCGGATGATGCAGTAGGTCTGTTCCAGACAGTATCGGTAGCGCGCACCTCAGAAAACTCTCCGGTTATGGCAGTACCCCTTCTGCGCATGATGCGCTTTCCACCCGCTATGCCAGTAAACAAGATTATGGCAGCAACGCCCCTGGGCGGTTCGGTGGTAGATACTGCCTATATGCAGATGCGCAGGCGGTTTGCAGGAAGGCGAAAAAAATAGGCTGCTTTTTCACGCTATATACAAACAAATGGGCCTGCATTCAAATTTGAATGCAGGCCCATTGAATTGAGTATCTAGTTTTTGATGCTCGGAGGCGGCTGTGCAGAATCACTCCGACTGGGAGGCGGAGGCATAGACTTCTGCTTCTGCATAATGGAAGACATTGCGTTCGCAGGCATAGGCGGGGCCTTGCCAGACATCTCTTTGGCCTGCGCACTGGAAAGATGCGAACCATTTTGACATCCAGCCAGTAAAACCAGCGCCCCGGCTGCCAATACGCCGCGCAGGCAGATTGTTCGATTTCTCATGATATTTCCTGCTGTGTGAATTTTTCCTGCAGGGCGATTTTTGCCCTGCAGGAAAAGGGGGTTCTGCTTTGCTGCCGAACTAGCGGGTAGCGTTCCACATATTGTTCTGCGGCTGTGTAGTTGGGTTGGGGTCGGTGGCCGCAGGGTTCATCGATTTCACATGGCCGTCGGCAAATGCAAAGTTGGCCTGATTGTTGTGCAGTGCCGTTACAGCGCCGTTTGGCCCAAGCCATGGGCTGGTTGTGTTTACCGGCTGGTTGCCCTCGGGGATTTCTCCCGGGGAGAAATAGTCCCACCAGTTTACATTGGTAAACATGCAGCCGGTGGCAAACCAGTACACGTTGCCGGTGGTATCTACACCTTTGTTGCCATTGCTCAGCATGGCGGGCACATTCTCTTTTTCAGCAATCAGAATAGTCTGGGCAGGCAGGTCGATGCGGGCATCTGTGGTGGTAGTCTGCCCCATCCATCCCTGCGACATGCCCATAATGCCATCTACATCCCATTTGCCAGTACCGCCGTTGTAGACCATATAGCCGTTGGAGGCATAGGAGACCAGCGGCCCCATCCAGGAAGAGTAGCCCGATGGAGTTGCACGCGGGTCATCGGGGCAAAGCAGCACGTTTACATCCTTCACGTAGGGCTGAATGATGTAGTACCAGCTGTCTGCATACCACTGGTTCTGCAGGCCGGTGGGAAAGGTTTCGTCGTAATCCTGTACATACATCAGCGTGGCGGTGCCCAGCTGCTGCATATTGGATACGCACGAGATAGCGCGCGCTTTTTCACGTGCCTGTGCAAACACAGGGAAGAGAATGGCAGCCAGTATTGCTATAATAGCGATAACTACCAGCAGTTCAATGAGTGTAAAGCCACTGCGTTTCATAATTATTCTCCGTATTTGTAGTTCGGTTCACTTTCAGCGGCAGGGAGGCGCTGAAGATTTTCGCACCACCAGAGTGGCAGGAAGCAGTTCCTGCCGTACAGTGGCATCTCCTGCAATGCGTGCAAGCAGAAATTCTGCTGCATGCATTCCAATCTCGGTAAAAGGCTGTCGAATGCTGGTGAGCGGTGCAGCTGTTGTGAGCGCGATCGGAACATCATCTATTCCGGTGACCGACATCTGGTCTGGCACAGAGATGCCGCACTCAATCAGCGCCTGCATTGCCCCAGCTGCAATGGCATCGCTGGCACAGCAGAGTGCGGTTGGCCTCTGCTGCTCCGGCTGCTTTACAACCTTGAGCGCATTCTGATAGCCTGAAGCCGGGCGATAAGAGCCTGGCACAATCTGAAAGAGTTCTTCGGGCAGTTTTGCCTCGGCAAAAGCCTTGCGAAACCCTCTCTCTCTCAAAACCGCGCTGCTCTGATTGGCATCGCCGCAAAATAGTGCAATGCGCCGATGTCCCAGCGAGAGCAGGTACTGCGTCATTTCATACATCGCCAGCTCGTTATCAATATCGACACTGGCCACCTTGGGGTCGGGATAGATTTCGTTGATCACCACAACGGGCATCTCTCTCGCGCTGAATTCCTGCACAAATCCGCTGTAGGCAGGCGGAGCCACCACAATCAGTCCGTCGCAGCGTCCGTTGCAGTAGAGCGGCATGTTGGCAGGCACATCTTCCCACGCATGCGAAGTAAAAAGGGTAGCAGCTTGCGAATGCCTCATGCATGCTCCCAGTATTCCGTGCAGAATGGATATGAAATAGTAATCGGTATTGTCAGCATCAAGATAGGTATAGATGATTCCGATGGTATCCATTTTGCGGCGTGAAAGTCCCCGAGCTACAGCATTGGGCTGATAGTTGAGTTTTTTTGCTATTGCGAGCACTTTTTCTCTGGTGCGCCGACTTACTGGGCGCGGGCCGTTGTTGAGTACATAAGAAACGGTGGAGGGTGATACACCGCTTTCCCGCGCCAGGTCTTTGATAGTTGCAGCCATGCTGTTTTTCCTATTACCCGCCTTTATCGAACCGCTTCGACAAGTTTTGTCGAAGCGGTTCGATTCACAACATCAGTATAACACTGGTTTGCCATACTGTCAAGAAAAAATGCGATTTATTCACAAATTTCCGCAAACCTGTAACATTGCCTGGTTTTAATTTGCAAATAAATGAATAACTCACAAAAAAATGATTAATGCGCCACAAATATCATATTTATTCACAGGCAATCATTACTCGGTGCAGTGTGAACAGAACCAATGCACTGACTGGTTATAAAAAATCGCGCACGCTGCATATCTGCATACCCAGGCCGGTCATCTGTTTCAAAAAATAACTGCATTCTTCCTCAAAACCTGGTATCGCAGAGGCGGCATCGGTGAGCAGCACCATGCGGCAAACCATTTCAGGCGCCAGAGTGGCCAAATCACGCACTGTGCTCAGCACGCAGTGCGAAAGGGCTTCACCGCCTACCAGCAGTGTATCGGCTTTCTGCAGCTGCGACAGCCAGCGGGCATCTGCCCCCGTAGAAGGGTCTTGCACGTCAAACACTTCTGCACGCAATGCACTGTAATGTTCGGTAAAGGGGTTGCCGCCTTTCTGCTGGTAATGAACCGGCTTCCAGGCAGCGCGCTCCCATTCGGCCAGCGCTTTCTGCAGCGGGGCAGCTATGTTGTGGCCAGAAGTGCCTGCAATGCAGTGGTAGGGCCAGATAACAAGGCGGTAATTTCCCTGCTCTTCCAGCGAACGCACATATGCCAGGCTCCGCTTCTGAAATGGTGCATGGGCCGCACGCCATACCCCGCTCTCTGCATCTGCAGCGGAAATCAGCGTGAAAGGCGGCGGTGGTTTCCCCCATGCATCCTGCCACCAGCAGGAATGAAAAATCTGCACCTGGTGGTGACTGTCCTGCGTTACATGGACTGCTTCAAGCCTGCTGCCCAGGCGGGAAACCAGCGCGGCCAGCCTGCTCATATCTTCCTCGGCGCCCGGTACATAAAGCGAACCGGTGTGAGGGTTGCAGAAATCTTCCTGCGGGTCTATTATCAGCATTTGCATGGCAGGGAATCACCTTTCAAAATACAGAGAGCAGAGCTGCTGGTTTACCAGTGGTTCTCCTGATCGCCAAAAAATGTCTGAATGTACGCAAGCTGCCCATCGTGGTAAAACATGTGCATGGCAGGCAGCTGGGCAGCCTGAAACAAGGAGACTTCCCGGTTCCACAACTTTTGCTGCTCACCCAGCCTGGAAGGGTCGATTTGCTGCAGCGCTTCCAGCAAACTCGCTGTTTCACGCTCCAGATACTGGCGCGCTTTCTGTTTTGAGTTGCTGCATGCTGCCATCTCCTCGCGAGAGCTGGCTGTCTCTTCTTCACTTGGAGGCGCATTGCGAAGTATGCGGCCAATGTGCCAGTTCACGCGGGCGCACTCAGATACTATGTCTGCTGCGGTGCGGGTATCAGGAGCAGGAGAAGTAACTGCCTGCTCATCGGTGAGTGCATCCAGGTCGTTGACAAGGCGGGTAAAACAGAAGCGGGTGCTGCCGCAGAGGGTTTCTACAGGGTTAAAATCGGGCATAAAGGCTCCTCCATGTTATTCATACACTGTAGTACGCCCCACAAGACAAAAAAAATGCCGGCTCCGCTGCCGGGGCCGGCCAGGAGCGTTGCAGCTCCGTGCAAAATGAAGGGTGATCGTCGCTCGGAGAGTGAGCGTATGGTTATTATAATGCGCACACATTAAGCAGAGTTTAAGGTTGCGTTAATTTTGCGTTAAATATCGCATCAGTCTTCTCCCTGTGCTTTGGCAAAGGCAGGCCTGCCATCAAACTCCTGCAGCTTTTCCAGGTGCATCCAGTAATGTTTTTCGCTTACGCGCGCCAGCAGGTTCTGCAAGGCTTCTTCTGAGGGGGAGGCATGATCGCGAAATACAAAGCGGCACCGCCAGTGATCCACGCAGTCTGTCATGGCCCCAGAGGGCGGGTAGACTTTGGTGCCGCGGTTGGAGATCATTTTGAGGCGAAGCGGCGTATCTGCACAGATGGCATCCAGACTTTGCCCCAGCGATACGGTATCCAGGCCCGATTCCAGAAAGATATCCACTCCTGCCAGTTTGCGGCTGGCAGCGCGAGTCGCTACCGGGTCGGGACTTTCGGGGGGCAGGGAAATGGCTTTCCAGTTTCGTACTGAGTAATTTTCAGAATGTTTCCCCAGGTTGGCCACTACTGCATCGGTAAACTCGGTTGTAGAGGCAGGGCTTTTGCCGCTTGCAAGGTCTCCTGTAAGGCATCCCTGCTCCAGTGTACAGAGCAGAGCATGCTTTATCGCAAAAGCAGCATCAAATTTACCCAGGTGCCTCAGCATCAATACCGATGAAAGCAGCAGCGCAACAGGGTTTGCGCAGTTTTTGCCGGCAATGTCTGGCGCAGAGCCGTGTACGGCCTCAAACATGGCTACCTGCGAACCTATGTTGGCAGAGGGTGCAATTCCCAGCCCGCCAACCAGACCGGATGTAAGGTCGGAAAGAATGTCGCCATTCATGTTGGTAGTTACAATTACTTCAAACTGTTCGGGTTTTCGCACCAGCTGGTGTGCACAGTTGTCTACAAGTATCTGGTGAGCTGCAATATCTGGGTATTCGGGGGCAATGGCCTCAAAGCTCTGTTTCAGCAGACCTTCGGTCATTTTCATAATGTTGGCCTTGGTGCAGCAATGCACGCTTTTACGGCCTTCTGCGCGTGCGAGCTCAAAAGCCAGACGCACAATTTTGTCGCAGCCTTTGGTAGAGGTGAGTTTCAGGCACTGTGCAACGCCAGGGGTCTGCATGTGTTCTATGCCGGCGTAGAGGTCTTCCACATTTTCGCGCACTACCACCAGATCGATATTGCGGCCTGTAAACGGGGTTTGTATGCCGGGCAGTTCACGTACGGGGCGAATGTTTCCGTAGGTTTCAAACAGCTTGCGCAGAGTCACATTGGCGCTTTTTCCGCCGTATCCAATAGGGGTTTCCAGCGGCCCCTTCAGCACAATGCGATTGCGCGCAATCGACTGCAGAGTCTCTTCAGGCACGCCAGAGGCAATGCCCTTTGCGAAAACGGCGGCCCCGGCTTCACATAATTCCCATTCCAAGCCAGCTCCGGCGCTGTCCATAACGCGCATGGCTGCCTGCACTACTTCCGGCCCTATTCCATCGCCCGGTATTATCGTAACGGTTTTTGTTTCAGTCACTGTTTGCAGTGCTCCCTTCTGATCGCATGTATCGTCCGGGAGATTATATTACCTTACAATTCGCTTCTATTGCTACTCATGTCGAAAAAAGTAAGAGTTCAGCATTGATGTAAACTATTTTTCAGTTTGCGCGCTGCTGCCGTCTGTCTGCAAACCGAAAGGCCGGGGTGAGGTTGCCTCACGCGATGGCGGCTGTTGCACGGGGTTGAAACCCTGTGCTGATACGCCAAGCCCTCTGCGAGGGCTGCAGAGTTATGCTGCCAGGCTGCACCAGCCC